>NZ_JANIET010000002.1:0-600000 GCF_024506435.1 Pantoea trifolii | reverse complement strand
TGGCTAACGGCATTCGTCTTGAGCCGCAAGCGCAACTGCTGCATCTGCATTTGAAGATGGATGACTTCACCGACGACGATCAAACCAAAGTCTCTTACGACGATTATGACCAAACCATTGGCCGCGTCGGCGCGCGTCTGGCGCGTACCTGGCAGGACAGCGGCAGCGGGCAATATACGCCGTATCTGCGCACTAACTACTATCGCGGCTGGGGCGGCACAGCGAAAGTGAATGTCGGTGCCAGCAACAGCGACGTCAGCGAAAGTTTCAACAGCGGCAAGTTCGGCCAGATGTGGGATGCCGGCATCGGCGGCAATGCGGCTTTCACCAATAATGTCTCGCTGTATGCCGAAGCCAATTATCGCAAAGAGATCGACGGCAACGGCGTGCAAGGCTGGAATTACAACGCGGGCGTACGCTGGGTGTTTTGATAAAACGGTTACCCTCACAAGCCTGCCGGTTTAGTTGACGGCAGGCTTTTTTCACGTGATGCGAGCGCGGTAAAGTTGACAACCTACCAATGGTAAGTTACTATTAGTAGATTATTCATGACGGAGGTTGTCGCTATGCATGCTCTGATTGTTACTGCTCATCCAGATCCCAACTCCTATACTCATCACCTTGTTTCGCAGGTAGCGCATGGTATTGCTGCGAGTGGCCACAGCTATGAAATTGCCGATCTGGCGGCGGAGCAGTTTGATCCGCGCTTCAATCAGGCCGATGTTGATCAGTTCAAAAGTGTCGCGCCGTCGCCTGCCGACGTTGTGGCTGAACAGCAGCGGCTGGACCGTGCGGATGCGCTGGTGCTGGTTTATCCCATCTATTGGTGGTCGTTCCCGGCGCAGCTGAAAGGCTGGATCGATCGCGTTTTCACTCAAGGTTGGGCGTACGATGATGATGGCCAAACCGTGGTGAAAAAGCTCGGCCATTTGCAGGTGCATTTGCTGGCGCTGGGCGCGGCAAGCCAGCGCACCTATGTGCGTCGCGGCTATTTCAGCAGCATGCGCACGCTGATCGATGAGGGAATTTTTGGCTACTGCGGCGCGCCGGTGGTGACCAGCGAATTGCTGCTGCCAACCGATGAACATTATCCCGACGCGCATTACACGCTGGCCCACCAACTTGGGCAGCGACTTTTTCACGTGAAGGAATCGGCATGAAGCAACCCACTCGCCAGCGCCTGTCGCATCAGGCACGTCGTCAGCAGCTGATCAGCGCGGCGTGGAATCTGGTGCGCGAGCAGGGCAGCGATGCGCTGACGTTAGGACGCGTGGCGGAAGAGGCGGGCGTCAGTAAACCGGTGGTCTACGATCACTTTGGTACGCGTCACGGATTGCTCGCGGCGCTGTATGAAGATTTCGACCTGCGTCAGAACGCGATTATCGAGGCGGCAATGAATGCTGCCGGTGCCAGCCTTGTTGAGCGCGCTAACGTGGTGGCGTCGAGTTACGTTGATTGCGTGTTGACGCAGGGACGTGAAATCCCCGATGTGCTGTCAGCACTTGATAGCTCGCCGGAGCTGGCGGAAGTGAAGCGCAAGTACCAGCTCGATTTTATTGAAAAATTCCGTGGCTGGTTTGCCGAGGCAACGTTGCCGCAAGCCAGCATGTGGGGAATGTTAGGCGCTGCCGATGCGATTTCTAATGCGGTGGTAGGTGGCGATATCAGCCAGCAGCAAGGATTAGCGGAACTTCAGGCGCTGATTCTGGCGCTGGTGGAGCGTCACCAGTAACCGAACAGGAGCAACAGATGTCATTGTGCGAGATTGATACCGCTTGCTGGCAACAACTGGAAACCGGCGCACGCGAGCCTGATTCCGGGTTTCACTTCTTAACGCTCGCATCCGTTGATCTACAAGGCAAGCCGCAGGCAAGAACGCTGGTGCTGCGCGCCGTTGACCGTGAAAAACGCACGCTGGAATTCCACACCGATATGCGCAGCCCGAAATGGCAGGCGCTGGCGGTGAATCCAGAGGTTACGGTTTTGGGTTACAGCGCGAAAACCCAGCTGCGGTTGCAGGGCACGGTCGAGCTGCACGCCGCATACAGCGCACTAGCTGCAGCGGCGTGGCAACGATTATCGCACCGGACGCAGCAAACCTATGCTGGCGCTGCGCCGGGAAGTGACATTGACAACCAATCCAACGATGTCAGTAACGCCGAGGATAATTTCGGCGTCTTGATCATCCAAATTACCCAACTGGATTGGTGCCTGCTGGCGCGCGAAAACAATCAAAGAGCGTTACTGAGTTACCGCTCAGACGGAGCGCTCACCAACAGCAAATGGGTTAATCCGTAGCTAAGGCGTACATTGTTCCTGCGCCTTGCGACGGAGGTTAAACAGCAGATAACTCGCCAGCGCCAATCCCCACACGCCTGCCGCGCCATACAACAGCACGCCGGAAAATCCGTCGGTTAGCACCTGCGCGGCAATAGCGTGGGTCAGTGAAACCTCGCCGCCGCCGGCGATGTGCTCGGCCAGCGCATACACACTACTTTGTCCCGGCATAAGGCGTTGCAGACTTGCCGCGATGCCCGCCACCAGCAAGCTGCCCATTAGCGCGATATTGATGGCAAGCGTAATCAGGCGCGCGCTGATATCGATGCCAGACGCCATGCCAACGCGATTTCCCGGCACCGATGCGGTTGTGGTGTTGGTGACGGGCGTGTTGGTCAACCCAAGCGCGATACCCGAGAGCAGTGCGCCCGGCAGTAAACTCATCTGCTGCGCGACGGCGAACTTCATTAGCATAAAGCCCGCGCCGATGGTGAATAATCCCAGCGGGATCATGCGCGCCGCGCCAAAGCGCACCACCAACTTCTCGCCAAGCGGCGGCATCAGTAAGGTCGGCAAGGTGTAAGCTAGTAGCGCCAAACCGGTTGCCATGCTGCTGTAGCCAAGCCCGCTCTGATAATAGACCGGCAGATAAATCATCAGCGGCCAGAAGCTGAAGTTCATGCCAATCGAGCCCATCAGCGCACCGGAAAAGGCGCGGATGCGGAACACCGAGAAATCAAACATCGGGTGTGAATGACGCTTCTCAACCCAGACAAACAGCAGCGCGCTGAGCAGCGTAACCAGCAAAATAAGCTGTGCTGCCAGGCTGCTCCAGCCGAGGCTGCTGCCCTGCGTGATGAGGTAGGTTGCGCCGACCACGCTGAGTGATAAGGTGATCAGGCCGCCGAGATCGAGCTTTTTGGCTTCAGAATCACGTGATTCCACCACATTTTTCAGCGCGAGGATCAGCGTCAGCAGGGCGATAAAGCCGTGCACCAAAAACACCCATTGCCAGCTAAACCAGGCGACCAGCATGCCGCCGATGATTGGCCCGAATCCCAGCCCAAAGCCAAAGGTAATGCCCCACGCGGCGAACGCTCGACTGCGCGCTTTTCCCTGTGGAAACTGGAATGACAAAATGGCGATCAGGCAGGTTAACATCGCGCCACCGCTTAATCCTTGCAGCAAACGTCCGACGATCAGCCACCATGCATTGCCCGCCAGCCCGCACATCACCGACGTCACGCCGAAGGCGATAATGCTGATGATGAAAATACGTTTGCGTCCATAAGTGTCTGCCAGCGTGCCGGTTGCCATTAACACGGCGGTGCAAGCCAGCGTGTAGGCGTTCATGATCCACTGCAGTTCGCGAAAACTGGTGTGCATCTCTTTTTCCAGCACTGGCAAAATCACCGGTACGCTGGATATCTCCAGGCCCGACATCAGTGCGGCCAGACAAACCGCCATCAGCGCCAACATGTTTTTCATACTCATTCCCTGCGATACGTTAAGAGCGTGCCAGCATGAAAGATTGGCGTGACAGTGGAAATCCGCCCGCATGCCATATATCGTCAAGATCGTGCCAAATTCTCCGGTGACCCTTAATGCAAATGATTGCTCCGTTACATGCCCGTTCGCCTGCACCGTTTAACCGCCGCATGGTTTTGCTGGCGTATGAATGCCTGTGTACCTTTGAATTCGGCACGGCAGTTGAGGCTTTTGGGCGCGTCGATGACGCGTTCGGCCAGCCTTTATATGATTTGAGCGTGGCGTCGGTGGAGGAGGGCGTATTCGGCGCGCAAGGCGGCGTGCGTTTGGTGGTCGACGGCGGACTTGAGCTGCTGGACGAGGCGGGCACCATCGTGATTCCCGGCTGGCGCAGCGTGCATGAACCGGCATCGGATGCGCTTATCGCTGCATTACAAAAAGTACACCGCAACGGCACGCGTATCGTTTCGATCTGCGCAGGCAGTTTCGTGTTGGGCGCTGCCGGTTTGCTGGATGGTAAACGCGCTACCGCACACTGGAACAGCACCGAAATACTGGCGCAGCGCTTCCCTCAGGTGCAGGTTGAACACGGCATGATTTATGTCGATGAGGGCAGCATTATTACGTCAGCGGGCGGCGCAGCGGGCGTGGATTTGTGTCTGCATCTGATTCGTCGCGATTATGGCATTGAAGTGGCAAACCGCACCGCGCGCCGTATGGTGACGCCGCCGCTACGTGAAGGGAATCAGGCGCAGCTGATCCAGCAGCCGGTGCCGCAGCGTGCGGCAAAAAATCTCTCGCCGCTGCTTGATGATTTACGCAATCACCTCAATACGCCGCTGGTGATTGATCAGCTCGCCAGGCAAGCCGGCATGAGCCGCCGCACATTTTTACGCCGCTTCCATGACGCCACCGGCACCACGCCGGGAGAGTGGATGTTGAGCGTGCGGCTGGAAAAAGCCTGCGCACTGCTGGAGAGCGGCAAGCTGAGCATTGACCAGGTTGCCGAGCAGGCGGGATTTGGATCGCCGGAAACCTTGCGGCATCACTTCAGACAGCGCTTGAATACCACGCCAACGCATTGGCGCAAGGCATTCAATGAAAGGGGGATGGCGCTTTAATTAAGCCAGGTGCGCCGAAAACCTGTAGGGTCGCCATTCATGGCGACCGTTTTGAACTTAATTTCCGCGATAAGTCGAATAACCAAACGGACTCAACAGCAGCGGAATATGGTAGTGCTCTCCGTTGCTTTCCATATTGAACTCCACCGGAATCTCCGGGAAGAAGGTCTTCTGATTGTTCATTTTGTAATAGTCACCGGTTTTGAACACCACGCGATAGCTGCCTGCGCTGGCGGTTTTATCTTCCGGGAACAGCGCGCTGATTCTGCCGTTGCTGTCGGTTTTGCCGCTGGCTAATTTCACCCAGTTATTATTTTGTTTCTGATCGAGTTCAACCTCAATACCCGCTGTTGGTGAGCCTGTCTGCAGGTTCAATACATGTACGCTGAGAGGATTTTTTGGTGCGGCGGGTTGTGCAGCTCCTGCTGACAGGCTGGTCGCAATCAGGATGGCACTGGCTGAGGTAAAAAGAGTCTTCATTAAGATATCCATATTTAGCAGGTGAATGTGCTGCAATCCTAGGTTCTGCGACAACAAAATAAAAATCGATACGACTAAATGTGAAATTTCTGAGATCAAAAAATGAGTTAAGTGCGTGCTGTCATCGAAGGAGCGCATTCATGCGCACCTGGTCACCATAAATGGCGACCTCCGGAACGATTGTGTGTTTCGGTTTCCTGTTTTACCGCTTCGATAACCTCTTCATGATTATTCTTAGTGACCTGTAAGAATAATCCTTCGAAAGTTGTACCAGCCTTTAGACAGTGTACAAATATAACGTTTAGTCCGTGATTTATTATTAGCCTGCAAATGTAATTTATTGGCTAATAAGCGAAGGGTAAAACCATGATAAGCGAAGCGGTAAATAAGTTGAGATTGATCAAGAAACAATCAAATATCCGTTTTTTTGCAAAAAATAACTCTCCTGAGATCGATGCAGCTGTAATTAAGCGAAGCGTAAATACAGTATCAGGAGAGTGTTGTGCAGAAGTGAATACCGTTAAAGGTTTATTCTTTTAAGAAGACTGTTATTTGCGTCGGCTGATCTTGCCTCCTTTTCTTCCTGCTTCAATGGCACGCTCCGGGTCATTCTTGAAGTTGCCGCCGCTCGCCTGACCACCCTTGCGTCCAGCCTCAGCTGCACGTTCCTTATTCTCTGCGAAGTTGCCTGCACCACCACGACGTTGCGTCTTTTTTTCTTCCTCATCGGGTTGCTGCTTAGCGTCCGTCATTGGTTCTCCTCTCTGTTAAATACCAATTTGATGCAAAATAAATGTAGTGCCATTTTTACCAGTTTCAAGCCTGGGTTTATCTTAAGTCTTAATTCTAAGAGGCTTGCTTGTGTAACTTCCAGCTAAATTTTTGATTGTCTCTAAATGTAACTATCATTAGTTATGATCTTGAGTTTTTTAAAGTCAAAAAGAAAGCTTCTTTGAGTCGTTAATAAGCGAAGCGGTAAGAGACTTTACTTGTAAAGTAAATCGCAATTCCTTTATGCAATACTTGCAGCTTCCCACTTGCTTGCTAGGTTTAATTAATCTCCTTATTTAGCCTAATTAACGCTTCGCTTATTTTATTTATTCACGCTAAATGAGCTGATGTCATACCCATCAGGCAGCTAACTGTCGATGTTCTTCTCACTACCGGAGCAAATTAATGACCAAGGAATTTGTGTATCTGGACTGGTTACGCGATGCGCACGCCATGGAAAAACACGCAGAGTCTTTGCTGCAGGCCGCGACGCTAAGGCTGGAGGATTTTCCCCTTTTGCAGGCGCGCATGAAGCAATACACGCAGCAAACCTGTGAACAGCAACAACAGGTGAAGGAGGTTTTGAAGCGCTATGATAGCAACTGGTCGGCGCTCAAAGAGGCGTTGGGACGCATGTCGGCGGTGGGGCAAGCCGCCAGTGATATGTTGCGTGATGAAGAGGGCGTGCGTATTGCAGTGAGCAGCTATGTGTTCTGTAACTATAAAGTAGCCACCTACACCGCATTGCTGGCCGCAGCGCAGCAGGCGGCGGACAGTAAAGGCATAAAGACTTTCCAGCTTATCCTGCAAGATGAAATCCAAATGGCGGATTGGCTACTGCATCAGTTGCCGGATGTAGCGAATGAAGCGATTTTGCAGAGCGCGGAAGCGGCAGTTTGACGAATGAGTGCGGACGGTCAGCAGCCTGTATCTGCTGACCACGTCATTTTGCATTTATGCGTATATATTGAAGATAAATGATCATTTTTCTTTGAGTCAAATTGCGGTAACTGGGAAAAATAAGAACATTTATTCACTATCCGTAAGGTCTGCGAAATCCTTTCTTGTAAATTAAGCAAAAAAATCAGCCTGGTGATTTTATGTATATCGCCATCATTAAATAAAACTGATCAATGAAATCGTTTTCAAATCAATAACTATCTGCACATAGCCAGTTTGATGTACCTGCGTCTCTAATGTTAATGAAATAGCTGACGATAACAGTAGGGATGCTGCCGATTAATTTTCGGAGCCTCTTCCATTTTTAAAACAACACCATTGTCTTCACACCTTTTCAATCAAAATCATTGAGGTTTCTAAATGGACGTAGTTCAAAGATTTTCGCGTAATGTAAAGTTGCGAACCAAACTTACCATATCCTCTGTGCTGAATATTGCGATGCTAATGTTGGTGGCGTTGCTCGGATTAAATTCGCTGTTCTTAGCGGAAACCGGCGTCAATGGCATGATGAAGGATGATTATCCGACCATCGCATTGGGCAACCAGTTGATTGATGAAATCAACGTGACGGTGCAGCAGCAAGCACTGCTGCTAAGTCCCATTGATGCGCAGCGCAGAGCGACCATTCAAAGCAATCTTCAGGAAGCATCGAAAAAGATCAGCGAAACCTATAAGCAATTAGGTGCGCTGGCAACGGATGAAGAATCTATTGCTTTTCTTAAGCGCGTTGAATTGAAGCGGGCTGACTTTCTGAAGGAGCGAAATGCTTTCTTCGCGTTAGTGAATAGTGATGTGACAAAAGCGGTGGATTTCTATTTTTCTACCCTTGCCACGGCGCAAAGAGATTATATCAATGAGGTTGAGGGTTTCATTAATCTGCAAGAGCAGCAAATGAATGGCTCTTACAATAATTTTATGGCGTCATACAGTAAGACCAAAATCTCCATGCTGATTATTTTTGTGGTGGCTATTTTGGTTTCTGCATTAATTGGCTGGATTATTATCCGTTCCATTACTGTGCCTTTGAAAAAAGTTATTGCGTTTCTAGGCCGCGTAGCGGATGGCGATCTCAGCTCCGATTTTTATGAACAGCGCAAAGATGAAATGGGGCAGTTAATTAATGCCATTCAGCAGATGCAGGAGAAAATGTCAGAGATTGTCAGCCATATTCGCATTAGCGCTGAACAGATATCTGGCGGCGCCAGCGAAATCATGTCGGGCACCAACGACCTTGCCGCCCGCACGGAAGAGCAGGCTAGCTCGGTGGAACAAACGGCGGCCTCGGTGGAGGAATTCAGCGCCACCATCAGCAACACGCGAAATAATACCCACGTTGCCGCCGATCTCTCCGCCAAAGCGGAAAGCACGGTGGGACGCAATGCCAGCATGATGGATAACGTTGCGACCAAAATGGCCGAGATCAACGATTCTGCCAGCCGCATGGCGGACATCATTAACCTGATCGATTCAATTGCTTTCCAGACCAATATTCTGGCGTTGAATGCTGCGGTGGAAGCCGCACGCGCCGGTGAACACGGTCGTGGTTTTGCCGTGGTGGCGCAAGAAGTGCGCGCGCTGGCACAGAAAACCGCCACCTCGTCGCATGAGATCCGCAATTTAATTGAGGAGTCCTCCACGCGCATTGCCGATGGTCGCGATATGGTGACGGATGCCAATAAGCTGATGAACGGCATGATGTCGAATGTCGCCGAGATGAAAGAGCTGCTGGTGCAGATTAATCAGGCCAGCACCGAGCAGGCCGACGGCATCAGCCAGATCAACACTGCGATTAGCCAGATTGATATCACCACACAGCAGAATGCGTCGCTGGTGGAGCAATCGCTGGCGGCATCGGCAATGCTGAGTGAGCAGGCGGCAAATATGGTGAATAGTGTGAGTGTGTTTACGCTGCGTCAAACCGCTTAAGGCGATGTGGATCCAGAACGTTCTTCACGTTCTGGATCTCCTATCATTAGATAGCCTGATATGCGCCGGTACCTTCTGGCCACGGCGTCAGCAAATCAAATCCGGTTTCGGTCACTGCGATGGTATGTTCCCACTGCGCCGACAGCGAGCGGTCCTTTGTGACTACCGTCCAGCCATCGGATAGCACGCTGGTGCCGGCTTTGCCCGCGTTGATCATCGGTTCGATGGTGAAAATCATACCCGCTTGCAATTCCAATCCCTCACCCGGCGTGCCGTAATGCAGAATCTGCGGATCGCCGTGATACACCTCGCCAACGCCGTGACCGCAATACTCACGCACTACCGAGAAACCGGCTTTTTCCGCCACTTGCTGAATTGCCGCGCCGATATCGCCTAATGTCGCGCCCGGTTTCACCACGTTGATACCCGCAACCATCGATTCGTAGGTGATATCCACTAAACGTTTGGCACGCACCGAAGGCTGACCGACGTAATACATGCGGCTGGTATCGCCGTACCAGCCATCTTTGATAATGCCGACATCAATATTAACGATGTCACCATCCCTGAGCTTTTTCTCGCCCGGAATGCCGTGACACACCACGTGGTTTACTGAGGTACAGGTCGTTTTGCTGTAGCCGTGATAACCGATATTCGCTGGGATCACTTTCAGCACGTTTACCACGTAATCATGACAAATCGCGTCCAGTTCATCGGTGGTAACGCCCGGTTTGACGTATGGCGTGATGATCTCCAGCACTTTAGCGGCGGCATGTCCGGCGGCACGCGCCAGTTCGATCTCTTCAGCGGTATGCAGTTTGATGCTCATTACGCGATTCCCTGCGAGGTGAATAAAGGATGGTCAAGCAGTTGCGCTAAATCCGCGCCGCTGTCGCGTTCAACGCGCATCAGCAAGCGCGTCAATTCCTGATGATTGAGTGACGGGTAAATCTCGGCCAGCATGCCGATCTTCATCCAGTGTTCTGCCTGCGCATTGATGGATCGGCTCATCGCCGTGCTGGCGATGCGCAGATTCTCATGCATCAGGTCGGAGATTTTTACGATGCCCATGATAAGCCTATATATGAAATGTATGCGATATGTATATAGGCTACCGTTTTGGGAGGTGATATGCAAAAGAGAAGTAAAGCCAATCCATGGCATGAAAAATCCTAAGGCGCCTTACTCAGACTTTGTTGGAGGACGACGGCTAATCTTGCCTCCTTTCCGTCCCGCTTCAACGGCTCTTTCAGGATCGTTTCTGAAATTGCCTCCACTGGCTTTGCCTCCCGCTCTGCCAGCTTCTTTCGCACGTTCTGGATCGTTGGCAAAATTCCCTGCGCCGCCTCTGTAGCTCTGTTTGTTCATAGGAAGACCTCTTATCAATGTTCCGTTAGATTTGAGGACTAGCTAGTCACGCTGAAATAGTAGTACGCCGTTGTGCGAAAGCCAGAGCGGCAATGACGATCATTGAAAGAGATCATGAAATAAATGTTTGAATGTTTGTCGATTTAACCGTGACCTCCGTCACATTTTACAATTCCTGACTATACTTCTGCCTTTTGGGTTTCAACCTTTGCGCTAGAGGGCGCGTTAAATATGCAGGGAACAGGAATGGACACATCGCAGCAAAACAGTGACGACGATTCAGCGCTAAGCAATCTCACCGTCAAACAGCGCATCTTCTTTGTGGTACTGGTGGCGACCATGGGCGCGTTGGCCTTTGGTTATGACACCGGGATTATCTCCGGTGCCTTGCCGTTTATGACTTTACCACCTGATCAGGGCGGTCTTGACCTCACACCGTTCACCGAAGGTTTAGTCACTTCATCCCTGATCTTCGGTGCCGCACTGGGTGCTTTTCTCAGTGGCTATTTCTCCGACCGCTTTGGTCGTCGTATCACGCTGCGTTCTCTGGCACTGATCTTTGTGCTGGGCGCGATTGGTACCGCGTTAGCGCCGAACCTGCACGTGATGGTGGCGATGCGTTTTCTGCTGGGGATTGCGGTAGGTGGTGGTTCCTCAACCGTGCCGGTGTTTATTGCCGAAATCGCCGGACCCAAACGTCGTGCGCCGCTGGTGAGCCGCAACGAGCTGATGATTGTTTCCGGTCAGCTGCTGGCGTATGTGGTCAGCGCGGTGATGAGTTTCACGCTTAACGATCCGCATCTATGGCGCTACATGCTGGCGATGGCAATGATTCCCGGCGCCTTGCTGTTTATCGGCACCTTCTTTGTGCCGGCCTCGCCGCATTGGATGGTGGCGGAAGGGCGCATCAAAGAAGCGAGTCGTATCCTGCACAAACTGCGTGAAACACCGCGTGAAGTAAAAAAGGAGATGACAGAGATGCGCCAGCACGCCAAGGCGGCGCGTCAGGGGCCTTCGGCACGTGAACTGCTGCAAGAGAAATGGATTCTTCGCTTGTTGCTGGTGGGCGCGGGGCTGGGCATTGTTATCCAGTTCACCGGCGTGAACGCCTTTATGTACTACACACCTGTGATCCTGAAAACCACCGGCATGGGCACCAACGCGTCGATTGCGGCGACCATCGGTAACGGCATTGTCTCGGTGCTGGCAACCATGGTGGGCATCAAAGCGGTGGGACGTTTTGGACGTCGCACCATGCTGATGACTGGTTTGGCGGTAGTAATAGCCATGCAACTGGTGCTCGGCTGCGTGCTGCTGCTGATGCCACAAGACATGACGCAAAGTATCTTCGCGCTGGCGGCGATTTTGATGTTCCTGTTCTTTATGCAGATGTGCATTTCGCCGGTGTATTGGCTGCTGATGTCCGAGCTGTTCCCGATGAAAGTGCGTGGCGTGCTGACCGGCGCTGCGGTTTCATTCCAGTGGATCTGTAACGCGGCGGTGGCGTTTGCTTTCCCGCCTCTGCTGTCCGCCACCGGCAATGGCGCATTCTTTATCTTTGCGGCCATCAACGTCGGCTCGCTGATCTTTGTGATCACCATGCTGCCTGAGACCAAAGGCAAATCGCTCGAGCAGATCGAAAACGAAATGCGTGAGCGGTTTAGCGAGCAGGAGCAGGATCAACAGACCGCCTGACGGCGCTTGAGAATTACTGGTTACGGGAGGAAGATACGCCTCTTTCCCCGGGCCAGGATTTCCCATGCTGATCACCGCCGAGAACACGCGCACCTTTAATACCGACATTCGCCTGGCCTGCACGCTGGCCGCCGTTGCGGGCGCACTCAACACCGCAGCGTTTGAAACCGTCGGTTTCTTCTCGGCAAACATGACCGGCAATGTCTCCTCACTTTCCGACCATCTGGCCAAAGCCAATCTGCACGTCGGCCTGTTTTTTCTGCTCATCGTATTGCTGTTTATTGCCGGATCGTCGGTCTCAACGCTGATTATCAACTCCGGCAGACGGCGCCAGATTCGCGGCATCTACGCCATTAATATCCTGATTGAAGGCATCGCGTTGCTGGTGCTGGGTGTGATTGAAAGCGGGTTCCGCTTTAGCGGATCCGGCGTGCTGCTGGTGCTTAGCCTGAGTTTTTTGATGGGATTGCAAAACGCGGTGGTGACGCGCATCTCCAACGCGCGTGTACGTACCACGCACGTTTCCGGCACCGCGACCGATATCGGTATTGAGCTGGCAATGCTGTTTGATGTGCTGCGCCGCAAAGAATCTCCTAAGGATGCGCCACTCTATATTGAGCGGCTAAAGCTGCATTTTTACACCGTGCTGGCGTTTTTGGGCGGTGGCGTGCTGGGGATTTTGCTGCTGCAGTGGATGAGTTATCTGCTGCTGATGGTGATTGGTGCGCTGCTTAGCGTGCTGGCGTTAACGGCACTCAAACGCCTCTAATCGGTGACCCGCTTCACACTTCTCAACGTTGTTCGCTAATACTGCTTGCCACTTTTTCCGCGCTGTAAGCATGATAGCGCCCGTTAAGGATTGTTACTGTTCGGCAGGCAAAACCTGAGACGCGCCCTTTTTCAGTTGAAGAGGGCGCGTCTCAGGTTTTTTTTTGCGCGAAAAACACGCCAATCCTTTGTAGGGTCGCCATTTATGGTGACCGATAGACGCTTAACTGGCGAGCATTAGGGCATTGTTCAGGAGAAAGAGTGATGCAATATCAGGAACTGGCGGATGACATCGTTAGCGGTGTTGGCGGCAAAGAGAACATCATCAGTGTGATGCACTGCGCCACGCGTTTGCGCTTCAAGCTGAAAAACAGTCAAAAAGCGCAGACCGCCGCGTTAAAGGACAATCCCGGCGTGATCATGGTGGTTGAGAGCGGTGGCCAATATCAGGTGGTGATTGGCAATCAGGTGGCGGAAGTGTATCGCGAACTCACCGCGCGCCATGCGCTGGATAATCAGAGCGAGGACGTAGATAACGCTGTACCGCAAGGCCTGTTTGCACGCTTTATCGATCTGGTGTCCGGCATCTTTACCCCGTTTATCGGCGTGATGATCGCTACCGGCATCATCAAAGGGTTGCTGGCGTTAGCGCTGGTGCTCGGCGTGATGAGCGCCGACAGCGGCAGTTACAAAGTGCTGTTTGTTGCCAGCGATGGATTGTTCTACTTCCTGCCCATTTTGCTCGGTTACAGCGCCGGTAAAAAATTCGGCGGTAATCCATTTGTCAGCATGGCGATTGCCGCTGCACTGGTGCATCCGATGATTCTTGAGGTGCTGCAACAGCAGCAGCAGGGCAATGCACTGACCTTCATCGGCATCCCGCTCGAGGTGCTGAACTACAGCTCATCAGTGATTCCGATTATCTTCGCGGCCTGGGTTTCCAGCCTGATTGAACGTTGGGTGCATCCGCGCTCGCCTGTCGCGGTGCGTAACTTCACTACGCCGTTGTGCTGCTTGTTGATCACTGTGCCGCTGACGTTCCTGGCGATTGGTCCGGCGGCGACCTGGCTGAGCCGCATGCTGGCCGAAGGCTATCTGTGGATTTACAGCCTGAGCCCAATGATTGCGGGCGCGGTGATGGGCGCGATTTGGCAAGTGTGCGTGATTTTCGGTCTGCACTGGGGATTGGTGCCGATCATGCTGAACAATCTCGCCAACTTTGGTCACGACACGCTGCTGCCATTGCTGATGCCAGCGGTGTTGGGTCAGGCGGGCGCGACGCTGGGCATCTTCCTGCGAACCCGCGAAGCGAAACTCAAAGCGATGGCGGGATCGGCGTTTACCGCCAGCATCTTCGGCATCACCGAACCGGCGGTGTATGGCGTGACGCTGCCGCGTCGACGTCCGTTTATCTTCGGTTGCGTCGGTGGTGCCTTGGGCGCGGCAATCCTCGGCTTCTGGCACACCACCATTTACTCTTTTGGTTTCCCGAGCGTGTTCACCTTTATTCAGGTGGTGCCGAACAGCGGCATTGATGCCAGCGTACTGGCGGCGTTTGCCGGTGCGGCGGTGGCACTGATTTTCGCCTGCGTCAGCACCTATCTGTTCGGTCTGACCGAGCCTGCAGCCGACGTGGTTGCGCCGCCCGCGCCGGTTTCGTCGCCCAGCAATCTGACGCGCCGCGAAAGTGTGGTCAGTCCGATAGCGGGAGACGTCATTCCGCTGGAACAAGTTAAAGATGAAACCTTTGCCAGCGGTTTGCTCGGCAAAGGGGCAGCGATTATCCCGCAGCAGGGCCGCGTGGTTTCGCCGATCGATGGCGTGGTGTCGTCAATGTTCCGTACCGGCCATGCGATTGGCCTGACATCGGCGCAGGGCGCGGAAGTGCTGATCCACGTTGGCCTCGATACCGTGAAGCTCGATGGACAATATTTTTCGTCTAAAGTCGCCAACGATCAGCCGGTCAAAGTGGGCGATCTGCTGCTGGAGTTCGATCTCGATGCGATTAAAGCCGCAGGATTTGACCTCACCACGCCGGTGCTGGTGAGTAATAGCGATGATTTTGTGGATGTGTTAACCCTGAGCCGCACGGCTGTGAGCGAAGGCGCTCCGTTGTTGGCCGTGCTGAAATAATTGAGGAGCAAACAGATGACTAAACGTTTCCCGGACGGATTTTTATGGGGCGGCGCCGTGGCCGCCAACCAGGTTGAAGGCGCGTATCAGGAAGGCGGCAAAGGTTTATCGACCTCCGACCTGCAACCCAAAGGCATTTTCGGTGCGCGCGTCGAGCGCAGCGGTGATGATTTTGGCATCAAAGATACCGCCATCGATTTCTATAACCGCTTCCCGGAGGACATCAAACTGTTCGCCGAAATGGGCTTTACCGTGCTGCGTACCTCAATTGCCTGGACGCGCATCTTCCCGCAGGGTGATGAAGCGGAACCTAACGAAGCGGGATTAGCCTATTACGATCGCCTGTTCGATGAGATGGCCAAATACAACATCACGCCGCTGGTGACGCTGTCGCATTATGAAATGCCGTATGGCTTGATCAAAAAGTACGGCGGCTGGGGCAATCGCATCACCATCGATTGCTTTGAACGCTATGCGCGCGCGGTGTTCACCCGCTTCCAGCACAAGGTGAAACTGTGGCTGACTTTTAATGAAATCAACATGTCGCTGCACGCGCCGTTTACCGGCGTGGGTCTGGCGGAAGAGAGCGATCAGCAGGCGATCTATCAGGCGATTCATCATCAGCTGGTGGCGAGCGGTCGCGCGGTGAAAGCCTGCCACGAAATCGTTCAGGACGGCAAAATCGGCAACATGCTGCTCGGCGCGCTGCTCTATCCGCTGAGCTGCCGTCCGGCAGACGTGTTGGAAACCTTGCAGCAGAACCGCGAATGGCTCTTCTTTGGCGATGTGCAGGTGCGCGGCGCGTATCCGGCCTATATGAAACGCTTCTTTGCCGATCGCGGCATCAGCATCGCAATGACCGAAGAAGATAAGCGCGACCTGCAAAACACTGTCGATTACATCTCCTTCAGCTACTACATGACCGGTTGCGTCACCACCAATGAAGAAGAGAACCAGAAAGCGCGCGGCAACATTCTTTCGATGGTGCCGAACCCGCATCTGCCGAGCTCCGATTGGGGTTGGCAGATCGATCCTGAAGGGCTGCGCATTCTGCTTAACATCCTGTATGACCGCTATCAGAAGCCGCTGTTTATCGTGGAAAACGGGCTTGGCGCCAAAGATGTGGTGGAAGAGGATGGGCAAATTAACGACGATTACCGTATTCAATATCTCAACGATCATCTGGTGCAGGTGCGTGAAGCGATTGAAGATGGCGTGGAGGTATTGGGTTATACCTGCTGGGGACCGATCGATTTGGTCAGCGCATCAAAAGCCGAGTTCTCCAAACGTTACGGCTTTATCTACGTGGATCGCGATGATGCGGGCAACGGTACGCTGGCGCGTTCACGCAAGAAAAGCTTCTTCTGGTATCAGGACGTGATTCGCAGCCATGGCGAAGCGTTGAAGTAAGTGGGTTGATTGAAGGGTGCGCAATCATGCGCACCTGGTTTACGCCTCGTCCGCATCATCCTGTAACGCCAGCGTCTCTTTGCGTACCCGCTCAATGTGAATGGTGAGGAACATGCGCTCCTCGCTGGAGAGCTCATACAGATATTTCTGCTGAATATGCTTATCGATCTTCTCTGCACATTGATAGGCGAGCGGATATTTGTCGCGCACCACATCATGCAGCGATTCATCCTCGCTCCACACGCCGCGTTTGCCCAACATGCGCTGTGCAAAGAACTTCAGGTGGTTGACGAAGCGGTTGTAACTCAAGCTCTCGGTGCGGTAATCCAGCTGAAGGCGATACTTCACGATATGCAGGATCTCTTGCATAAATTGCGTGATGTGCGATACATCGGCGAAATCGCTGCCGAGCTGCGCATTCACCAGATGCAGGGCGATAAATCCGGCCTCATCTTCGGGTAACTCCACGCCAAGCCGTTTGTGAATCAGCGCCAGCGCTTCGATACCGAGGGAAAACTCTTTCGGATAGAGCGTTTTGATTTCCCACTTCAATACGTTACGAATCGGGATGCCTTGCTGGTGGCGCTCAATCGCAAAATGGCAGTGATCGCACAGCGCGATAGAGAGACTTTCATGCAGCGGCTGACCCAGCTGCTGACGCGCATTGGCAATGATCAGTTCGCTGGTGGTGATCACCTCAAGCGGAATATCCGACAGCAATTCGCTGAGCCGGCCTGTCAAGGTATCACTTTGCAGCGCAAACACTTTTTCGATCTGCTGCGCATCCAGTTCGTCGCCGACGCGCTTCTGAAACGCCAAACCACGTCCCATCACAACCTGTTCTTTGCCGTTGTCGCCCAGCACTACCGCGACATTGTTGTTGAGGATTTTCGCGATTTTCATTTTTATCTGCCCTGAAAATAAAAAACCTGACCCACCGGGAGGACGGCGTGTCAGGTTTTGCCTGCGCTGAACGCAGTAACAATCTCGCAAGATCATAATCGGCTGTGCTTATCCGACAAGCACAGCGACAGTTAAATGTGAAATGCATCATATTTCCAGTGCGATTAATCAACAGTGATCGGGCGCTAACGACGTGGCTTTTTATGTTTGTAAGGATAACGTAAGGAAATGATCAGATTTTTATAAAGTTTGCGTTAAGGCTGCCGATAGTACCGTAACGTTAAATTAACAGGAGTTGCGTTCATGACTGGGATTTCAACATTAGGCGTCGGTTCAGGACTGGGTTTAAGCACCATCCTCGACAAACTGACTGCGGCAGAAAAGCAATCGCTGGCACCGATTTCCAAACAACAATCGGCGGCGACCGCCAAGTTGTCCGCCTACGGTACGCTCAAAACCGCGATTCAGACTTTCCAGACGGCTAACAACAAATTAAACGATGCCGCCCTGTATACCTCGACGACCACAGCATCCAGTTCAACAGCGTTTAGCGCCGATTCCAACGGCAATGCGTTGGCGGGCAAATACACCATAAGCGTGCAGAAACTGGCGCAATCGCAAACGCTAACCAGCGATGCCAAAACCGATATCAAAGCGGCGATTGGTAGCGATGCTGATTCCCGAACCCTGAAATTTGTCACCGCCGAAGGTAAAGAGAAGAGCATCACGCTGACCAAAGATCAGACCTCGCTTTCTGCCATTCGTGACACCATCAACAAGTCCGACGTTGGCGTCACCGCTAGCCTGATTAAGGTCTCGGCCACTGAATACCGCTTGTCACTGACTTCCTCTGCATCTGGCACCGGCAATGCAGTGAAATCGCTGAGCGTGACCGGCGATGATACCTTGCACGACTTTATCGGCTTTGATGCGACGAATGCTGTCAGCAGCGGCATGACGCAGAGCGTCGAGGCGCAGAACGCCAAGCTGACTGTTAATAATGTGGCGATTGAGAGCAGCAGCAACGTGATCACCGACGCGGTGGAAGGCATCACGCTGAAGCTTAACGATGAAACCAGCGGTAATCAGACGCTGACGGTGAGCAGCGATACCAACAAGGCGAAAACCGCCATTACTGATTGGGTAAATGCCTATAACTCGCTGCAGGATACGATGGCGAGTTTGACCAAATACACGCCGGTGGATGCGGGTAAAGATCCGGACGGGAAGAATGGGGCGCTGATTGGCGACGGCACGCTGCGCAACATTCAGGTGCAGATGAAGAGCATTCTGGCGAACACTTCCGGTTCCAGCGTTTACAAAACGTTATCGCAGGCGGGCATTACCACTGATCCCACCAATGGGCAACTTAAGTTGGATGCGACCAAACTGACCACCAGTTTGCAGGTGAAGCCAGAAGCGATTCGCGACATGTTTGTTGGCGATAGCAAGAAAACCGGCGTTTCGACCGTACTGAACAACACTTTCACCACGTTCCTCAGCAGCAAAGGCGTATTGCAGGGCGCAACGGATACCATCAGCAAGAAGCTGAATACATTGACCGATCAGTACAATACCGCCAGTAAACGTATCGATGACACTATTGCGCGCTATAAAAAGCAGTTCACCAATCTGGATAAAATGGTTAGCGTGCTGAATAACACCAGCAACTATCTCACCGAGCAGTTCAGTAATAGCACTAAGACTAATAAGTAAGGAATGATCTGTCGCCATCGTAGGGTCGCCATTTATGGCGACCTCTATTTCAAACAAAAACCTTACTTTTTCTTATTCAACATCGACTTCAAATCGGCAAAAGGATTATAGGTGGCTTCACCCACATCTTTTTGCGCATCTTCTCCTGCCACAACCGTTGTACCGTACTGATCCGCTTCGGTGTATTTCGAATGTTCATGGTCGTGACAATACAGGCACAACAACTCCCAGTTACTGCCATCTTCCGGATTATTGGTGTGATCGTGATCGATGTGATGAACGGTTAATTCGCGCAGATTGGAATAGACAAATTCGCGCGAGCAGCGGCCGCATACCCACGGATAGATTTTTAATGCTTTTTCACGATAGCCGCTTTCCAGCCGCGTGTAGTTTTTAGGGATCAGAGCCATTGCCGACGTTGCCTGTGAGAAAGAGATAAAGTGCCATGTTATCCGCACAGCCCTTGCCTGCCAATGATGTTTATCATCCCTGAGCATCCCTTCTAAAAAACCGCCTACACTTGCTTGTATCTACGCGGAAATAAAAGTCCGCCCGCCCCGATCGATGGAAATTCGCTAATAAAATGATGCCCGTAAATGATCCTCCGTCGGCAAGCCGGATGCAGCGTATCGCGTTGACCATGATGATGGGAATGCTCGCGACGATTCCTGTCTGGACCCACAAAATTTATTATCGGGATGACCTTTACCGGATCCTGGATGGGGATAGATCGACATGGCTGAGCAATGGAAGACCGGGCACCTGGTTATTACAGGCTTTGATCTCTTTTGGTAATACGCTCAGCGATGTTTCTCCGCTTAATTTACTGCTCGGATTGCTGGCGCTGAGTGTTGCGGCTGTGCTCTTCACTGAAAAGCTTAAAATTCCTCTGATTGGCTGCTGGTCATTTGTACCGCCAATTTTTATCGTGCTTAATCCCTTTCTGGCGCAGGGAATGCTGTATACCTTTGACAGTTTCACCATTCTTTTGTCATTCGCTGGCGCCATGCTGGCAAGCCTGGTGAACCGATCCAAGCCGTTTCAGGCGGTTATGTACACGGCGCTAATATTACTGCTGATTCAGACGCTCTATCAGCCAGGACTTAATGTCTATATTGCTTGCGTAGCGTTACTGGTTATTTCTCGGTTAAATAATGATCAATCAACATGGGCGTGGCTGGCTGGGAAAATAGTGGCGCTGGGCATTGCCATTGTGGTCTATAAACTGGCGATGAATTATCTGCTGCCGGTAAAGATCGACTGGTACAGCATGAAACACAGCAAGCTATTATTACCCAATTCAGAGTCTTTGCCAGTCATCATCGAGACGATTAAAACCTTCAGTCGCCTCTTTATTAGCGCTTATCCGCGCGGCATGATGATATTTTTATTGCTGCCTTTGTTGATGCTGCTTTCAGGCCTTATTGTGATGGCACTCAATTTAAAACAGCAGCGTAAATTCACGATAAGCGCAGCCATCTTGATGCTAAGTGCGGGATTAATTGTCATTATGGCGATTCCCGGTCTTTCTTTGGCATTAGCCACTCCCTTATTTGCACCACGCATGTTGGGCGCCAGCAGCATTACCTGCCTGTTCTGTTTCTACGTATCCGTGCACGCTTTACCTGCTATAAGAAACTGGCTGGCAGGATTCAGTGTTATCTTGCTGTTTTATCATCTGGTGGTGATGTTAATAAGTTTCAACACGGTGGTGAACGACCAACGTTACCAAATGGATGTAATGAATCAGATTAAAATCACGCTGTCGATTCCTGGCGCACAATCGATTGATTCCCTCGCTTTTGTTGGTCAGCTGAATGATGCTCCGGAAGTACAAACCAATATTCGTAACTACCCCATCATCGATCATATTCGGATGAAAATGCTGGGTGAGTCTGAGGGGTGGATTTGGCTGGCTTTGATTAAAAACGCTGGCTTGAGGTTGAAAGCGTTGAAAGCAACGGAAGAGATGAGAGTGATTAAACCACGCCAGTATCTTTCGCAAGGACCGGATTTTGACGCTTTTCAGGAGGGGCAAACGATGGTAATTGATTTCAGAAAGTCGGGCGGGCAGGTTAATCACTGATTCAGCTGCTCGGTCCGGGAATGATTGTCATATCCCGGACCGAGTTTTATATATGGTGCTATTTGGCGGCGTTATTTATTCATCAGCTCTTTACGTACGATCTCCGCACCGGCGCTTAACGCATCCAGTTTGCCTCTTGCCACGCCGCGCGGCAAAGGAATCATGCCGCAGTTGGTGCAAGGATAAAGCTTATCGGCGTCGACAAACTGCAGCGCTTTACGCAGCGTCGCGGCAACTTCTTCAGGCGTTTCAATGGTATTGCTTGCCACGTCGATGGCGCCAACCATCACTTTTTTGCCGCGAATCAGTTCCATCAATTCCATCGGCACATGTGAGTTTTGACATTCCAGTGAGATGATATCGATATTCGACTTTTGCAGCTTAGGGAAGATCTCTTCGTATTGACGCCACTCGGTGCCCAGCGTCTTTTTCCAGTCGGTATTGGCTTTGATGCCATAACCGTAGCAAATATGCACCGCGGTTTCACATTTCAGACCTTCGATGGCTCTTTCCAGGGTAGCGATACCCCAGTCATTCACTTCGTCAAAGAAGACGTTAAATGCAGGCTCATCAAACTGAATAATATCGACGCCCACCGCTTCTAACTCTTTGGCTTCTTCATTGAGAATTTTAGCGAATTCCCATGCCAGTTTTTCACGGCTTTTATAGTGGTTATCATAAAGCGTGTCGATCATGGTCATTGGACCCGGCAGCGCCCATTTAATGGGACGATCAGTTTGCTGACGCAAAAACTTAGCATCTTCAACAAACACGGATTTTTGACGGCTTACCGGGCCAACCACGGTCGGAACACTGGCATCATAACGATCGCGGATTTTTACGATCTCGCGCTTCTCAAAATCCACGCCGTTAAGGTGTTCAATAAAGGTGGTAACAAAGTGCTGACGCGTTTGCTCGCCATCACTGACGATATCAATGCCTGCTTGCTGTTGATCTTCCAGACACAAACGCAGCGCATCTTGCTTACCGTCGGTTAATTCCTGATCTTGTAATTTCCACGGCGACCACAATGTTTCGGGCTGAGCCAACCATGATGGTTTCGGCAAACTACCAGCAGTGGAAGTCGGTAATAATTTTTTCATAGCAGGTGACCTTCTATTTTTATGGGTGATCAAAGAACGGGAGTAGCAAACCATTGCTCAAGAATAGTTTGGTAAGGCTTAATAAAGCGCTCTTCCGTGAACTTCCCTTGTTCAACTGCCAAATGGCTACGTTCTTCTCGATCATAAACAATTCGCGTTAAAGAATAATCCTGATGATTTAAGCTTGGCTGATATTGATTACCGGCGGCCGAATTAGCATTGTAAATCTCAGGGCGGTAAATCTTCTGGAACGTCTCCATGGTGCTGATAGTACCGATCAGCTCAAGATTGGTGTAATCACGGAGTAAATCACCATGGAAATAGAAAGCCAATGGCGCAGCACTGTTTGCCGGCATGAAATAGCGCGCCCGCAGACCCATTTTTCCGAAATATTCATCCGTCAGTGAGAGTTCATCCTGCTGATATTCAATGCCCAATACCGGATGTACATTGCCGGTGCGGTAATAGGTATTTTTACTTGAAACGCTCAGGCAGATAACCGGTGCTTTATTGAAGTTAGCTTTGTAGGCATCTGAGTTAACGAAATTCTTGAAAATATTGCCATGCAGATCGCCAAAGTTATCAGGTGTACGGAATTCAGTGTGGCTCTTGTTATGCTCTGACAACACGACGCTGAAGTCATAATCACGTACGTAGGAAGAGAAGTTATTGCCCACAATCCCTTCGATGCGCTCATTGGTTTTTTTATCAACGATATTCGTTTTCAAAATTTCAATGACTGGGAAGGTATTGCCATTGCCTTCAGCACCTAGATTCAGCTCAGCCGTAATAATCTCCAGCTCAACCGCATAACGATCGCTTTTTGGGTTGTCCCAATGCGCCAGAGAATTAAAGCGGTTATCAATCATCACCAGCGCGTTGCGCAGATTCTCCTGACGCTTCTCACCGCGCGCCAGATTCGCAAAGTTGGTGGTGATGCGTGTATTGCTCGAAGGATTGTAATTTTCGTCGAAACGAAGGCTCTTAACCGTAAAAGTAAAGGCGTTGTTCATTTTAGTCTGCTGTCCTGATTATTAATATAAAGCCTTGCTGTGGCTGGATTTTTACGCTTTCCCCTTGTTCTTTTCGGGTACTCTCAATCAGCAGGCTTCATATTATTTTAAGTTATTAACGATGGTACTTTTATGCCTGAGTCGCTGGTTGAAAAAAAGTGATTTAATTTCATCGATCATGAAGGAATTTCATGATGAGAGGAATGATGAAGATCGTGCGCACAGCAGTCAGCCCGTGCGGTGTGGCACAGACTTCATCATTGCAGGTATACTCTCCCCAAATTTTTTAACGGGTCAGACACGAAAATGGCAAAACTCACCTTACAAGAGCAAATGCTGAAAGCAGGCTTAGTCAGCAGCAAAAAAATGGACAAGGTCCAACGAACCGCTAAAAAATCACGCGTTCAGGCTCGTGAGGCCAGAGAGGCGGTGGAAGAGAACAAAAAAGCGCAGCTGGAGCGCGATAAGCAGCTGAGTGAGCAGCAAAAACAGGCGACTTTAGCTAAAGAGTATAAAGCGCAGGTTAAGCAGTTGATCGAAATGAATAAAATCGATATTTCGAAAGGCAATATTGGTTTTAATTTCACCGACAATAATCTGATCAAAAAAATCGACGTGGATAAGCTGACCCAGACCCAACTGATTAATGGCCGCCTTGCCATCGCGCGACTGAGCGTGGATAGCAATGGTGAGAGTCAATACGCGATTATTCCTGCCAGCGTTGCGGATAAAATTGCCCAGCGAGATGCGAGCAGTGTCGTATTGAACAGTGCGCTGAGTCAGGAAGAGCAGGATGAAGACGATCCGTACGCTGATTTCAAAGTGCCAGATGATTTGATGTGGTAAGCAAAACGCCGGTTACGCTGTCAGAAAGGGCATATATTCCGGATGTTTATTGGCTCACCGCTTACCGGATGAATAAAATTCAACTCGCTGGCGTGTAACATCAAACGCGGCGTTTGTTCGCTTCCTGGCAGCAAGCGCCCGCCATACAGATCGCAACCCAAAATCGGATGGCCCAACTGCTGGCAGTGAATGCGCAGTTGATGCGTGCGTCCCGTTTCAGGTGTGAGTTCTACCCGCGTTAATGGCAGCATCCCGTCATGCGTACGCTCAATGACACGATAGCGTGAACGAGCAGGTTTGCCATTGACTGCGCAAATCGTCATCAGTGGAAACAGCGCCGCATCTTTAGCAATTGGCGCGTCGATCACACCTTCATTCTCAGCCAGATGCCCACACAACAGCGCGTGATAAATCTTGGTTACGCTGCGCTGGCTGAACTGCTGGCACAATGCGGCATTCATCGCCTTGTTGCGGGCAATCACCATTAACCCCGAAGTACCGAAATCCAGCCGATGCACCAGCGTGCAGCCGGGGAACAGCTTTACTAATCGATGATGCACCGAATCGAGATTGAGCGGATTTTTCCCCGACAGGCTGAGCAGGCCAGCAGGTTTATTGATCAGCAGCAGATGCTCATCCTGATAGAGAATCTCAATTTCGTCATCGCAAGGCGGGGCAATAAAGTGATCGATAATGGTAGACATCAAAACGCCCGGATTGTGAATGGAGGCGGATAATAACGAATTTTCAACTAGCTGGCGAATCTGGTGGATAAGCACTCGCCTGGCCAAAAATTATCGTCCAGACTTACAGCAAAGACGTGGTCTGCGCAGGCAATGTGCTTTACACTGCGCGCTGAAAAAACTGAGTAGATAACGATTAGGTAGGCGGCAATGGCGATGAACGGAACGATCACAACCTGGTTTCAGGATAAAGGTTTTGGATTTATCAAAGATGAAAATGGCGATAACCGCTATTTCCATGTGATTAAGGTCGCTAACCCTGAGCTGATCAAGAAAGATGCCGCGGTGACATTCGAGCCGACAACCAATAACAAGGGTTTGTCAGCCTATGCGGTGAAAGTCTTACCCGAAAGCAAATATATCTATATTGCCGGTGAGCGCCTTAAGCTTACGTCGATCAAGTCTTACGTGGTTTACAGCGAAGAAGTGCCGGTTGAGACGCGTATCGATAAAGAGAATACCGTGCTGTCAGTGGGTATTTTGATGAATAGCATCAAGCCGAAAACAGATATTAAGCCGGATGAAGTGCGCTCACTGAAAAAACTGGCGATTACCACTTTTCAGGGCACAACCTTGATTTTCACGGCAGATGAAATCGATATTGATGCCACGGTGAAAATGCTGAAGGTGTAATGCCAGTTAGTTAAGAGGTCGCCATGAATGGCGACCCTACGTTTTTGTAGGGTGCGCAATCATGCGCACCGGCTAAAACATCTTAAAAACTCTGCCAATCCGCATCATTCACCACCGCAACGCGCGAGGGTTTAACGAATGAAGCAGTACGCATCACAGCCTGCTTTTGATGAACCTCGCCCACACCCGCAACATGGAATTTACCCACCAGCTGATTCAGATTCCCGGCCTGCTCCTGCAGCGACCGCGAAGCGGCAGAAGCTTCTTCCACCAGCGCGGCGTTCTGCTGCGTGACATCGTCCATCTGATTCACCGCTTGCTGCACCTGTACAATGCCCTGGCTCTGCTCAACGGCGGCAGCGGCAATCTCTTCCATCAGCTGGCTCACCTGATGAATGGCATCATTCATTACGCTCATATTGCGGCCCACGTCGCTGGCCTGCGCGGCACCGGCTTCGGTCAAACGATGAGACTCTTCAATCAGCGTCTTAATTTCACGCGCGGCGGTGGTGGAACGCTGCGATAAGCTGCGAACTTCACCGGCGACCACGGCGAATCCTTTGCCATGCTCACCGGCACGTGCGGCTTCAACAGCCGCATTGAGCGCCAGGATATTGGTCTGGAAAGCAATGCCTTCAATGATCGAGACGATTTCGGTCACTTTGCGCGAGCTACCACGAATGTTATCCATGGTTGAAAGCATAGTGGTCAGTGATGTGCTGCTCTTCTCCGACAAGCCGCTGGCGTTAGCAGCAAGCTGACTCGCCTGGCGGGTGTTATCGGCAGTCTGGCGTACGGTTTCGCTCAGTTCGGTCATGCTGGCAGCAGTTTGTTCCAATGATGCCGCCTGCTGTTCGGTGCGTGACGAAAGATCTTCGTTGCCCGCGGTGATCTGTACCGATGCGCTGCTCACCGATTGTGACGCCTGCCGTACGGACGAAAGGGCAACTGATACGCGATCCATCAAGACGTTAAACGAGTGCGCCATATTGCCCACTTCATCACGACGACTTTCATCCGCCTTCAAGGTTAAATCGAGGTTCTCGCTGGCGGTCATCATCACTTTACCCGCCGCAGACAAGCTGCGACGAATACGCAGTACAGTGAACAGCGACAGCACACCAAAAATCAGTACAGTGGCGATAACGCCAGCAATGGTGGTCCAGAGCACCGAATGGAAGGTACTTCGGTTGGTGGCGCGCAGTTCATCACCGATGGCGATATTCAGTTGCAGCTGTTTTTGATAATCACTGATCAGCTGTCGGATGGCGGCACCGATGCCGGTTTGTCCGTTGATCAGATCCATACTGATGTCATTCTGATGGGCGCGTGATGCCGCTAAAAAGGGCGGAAGCGCGGCAATGACATGCTCAATATTGGCGTAAGCAACTTCCGTTAAACGCTTATCTTCATCATTGGAGATATCGTTTGCCATGTAGTAATCGGTTTGTGATTTCAAATCCGCCAGCTGTATTTGGATCTCATTCTCAATCACCGGCATTTTACTGTCGTCGGTCTGGCTTTTGTGTTTGTACAGCGTCAGCGCCAGTTGGTTACTGCCATCAATCAATTTGCCAAGATCCTTGATGGAGGGAATGGCATTGGCCTGTACATATTCAAAACGATCCTGAAAACCTGAAAGCAGAGAAATGGCGAGGACAGCTTGTAGGATGATGGCACCAAACAGGATGGAGAATGTGGCAAACAGACGTTGGGAGATGTTCATTTCATTATCCTTAATCTTAAAGCATCCCGGCTTTGGCAGCTCAGGGAAGAGGGCAAGTTAATAACCATCGGCAGATTAAGGAATTTAGTTAATTTAATTTATCCGGTGCGCATGAATGCGCACCCTACGAAAACCTCGCCAAACAGCTGTAGGGTCGCCATTCATGGCGACCGTTTAACGTTTACCCGATGTGCATTACGCCATCAATGACAACCCGGCTATGGCCTGCGGAACAGCGCCAGGCTGCGGCCTTCCAGCTCGAAATCCTTTTCTTTAGTAATCACCAAACCCTTCTCAACGCTGTCCGACGTCGAAAGCTCCAGTACCCAGCCGCCTTCACCAAACTGGGGAATACGGAACGGCACGTTGCCTTCGTACGGATTAAACAGCATCAACACGTCATGCCAAATCCCTTCCTCCGTCTCTAAATCCGGGCGACCGAGATACACCCCGAGCGTGGTGCCATCATCCCATTGATCGGCCTGCTGGAAACCGCCACCGGCGTTAAACCATTTGATTTCCATCCCATCGCGCCAGCTTTCACGCCGCAGCAGCGGCTGTTTGGCTCTTAACGCCAAAATATGCCGTGTAAAGTCGCGCAGCGCATCAGCGGAAGGCGGCAGGTTTTCCCAGTGCAGCCAGGAAATCTCGCTGTCCTGACAATAGCCGTTGTTGTTGCCAAGCTGACTGCGACCAAACTCATCGCCCGCCAGCAGCATCGGCGTGCCGTGCGAGAACAGCAGCGTGGCGAGGAAATTGCGTTTCTGCCGCTCGCGCACCGCATTGATGCCTTCATCGTCCGTCGGGCCTTCCGCGCCGTAGTTGTACGAACGGTTCTCGTTGTGGCCGTCGTTGTTATCTTCGCCGTTGGCTTCGTTGTGTTTCTCGTTATACGACACTAAATCGTTCAGCGTGAAGCCATCATGCGCGGTAAGGAAGTTGATGCTGGACCACGGACGGCGACCGCGCTGATCGTAGAGATCGCCGGAACCGAGCAGGCGCGCGGCGAAATCATTTGTGACCATGTCACCTTTCCAATATTCACGCACCGTATCGCGATACTTGTCGTTCCACTCCGCCCAGCCTGGCGGGAAACCACCAACCTGATAGCCGCCTGGCCCGATATCCCATGGCTCGCCAATCAACTTCAGTTTGGACAACACCGGATCCTGCATGATGGCGTCAAAGAAGCCACTACGTTCGTCAAAGCCTTCCGGTTCACGACCCAGCACGGTGCCGAGATCGAAGCGGAAGCCGTCGACGTGCATCGATTCGGCCCAATAACGCAGCGAATCCAGAATCATCTGCAACACGCGCGGATGCGAGGTATTCACCGTGTTGCCGGTACCGGTATCGTTGATGTAGTAGCGATGCTGATCCGGCAGCGTGCGGTAATAGGAGTAGTTATCGATGCCTTTAAACGACAAGGTTGGACCGAGTTCATTACCCTCGGCAGTGTGGTTATAGACCACATCAAGAATCACTTCGATGCCGGCATCGTGGAAGGCACGCACCATATCGCGGAAGCCCTGAATGCCGCGCGGACCAAAGTAGCGCGTGGCCGGCGCGAAGAACGCCAGCGTGTTGTAGCCCCAGAAGTTTTTCAGACCGCGATCCAGCAGATGCTGATCGTCCGGGAAACCGTGCACTGGCAGCAGTTCCACGGTAGTCACGCCGAGGCTTTTGATGTAATCGATCGAGGCCTGATTGCTCATCCCATCGTAAGTGCCGCGCATTTCTTCAGGCACCGCTGGATTAAGCTGGCTGAAGCCTTTTACATGGGCTTCATAAATCACCGTTTTCGACCATGGAATATTGGGGCGATTGGCATCCTGCCAATCGAATTCGTTGGGATCGATGACGACGCATTTCGGCGTAAATGGCGCGCTGTCGCGGGTATCAAAACTGAGGTCTTTGTCTTCATGCAGCAGGTCGTAAGCAAAGTGCGACTCGTCCCACTGCAATTCGCCCGCCAGTTCGCGCGCGTAAGGGTCGAGCAACAATTTATTGGGGTTAAAGCGATGGCCATTTTCCGGCTCGTACGGGCCATGCACGCGATAGCCATAAAGCGCGCCGGGCTGCAAACCGGGAATATAGCCGTGCCACACTTCATGGGTATATTCCGGCAAATCGAAGCGGGCGATTTCGTTTTCGCCGCTTTCATCGTACAAACACAGCTCAACTCGCTCAGCGCAGGCTGAAAACAGGGCAAAGTTCACGCCTTGGCCATCATAGTTAGCGCCAAGCACTTGTCCCGAACCTGCTGTAATTTCCAGATGCTTACTTGTCATCAATAATTCTCCTCACAGATTAATCGGGTAATGCATCAGCTGCTTAGCAGCACCAACGGCGCACTCGAGGCCGCCTCATCCAGCGCGATGTAATCGCCAATCGCCACGCTTGCGCCTGTCCATAAGTTGCGATAGTGGCGATGGGCGAGTGATTCGGTCAGAACCACTTCGGTTTGCGTCCACTGCGCGTTATCGAAACTCAGGCGCGGCAAGATCACCAGCAACGCGTGGTCGCTGTCCTGACGCGCAAAAGCGATGACTTTCTCCTGATGTTCGCCGCTAACCTGCAGCGGCTGATAATCACCCACGCGGAACAGCTGCGGATAATCGCGGCGCAGATGCAGAAGGCGGGCAATGACCTGTTGTTTCAGTTTGCCGCTCAGCCAGTTTTGCGCATCGTTGAAATCGGGAGATTCAGACTCTGCAAGCTGCTGCTCCAGCAGATCAAAGTCCGGCGTGCGGCGGTTGTCGGGATCGACCAGGCTGAAGTCCAGTGCTTCGCTGCCCTGATAGATATCCGGCACGCCCGGCGCGGTGAGTTTGATCACCGTTTGCGTCAGGCTGTTGATCAGTCCGGCCTGAATAAACGGCTGCAACGCGTGGCTGAAGTCGCTGAGAAACTGCTGATTGGCCGGTGAAAGCAGATGGCGTGCGTAATCCAGCACCGCCTTTTCGTAGGCTTCATTGCTCTCTGCCCAATCGGTGCGCAGCTTGGCTTCGCGTAACGCTTTCTCGACAAAGGGAATAAAGCGTTCTTCAAGTTGGCTGGCATCCTGCGGCTGCAAGGTGGTCGGCCACACGCCGGCTAACGCCTGATACAGCATCCATTCCACCGCCGGTTCCGGTGCGGCGCCATCTTCCAGCTCCACCACCTGCGCCTGATTAATCTGCCGCCAGCGCGTCACGTGTTCCGCCCACAACGCAGGCGCTTCGCTCAGTGTGTACAGCCGCGCACGCGCATCTTCGCCACGCTTGGTGTCGTGGGTTGAAGTGGAAGAGATGCCATCGGGTTGCTGCTGCAGCCGTGTTTGCATCTCGCTGTGGAAATGCGCCAGCGAGAAGGCATGCGGCAGCGGCTCTGCGCCCACTTCATTGATGGCTAACGCGACGTGATTGCGGAAGAACAGCGTGTCTTCCACCGACTTCGCCATCAGCGGTCCGGTCAGTTGCTGGAAGCGTACGCGGAATTCATGCGCCTCTTTTTCGCTCTCTTCGGAAACCGCGCCCAATAGCATCGCCTGCAGCAAACTCAGCACCGTCGGCGACGCGCTGTTTTTCACCCTTTCCAGCACCTGTTGCAGCAGCTCTTCGCCTTCAAGCGGCATGCCATCCTGCTGGCCGTAGGTACGATACACCGGGAAGGCGATGAGGATTTCCCGCAGCGCGACGTGCAGTTCCGCTTCACCGAGGTTGCGATGTTCGGAAACGGCAATCTGCGTCGCCAGCTTGAGTAAACGCGCAAATTCACCGGCGAAATTGCGATCGACCATCAATTCGCGCGCCACGCGCAGTCCACCCTCAACGTCGTTGGGTTGTCCGGTGGTGGCTTCATAGGCCAGATGCAGGGTATCGATCTGCGAATCATCGACCAGCGCGTGCGACAGCGCAGCAATAAATTCGTAGCCGGTGGTGCCAGAAATCGGCCAGTCGGCAGGAATCTGTTCCCCTTCGGCGAGGATCTTTTCCACCGTGATATAGCAATCCGGGCCGGTGGCCTGGCGCAGCTGACGCAAATAGCCTTGCGGATCGGCAAGGCCATCTACATGATCGACGCGCAGGCCGCTGACCGCGCCCGAGCGCACCAGCTCGAGAATCAGCTGATGGGAATCGGCAAACACCGCTTCATCCTCAACGCGCACGCCGACTAAACCGGTGATCTCAAAGAAACGGCGATAAGAGAGCTCGCTGCGTGCATCGCGCCAGCTCATCAAGCGCCACGGCTGCTGCTCATGCAGTTCGGCAATCGCGTTGGCATCGGTGATCGCCAGCACCTCGTCAGCGCGATCCTGCCAGCTGGCGGGCGTCAGCGGGTAAAAGCTGTCGTAATAGGCCAGCGCCGGATGGCCGGTTTCCGGATGCGCTTTAATGCTCAGCTCACCGTTTTCCAGCACGTTCTCGAAGCTGTCGCCGAGAAACGGCAGCGTCAGACGGCGCGTCCAGTCAATGTCAAAGTGATTGGCATAGCGGCTGCTCTCGCCATACTCAATCACATCGCGCCACCAGGCATTCTCCAGCGAGGCCGCCATATGGTTTGGCACGATATCGAGAATCAAGCCGATCTCCGCGTCCTGCAACGCTTCAACCAGCCGATTGAAGCCGTCACGCCCGCCAATTGCTGGTTCGATCTCATTGGCATCGGTCACATCGTAACCGTGAGTGGATTCGGCGGTGGCGCTGAAAATCGGCGACGCGTAAAGATGGCTGATGCCAAGGCGTTGCAGATAAGGCACCAGCGCCGCGGCGCGATCAAAGGTCATGCCGTTGCGAAACTGAATGCGGTACGTCGCGGTTGGAATACTCATTTTGTTGCTCCCTGATCCAAACGCACCACAATGGTGTGTTGGGGTAATGCTTCAGTTTCTTGCGGCCAGGCGAAAATCGTGCGGCCTGGCATGGTGGGTAAAGGTTGCGTCTGCTTGCCGATATTCAACGCCAGCGACAGCTCGCCCTGCGGAAAACGCCAGCTGACGGCAACAAAGCCTTCCGCCGTGGCGAGCACCTTGCCACTGTTGCCGCCCGCATCCGCCAGCAGCGGCACGATATGTTGCTGACGCAGCGCCAGCAACTCGCGCGTTAACGCCAGCCAGCTCTGACCCGCCGGCGTTTGCAGCGTATTCCAGTCAAGTTTCGAGCGGATGAAGGTCTGTTCCGCATTAGGATCCGGCACTTCTTGGTCATGCCCGGCGTGACCGGTGAACTCCTTCGCGCGGCCTTCACGTACTGCTTTGGCCAAATCGCCATGGAAATCGGTGAAGAACAGGAAGGGATTGGTTTCGCCATACTCTTCGCCCATAAACAGCAGCGGAATGTGTGGCGATAGCAGCAGCGTCGCCAGCAGCACTTTGGTACGATCGCTGCCCGCCAGGCTGATCAAACGATCGCCCTGCGCGCGGTTACCGACCTGATCATGGTTCTGGATGAAATCGACGAATGCCACTGGCGGCTGGCTGGCGCTCGGTACGCCGCGCCGCTGTCCACTCTGCGGCGACAGTTCACCCTGATAAGCAAAGCCTTCGGTCAGCACGCGCGCCACGCGTTTCTCTGGCACGTCGGCGAAATCCTCGTAATAAGCGTGGGTTTCACCGGTGGCGAATACGTGCACCGCATTGTGGAAATCATCGTTCCACTCGCCAGTAAACAGCGGCGCGTTGCCCTGTTTATCTCGCGGATGCAGGAAGATGACGTTGCGGCAATCTTCAGTGGTGAGATGGATAGGGCGCTCGGGAATGGCCTGACGGATGCGTTCGGCAATCTCAATCAGCGCATGCTTGCTGGAGCTATCTTCAATCTGATCGATGGCATCAAAACGCAGGCCATCCAGATTAAACTCCTGCAGCCAGTAGAGCGGCGCTTCGACGATGTAGCGACGCACCGCATCGACATCATAAGCAATGCCTGCGCCCCACGGCGTCATGCGCTCCTGGTGGAAAAACTCCGGCGCTAGTAGCGGCAGATAGTTGCCTTCCGGGCCAAAGTGGTTGAGCACGATATCCAGCACCACCGACAAACCGTGCGCGTGGGCGGCATCGATAAAGGCTTTGAAATCATCCGGCGATCCGTAAGCCGCATGCGGAGCGTAGAGCAACACGCCGTCGTAGCCCCAACCGCGATTGCCGCCGAACTGCGACACCGGCAGCACTTCCAGTTGCGTGATGCCTAACTCAGCCAGCCAAGGCAATTTGGCTATCGCCGCCTGGAATGTGCCTTCGGGCGTGAAGGTACCGATGTGCATTTCATACACCACCGTTTCATGCCACGGACGACCTTGCCATGCGGTGTGCTGCCAGCGATAGCTTTGCGGATCGATAACCAGTGAAGGGCCGTTGACGTCCGCCTTTTGCGCACGTGCGGCGGGATCGGGCACTACCGTGCCATCGTCCAGCACAAAGTTATACTCTGCGCCGGGCGCTACGCCGCTGACTTGCAGCGCAAACCAACCGTCACCTGCGTCGAGCATGGCTGCGTCGTTATCGGCAAGTCTTAAGGTGATGCGCTGCTGCCCAGGTGCCCAAACACGAAAACGGACGCTGTCATCAGCAAGAATTTCAGCGCCCCAGGATTTTTCAAATGATCTGAATTCCATTCAATTGCCTCGTTTAGCCCACGCAGGGGCAATGGACGACATCAAGCGATTCGCTACTGGCTGAAAACGATAAATAATTTGGGATGAAAGTTAGGTCGGACAACAAATCATAGTCGATATTTTGGCGTTTTCTGGCGTGAGGCAGTGGATTTCAGGCGGGTTTCGGAAATTATCTGTTTGAACGCTGATGTGTCACGCTTCGGTTATCCAGATGGTTGAGCGTATGAATGGCTGTTAGGGCTAAATGGCACCCGATTGCGGCGCGTCGTTTTGCACATTAAGCCGCGCCGTAATGGTATGTAAGTTCTAAAAAATCATCCGTAGAATCGATTTTTAGCATTATTTTTGAGCAGCATTTTAATCAATAATCTGACTTTGTCTGTCGCTTGGGAGGTGGCTTGTAACTGCCGTTCAAAATCGCTGATATCGACGACCTCACCCGTATTTGCAAATGTGTAATGATCGTGATGACAATTATCATTGTTTTTGGTCATTTCTTCTGTCCAGGAATGAACGCATTCGCCAGACCAAAAAATCTCATCTTTGAGTTTTGTCGCCGGGTTGCCGCCCCAACAGCTGTTTGAGGAGATGGTTTTACCCGCCACGAGGCTCATCGCACCCACAATACTACCCGAGTGGATAACCGAACCTTTCAAAATCATGGCGTTTTGACCGAGCCAGACATGGTCACCAATATAGATACTTTTGGAATGATTAATTCTGGCGTGATCTTCTTGATTAAAGACTAAATGTGGATCGGCGTTACGCATCCATATACCGAGCGAGATACAACAATCATGTCCTATAAAAATGTGCTTCTCTTCGGAAAGAATGAGTGTCAATTTATCATTGATATAGTTATTTCTTCCCAGATAACAGATGGAGTTCGAGTGAATAACGATCGTCACCGGATAGGGGAAATGGCTTGAGCTTAAATACACTATCGAGTTATTCGCATTAAATTCAATGCTTGAATTATGCAACTTAACGCCGGGTTCGCAGATGAAGATATTTCCTGAGCCAGAGAAAACGATTTTACTGTTGATCATTTCAGGGAGTTCACCGAGGAACATATTTCCCTCGAGCGTCGAAAGTGCTTCTTTTTCCGTAATAACCATCGATGATTAAGCCTAATCAAGCATTGTGAGATACCTGAAAAGCGGCGATCAAAGTTCGAAACTTAAGATGGCACATAAAAAAATGCCAGTCAGCGTTAACTGACTGGCATATCGGTTGCTGAGCCGTTAGGCCGATTTATGCTTAACCTTGCGTTTACGCAGCTTATCGAGCAAACGATGCGCTTCTGCTTCCGTCGCCACCGCAGGCGATGAACCTTTCAGCGGTTTACGTGCCGTTTCACTCAAGGTTAATACCGTCAGCAAACCAATAATCCCGGCACCGATCATGTAATACGCCGGCATCAGATTATTGTGCGTAGTATCCACCAGCCATGCAGTGATTAGAGGCGTGGTGCCACCAAACAGTGAAACCGATAAGTTAAAACCAATCGCCAGCGCGCTGTAACGAATGTCGGTGACAAACAGTGCCGGTAATGTTGCCGGCATGGTGCCGCTAAAGCAGGTATGCAACAAGCCCAGTATCGCCAATCCGGCAAACACCAGCAGCATGTTGCCAGAACCAATCAGCATGTAGCTCGGGATCGCCAACACAATTAAACCCAGCGCACCCAAACCAATCACCGGGCGGCGGCCAATGCGGTCGGTTAAATGTCCCCACATCAACGTCAGCGGCATCATGATAAACATAATCACCATCACCAACATCAGGCCGGATAATTCACTCATTCCCAGCACACCGGTTAAATAGCTCGGCATGTAGGCAGTCAACATATAGTTGGAGACGTTGAACAGCAGCACCAGACCGATACATTTCAGCAGCGGTTTACGCTGATCGCGCAGCATCTGCCACACGCTCAGGCGCGGTTTGTTGTGCTCCATCTCTTCGCGCTTATCCATGTGATCTTTAAACGCAGGCGTCTCTTCCAGCTTTAAGCGGATATACAAACCGAACAGACCCAACGGCGCAGCGAGGAAGAATGGCACACGCCAGCCCCAATCCATCATGGTTTGATGCGGTAAGAAAGCGATCATCGCGGTGACCAGGCTGGCACCCAGCAAATAGCCGCCCAGCGTCCCGAACTCAAGGAAACTACCCATAAAGCCGCGCCGCTTATCGGTGGAGTATTCCGCGATAAAGGTGGCGGCACCGCCATATTCACCGCCGGTAGAGAAACCCTGCAATAAGCGCGCGAGCAGCAGAAGAATTGGCGCGGCGATACCAATGCTGGCATAGCTCGGAATCAGACCGATACAGAAGGTACCGATCGACATCATGATCATGGTTAACGCCAACACCTTCTGACGGCCAATGCGATCGCCGAGCGGGCCAAACACCATGCCGCCAATCGGACGCACTAAAAATGCCGCAGCAAAGGTACCGAACGAAGCGATCAACTGCGCGGCAGCGCTGGCATCGGCAAAGAACACCTGACCAATGATCACGGCGAGATAGCTGTAGACGCCGAAATCAAACCACTCCATCGCATTACCCAACGCGGCGGCACTGACCGCGCGTTTGAGTAGTTTGTTGTCGATGACGGTGATGTCATCAACGGTTAAACCACTGGATGTGACTGAATTATTTGTATCTGTTCCTGTGCTCATATATTCCCCAGGTTAGAAAATGGTGCGATCTTATAGCTTTCGCAGCCGTAATTTCTTCAATGGAAAAGAAAGCTATAAGAGGCAGAAGAAGCGCAAACCCTAGTAAAGATTTCTATATCCCGCAAGTTGGCGGGATAAAACACTACTTCATCTGCAGAAATTAATGATTTTAGGCTGGTGGTCGCCCAAAAGGCGACCTGGAGAGTGTGGGGTAATTCAGCCTGGACCTTCACTACCGGCTGCCAGCAGCGGCACAATCACATCGCTGATCGGTGTGGGAATGCCGCGCGCCCGACCATAACGCTGCACCACGCCGTTGCGGATATCCCACTCCAGCGGACGATCGGCCTGGCGATCGGCAAGGATCGAAGTACCTAAATCGCTCGGCGCGCGGTGGAAACGTTCGACAATCTCTTGCGGCACCTCATCTTTTAACGCGGCACCTTCGGCGCGCGCCACCGTCAGGCACTCCTGTAAATAGGCCAGCGCTAGCGCGGTTATATCTTCGCGCTGGAACATGCCCGCACGACGATTCGACAGCACCATCAAACCGGCAACTGCGTTTTGCAGCAGCTTGCGCCAGGCGATGGTAAGAAAATCGGCAGAGAGATCGACTGCGCAGCGCGTGTCTTTTAAGGCCGTAACCACACGTTCAGCCTGCGGGGTTTCTGGCAGCGTCAGGCGCGGTTTTTCGCGCAGCCAAACCGAAGCATCCGGTTCGCGCTGGGCCGGGAACCATACCACCGACGGCAGCACGGTTGCGCCATTGACGTAGGGCGCGAGTTGGCTTTTCTGCTCAACGCCATTTTGCAGCGCGCACACCACGGTATTTTCATTGCACAGCGCTGCTAACCACGGCGCGGTGTCTTCAACCTGGGTGGTTTTCACCGCCACAAACACCAGATCGAACGGCTGCGCGATCTCGGCGGGATTGGTGAGCACCGGGCCGGGAACGATAATGTTGCCGCTGTCGTGACGCAGTTCCAGCTGCGGATGTGCGGTACGCCCGCAAATCGTTGGCGTGCGTCCAACTTCATGCAGCGCCGCCGCGATAGTGGTGCCAATCGCGCCCGGTCCAATAAGGGCAATGGTGGGATTCTCAGACATCTTTAAGCTCCTGATTATCAAGTGGCAGATCGTCTCTTCAGCAGCGAAGCATAGCCGGTTACAGCACGGTTATGTGCTTTTTCCGCAGCAGTTGGCACATTTCGTCATCGGGTTGAGTATCAACAATCAACGTACTCGCCAGAGACAGCTCGCCGATGGCAAACGCCGAGGCGGAATTCAGTTTCTCATTCGATACCATCACCACGGTTTCAGCCGCGCGTGCGGAAAGCGCGCGTTTCACACTGGCTTCTTCGTAATTGCCGGTGGTTAATCCTGCGGTTTTGTGTACGCCGGTCACGCCCATGAAGAACAGATCGGCATTGATCCGCGCAATCGCTTCCAGCACCGCCGCACCCACCGCAACCACCGAATGGCGATACAGCAAGCCGCCAATCATGATCACTTCAACCAGCGGATAATCCACCAGCGCCACGGCAATGCTTGGACTGTGCGTCACCACGGTAAAGGCAAGATCCGACGGCAGCAGCTTCACCATCTCGGCGGTGGTGGTACCGCCATCAATAATCACCACTTGTCCGGGCTGGATCAGCTTTACCGCTTTCTGCGCGATAAGACGCTTGGAGCTGATCTGCACGCTTTTGCGTGTTTCAAACGGTGCGATAGCCGCAGAAACCGGCAGCGCCCCGCCGTGCACCCGTTGCAGTAAACCTTCGGCGGCTAACTCACGCAGATCGCGGCGAATCGAGTCCTCCGATACCGCAAAACGCTGGCTCAGCTCGCTCGACATCACCTGTTTTTCCTCGAACAGAATGGCGAGGATTTGCTGTTTACGTTGACTGGAGAGCATTATTTTCTCATTCATGTTTTTGCTTGTATCTGCACGATTATGCATGCTAGCGTAGATTTTGTCATCAAACGTCGGGCGAAACGCGCAAAAAAACGCTTGCCCTAAACATCGAATCTCTGGAGAAGCCCAATGTTAATTCTTATCGCAGGACCGGTACGCAGCGGCACCAACGGCAATGAAGTGTTAATTCATGAAAATATTAAGAAATTAGATCAGATTGCTCTGCAGGTCTACCAGCGCGGACATACGCCGGTGATTGGTGAATGGCTGGCGTTGCCACTGGCAAGCGCGGCCGGTTCGCAGAAGATTGGCGATGAAATCAGTGAATCATTTCTCTATCCGGTAGCGCATCGCTTGATTCATTGTTGCGATGCGATCTTGCGCATTCCAGGTGCTTCACAGGGTGCGGATAACGATGTGCGGATTGGCAAGGAAAGGGGGATCGCGATCTTTACCCAGTTGGATGAGATTCCGGTGGTTGGGGCGTAGAAAAGGCGTGGTCGCCATGAATGGCGACCCTACAAAACCTGCAAATATTCTTAGGGTCGCCATTTATGGCGACCTGCTACGCGTTAAACCTGCGCCATACCGCCATCAACAAACAATTCTGCGGCGTTGATAAAGCTGGACGCATCGGACGCCAAAAACGCCACCACTTTACCAATCTCGCCGGGTTCGCCAAGACGACCTAACGGCACCTGAGCCGCGAGTGCATCAAACAATCCTTGCTGCTGATCTTCAGGCACCAAACCACCTAAACCTGGCGTGCGCACCGGGCCGGGGCTGACCACGTTGACGCGAATACCGCGATCTTTCACATCCAGCGCCCATGAGCGGGCAAAGTTACGCACTGCGGCTTTACTGGCGCTATATACGCTAAATCCGGCGGTGCCCTGAACCGATGTGGTTGAAGAAGTAAGAATCACCGATGCGTTGTCGCTCAGCAGCGGCAGCGCTTTCTGCACGGTGAACAGCACGCCGCGCACGTTGGTACCAAAGATACGGTCGAAATGCTCTTCGGTGATGGCGCCGAGCGGCAGCATGTCGCCGCCACCGGCGTTGGCGAACAGGATATCGAGGCGGCCGGCTTGTTTAGCGATTTCCGCATAGACGTTGTCGAGGTCGCTCAGCACCGAAGCATCAGCGCGAATACCGCTGGCGCTAGAACCGATGCTGGCAACTGCCGCATCAAGTTCCGCCTGACGACGACCGGTGATAAACACGCGTGCGCCTTGTGCCGCCAACTCCTGCGCGGATGCCAGCCCAATGCCGGTTGTGCCGCCGGTTACCAATGCGATTTTACCGTTGAGTGCGTTCATGTTTGCTTCTCCAATGTGTAATGAGGTTTTGATGACTGCGATGCAGTGCATGAGAAGCAATCTAACGTCACGGCGTTTACTGATAAATGGTGTAAAATCGAAATGACTATTCCTGTGTGTGGATAATTGAATGCAACGGAAAACAGCATGGATCAGTTAATGGCGATCAAGGCGTTTGCGCGCGTAGTCGAAGCGGGCAACTTTACGCGTGCGGCGGATTCACTCGACATGCCCAACGCCACGTTGAGCAAACTGGTGCAGGAACTGGAAGCGCATCTCGGCATTCGCTTGCTGCAACGCACCACGCGGCGCGTGACGGTGACGCCGGAAGGGCGCGATTACTATGAAAAAGCACTGCGCATCGTGCGGGATTTGGAAGATATCGATCACTCGTTCAATGCGGAAAGCGCCAAACCTGGCGGCTATCTGCGCATCGATATTGGCGGATCAACCGCGCGTGATGTGTTGATTCCGGCGCTGCCTGATTTCATCGCCCGCTATCCGGACATCCGTATCGATCTTGGCGTTGCGGACCGCGCGGTGGATTTGATCAGCGGTAATGTCGATTGCGTGATTCGCGGCGGTCCGCTCAGCGATTCGTCGCTAGTGGCGCGACATCTGGGGGATGCGGAGATGATTACCTGCGCCGCGCCGGGCTATCTGAAAACCTACGGCGTGCCAGCTTATCCGCAGGAGCTGAAAAATGGTCATCGCATGGTCAGCTATCTGTCGCCGCAAAGCGGCAGGGCGTTCCCGTTTCGTTTTACGCAAGGCGCCGAGCAGCTGGAGATTAAGAGCGAGCATCGGATCGGCGTTAACGAAAGTAACGCACATCTGGCGGCAGCGGTTGCGGGATTAGGGATTATTCAGACTTTCCGCTACGCAGCGGCGGCCGATTTACAGACGGGAAAATTGGTCGAGATTCTTGCGGCGTGGCGTCCGGCGAATTATCCGTTTCATGTGGTGTATCCGCAGAACCGCCATCTTACGCAGCGGTTGCGGGTGTTTATTGAGTGGCTGAGGGACGTGTTTCCAGAGCGGTTGAACGGGACAATGTAGGGTCACCATTCATGGCGACCCCACGGATAATTACAGCGTGCCGGTGCCGCCGTCGGAGCACCAAACCTGGCCGGAAGTGAAGCTGTTTTTCACATCGGCAAAGGTGACGTAGAGCGGGGCAATTTCAGCCGGTTGTCCCGGACGGCCCAGTGGGGCGGATGCACCAAACTTCTCCACTTTCTCTTGCGGCTGTCCGCCACTTACCTGCAGCGCGGTCCAGTAGGGACCAGGCGCAACGGCATTAACGCGAATCTGCTCTTTACCCAGCTGTTTTGCCAACGCTTTGGTGAAGGCGACAATCGAGGCTTTGGTCTGCGCATAATCCAGCAATATCGCACTCGGATCATAAGCCTGCACTGAAGAGGTATTGATGATGGAGGAACCCGCTGGCAGATATTTCAGCGCCGCTTTGGTAATCCAGAACATTGCATAGACGTTGGTTTTGAAGGTGGCGTCAAAGTCTTCAGTGGAAAGCGTGCGGATCGATTCGTTGAACTGCTGACGTCCGGCGTTATTCACCAGAATATCCAATCCGCCCAACTGGTCAGCGGCCTGATCGACCAGCTTCTGGCAGAACGCTTCGGAACGAATGTCGCCCGGAATCGCCACCGCTTTGCGGCCTTCAGCTTCAATCAGTTTCACCACTTCTGCCGCATCGGCTTCTTCTTCCGGCAGGAAGTTAATGGCTACATCGGCACCTTCACGGGCATAAGCAATGGCCACGGCGCGACCAATACCGGAATCGCCGCCGGTGATAAGCGCTTTACGGCCGGTCAATCTGCCGGTACCACGATAGCTGGTTTCACCATGATCGGGACGGGGATCCATTTTGCTCGCCAAACCCGGCATCGGTTGCGTCTGCTTTTTAAAAGGCGGAACCGGATACGCTTCAGTAATTAAGGTTTTATTGGTGGCTTGCGTTGTCATATATATCTCCTTGTCGCATGAAGTGAATAAATTAAGCCTGGCATAAATGTGATGTTTGTCACGTTAAAAAGTGAGCAATCAGATTTATTAAGACGAAACGGCAAGATCAGGGTGCTATTAATGGAAGGCAGTTACGTAAGGTTATTAACGGTATTTATTTCAGAAGGATAAAAGTGATGGGATAATTCTGAGGGCGTCCGTGCCCAGGCGGGTTTCCAGGGTGTTATGTACTATTTAAAACGTGGTTGGCTACTTCTTGCCGCCTTTCTTACCAGCTTCTGATGCTTTAGCGGGATCGTCTTTGAAACTCCCTCCGCTTTTTTCTCCGCCTTTTTTACCGGCTTCTGATGCTTTCTTTTTATCGTCAGCAAAATTGCCAGAACCGCCTCTATGCTCAGCCATAAAACATCCTCTCGTGAGTTGTTGTTGCATGGCGGAAATAACTGCTTCAACGCCATGCCCGTGCTGCAAATTTAAGATTAGCGAGCTTCAGATTAATCACAAGCGGAGCGGAAGTGATTATTTATCGTTCACCGGCGGGATGTTAATAAAATAAGTACCGCTATAGGGAATCGGTAAGAAATCATGGAAAATCTGCTTTAAGGTCTTTTCAGGTTCTACGTCCGCAAATAGCTGCGGATAGAGTGACTTAGCCATAAATTCTGTCGCCGCGATGTGCCACGGGCTGAGGTAAAAGTTCATCCAGATCACCGCCGAGTGACCATTTTTCAATGCAGATAATTCACGTAAACCCTTTTGCTGCGCCGTCAGCTGTTCAAAACTGCTGATCACGGTTTCTGGCGCCACGTCTGGCCCTAATTTCAGCAAGCCCTGCGAGGCATTATCGCCAAAACCGGTGGCAAAGTAGTACTGCGGCTGCGCGGCAATCACGCTTTCTTCACTCAGGCGACCAAACACGCCGTGCTGCGTTTTATTGGCGATGTTGTCGCCGCCCGCCGCGTTGAGTAATTCGCCGAGGCTGCCGTTGATTGCCGTCACGCAGCACTCGTTACGGCGTCCGAGATGCAGTTGCAGCAGCACCGAAGGCTTTGCACCCTGATACGTGGCTAAGCGTTCACGAATCACCTGCATATGCTGATTGTAAAATTGATTAAACGCCTGCGCGCGCGCTTGCTGATTCAGCACTTCACCAAAAATTTCCACGCTGCGGCGGGTGTTTTTCAGCAGATGCACACGCAAATCGATCTTCACCACCGGGATATGTGCCGCCTTCAGCATGGTGACCAAACGTAAGTCGGCATCATCGTAGCGCGCCAGGCTCGGTAAAATCACCACGTCCGGCTTCAGTGCCAGAATCTGCTCGGGATTGATGGCGTTGGGCCCGCCGGAACCGAGCGACGGGATTTTCAGCATCTGCGGAAACTGGCGGGCAAAACTGTTCCAGGTTTGGCTGTCGTACTTTTTCAGATCCTGCGGCCACGCCACAATATGCTGAAACGGATCGCCCGGTTCGAGCAACGCCAGCGTATACAGCATGCGGCTTTCGCCCAGCACGATACGCTGTGGACGATCGGGGATCTCAACGCGAGTGCCGTCAATATCGGTGATGGTTTTCGCCCACACCGCGCTACTTATTAGAACCAGGAAACCAGCCAAAATCCTGGCGAGCAAGGAAGGCGCACGTCGAGCGCCTGGGGTAAATATCGAATCAGAATTCAACGCTGGCCTCGAGCATCAGGTTGCGGGTTTCTCCTTCACGCACGCGCAGATTGCCGCCGCTGGAGGTGTAATAGTGCTTATTAAACAGGTTGTTCAGATTGAGTTTCAGTTGGGTTTTCTCACCGAACAAATGGTTGTTCCAGGCGATAAAGCTGTCCGCCACCACATAATCGGGCATGTTAAAACTGTTTTCCGGATCGCCTGCGCGCGTTCCCACATAACGCGCGCCGCCGCCCACACGGAAATCGCCCGGCACGCCGGAGATCGCCAGATTATGACTCAGATAGAGCGCGCCAGCGTGGCGGGGCGCGTTTTGCAAACGGTTACCGTTGTTAGCCGCGTTAACGCCATCATCAACAATCTCCGCTTTGTCATAGCTGTAGTTGGCGCTGAGATCCCAGCCCGGCAGCACTTCGCCATTTAACTCAAATTCCGCGCCGCTGGATCGGGCTTTATTGATGGCGCGCGTAGTGCCGTTAATGCTCAGCGACATATCGCGCTCGTCAATGCGATACAGCGCCACGCTGGCAAACAGCTTCGGTGAAATCTGCCATTTGCTGCCCACTTCCCATGTGGTGCCCTGTTCCGGTTTTCCGACGTTGCCGTCATCATCCACATCGGTCGATGGTGTGAAGGATTTACTCACGCTGGTGTAGAGCGAAACGTCTGGCGTCACTTTGTAGATCAAACCAGCCTGCGGCAGGAATTTGTTGCCATCGCTGTCCAACGTTTGCACCACCGGATCGAAGCCTTTCGATGCGCGCTGCTCGTAATGCTGATAGCGCCCGCCAAGCACCGCAATCCAGTTTTCCGTCAAACTGATGCTGTCTTTGGCATAGATGGAACGGCTGTGCGTGCGATTGAGGTTATTAGCGTTGGCGGTGTTTTCGGTGCTGCTGTTGGTGATTGGCGACAAAATATCGTACTGCGGATTGTTGAAGTTAAAACCGGTGTTGGCTTTGCCTTGATACTGATGCGCGCGATAGGTTTGGATCATCTCGTAATCGGTACCCAAAACCACATCGTGCGTCATGCCGAAAACTTGCTGTGAGCCGATCAAGTCCCAGGAAACGTATTTGGTTTTATGGTTAAAACCGCGATTGGCATCGGCGCGACGCGTCACCACGCCGGTGTTGGGATTGACTGCGGTAACGCGCACTTCATTGTTATCGTATTGGCGCTGGTTCCAGCCGAGGGTAACGCGCGTGCTCCAGTCGTCATTAAACTGCCAGTCATAATGGGCGTTGAGGGTTTTGTTGTGGCCCCACGCATGGTTGGCTTTGTCATCCAGACGATCTTTGTAGCCGATATCAATCGGTTTGCCGTCGATAAATGCGGTGCCGCGATCGTAAGGAATGTCGTATTGATAATCAGAATAGCTAATCAGGAAGCTGGCTTGCTCACCAAACCACTGCAGCGAAGGCGCGATCAGCGTGTGCTTTTCAGTGCCAAAATTGCGCCAGTAATCCTGATTCTGTTTTTCCGCAATCAGGCGGAAGGCGAAGCCGTTGCCGAGCGGCCCTGTGATATCCACGGTGCCCGCGCCGCCGCCTTCACTGGAGGTTCTGCCGCTGACTTTGGTGTGCCATACATACTGCGGCTTCTTGCTTATCACATTGATTACGCCACCCGGATTTTGAATGCCGTACAGCAACGATGCTGAGCCTTTCAGCACTTCCACGCGCTCGGTGGTGGCATCAAAGTTCAAACCCTGGCTGCTGCGCACCCCATCGCGATAGATCGAACCATCCGAATTGCTGCCAAAGCCGCGACGTACAAAGCCATCTTCGGTGCCGGCCAGCGTGTTGCCTTCCGTCACGCCGCTGACAAAGCGCATTGCATCGGTAAGACTCGACGCCTGAAAGTCTTCAAGTTGCTGCTGCGTCACCACGCTGACTGACTGCGCCTGGTTAATACGCGGCGTAGACGTTTTACTGCCGACCGAACTATTAGTGACGTTGTCACCTTGTGCGTTCTCTTCCTGCGCTGAAACGGTGAGCGTGCTGCTTTCCTCAGCGGCAAAACTGCTGGCGGAACTCCAGAGGCTAACGCCGTAAATCGCAGCAAGGATGGCTGGATGGCGTTGAGATTTAAAAGTGAAGGGCTTGTTGTTATTCATTCATCATTAACCTGGTGCAATGCAATTGAGAATCATTCAATCATGATGTAATGTAGTAGTAAATGGAAATAATTTCGAACCTATTACACTTTTATTGGTATAAATTCATTGTCTTACATATTTTAGTCTTGGTAGTAATTGCGTAATTCACTACAAACCTTCAGTAATAATCTCACTCTTAAAGAGCAACCAGCAGATGAACAGAAATAGCAGTAAAAGTCGTGTGGATGTTCTGGGTGAACGCTATCGATCGCGCGCGCCGACATTATCATCCAGCCTGCAAGCGGTGGCGCGTTACATCCATGACCACCGCGAAGTGGTTTTGGATGCCACGGCGATGGAAATTGCCGACGCCACCCACACCTCGGATGCCACTGTAGTTCGTGCGGTGCAGGCATTAGGTTTTGCCGGTTTGCGCGATTTGAAAACCACGCTGACCGCCTGGTTTGGCCCGGCGATGAATTCTGAAGAGAAGATGAGCGCCACCGTGGGCGAACTCTCGTGTGATATCAATTCGGGCATCGATTTTGTGCTGAGCGGCCATAAACGCGCCTGCGATGCGTTATCTGAACCGCACAATCGGGAAGCGGTCGCCAAAGCGGTAACACATCTTATAGATGCGCGTCAGGTAGCGCTGTTTGGCATCAATGCTTCGGGGATTTTGGCGGATTACAGTGCGCGTTTGTTCACGCGTATTGGGATTCCGGCGGTGACGCTCAATCGCTCCGGTATTGCGCTGGCGGAACAGTTGATTGGGCTGCAGCGTGGTGATGTGCTGATTATGATGGCGCAGAAGTCGGCGCACCGTGAAGGCATCACCGCACTGAAAGAGGCGAAACGTCTTGGCATGCCGGTGATTTTGCTGACTAATGCGCTGGATTCAGCTTTCGCTAAACAGGCGGATGTGATTATCAACGTGCCGCGCGGCGGCGAGAATGGTCGCATGCCGCTGCACGGAACGGTGCTGGTGTGTCTGGAGATGCTGATTTTGTCGGTGGCTTCCGCGACCTCATCGCGTACGGTGAAAACCATGAAGCGTATTCAGGACCTCAATCGATCGCTGAAGCCATCCGGCAAAAAGTAAGGCTATTTGCTGGCGCTGTTGTTTACAGCGGCGCGTTTGCCGAAGCCGTTGCTGGTGACCAGCCATACCGCGCAGACAATCAGCAGCGAACCGCTAATAAAGCCCTGATTGATCTCTTCACCCAGCACTAACCAGCCCCATAAAATGCCAAACGGCGGGATCATAAATGTCACGGTCAGCGTGCGCAGCGGACCAATATCGGCGAGCAGGCGAAAGTAGATGATGTAAGCCAGCGCGGTGCAGATAAACCCAATCGCCAGAATGCTGGCCCAGACTTCAGGAATTTGCCAACTTGCCGCTGACGTTTGCGGTGCGCTAAAAGCAAAGATCGGCAGCAGAAAGACTGACGCGCCAAGTTGGGAACCAAAGGCGACTTTGGTGGCATCAAGACCGCCACGTGCACCGATCCAGCGCTTGGTCAGGAAACCGGCAAAACCATAACAGGCGGTAGCGATCAAACAGGCTAATATTCCGCCAATTAACGTGCTGCTGAGATGCGCTTCTCCGGTGGTACTGATGACAATAATTCCACTGAATCCGGCGATCATGCCGATAACTTTATTAACTGTTAGCTTTTCGTCGAAGAAGGCCGCGCCAATAATCACACCCATCAACGGCGTAGTGGCGTTGAGAATCGCCGAATAACCCGCCGGCAACACGCGTGCCGCGAGGCAGTACATCAGGAATGGAATCGCCGAGTTGATAACGCCCAGCAACATCGCCCAGCCCAATTTGCCGTTAAAGCGGCGCGGAATGCGCATCACCGCCATGATGATCAGTAAACCCAACATGCCGCAGAATACGCGTAAAAATGCGGTATTCACCGCGCCCAGCGCCGGAACCGCAATGCGCATAAACAGAAAACTGGCACCCCAAATCGCCGCTAAAATTAACAGCCGCAACAGATCCGATGTTCGCATAGGTTTCACAATTGTTAAGAAAGAGTCGCGCACAGAATAGCAAACAACCCACTCCGTAGGGTCTCCATTAATGGCGACCGATGTCGCTGTGCAGAAAATTTTTCTTATGTTGTGATCATCAGGTAGTATTTAGGAATTGATCATTTCCTAAATATGCGGAGAGCGAAAATGCCAGCATCAGTTATCAAGCACGCGCCGGGCTGGACGCAGCCATTCAACGCGTTAGACGGATTTTCCCATCATTACGCCACCGTTGACGGCGTGCGTTTGCATTACGTCAGCGGCGGCAATGCCAACGGGGATTCATTACTTTTACTGGCAGGATTTCCACAAAGCTGGTTTGCCTGGCGGCAGGTGATGGCGCTGCTGAGCGATCGCTATTTCATTATCGCGCCAGATTTACCCGGCCAGGGCGACTCGGACAAACCGCTCAGCGGCTACGACACCACATCGCTGGCGCAGAAAGTGCAGGGCTTGATGCAGCAGTTAGGGCATACAAGCTATTACCTCGCTGCGCATGATGTCGGCGCGTGGGTTGCCTGGCCGTATGCCACGTTGTTTAGCGATCAGGTGAAAAAGCTGGCGCTGCTCGATGCCGGAATTCCTGGTGTCACTTTGCCAGAATCGCTGCCCGCCACGCCGGATAAAGCGTGGAAAACCTGGCATTTCGCGTTTCATCTCTTACCGGATTTGCCGGAAGCATTAATAGAAGGGCGCGAAGCAATCTACCTCGAGTGGTTCCTGAAACGCAAAGCGGCCAGCCCGATGGTGTTTGGCGATGAAGACATGGCGGAATATACCCGTTTGTTACAGCAGAAGGGCGCAATACGCGCCGGAATGGCCACTTATCGTGAAGTGACGATTTCGGCGGCGCAAAACCGAACGTTGCTTCGTGAACGCGGTAAATTAGCCTTGCCGTTACTGGCGATCAGCGCCGATCAGGGTTCGATTCCGGATATGGCGTTGCCGTTGCACGATTTCGCGGCGGATGTGACGGGAATTAAAATAGCGCACTGCGGTCACTTCATCCCGGATGAGCAACCGCAGGCGCTGGCCGATGCGCTGCACGAGTTTTTTAATTAAACGTAGGGTCGCCATTCATGGCGACCAAAACCCAGCTCAATCAAAACGACATCGTCACACCGGCATAATATGCTCGGCCCGGCTCGTTATAGGTCGACGCACCTGAATTCTCGCGGTAAATGCGTTTATCAAATAGGTTGTTGATACCGGCATTGGCGCGCAGGTTTTTGCTGATGTCGTAATTTAGGTTCAGACCAAACACCGAATACGGGCTGATTTCCTGCGTTGTCATGTTCGAGGTATCGATATTGGTCTCTGCATTTTGACGCGGTTTCTGGCGGCCATACTGCGTCCAGTTGATGTTGGCGCTGAGATCCTGCGTCGCCTGCCACTCCAGCTGCGAGTTGATGGTGAATTCCGGGATCACGGACAGCGGATTGCCGGTCTCCTTACTTTCGGAGCGGAACATGTAGGTAGCGTTGGAGCGCCATTCCAGCGTATCGGCAATTAAAGGAATGGTCAGATTACCTTCCAGGCCTTCCACAATTGCTTTTCCGCCGTTTTCCCAGCGCAATACGTTATAAACCGGGCGCGTGCTGGAATACACCGGCTCGGTGCCCGACACAATTTTGTTTTTGTAGTCATTGCGGAACCAGGTGATGCCCGCGACGTAGCCTTCGTTGCTGAATTCCAGACCAATCTCTTTGTTGACGCTGGTTTCGGCATCGAGATCGTCGTTACCCAGCAGATAACATTGGCTGAGACCAATCGGGCAGCCGTTGCCACGCGTCGAGAGCAGATAACCCGGCGTTGACTGATAGAGGTTCGGCGCTTTAAACACCCGCGCAATACCGGCTTTCAGGGTGAAGTAGTCGCCTAACCCTTGTGAAACGTTCAGGCTTGGGCTCCAGTTGGCACCAAACTGATCGTGATAATCAAAGCGCAGGCCTGGGATCACTTCGGTGGTATCGGTGGCAGCAATGTTGTCTTCGAAGAACAGAGAACTGATGGTAGCGCTGTTCTTACTGCTGCGCTGCGACGGATCGCCAGAGCTGCCTGGCAGATTGACGCCGCTCGCGTTGGACGCCAGCATTGATGCCGGATCGTTCAGCTCGTCGCGGTTCCACTCCGCGCCCAGCGTCACGGTTTGATCAACCAGCAGCTGCAACGGGAAGTTGATCTCTCCGCCCGCGCGATAGCTTTCCAAACGGCTGGTAGCGTACGTATCGCTGTTGATCATCCCTTCGGTACGACCAGCAGTGCCTTCCTGCAGACGCGTGTTATTGGTTTTCTCGTAGTTGAAGTTGAGCTTCGAGGTTCCCCAATCCCAGATTCCGTTGTGCGCAATGCCGTAGGTTTGGCGATACATGCGGTTCGTTTCATCGCCGTACAGCGATTCGACTAAACCGTCGGTGCTGGCGTTGCTGTTACTGTTTTGCGTATCACCGGCGTAAATGTTGCCCTGACGGCTGTAGCCGTAAGAGAAGTCGACAATTTGTAGCGGCGTGATTTTCCACGACAGCACGGTATTGATGTCTTTATTGCGCACGCCTTCACGGCCCGCCGCGTAAGAACCGTTTTCGGCGGTGTTGATATCGAACGCATCGGCATCGGTACGGTTAATATTGCCGTACAGACGCATGGTCAAGGCATCACCGGCCAGCGGGCCGCTGAGATTGAAGTTAGCGCGTCGCGTATCGCCTTCTTTATCGTTTTCCGGCTGGCTGGTGTAGAGCGACAGCGAGCCGTGCCAGTCATTGGTTGGACGCTTGGTAATGATATTCACCACGCCGCCTGCCGCGCCAGAACCGTAACGTGCAGCGGCTGGGCCACGAATCACTTCAATGCGCTCCACCATTTCCGCTGGCACCCAATTGGTATCGCCACGTGAATCACGCTCGCCGCGCCAGCTGTAACGCACTGAGTTACGTGAAGAAACCGGCACGCCGTCGATCATTATCAAGGTGTTTTCCGGGCCCATGCCACGGATATCAATTTGACGATTATTGCCGCGGCTGCCGCTGGCACCGTTACCGGTGAGGTTTACGCCGGGCATTTTGCGGATGATGTCGGAGAGATCGTTAACAGGGGGATTTTTCTTGATGTCTTCAGCCGTAATGGTGGACACGCCCGGTTGCTGTTTGAGCTCCTGCTCGGCGGTGACGATCATTGATTCATCGTCAGCCAGCTTTTCTGTGGTTTCAGCTGCAAAGGCTGGCGACGTTAGCATTCCCGCTAAAAAAAGCGCAATTGGACGCTTTTTGCCACGCATGGTTACATTCACTTAAGTTTTCTCCCTGTTAAGTTAACAATTGTAAGTAAATGCGCATGATAATGATAACGTTTCTCATTGTCTATTCAGCGAGACGGCAACAAGCCTGACAATACAAACCTTTACAAAGGATTTTCCGTTGCGGGGTACGCGTTGCGGGGAAGGGAACGCCTAAATTGCTTAGATGAATCCGTTATGAGTAAGAAGAAATGTATCGATGAATATTGGATAAGCAGGCTATTGATTCATTAGCAAATTCTGAATTCTGTTGAGTCTTGGATGCCAAACTGGTGCGGAAATCCCGCCTTGCAACCGTGCTTGCGGCTATTGCCATATTTCGGCAATAGATATGTTTTTTTCGCATTTGTGATTGTTATCTATCTTCCAGAGAATGTTCAGCGGGACGTTCTGAGGATGACAATTCCTTCCGCCACGCGCCTTTCGCGTGAGGTGAGTCAGGAGACAAAACCATCGCTACCTCAACGCCTTTTCCCTGTGGGGAAACTTTTTATAAATCAGGAGAAAGGTTCCAGTGAAATTCGCCAAAGGCATGACAATTCTTGCGCTCGCGCTGAGTGCACACACCGCGTTCGCCGCCGATGAATCCGTCCCAACTGACAGCTCAATCCACGTGCAGGCCGATCCCGCGCTGAAAAGTTTGCTGCCGGCGGATGTGGTGAAACGTGGCTACATTGTTGCCGGAACCAACCCCAACACGCCGCCAACCACCTTCTATAAAGAAGACAACAAAACCTTGGCCGGTCGTGAAATCGATATCATGAATGCCGTGGGCGAACGCTTGGGAATCCAGGTTCAGTGGCGCGACACCGGCGGATTCGACAACATCATTCCTGGCCTGAAAACCGGTCGTTACGATGTGGCGCTCTCCAACATCAATGCCACGCCAGCGCGTGCCAAAATCATCGACTTCGTCGGTTACTACGATGCCAGCCGCCTCGGCATTATCGCGCGTAAAGATGCCAACATCGCACCATTCAAAGAACTGGCTGACGTATGCGGTAAAGAAGTGGGTGCCGGTTCCGGTACCACGCAGGTCACGCGCCTTGAAGACGCCAGCAAAGCCTGTGAAGCGGCCGGTAAAAAGCCAATCAAAGTTTCAGTATTCCCGGATCGTCCAGCTGGTGTGCAGGCGGTGGTAAGCGGTCGCGTGCCGATGTTCCTTGGCCCGTATGAAGGCTTGCTGTGGCAGGTGAAAGTGATCAAACCGCTGACCATGAGCGGCGAAATCACCGTACACGATGCGCCAGTCTCCGTTGCGTTCCCGAAAGATTCTGCGCTGGAGCCCGCCGTACAAGCCGCGCTGAACTCGCTGATCAAAGATGGCAGCTATAACAAGATCCTCGACAACTGGGGCATCGGCTTTGGCGCTGTTAAAGAAGCCAAACGCAATCAGGAAATCTTTCAATGAGTGATTTTCACGACCACACCGGCGATTTGAAAATCGTCGGCAAACGTTACTACGGACGCTGGCTGAGTGCGCTGGTGGTGCTGTTGTGCGTGGTGGCGATGGCGAACTCGATGATTAACAATCCACGCTTCGAATGGAGCGTGATTGCGGAGAACTTTACCGGCGAATCGATCCTGCAAGGCGTATTAATGACGCTGCAGCTCACCGCAATCTCTGTGGTGCTGGGTTTTGCTTTTGGTACGGTGCTGGCCCTGATGCGCCTCTCCTCCAATCCGGTACTGGTGGGGGTGAGCTGGTTTTATACCTGGTTCTTCCGTGGTGTGCCGATGCTGGTGCAACTGTTCCTGTGGTACAACATCGCGGCGCTTTATCCCACCATCGCCTTGTCGATTCCGGGCCTCGGCGAAATCTGGAGCACGCAATCTAACGCGTTAGTCAGCCCATTCAGTGCGGCGGTGATCGCGCTGGTGATGCACCAATCCGCTTATGCCGCTGAAATTGTGCGTGCCGGTATCCAGAGCGTCGGCAACGGCCAACTGGAAGCCGCGCGTGCGCTTGGCTATCGCCCTTCACAGATTTTCCGTCACACCGTGCTACCGCAGGCGATGCGCGCCATCATGCCGCCAGCCGGCAACGAAATCATTGGTCAGCTGAAAACCACGGCGGTGGTGTCCGTGATCTCGCTGCAGGACGTACTGTTCTCGGCGCAGATTATTTACCAGCGCACCTATGAAGTGATTCCGCTGCTGCTGGTGGCAACCTTGTGGTATCTGCTGATGACCTCGGTGCTGTCAGTCGGTCAGTTCTATGTGGAACGCTATTTTGGGCGTGGCGTCACGCGCCGGGAAAAACGCAGTTTGCTGAAATCGCTGCCGGGTTTTTCAGCGGCGAAAGCAGAAAGGAGCGTCAGCAATGGGTGAGGCGATCGCATTACGTAAAGTCACCAAACGCTTCTCTGGCGTCACCATTCTGGATGAAGTGAACCTGGATATTCCTGCCGGTTCAGTCACGGTGATCCTTGGGCCATCCGGTTCCGGGAAATCCACGCTGCTGCGCTGCATTAACCATCTGGAAAAACTGGATGGCGGCACCATTCGCATCGGCGGCGAGATCATCGGCTACAAGCAGAAAGGCCAGGCGCTGCACGAGTTAAGCAGCAGTGAAGTTGCGCGTCAGCGTGCCGAAATCGGCATGGTGTTCCAGCAGTTCAACCTGTTCCCGCACCGCACCGTATTGCAGAACATTGTGGATGCGCCGATGCGCGTGAAGAAGCAGAGCCGTCAGCAGGCGACCAGCAAAGCGCTGTCGCTGCTGAAGCAAGTGGGTTTGTCAGGCCGCGAAGAAGAGTGGCCGCAGAATCTCTCCGGCGGACAGCAGCAGCGTGTGGCGATTGCCCGCGCGCTGGCGATGGATCCCGGCGTGATGCTGTTTGATGAACCGACGTCAGCGCTCGACCCCGAACTGGTTGGCGAAGTGCTGCAGGTGATTAAACAGCTGGCGCACTCTGGCATCACCATGGTGGTGGTCACCCACGAGATTGGTTTTGCGCGCGAGGTAGCCGACAACATTGTGTTTATGGAAAGCGGCAAAATCGTGGCGGCGGGGCCAACCCAGCAAGTGCTCGACGACCCGGAAAACGGGCGCGTAAGAAACTTTATTGCAACGGTGCTTTAGGCACCGTTTTTCTTTTTTGATGCCAGGAACAGTGATGACGCAAAAACCGGTAATGCACAGCGCCCATTGGGGCGCTTTTCATGCCCAGCAACAGGGCGATCGGCTCACCATCGAACCGTTTAAGGGCGATCCTGATCCCAGTCCGCTGCTGCAAAATTTCCGCACTGCATTAAACCATCCGGCGCGCGTTTCCCGTCCAATGGTGCGTCGTGGCTGGCTGGAGAACGGACCAGGCCCGGACGATCGTCGTGGCAACGATGAGTACGTCGCGGTGAGCTGGGATGACGCTTACGCGTTAGTAACGCGCGAACTGCAACGCGTCGGCGACACTTATGGCCCGGAAGGCATCTTCGGCGGCTCTTACGGATGGTCAAGCGCGGGGCGCTTCCACCACGCACAAAGTCAGGTGCATCGCTTCCTCAACACCACGCTCGGCGGCTACGTGCGCTCGGTTAACAGCTACAGCTCCGGCTCTGCGTCGGTGTTGCTGCCACATATCGTCGGCGACATGAATGAAATTGCCCGTCGCGGCGTCAGTTGGGAAGAGATCGCCCAGCACAGCGAAATCGTGCTGGCATTTGGCGGTTTAGCATTAAAAAACTCACAGGTCGCCAGCGGCGGCTTGAGCGAACACACCGAGCGCGGCTTTATGCAGCAGGCGGCGCAGCGTGGCACGCGCTTTATCTCGGTTAGCCCGCTGAAAAGCGATCTGCCTGAGGAAGCGCAGGGCGAATGGCTGGCGCTGCGACCGGGCACTGACGCGGCCTTCATCCTTGGCGTGTTATCGGTATTGATCGCAGAACAGCTGACCGACGAGGCTTTCCTCGCGCGCTACACCGTGGGCTGGCCAGAAATGGCGGCCTACATTCGTGGCGAAGAAGATGGCACGCCGCGCGATGCGGCGTGGGCAGCAGAAATTTGCGGCGTCAGCGCGGAGTTCATCAGGGATTTCGCCCGCCAGTTGCACGGCAAACGCGTGCTGGTGACGGTGGCGCATGCCTTGCAGCGCGCCGAAAACGGCGAACAACCGGTATGGCTGGGATTGGTGCTGGCGGCCGCGCTCGGTCAGCCGGGCTTGCCGGGCGGTGGCTACACCTATGCGCTTGGCGCGATAGGCCATTACGGCAAGCATCACAATCTGGTGAGTTTCCCGGCACTGCCGCAGGGCAAGAACGGCATCGATCGCCTGATTCCGGTAGCGCGTATCGCCGATATGCTGCTCAATCCCGGCAAACAATTTGACTACAATGGCCGCCGCTTAACCTATCCACACATCCGTCTGGCATATTGGGCGGGCGGCAATCCGTTCCACCATCATCAGGATCTCGCGCGCCTGCGTCAGGCTTTCTGCCAGCTGGATACGCTGATCGTCCATGAAATCGCCTGGACCGCCAGCGCGCGCCATGCCGATATCGTCTTGCCCGCCACCATGACGCTGGAGCGCGAAGACATTGGCGGCGCACCTACCGATCGCCATTTGTTTGCCATGCAGCCGGTGTCGCAGCCATTCGGCGAAGCCAAAGATGATTACGCGATTTTCACCGAGCTGGCACGCCGTTTAGGGCGGGAAGAAGCCTTCACCGAAGGACGCGATACGCGCGGCTGGTTGCAGCATCATTACGCTCAGCTGCAACAGAAGCTGGCGGCGCATCAGGTTGAGATCCCCGACTTCGAGAAGTTCTGGCAACAAGGCGTGCTGGAGCTGCCGCAGCTGAAAGATGGCGGCCGCATGATTAACGCGTTCCGCGCCGATCCAGAAGCGTCGCCGCTGCCGACGCCGAGTGGGAAAATCGAAATTTTCTCCGCCACCATCGCCAGCTTTAATTATGAAAACTGTCCCGGTCATCCGGTATGGCGCGAGCCGCAGCAGCAACCGAATGCCGATCATCCGTTCTGGCTGATTGCCAATCAGCCGGCGACGCGCTTGCACAGCCAGCTCGATTTTGGGGATTACAGCCTGAGCGGTAAACGCGATGGCCGCGAAGTGTGCAGTTTGCATCCGGCTGATGCGGCCGCGTTGGGTATTAACGATGGCGATATCATCGAGCTCTATAACGCGCGCGGCCACGTACTCGCCAGTGCGCGTTTGACCGAATCCATTATGCGCGGCGTGGTGCAGTTGCCGACCGGCGCCTGGTACGATCCGGTCGATCCCACCGCGCTGCGTCCGCTGTGTCGTCACGGCAATCCCAATGTGCTGACGCTGGATATCGGCACCTCGTCGCTGGCACAAGGCTGCAGCGGACAAATTACCGTGGTGCAAGTGCGTAAATATCGCGGCGAAGTGACGCCGGTACAGGCGTTTAATCCGCCAGTCTAAAAGCAGACGTATCTCAATAAAACAAAGTGTGACTTTGTCTCACTGGGTGATAGACTCAGTGTGACAAAGTTACACTTTGGAGGATGTATGGCATTAACCAAACTGCGTCAGCAAGGCGGAGCCGTCGTGCTAACAATTCCCAGTGATATTGCGACCAAAGCCGGTTGGCATGTGGGCATTGAGCTGGATGTGACTGCAACTGACGAGTCAATCAACATCAAACCTGTTAACCGGCTCGCACGCGGCAGGAAAACAATGGACCAACTGTTAGCTGGCATTGATCAGGAAGAGATTCGCCAGTTTAATGAAGCCGTCAGCGACGACTTGCAGGATAAACCGCAGGGCAAGGAGGCTATCTAATGATATCGCGCAGAGTTCCGCAGTTAGGTGAAATCTGGCACGTCAACGGCGATACCGTTGAAGGCAGGGAGTTTAAAGGGCCGCATTATTATCTGGTGATTTCACGGCGGGAACTCGTCGCCGCGCTTGGGACAGCGGTTTGTATTCCGGTAACCAGCGGTGGCGGCGCTTCGCGCTCGCAGGCTGTTGCGGTGTATCTGGATGGCAATAGCACGGATACCGGCAGCGTAACCGGCGTTGCCTTGTGTTATCAACTTCGTTCGCTTGATCTAACCGCGCGTAAGGCGAGCTTTGCCGCGAAAGTTGAACCACACATCATGGACGAAATCCTGTCGATGGTGGTGGATTTGATTGATCCGCGTTGAAACGCTGAAAACTCACTCAACATTCTTAGGGTCGCCATTCATGGCGACCAATTGCCGCTTAAATGACCCGCTTTTTCATCTCACGCCGTGGTTTTCCGGTTTTGCGTCAATTCTTTCACCGTTTCCGCTGCACGTTTTCCGGCGAGGAACGCGTGGTCCGAGTTGTAATATTCCCACTCGCTGTAGCGCCCGGAAAGATGGATGCCTTGCGTCACCAGCCAGCTGCGAATGAGTGTAACGTTAGCGGTGCGTTGATGGTCGTACACCACATAGGCGTACGGCATATCCACTTCACTGGCGGTCACGATTTCATCATCGGCATTGATGATGCCGACCCGAATGCAATCTGCGATACAGCGTTCAATCAACGCATCACCTTCACAAGGCAGCGGCTGATCGGCGCGATAGGTCATTTCGCAGGTCAGGCCAAAACCGCCTTGTGGATTACAGTGCGGGCTGGCGTTGCCCTGTAAAAAGATGCGATGGAACAGCGTGTTGCCGGGATAGTAAATCCAGTGCTTGTCGCTGATATCCGCGCGGCCAATGCCCAGATTGACGCAGCGCACCGAGATATGGCGCAACTGCTGCGCCGCTTTCTGCACCGCCTCGGGCGCAAAGCTGCCCATCAATCGCACCAGCTCCGGCAGCGGCAGGGTGCTGATCATCTGGTCATAATGGAACTGTCGACCATCACGCAACAGCACGCGCCGTTGCAGCGGCTGGATATCACTGACGTCCGCTTCCATCTCCAGCGCGCAATTCAGATGGGGCAGAAATCCTTCCATCAGTGCCTGAAAACCGCCGCGCAGCGGATAGCCAAAGCGCGCGTTGGGACCGACCGGCTTATCCAGCGGCGCCAGCGCGCCTGAAATGATCTGCTCCAAATCTGGTAGCGGCACGCGTCCGCCAAGCCATGAGGTCTCCATATTCACCAACGGGGTTTTCCACAGTTTCTGGTTATACGGCAGGGCGAAATGTCGCGCGATGCCTTTGCCCCAGGTACGGAAAATGAAGCTCTCAAAATCTTCGCTCTCCGGCGGACAGGCCAGGCTTTCACCGTCCGGGATGGCGCCATCGGCGCAGCAGTCGCGACGTGCTTCGGTGGCGACTGCCTGCAAAGCGGGAGGTGAAGCATAGCGCGCCTCAATCGCACCCAACACGCACTCGCCAATCACCTCGGCGGGCAAGCCGTGCAGTGCCGACTGGAACGGATAACGGGTGTAAACATCATGGCTGTAAACCCAGGCTTCACGCGTTTGCCAGTGCTGATTGTCGCCCAGCAGGATGTCGTACAAACGCAACACGTAAGGATCGTTGGAGAACATAATGTGGCCGGCGTGATCGAAGGTGAATCCCTGATCCTCGACCGAACGGCACCAGCCGCCCACGCTGGCATTTTTCTCCAGCACCACCGCGCCCGCGCCGTAGTGATAACCGGCGCTCAATCCGGTTGGTCCGGCGCCGAGAATCAAGCACTCAACAGTATTGTACGCCTGCGCTGGTGGACGGGCGGCGGCCACGTCGGGCTGGGAAATCGGGCGTTTCGTCAGCGCCACGATATGCGCCTGCATCTCTTCAGCGGTGCGATCCCACGAAGTTGCCGCAACGCGTGCCGCCATGTTTTTCGCCAGCTGATAGCGGGTTTCGAGCGGCATGTTGAGCGCGGCATCGCAGGCCTGAATAAAGCTCTGATGAGAATCGGCGATGCTCACCACCTCGGCGTAATGGCGCACCACATCGGCAATCGCGGTGCTGACGATCGGCAGCTGCGCCGCCATGTATTCCAGCACTTTGGTCGGGCTAATAAAACGCGTCGATGGATTGAGCGCGAACGGCATCAGGCACAGATCCCAGCCAGCGAGAAAGTGCGGCAAGGCGGCGTAAGGTTGCTGTCCAAACCAATGCAGATTGCTGCGCTGCGGTAGGCTGGCGACGTCAATTTTTACCACCGGGCCGACCATCACGATCTGCCAGTCAGGATGCGCATCTGCTAGCGCGGCAATCAGCGTCAGGTCGAGGCGTTCATCAATCACGCCGTAATAGCCGAGGCGCGGCTTGGGCAGGTTTTCCTGCAGCGGATGGCCGTTAGTGCGGTCCAGCGCTTGTTCAAAATGTCCCGCATCGACGCTGCTTGGATAGCAGTAAACCTGCGGATGGCGATGTTTCTTCGCTTCATACAGGCTGGTGCCGCCGGTAAACACCAAATCAGCACGGCTCAACAGCGCCGATTCACGCTGCTGCAGTTGACGCGGTGCCTGATTAAAGGCGGAAAGCTCATCCATGCAGTCATAGATAATCGCGCTCGGGGTGAAGCAGGCCAAAAGCGGCAGCGCCATCGGCGTGTAAAACCACACCAGCGGCGTTTCATCGTCATCCAGCAGCTCGGCCAGTAGCGGCTGCAGCACAGCGATTTGGCTGTCGTGGAAGCCGGGCGCGGCCACATCGGTATGCGGCTCGATCACCGTCACATTCGGTGCCGGTTGATAGTGGCGTAACGCGGCTTCACCGGGCTGATAAATTGGTTCTTCGATAAACACAATGCGGTGGAACTGGGCGAGGCGCGACAACAGATGCTGTGGACGTTGAAAAACAAATCCCCAACGTAAATGACTGAATACCACTAATACGGATTGTTGCATGGTGCTTTCCTCTGGCCTGCTGTTTGGGATGATAAGTCTCTGAAAACGGGCTAATACTCGTTGTGATTGCTGTAATGACGCGGCATAAACCGGGTTCAGCAGGCGCTTTTTGTGAGGATCGACATCCCACAATCCGCTGCGTGGCCAGTCCTGGAGATCTTCCCAAAGCGGGCGATCAATAATCGGGTAGAGGCAGATGCCGCGAATATCACTGCCGTTGAGTTGGGCTTGCGCGACATCGGCGGTCACTTGGGTAAGCCAGGCGGCGCGTCCGCTGCCGACGTGGCTGGTTTCCGCCAGCAAAATGGGCCGCTGGTAACGTTCGGTTAACTGCGTCAGCAGCGGATGCAGCGGCACGCGGCGCGCATCGCCCAGATGCCACTCCAGCCGACAGCCGGACCCGGTGAGCCACTGATTGCCGTGGTAATAATTGGCACCGACCACATCGAGATAGTGCGGTTTGCCGCCGAGTTCCGGCTCGCGCAAACCGGCGATCATGTCCCACGCCTGATATTGCGAAGCGTTGATATCGCGGGTGCGCTGTCGACACGCATCGCTGTCTTCATCCGGCACCACATGAATAATCGGGTCGCAGTGCAGGAAACGCGCACGCGGATCGGCGCGGCGAATGGCAGCGCAACCCGCCAGCGTGGCGCGAATTAATTGACGTTTAATCTCATCGGGATCGCTTTGTGCATTATTGCCAAACAAGCCGACAGAAATTCCCCATGCCATAAACGAGATTTCATTCATCGGTGAATAAATCGGTGCCTCTTCATAATATTCCGCGAGAAAAAGCGCCATGCGCTGACAAAAAGCGGCGAAGCGCGGCACAAATTGGCTGGAAAATAAGGTCAAATCGTCCGGCCAGCCGTAATGGCAAAAGGTCCAGTTAATTTGCACGCCAAATGAGCGCGCTGAATTCATGCGTTTTTTTAAACTTTCGAGCGTGGCGCGCGGTTCCATTTCCGCCAGTCGCCAGCCAATACTTTCACGGGCCGAGGTTATGCCAAACTGCTGCAGCGCGGCATAATCGTTGTGGTATTGCGATAAATGGTCGGTCAGCGCATTCATTGAAAGCCGTTCGCCGAAGGGATTGATATGATCCGCTCCCTCATAACCGGCTTGCCAAAAGCTGGAAAATGGCGGCATGGTGTTCCCCCGGAATAAAATTCAGGAAAGTTAAGTAAATAAAAGAAATTAACTACATTGTAGGGTCGCCATTAATGGCGGCCTATTAAATGAATATTAAAACTAATTAAAATTATAACCACGCTTTAGCTTAACGCAAATCACTGAGCTGAAAAGAAAATAAGCCTAGCGTGAGTTTTGCGTAATTAAGTGAAGCGGCAAAGTTAAAATAAAATGACATAGTTAAACTAATTCTTACGCTTAACTCACATATTGAAAAGAAGCACGAGTATTAATTTTTTTCATCACTACACTTTAATTAACCCACTTCGGGTTTACGGAGGGTCCTATGTCAGAACGTCCAGATGATGATGATGTAATTCCACTACCAGGTGATGATGAAACATTACCCGACGAAGATGATGATTTACCCCGCGATACTGAATTCCCTGAAGATCAGCAACCTAAAATCTGAAAATGGGTCGAGCCGCCGCTGGCGGCTCACTATTTAGAGTGCACTCTGCTGTAATTCCCCCATAATACCTCTCCAGGATTCATTTATTTTTTTAACACTTAAGGGAGAGATACGATGGTCAACGACTATTTCACACAGCCAGCGATTGGCGTCACGGTTGAGCAACATAAACGCACCGTTGCGGTTGCGGCGGCATTAGCGGTGGCAAAAGAGTCAGTTAGCGCCTCAACCTCTGCCAGCGGATCAAAGGCATCGTGGGATTTGCAGGCGGTTGCCAATGAGATCGCAAATCTGGCCGATGCCATTCAGGATGCGCTGGAGCCGGTCGAAACGCTCTAACCCAGCAGCTGGGTTAATTGCGCCAGATGCGCGCTGCTAGCCAGCTCGCTGCTGTTTAGCAGTTGTTGCTGGCGTTGCGGGGATTCCTGCTGCAGTGCCGCGCGCAGCTTGCCTGCGACATCCACCGCATCGGCCAGCGATTGCTGACGCGTGCGGTGATGCTGCAACTGCAAGCCATCGCGTAGCCTAATCGTCACCAGATGAAAACGCAGCGCCGGGTTAATCGCATCCGGTGGCGCACGTTCATCTGGCGTACGACGCACCTTAGCCGCCAGCGGCATTACGCCATGATTCAACTCGCCTTCGGCAAAATCCTGCAAGCGCAAATCGCCATAAATCAGCATCGCGGCGATGACGTATTCCAGACTGAAACGCGCTTCAATGCCGTTGGTTGGTACGTGCACCGATGCGGCAATATCGCCGCCTGGCGGAAACGCCACGCTGATCTCGCTAATGCTTTGCAGCAATGTTTCCAGTGATTTACCGCTCGCCAGCCATTCATTGCGCAAGATGCGCGTGGCTTCGGCGGCGCTGTGCGTACCAGCGCAGGTGGGGAAGGGTTTGAACTCCAGTCCAGGCGTAACGATACGCCACGGCTGCGCCCAGTTATCAATCAGCTTTTCCGGCTGCGCCTGGCCGTTGCTGGTGGCAGAGATAAATGCTTCTATCACGCCATCCTGCTTACCATCAAAACCCGCCAGCGTAAGCTGGGCGGCGGTCACCGCGCGTTCTGCCGCAAACCCCGCGTGCAGCGGCTTCACCGCCGAACCAAACTGCGCGCGTAAACCGCTGGCCTGCGTGGTGGCGATGCCGATCAGCGTCGCGATGGCAGAGACATCTAAAGCCAGCAACCGCGCCAGCGCGGCGGCGGCGGCAACCGTGCCGAGCGTCGCGGTATTGTGATTGCCTAAGGCGTAATGCTGTTGGCTGACGGCCAGACCTAAACGTCCGGCGACTTCAACGCCAATCGCGTAGGCATCAAGGAACTGATCCAGCTCAGAAGGCTGCAGCTGCTGCCAGGCAAACAGCGCGGGCAGAATCACCACGCTGGGATGTCCGCGAAAATCCGCGTGAAAATCATCGTAATCCAACGCGTGGCTGGCATAACCGAGCAGCAGCGCGTGAGATCGCGCGCTGCCGTCGCCATATACGCTGCGCAGCGCCGGTAAACCGCTATCCGGCACCTGGCCTTGCAATACCGGCCAGCTGACGGCGAGGAAATCACGCACGCCCTGGCGTGCGGCAGCACGTGCAAGGTCGTCAGGTTGGCTGTGAACAATGCGCTCAGCCAGCGCGGCAGTCAGGTTCATCAGCTCACGCTCCTCAGGGCCGCGACCGCCAGATTGGCGAGATAGCGCGACGTCGGCAGCAGCACATCATCATTAATGCGGAACGCCGGATGGTGCAGCGCATAAGGCTCGCCGGTGCCAATCATCATAAACGCGCCTGGCAGCTGTTGCTGATAGAACGCGAAGTCTTCGCCGATCGGGCTGGCTTCCACCACGCGCGCCTCAAAACCGCTGGCGCTGGCCTGCTGCAAGGCAAAATCGGCCCAGTGCGCGTCATTCACCACCGAAGGCGGGCCTGCATGCCAGTTGAATTTCACCTCGGCGGCAAAGGCAGCGCCAATACCTTGCACGATCTCACGGAAGCGCTGTTCAAGACGTTCGCGCGTCTTCTGTGAGAAGGAGCGCACCGTGCCTTCCAGCCAGGCGCTATCCGGAATCACGTTCCAGGTGCTGCCGCTATGAATCTGGGTGATCGAGACCACCGCGTTATCGCCGGATGGCGCATTGCGGCTGATCAGCGTTTGCGCCGCCGAGATAATTTGCGCAGCAATCACAATCGGATCGTTGCCCTGATGCGGTTTAGCGGCGTGGCTACCCATGCCGGTGATGCTGATATCAAAGCGATCAACCGCCGCCGTTAACGGACCGGCTTTGCTGCCAATCACGCCAGGCGGCAGCGACGGATCGTTGTGGATGCCGAAAATAGCCACCGCATCATCCAGCGCGCCAGTAGCGATCACATCGGGCGCGCCCTGGCCGGTCTCTTCCGCCGCCTGGAACAGAATGCGCACGCGACCTGGCAGCGTATCTTCCTGCTGTTTGAGCAGAATCGCCGCGCCCAGCGCCGCCGAACTGTGGAAGTCGTGGCCGCAGGCGTGCATCACGCCGGGACGTTCAGAACGGAAGCTCACATCCGACTGCTCTTCAATCGGCAGCGCATCGATATCGGAACGTAGCACCATCAGCGGTCCGTTTTCACGACCTATTTCCGCGACTAAACCGGTTTTGAGCGGCAGATCCAGCACGCGAATCTGGTGTTGCTCTAATTGCTGACGAATACGTGCGGTGGTTTCAAACTCTTGATTGGAGAGCTCAGGAAAACGGTGCAGTTCATGGCGGAAAGCGATCAGCTGTTCGCCTAAGGTGTCGAGTGATTGGCTCATGCTGTTACTCCTTGTTGCGCCGCCTGGCGTGTTAACCACGCATCGTGGGCGGCTTCATCCAATACTTTCTTCATATATTGCGTAATGTGGCCTTTGCCAAGATCGGTGGTGTGCATCAGCTGGAAACCGCGCTTTTTGTACATCTCGATCAGCCACGGATGGCTGGTGGCGGTGCCGAGCGACACCGCAGGCGCGCGTAATTGGCCCAGCAGAATCTCCTGCTCAAGGCGATCCTGCACCTGACGGCCATATTGCTTGCCGGGATAATCGGGATGCGCGCCAAACCAGCCGATGTGCGGCAGGCCAAACGGGCCGGGCAGCGGTCCCCACGGATAACGTACGGTAACGGATGAGACCATCACCTCATCGGCATACAGGGCATAAACGCCGTGGCTTTGCAGATGACGTAACGTTTTGGCAAGGTCGGCGGTAGCGGCATCAAACTTGATGCCCAGTGCCAGCGTAGGCGCATACGCGGCATGCATCAGCGCCTGATAGGTTTCCACCTCGTCTTCTCTGACCTGACGAAATTCAAGTGACATAGATATCCCCGGGAAAATATGCGCTTTTGTAGGGTCGCCATTAATGGCGACCTAACAGGCATTCATACAAAAGAGATCAGACTACCAGCAAAGCCATTCCCCGCTATATGTGAAAAATAACTAAGCTAATGCGAATTTGTGAAAATGAAATCACCCCTTTTGCATTGCTTAAATCGTTATTTACCGTAGTATGCAGAAAATACATAGCGCTATAACTATTCTGTATTAACCCTCTGAATTATCTTAATTTAATCCGTTATAGCCTTATTCTTAATCAGGGTGACGCCGTGTTAGCGATCAAATCTCCGCGTGCATATGCACATGAATCCGGTTTGCGTGCGCGCGCCGGTGAATTTATCAAACCTTACGCTTCCCATATTCGCATCTTTACTTCTCCTCGCGCCTGGCAGGCGGTTAATCCGGAATTAACCCACAGCCTTGAAGCCAATGCTATTCGCTGGGAAATAGAGTATCTGATCGGTGAATGCACCGATGCCGCGATTGCAACCCTGAAGCAAAATGTCGAGCAGCAGGGCGTTGAACTGCTGTTTGCGGTCGGTGGCGGACGCGTGCTGGATGCGGCGAAAGCGGTGGGTAGCCAATTGCCCGATCTCAACGTGATCAACTTCGCCACGGTTGCCGCAACCTGCGCGGCCTGGTCGCCGGTAGCGATTGTTTACAATGAGCAGGGCGGCCATGTGCGCAGCCAGCCGCTGGGTAAAATGCCGGATTTGGTGTTGGTGGATAGCGAGATTATCGCGCGCAGCGACGTGCGTTATCTGAAAGCCGGCATCGTTGATGCGCTGGCCAAATATTACGAGTTCTATCCTTATCAGCGTAACAATCCCCACGATCTGGCGCTGGATCTCAAAGTAATGACTGCCAAACGCGCACTGGATCTCTATCGCGAGCTGGGTGCAGCGGCGGTTGCGGCTAACGAACAGCAGATTGTCACGCCGGAGCTGGTGAAAATCATCGATGCCAACATCGTGTTGGCCGGATTAGCCAACAGCGTGCGCGATGTGTTGCCCACGCCGGGTTTTGCCCACGCCATTCACAATCGTCTGACGTATCAGCCGGAGCTGCACGAATGGCTGCACGGCGAAAAAGTGGGTTACAGCCTGCTGGTGCAATCGCTGATTGAACATAACGGCGTGCCGGATGCCGATTTGCTGGCGCTGCTGCGTGAGTACGACATGCCGCTGACCTTAGCACCGTTAACCGGCGACCGCGCGGCAACGATCCGCACTATCGCGGAACAAATTAAATTCCCGGCGTCCAGCGCCGAACGTCTGCCATTCCGCATCTCTGCTGATGCGCTGGAACAGGCGCTGCTGGCGACCGAGAACACTTTTTAATCGCACCACTTTTTATTGACCAGGACAAATTAATGGCTAACTCACAACAACAACGCCGCATCCGTTTAGGACTTTTCGTGCAGCCAGTAGGACAACACGTCAGCGGCTGGCGCCTGACGGAAAAACTCGGCGATCCGACTGACATTGACTGGCTGATCACTATCGCAAAAAAAGCCGAAGCCGGTAAATTCGATCTGTTCTTCGTCGGCGATGCGCTGGCCACCAGCATGTATCGCCTGCCATCGACCATGGCGCGCCTGGAGCCGCTGACCATGCTGTCGGCGCTGGCGGTCAACACTAAACGCATCGGTCTGGCGGCCACCGCGTCCACCACCTTCAGCGATCCGTTTACCATGGCGCGCAGCTTCTCCTCGCTGGATCACATCAGTCGTGGTCGCGCCGCATGGAACGTGGTGACCTCGTTCTCCGCAGATGTGGCACGCAACTTTAGCCGCAACGACATGCCGAACCACGCCGAGCGTTATGCGCGGGCGCGTGAATTCCTCGAAGTAGCGGAAAAACTGTGGGCCGGCTGGGAAGAGGGCGCGGTGCAGCCGAATAAAGAGACCGGCGCGTACTTTGTTGATGACAAAATCCAGCCGATTAACCACCAGGGCGAACACTTCCAGGTGCAAGGCCCGCTGAATATCACCCGCTCACCGCAAGGCCGTCCGGTGATCATCGAAGCCGGATCGTCCGCCGATGGCCAGAAACTGGCGGCGGAAACCGCTGAAGTGATCTTCACCGCTGCGGCCAGCCTCGAAGAAGCGCAAACCTTCTATCGTTCGCAGAAAGATCAAGTAATTGCCGCCGGACGTAATCCGGATCACGTGGTGATCATGCCGGGCGTGATGCCAATTGTTGGCCACACGCGCGAAGAAGCCAAAGCGCTGTGGAAAGAGCTCAACACGCTGGTGGATATCGAAAACGGTCTGCGTCAGCTGTCGCTGCGTTTCAGCATGGATCTCAGCCAGTTCCCGCTGGATGGTCCGGTGCCAGAAGTGCCGCTGGGCGAAGGTAACCAGAGCCGCGTCAAACTGATGACCGACATGGCGAAGCGTGAAAATCTGACGCTGCGCGAGCTGGCGGCGGTAGCGGCCGGTTCACGTGGACATCGCGTGATTGTCGGTACCGCCGAAGATATCGCCGATGATTTCGAGCTGTGGCTGAACGAGGGCGGCGCGGATGGGTTCAATATCATGCCGGCGATTATGTCCGAGCAGCTGGATCTGTTTGTTGAGCTGGTAATCCCGGAACTGCGCCGTCGCGGCCTGTTCCGGGATGATTACGAGTTCGCCACGCTGCGTGAAAACCTCGGCTTGCCGGTGGCTTAATCCCTGCAGGAGCACAACATGGTCACCTTATCAAAGCGTGTGCAGTCCGTGTCGCTCTCTGCCAATGCGGCGGCGCGTCAACTGACGCGCCAGCTAAAAGAGCAGGGCGTCGATATTCTCGATCTCACCACCGGTGAGCCAGATTTTGATACGCCTGCGCATATTCGTCAGGCGGCGGTGGCGGCGATGGAAGCCGGTGAAACGCGCTACACGCCAACCAACGGCACCACGCCGCTGCGCAAAGCGGTGATAGCCAAGCTGAAGAATGAGAACCAGCTCGATTATGAGCTGGGGCAAATCTGCATCGCTAACGGTGCCAAGCAGATCATCTTCAACGCCTTTGCCGCCACGCTGAATGAAGGCGATGAGGTGATTGTACCGGTGCCGTATTGGCCGACGTTCCCGGATAGCGTGCGTTTCAACGGCGGTGAAGCGGTGCTGTTGGAGTGTCCGCTTGAGCAGGAATACAAGTTGCAGCCGCAGCAGCTGGCGCAGGCAATTACCAGCAAAACCCGCTGGCTGGTGCTGAACAATCCCGGCAATCCTTCCGGCATGGTGTATAGCGCTGATGAGCTGACTGCGCTGGCGACGGTGCTACGCGATCATCCTGATGTGCTGATCATGCTGGATGAACTCTACGAACATATTCTGTTTGATGGCCGTGAACACGTCAGCTTGCTGCACGTCGCGCCGGATTTAGCCGAGCGCATTTTGCTGGTGGGCGGCGTGTCGAAAACCTACGCCATGACCGGCTGGCGCATTGGTTTTGGTGCCGGGCCAAAAGCCTTGATCGACGCGATGGTGGTGGTGCAGTCGCAAAACAGTTCCGGTGCCAGCGCGGTCAGCCAGGCTGCGGCGGTGGCGGCGTATAACGGTGGACTCGACTTCCTGCCGCCGCAACGCACGGCTTATCAGGATCGCCGCGATGCAATTATGGCGTTCTTACAGCCGGTGCAGGAAATTGACGTGCTCAACCCAGATGGCGCGTTCTTTATTTTCTGCCGCTGCGCCGGTTTATTGGGTAAAACGCGTCCCGATGGACAGAAGATTGAAACTGAGCAGGATGTAATAAATTATCTGCTGGAAAGCGGGGTATCGGGCGTGGCGGGCAGCGCGTATGGTTTGTCACCTTATTTCCGTTTATCCATTGCCACCGATATTGCGACGGTGCGTGAGGCGGGCCGCAGAATTGCGCAGGCCTGTGCGGCATTAAGCTAATTCCTGCCAGATGCGCCAGATAATTCTTAGGTTTTGTCTGGCGTCTTAATGCAATAACTTTATGAGTCAATTAACAACTTTCCAACCCGCGTTTCATCCCGCATAATGCGCCTTTCATTATTTCCGGTTATTATTTCATGTCTAAACCATCCTTAAGTCTCAATATCGCTTTAATTAGCGGCCTGGCTATTTTCGCGCCGCTGCAAGCTATGGCAAATACAGAAACTTCTCAGGCGCCGATCATTATTCAGGGTGCAATGCCGGTTGAAGCCGAGCATTTCGCCGCCAAACTGGAAAATGCTAAAGAGCGTCAGATTGGCGAATGGCGTTTCTGGCAGGGCACGGTTGAAGGTTATCCGGTGATCGTTTCTGAAACGCTGAAAGGCATGTCAAATGTCGCGGCGGCAACCTCGATTGCAGCAGTGGAATTCAAACCTAAAGCCATCATTAATCAGGGCACTGCAGGCGGTCACGATCCGGCATTACATGTCTATGACATTGTCGTGGGCAAATATTCGGTCAACCTCGGCGCGTTTAAAACGCCGCACAAGTTACAGGGCGCGGGCAGTAATTCCGTTGATTGGAAACCGATGGATTTGATGGCCTCAAAAGGCAGCGCAGGTGAAGATAAAAATGCCCACAGCATTCGTCAGTTTGCCGCCGATGCGCAGCTGATGAAAGCCGCTGAGCAGGCGATGCCGGCTTACACCCAAGGCAAAGTAGTGGAAGGCGTGATCGGATCGGCTGATGTGTGGAACAGCGAGTTGGACCGTATTCGCTTCTTCCATGAGAACTTCAACACCTCCGTTGAGGAGATGGAAACCGCGTCGGCTGCGCAGATCTCATCGCTGTTCAATATCCCGTTTATCGGTATTCGTGTGTTATCTAACAACATCACCAACAACGGTAAATACGACGCGCAAACCGGTATCGCTTGCCAGGATTATGTGTACGATGTTTTAAAAGCGTATATCAAACAGATTAATGCGCAGAAATAATAAGTAAAAAAAAACGCAGCACTTGCGCTGCGTTTTCATGTTCACACTTTGTACTGCATGCGCCGATTAAATCAGGAAATCATCCATCGAACCGCCAGCTTCCAGTGCGGCTTTAATCGGGGAAGGCGTGCGGCCCTGGCCGGTCCACAATTTCTCGTTACCCTGTTCGTCGATGAACTTATACTTTGCGGGACGCGGCGCGCGTTTCGACTTAGGTTTGCTTTCCTGGGTATTTAATTGCGACAGGTCACTAATATCGATACCGTCTTTCAACAACATCTCTTTGTACAGCGCCAGTTTTTCTTCTTTTTCGCGCTGGGCTGCAATTTCTGCTTCCGCTTCTTCACGGCGTTCTGCGACTACCACGGCGAATTTTTCCAGCATCTCTTCTAATGCTGTAACCTCAATATTACGTGCTTCGGCACGCAACGTGCGAAGATTGTTCAATGCGTTAAGTGCATCGCTCATGAATAAATCCTTATTACTTATTTGACTGGTGTAAAGGAGAGCATTCTACGAGATTTTTTGGCAAATTAAAATAATCTGTTCCAGACAGAATTGTCCGGAAAATATCCGGGTGATCAGATGTTTCTTTATATTGGCTGACGCGTTTTCAAGCTGTTTGGCTTATTCACGTTATGTTTTTGAGTAATGAGAATAATAGTTGCTGCATTATTCAGCATTTTAATGCGATGTATGTGAAGGTCGCCATGAATGGCGACCCTACAAATCTGATGCGTGCTGGAATCTGTTCAATTTCACATAGTTGACGAAAATCCCTGCATGAACCTTCCTGAAAATAACGCTTATCAACTATTACTCGTTGAAGAATAAGGCGTTTCACCAAGTGTAAAAGTGTCAGTAAACCGGTAACAATTTCTTGCATTGTAAACCTTAATGCGTATATTTCTCATTTGCTTTCTTAACGGCTTCCTTACTGTCGTTCCTCTTTCAGACGTCAGCAGCGGTGCCGCAAAAAAATAACGAAAAGTTGATTGAGGAATGGTATGTCTCTCGAAGATTTGCGCGTCAGGAAACCCGGCAATGCCCCGCAGCGTGCGTTGCGTCTCTCTTTACTGGCTATGATGGTTGCGTCGGGTATCGCGCAGGCAGCAGAGACCACCAACACCGAACAGACACTGAACGTTGATGCCAGCGCTAGCGCAGATCAGCAACAGCAGGCGGCACAGGATTACAGCGTGCCGGTGACGCGTGCCGGGACCAAAATGGCGCTCACCGCGCGCGATATTCCGCAATCGGTTTCGATCGTCAGCAAGCAGCGTATGGAAGACCAACAGCTGCAATCGCTGAACGATGTGCTGAAAAACACCACCGGCATCCACGGCGTCTCTTCCGATATGGATCGCACCAACTACTATTCGCGCGGTTTCCTGATCGACAACTATATGACCGATGGCATTCCCACCGCCTTCGCCTCACGCTGGAACCTCGGCGATGCGCAGAGTGATATGGCGCTGTATGAGCGCGTTGAAGTAGTGCGCGGTGCTACCGGCTTGCTGACTGGCCCAGGCAATCCCTCTGCTTCGATCAACATGGTGCGCAAGCACGCCGACAGCAAAGAGTTCACCGGCAGCGTTTCAGCCAGCTATGGCAGCTGGAACAAACAGCGTTATGTTGCCGATCTCTCTGCGCCGCTGTCCGCCGAAGGTAACGTGCGTGGTCGCCTGGTGGCGGGTTATGAAGATAGAAACAGCTTTATTGAACGCTACGGCGCAGATAAAAAGTTCGTCTATGGCGTGGTTGATGCCGACCTGACTGACTCCACCAAATTATCTGTTGGCTATGAGTTCTCGCAGGTCAATACCGATTCAACCATGTGGGGCGGTTCTCCGCGCTGGTACACCGACGGTTCACAAGTCAAGCTTCGTCGTGGTTACAACACCGCGCCAGATTGGGCTTACAACAACAAAGAAAACAAAAAAGTCTTTGTTAACCTGCAGCAGAACTTTGATAACGGCTGGAACGTCACGCTTAACGGCACACACAATGAGATGTTCCTCGACAGTAAGCAGCTGTATATCGATGGCTATATCAATAAAGACACCGGCATTGCGGTCAATCAGTATCCGGCGTTTTACAACTATGACGCAGTTGGCGGCACCGGCTACAACACCGGCAAGCGTAAAGTGGATGCGGTGGATGCCTTCGCCAGCGGTCCTTACGAGATGTTTGGCCGTCAGCATGAGCTGATGTTCGGCGTGAATTACAGCCGTCAGGACAACAAATATTACAGCGCCTGGACCAACATCTCTCCGGCGCAACTGGGCAACTTCTACGATTACAACGGTAATTTCCCGGAATCCGACTGGAGCCCGCGTGAACCGGCATCGGACACGCAGCTGGTGCGTCAGAAATCTGCCTATCTGGCAACGCGCATCTCGCTGGCCGATCCGCTGCATGTGATTCTGGGCGCGCGTTATACCAACTGGAATCGTCAAACGCTGAGCGAAGAGATGGAGAAGAACAACATCACGCCGTACGGTGGTGTGATTTGGGACTTCTACGACAACTGGTCCGCGTATGCCAGTTACACCTCGGTGTTCCAGCCGCAGGATTATCAGGATGCAACTGGAGCCTTCCTGGCACCGGTGATTGGCAAGAACTACGAAGCGGGTGTGAAATCAGACTGGTTTAACAGCCGCCTGACCACGTCTATTTCTGTGTTCCGCACCGAACTGGATAACGTCGGCGAAGCGACCGGCGAGACGATCAACAATATTACCGTCTACGAAGGTAAAAATGGCGTTGTCAGCCGTGGCGTAGAGTTCGAAGTGAACGGCGCGCTGACTGATAACTGGCAGATGACCTTTGGTGGCACCAGCTATGTGGCGGAAGATCGCGAAGGCGAGAATTACAATTCTCAGCTGCCGCGCACCTCGTTCAACTTGTTTACCAGCTATCGCTTGCCAATGCTGGATGAGTTGACTCTTGGCGGTGGCGTAACCTGGCAGTCGAAGACTTACACCGATGTTACCGGTCCGGAAGGCAATGGTACCTGGCGCGCACGTCAGGGCAGCTACTCGCTGGTTGATCTGTTCGCACGCTACGATGTCACTAAAAATGTCTCGCTGCAGGCCAACATCAACAACCTGTTTGACAAAGAGTACGACAACAACGTCGGTAACGGCGGCATCGTGTACGGCGAGCCACGTAATTTCTCAGTCTCGGCGACCTATCGTTTCTGATGAAAATGCTGGGTGTGCAGGATTGCGCATCCAGCGGAGAATCTCGCCAATCCTTCGGTCGCCATTTATGGCGACCTCCCCAACCAGATTCATGAATTTCAGCGTCATGATGAATTGCTCTCTGCAGACAGTGCCAATTTACCCACTGAAGTGAAAATGGCGTCGTCCTGTGGCGTATGAATGCGGCCGCATAGCACGTTACGCAGGTGACGTTGTAACGGAAGGTGGCGCGTCAGCGCGTGATTACCGATGCTCTCCACCATCAGCTGCACGCTGCGAATGGCGTTTTCGGTTACCACCTGTTTAACTTGCGCGGCATGCCCGCTGGCTACGTGGCCTTGTGCAGCGCTGCTCAGCAGGGTTTGATTAGTAAACAGCAGCGTATCGATGCGGCCAACCAGCTCCTGGAAGCGTGGCAATGATGCCAGCGGTGCGCCAAGATTGGCCGGCACGCGCTGCTGCAAAAAGGCGATAAACCAGTCGCGTGCGCTATGCGCAATGGCGTCGTACAACGAACCGAGCAGCACCGCCATCCACAGCGATTCCTCTTCGTTGAGGCCGGGTCGCGGCGTGCTCCACGGCGCGACGTTGACCGCGTGATCGAGCGGGATCAGCACCTCGTCCAGCACCACACGATGGCTACAGGTGCCGCGCATGCCGAGGTGATCCCACTCATCAATAATGTGGATGCCGGGCGCGTTGGCCGGCACCAGATAGCCGCCGACCAGCGGATCGGCATCGTCGCTGCTGGCCCACACCAGAAACCAGCTCAGTCCATAGCTGCCGGTGGAGTAAATCTTCTCGCCGCTGATGCGCCAGCCTTCAGAAGTGCGGCGTGCGCGGGTAGCGGGCAATCCGCCGCGCGCGGGCGTGCCTAATTCCGGTTCGACGCGCAGCGCATTGATCAGCGCACCGTCGCGAATCACACTCTCCGCCACCTTACGTCGCACCGCATCTGGCCAGTTTGAGCTGTCGTCGAGGCGGCGCGTGTTGAGATACTGCATGATGAGGATCAGCGCGGCAGAAGGTTCGCTGCGCGCCACGGCCTGGATAATCGCCTGGCTTGCCAGCAAATCGCCGCCGCTGCCGCCCGACGCAGTCGGCAATACGAAGTGCAGCAAGCCATGCTGCTGCAACACACGAAAAGCTGTTTTGGGAAATTCGCCGCTGCGATCAACCTCTTCAGCGTCTTTTTCTAAAGCCTGAATAATCACTGGCAATATTTCAGTCAGAATGGGCGGGTTATTTGCCATACGTTATTAATTCCCTGATCAAATCAGGCTTAATTGTTTCCATTTCTACCACCGCTGTAAAAGCAATAAACCGGCTATATACATGCGGAATCGGCATAATTCTGCCGCCGGTTGAAGTGTTAATTTGCAATGGCTGTTTCTACGTAACCCATTAAATAGGGTTAGCAACTTCACCTGCATTTATTTTTGGGAGTTATTTAATGCCAAATAATTATTTAGTTTCCCGTCGGCATTTTCTGGGATATTCAGCCGCCGCGGCGATGGCGGCAACCTTACCGGGCCGCGTGTTTGCCGAAGAGCATATGGCGGGCATGCAGATGCCTGGCGATTTACTGCAAGGGGGCCCAGGAAAATGGGCGCTGGCGAAGCCGACACATGTGCGTCTGGCAGTGAATCTCAACGCCATCTGTCTTGCACCGGTTGTGGTGGCCGATCAGCATAGCTTCTTCAAAGCTCACAACCTGGAAGTGGAGTTTGTTAACTTCGGCAACTCAACCGAATTGCTGCTGGAATCCATCGCCACCGGCAAAGCCGAAGCCGCCATCGGCATGGCGCTACGTTGGCTGAAAGCGCTGGAACAGGGCTTTGATGTGAAACTTACTGCGGGCACGCACGGCGGCTGTATGCGCCTGTTGGCGCGTGATGGCGGGCCAACCACGCTGGAACAGCTGAAAGGCAAAACCATCGGCGTTACTGACATGGCGGGCGCGGATAAAAACTTTTTTTCGCTGATGCTGAAAAAGCACGGCGTCGATCCCAATACCGATGTCGACTGGCGCGTGTTCCCGCAGGATTTGCTGCCGATGGTGCTGGAGAAGGGCGAAATTCAGGCCGCTAGCGGTTCCGATCCGGTGATGTGGCGCTTAACCCAGAAGCAGGGCTACCGTGAGATTGGCACCAATTTAATGGATGAGTACGCCAAACTGAGTTGCTGTGTGGTGGGCACGCGCGGCAGCTTGATTCGCGAACAGCCGGAAGTGGCGGCCGCGATCACCCACGCAATTTTGCAGGCACATGCCTATGCGGCCAAACATCCGGAAGCGATTGGCAGTGAGTTTAACGGCCAGGCGCTCAACACCACGCCGCAGGAGATCGCCAGCGTTTTGAAAACCCATACGCACGGACACTATTCGGTGGGGAATGCGTTTGTGAATGAGATCGACGTGTATGCGCGCGATTTGAAGGCGATCAACGTGTTACGACCGGAAACCGATTCGCTGCTGTTTGCCAAAGGGATTACCAGCAACGTGTTGGTTTAGAAGGAAAATTCAGGTCGCCATGAATGGCGACCCTACACGATTAGGCGATTTTCCTTGAGGTTTGCACGGCGCTCGCCAGCTTCAGCGATTCCGCTGGCACCTGATGCGCGAACAGCTGGGTGGTCAAATAACTGCTGCCGCCGTCGGCCAGCAACACCACAATACGCTTGCCGCGATTCTCCGGTCGCGCCGCGACCTGTTGTGCCGCCCACAACACCGCGCCGGACGAATCGCCCACCAGCACGCCTTCGCTCAGCGCCAGCTGCCGCGCCGCCGTGTATGCCTGCCAGGTTTCCACCGCGATCACCTCATCGTAAACGCGGTGATCAAGATTGGCAGGAATGCGCTCCGGCGTCTGGTTGCTAAACGCATGTACGCCGGTGATCTCCAGCGGATCGGGACGCAATTCGCTCGGCTGGGAACCCACGCCCGGCTCGACGGCGATCACCTGCAAACCCGGATGCTGCTGTTTGAGATAGCGTCCGCTGCCGGAGAGCGTGCCGCCGGTGCCGACGGCGGCGATGAAGATATCCAGCTCGCCGCCGCTGTCGCGCCAGATCTCTGGCCCGGTGGTGCGCTCATGCACCGCCGGATTGGCCGGATTATCCAGCTGCAGCAGAAAATGCACTTCCGGTTCCGCCGCAGTAACCTGCTCGGCCAGCCATTTAGTGGCGGCGACAAAATCGCCGTTGCTGGCGTCGTAGAATTCCTTAAATCCTTCTATGGTGCTGAACGGCACCACTTCGGCGCCGTACGCCTGAATAATCTGGCTGCGTTCGATGCTGACGAAATCATTGATGTAAACGCGGAACTTGTAACCTTTGGCCGCCGCAATCGCCGCTAACCCAATACCGGTATTGCCGCTGGTGGTTTCAACCAGCGTATCGCCGGGCTGGATAATGCCGTTGCGTTCGGCGGCTTCAATCATGCTGAGGGCGATGCGATCTTTGACGCTGTGATTGGGATTAAACAGTTCGAGTTTAGCGACCAAATCCGCCTGAATCTCTTGCTGCTGCGCGTAGCGAGACAGGCGCAGCAGCGGCGTGTTGCCAATCAGTTCAGTGATAGAAGCAGAAATTTTTGCAGCCATAATCGACCTCATGTGTGGGGGCGGTCGCCATGAGTGGCGACCCTACGAATTACCATTTCACCGCGCTGCGCTGCCATGACAGCAGGCGATCGCGCACCAGGAACAGCAGGGAGATCAGCGAAGAGAATAGCAGCGCCATCACAATCAGCGCGGCGTACATATTGGCGTAAGCAGCCCAGCCTTGCGCCCACTGCAAATACCAGCCGAGCCCGGATTTCACGCCCATCATCTCTGCTGCCACCAGCACCGAGAACGACGCGCCCAGGCCCATAAACAGGCCGACAAACAGGTGCGGCAGCGCTGCAGGTACCGCTACGCGCAACACAAGGAACAGTGAATTGGCACCCAGCGTGCGCGCCACATCGTAATAACGCGTATCAACGCTGGAAACGCCCGACCAGGTCAGCACCGTCACCGGGAACCAGGTCGCCAGCGCGATCAGGAATACCGCCGCCGAGAAGCTCGACGGGAAGAAGTAGAGCGACAGCGGCAGCAGCGCAGTTGAAGGCACCGGTCCGAGGAAACGCAGAATCGGATGCACCCAGTAACCCAAGCCGCGCGACCAGCCAATCGCCACGCCGGTAATAAAGCCGACCACGCTGCCGTAGATAAAGCCGAAAGCCAGCAGACGCAGCGAATTGAGCACGCTATCCAGCAGGCGCGGCCAGTCGGTGGCGTAGGCTTCCACCAGCGCGCGTGGCGGGGCGAAAAAGGGCGCGGGCAGCAGCGCCAGTTTGCCGGTGACGGTTTCCCACAGGCCAATCAGCAGCGCCAGCACAATCAGCCACGGACCGCTGCGCTTGAGCGGCGCGAGTAGCGTCAATCGCGGGAACAGACCTGAGGTAATCGCCAGTCCGCTGAGAATAAGCGCGATGGCGGCGAACAACTCATGCGTTTCATTCACAAAGCGCGGGGCGGCAAAACCCTGCGGCTTATCCGGTACAGCCACCATCAGCGCTACCAGCGCCCACCACAGCAGGAGCGCACCCCAAACCGCCGGTAGAATGCGGCGCGGCACGTCACGGTTGCGGGCAATCGTCAGGGTTTCACTGGCCATTATCGTCTCCTTAGCTGGACATGTTGCTCATGTGCGCCATGTTGCTGGCGTGCTGATGGGCAGATTCTGCCGGCAGCAGCTCCGGCACATAGTGCTCGGCGAAGCGTTGCGCATCGGTATCCGGGCGGATCACGTTGATTTTCTTCAGCTCATCGATATACACCGCCACCTCTTTGCGCAGCTGCACGCCGGTGGAGTGATGGCTGTGAGTGTGCTCTTTCAGCATCGCGGCAATGTCTTCCACCGCGACGGAGCCCGGCACAAAGGGTTGGAAGATTTTCGCCGTCTCTTCCGGATGTTCGGCGGTCCACTGCTGCGCATCAACAATCGCCTGGGTGATAGCGCGCGCGGTGGCGGGATCGTCACGCACCAGCGAGCCACGCAGGCCCAGCACGCAGCAAGTGAGGCTGGCGTATTCGCCTTTCAGGTTGTTATCCACTTCCACCAGATCGTGCTGCTTCTTCAGCAGCCAGCCCTGCGGATCGTCGGTGGCCAGCGCCTGCACTTCACCTTTGCGCAGTGCTTCGCCAAACAGGTCGGGTGGATATTGCAGCCAGTTGACCTGCTTATCAGGATCGATGCCCTGTTTCGCCAGCTGAATGGCGAAGAAGTTGCGAATTGGGCTGGCCTGATCGCTCACCGCCACCGATTTACCCACCAGATCTTTCACATCGCGGATGCCGCTGTTCTGCGGGGCGAGTAGACGCATACAGCCGCCGTGCGTGCCGACGGTGAGATCAACATCAAAACCCTGCTCCAGCGGCTTCAGCCAGCGCAGCGCCATGCCGATACCGCCATCGGCCTGGCCGGTGGCAATCGCCTGTAACAGCGCATCGGTTGGCCCGCTGAAGTTCACGGGCTCGACATTCAAACCGTACTTTTTAAAGAAGCCTTGCTTTAGCGCCACCGAAATCGGTGACTGACATACTGCGGTTTGTCCCCAGGCCAGCTTGATAGTTTTGAGGGATTTATCATCGGCAAACACCTTGCTGCCCAGCAACGGATTCACCGCCACGCCGGCACTAAAGAGACCCAGCCCGCGTAATAACGCGCGGCGGCTCAGAGAGAATTGTTGAAATGCCATCCTGTCTTCCTTGTAGATAAAGTTCACAGGCACTATGGCAAAGGCAATTAGCGCGACCAAATAACAATCCCGCATGACATCATGCAGTTTTTCATTATGAATATTTGCGGATAGGTTTGCCGGAATGGCTATTTCGTCGTGGGAAAGACGCGCCTTATGCTTTATTTCTTAGCATATCAAGCAGGAGCGAAAATATGGCCTTAACCTCGGCGGGCGTTAATATTGCGATTGAGAAAGTTAATCATCACTTCACCTTAGAAGGCGAAGATTTACCGGTGCTGGAGAATATTGATTTGCAGGTAGAGGCCGGTGAATTTGTTGCGCTGCTGGGACCATCCGGCTGCGGCAAATCGACGCTGCTGCGTTTGCTGGCCGGACTCGAACCGCCCGCCAGCGGGTTACTGGCGGAAGAGGGCAAAGCGATTACTGCGCCGGATCCGTCGCGCGTGGTGGTGTTTCAGGATCCCACGCTTTATCCGTGGCGCACTGTCTATGACAACGTTGGCCTCGGCTTGCAGATTCGCGGAGAGAGCCGAACGCTGCGCGAACAGCGGATTAACGCGATGCTGGATCGCGTCGGCCTCAGGCAGTTTGCCCGCGCCTGGCCGCATCAGCTCTCCGGCGGCATGGCGCAGCGTGCGGCACTGGCCCGTGCGCTGGTCAATGTGCCGCGTTTATTGATTCTGGATGAACCGCTCGGCAAGCTCGACTCACTGACGCGGTTGCGTATGCAGCAGGAAATTGTCGATCTGTGGCAGGAGCAGCAGTTCACCACGCTGATGGTGACGCACGACGTGGAAGAAGCGCTGGTGATGGCAAATCGCGTGGTGGTGTTCAGCCCAAGACCAGCAAAAGTGGTGGACGTAATCGAGGTTAATCTGCCGTGGCCGCGCCGCCGTGACGACCCGCAGCTGGTGGCGCTGCGCAGCCGGATACTGGATTTGTTGGGCGCGGACCGCGTGGCAGCGTGATGTTGGTCGCCATCAATGGCGACCTTTTAACATCTAATCCTACGTTCTCCGGCAAGCGGCCAAAATATCGTCCGCAGCCTGATATTCAGTGGTTTGAATCCCCGTTAATCCCAGCATGGTGGAGAACAGATTATCCTGCGAATATCCCTGATGCGCCGCTTCTTTATCAAGACAGCTTTTACTCACGCCATAGCGCTGTTGATAATCTGGAGATAACCAAATCAGCATTGGCACATGTTTCTGCACATCCGGCGCAATCGCATACGGCATACCGTGCAGATAAGCGCCATTTTCGCCTAACGACTCACCGTGATCCGATAAATAAACCAGGCTGGTGGTGTATTCATCCTGATGCGCTTTCAGCACATTAATTGCTTTATCTACGATGTAATCGATATACAGAATGGTGTTGTCGTAAGTATTGACCAGCTGTTCTTGCGAACAATCCTGAATTTGGCTGGTATCGCACGTTGGAGTGAATTTTTTAAACTGCGCAGGATAACGGTTGTAATAGGTTGGGCCGTGGCTACCAATGGTGTGCAACACGATAACACCATTGCCTTTCAGGTTTTTAATGTAGTCCTCAATACCGTGGAATAAAACGTCGTCATAACACTCTCCGTCATGGCACATATTTGCCAGATTCAGACTGCTCATATCCTGATGCGGGACGCGATCGCAGGCACCTTTACAGCCGCCATCATTGTCATTCCAGAGAACCTGCACACCGGCACGCTGGATAATATCGAGCATCCCTTCCTGATGGCTGGCAAGCTGATCGTCATAATGCGCGCGCGGCATATTTGAGAACATACAAGGTAATGAGACCGCCGTGGCTGTGCCGCAAGACTGCGTATTCGGGAAGTAGGTGACATCATCTTTCGCCAGCAACGGTGTGTTTTCGCGTCCATAACCATTCAACTGGAAATTCACCGCACGCGTGGTTTCACCCACCACCAAAATGGTCAGGTTACGCTTTGGACCCGCCAGCATCTCCGGCTTCTGTTTAGCATCTAAACCAATTTGCACCAGCGGTAAATTGGCGGTGCGGCTGTGGTTATACCAGGAAAGTGTTGCCACGATCGAGTTTGAAGGGCTGAGCGATTTAATCAGCTCTTTTTGGTTACGAAACAGCGAGGCGTAATCTTTATAAAAAAACGTCGCGACTAAGGCGATGCAGATTACCGACGCGACAATTGACGCCGTGCGTTTGGCGATGCTTTTCCAGATAGGTTTGCTGTTTTTAACGCGAATCCAGAAAACTAACAGGGCAGCCAGCAGCCCGCTACCACCCAGCGTAACAATCAACTTGGGTGATAATAGAGCAAAGGATTCAGACGGTGTGGTATCGATAATATTCACGATCATCGAGCGATCAATAACAATACCAAAGGTCCAGATAAAATATTGCGCAGCGGCGGAAACTAAAATGAAGAGCGCAAGAATTACGCGGTCGAGCCACAAAAAGGAGGCCAATGTGGCAATAATATTGATTACGCTGAATGCTACTAACGGCATTGAAGCGAATACCAAAATGGTGCGCACGCTATCGAGTGGCATGGCAGCAAGCACTTGTCGATAAAACGCAATGTTCAAAAAGACCGCGATATAAATAGAAACAAGCGAAATAAAAGAGAGCCGACTTAACGTCGGTCTTTTGCGTAGCGAAAACGTCATTGGTCCATCCGTCATAGTGAAGATGGCACCAGCTTAAGCAGTGAAGGTTAAGTGAACCTTAGTTTAGAACCAGACGGCAAGAAAACTGACTACGGCGAACACGCTGACAGCGACAGCCAGGTATTCACTGAATGGTCGGGTTTGTATCGATTGCATTAAAAATCTCCTCTTTAGTTGAGGATATTTTCATTGCTGAAGATTAAGCGAACCTTAGTGCGAGAAGAATTAATGACAACCTACGTCTTATTTTTGCTGCAACCTCATTTACCTTTTCGGAATGAGTTTTGCGGCCTTATACTTTGGCCGGTATTTATTAGGGGCACACATTATGACCACCGATTATCCCTTGCTGGATGTGCAGGGCGTAACCTTTTCGTTGCAGGGACGCATGCTGCTGGCGCCCGTTTCACTGCAACTCAACGCAGGAGAAAGGCTTTTGCTGACCGGTCCTTCGGGCAGCGGTAAAAGCACCTTGCTGAAGATTCTCGCCACGCTTCTGGAACCGAGCGGCGGGCAGATCCTGTTTAAGAACCAGAATATTGCCAGCTTGAAAACCGAACATTATCGGCAACAGGTTTCCTATTGTTTCCAGACGCCGCAACTGTTCGGCGACACTGTGTACGACAACCTGGCGCTGCCGTGGCACATCCGCCAGCAGAAACCGTCGCGCGACAAGCTAGTTGAATCACTTGCCGATGTGCATTTGGCTGCTGACATGCTCGATAAAAAAATCGAGCAGCTGTCGGGCGGTGAGAAGCAGCGCGTAGGCTTGCTGCGCAACCTGCAATTTCTGCCGCAGGTGCTGCTGCTGGATGAAGTCACCAGCGCATTAGATGAAGAGAATAAAGTGATCATCAACGCATTGATTGATTCGCTGGTGCGCGAGAAGCATCTCGCCGTGATCGGCATCAGCCACGATGGGCAAGAGATCCGCGAGGCACAACAGGTGCTGAAACTTGAGGCACCAGAGCAGGGAACAACCAATGAGCCAGCATAATATTACCGACAGCTCGCTATTACTCTCGCTGCTGCTGGTGGTGATTGCGCTGCTGATCAGCCAGAAAGAGAAGCTTGGCATGAGCAAAGACATTATCTGGAGCGTGTGTCGCGCCATTATCCAGCTGGTGATCGTTGGCTATGTGCTCAAGTCGATCTTTGACCTGAACAATGACTGGCTCACCGTGCTGATGGTGCTGTTTATCTGCGTCAATGCGGCGCTCAACGCGCGCAAGCGCAGCCTTAATATCAGCAACGGTTTCGTTATCTCGTTTGTGGCGATTACCACCGGCACCACGCTGACGTTGACCATTTTGCTGCTAAGCGGTGCCATCGAGTTTATCCCGATGCAGGTGATCCCGATCTCCGGGATGATCGCCGGCAACGCGATGGTGGCGGTGGGGCTCTGTTTCAGCAATCTCAACCAACGCTTCAGCGATAACCGGCAAAAAATTCAGGAGATGCTGAGTTTGGGCGCACCGGTAAAAATGGCGTCGGCGCGCTTTATTCGCGACAGCGTCCGCGCGGCGATGATTCCCACCGTTGATGGCGCCAAAACCGTGGGATTGGTGAGCTTGCCGGGCATGATGTCAGGGCTGATTTTTGCCGGTATCGATCCGGTCAAAGCGATCAAGTATCAGATTATGGTGACCTTTATGCTGATTGGCACGGCAAGTTTATCCACCATCATCGCCGCCTATTTAGCCTATCGGCGCCTGTATACCGCGCGGGCGCAGCTGAAGTTCTGACCTAAATTGCCGTGGCGAATAGCAAGTCGCGCAACCAGCGATGCCCGGCATCGCGGTGCGTTCTTTCGTGCCATGCTACGGTTTTAGTGAAACCCTGAATCTCCAGCGGCGGCGCGAAGACTTTCAATCCCGCGTGGTGCCGCGCCAGACGACGCGGCACCACGCTGATCAGATCGCTAACGCGCAAAATCTCCGGCAGCACCAGAAAACTGCACACCGAAAGCGTGACGCGGCGCGAGCGTCCCATCGCGTTCAACGCGGCATCGGTGGCGCCATGAAAATTCCCGCCAAGATAAGACACCAGCGCGTGATCCTGCGCGCAGAAGTCGTCGAGCGTGAGATTTTCAAGGTGGGCGAGCGGATGATCGTCGCGCATCAGACAAACATACTCTTCCGCGTACAACGCGCGAGCATGCAGTTCAGGCGGCGCGGTATCGGGCGTGATTAAGGCGATATCTACCGATCCGCGTTCGAACTGTAACGCCAGCTGCTCATTGTTCACTGGCAATACCGCCACGCGAATCCCCGGCGCCTGCTGACGCAACGCCGCCATAAACGGCACGATCACCGCGCGGAGTGCGTAATCGGTGGCGGCAATATTGATGGTCATCTCAGCGGTGGCCGAATCAAATTGTTTCGGCTGCAGCAGCGCACTCACTTCCGTCAGAATACTCTTCACCGGCACCGCCAGTTCCAGCGCGCGCAGCGTCGGCACAATGCCGCGCTGGGTGCGGGTGAACAGCGGATCGTCAAAGCATTCACGTAACCGCGTCAACATGCCGCTGACCGCCGGCTGCGTCAGCGATAAATGCTCCGCCGCTCGCGTCACGCTGCGCTCATCGAGTAGCGCATCAAGAGCTTTCAGTAAGTTGAGATCTAAGGTGCGGAGATCGGTTTTCATGGTTTTCATCTTCAGCGGGGATGCAGCAAGCATAGCGTGATGCAGGTATCACAGTAAGTGATATCACAAATAAAAAATGGCGATTGGCCTTATGTCTCTGCCAGCTGGATACTGCGACTGTCCTTTAGCAACCCACTTTTAACCCTGAGATTGACTCGATGAAAATGAACGCGATTAACTGGCCCGAAGGTTTTGTGCCGGGCTTTACGGATAACTATTGCTCGAATGAAGTGATCGTCGCTGGCCTGACAACCGCCGATATCTGGCCGCTGCTTAACACGCCAGCATTGTGGCCGAGCTACTATCAGAACTCCGCCAACGCGCGCTTTTATGACAACAAAGGCCCCGAGCTGGAGCAGGGCGCACGGTTCTACTTTGAAACCTTCGGCTTCCCGGTTGAGGCGCAGGTCACTGAATATGTGGCACCTGTAGCAGGTGAACCGGCGCGCGTTTCATGGCACGGCTGGGCGGGCGAACCGGGAAGTGTCGACCGTCTTGACGTTCTGCATGCGTGGCTGGTTGAAGATCTTCCTGATCATCGCGTGCGCATCCTGACGCAGGAAACGCAAAACGGCAAACCGGCGGTTGAGCTAGCAAAAGCGCAGCCTAACCCGATGATTAACGGCCATCAGGATTGGCTGAATGGCCTGATTGCTGCCGCCAAATCGTAGGCTCGCCATTCATGGCGACCCTCTCACAGATTACTGCTCAGCCAGCGCAGCGCTTGGTATTGAGATCGCAAACGGTTTACGTCGTCAAGGCGTTCATTTCTCCAAAACAAAAACCGCCCTAAGGCGGTACAAAGAGGAATACTGATCATATGAAGCGTGCTTTACCTGCCCATTGCGGAGAGAAATCCTGAGCACATAATGCTGGCTCAATGCTCACCACTTCTGCATCTGCAATATTGTGCAGAACAAAAGGATCATCCTGAAGAAAGTGATGAATGTCTCTGACATTATCCCCCTGAAAAAGTATATAACCTCCAGCACCACTATTGAGCGGGCCTGCGAAAATGACTTTTCCTTCAGTAAACCCCCTGACCAGCCATTTCTTATGAGCGTCCAGATGAGCAGAAATCGCATCGGCTTCTGCCAGGTAAGTCAACGTTACGGCGTGCAGCATGATTTATTCCTTGGTGGCAGAACGCGCCACAATGGTCTGAGGAATTAAGGACAAAGCGCGGGACATTTCTCTGCTTTTTACTTCTTCCCCTTTTGACACACCTTCTACCCGGACACACTCCACATCCGTTATGCCCAGGAAAGCCAGAAATTTACGCAGAAACTGCTCCTGAAAGTCCATACTCTCAAGCGCTGTCCCGGTATAAAAACCGCCGCGGGCTGAGGCTATAATGACTTTTTTCCCCCCAGCCAACCCGACAGGTCCCGCCGGGGTATAACTGAATGTCTTGCCCGGCTGGGCGATCCGGTCGATCCAGGCTTTTAGCTGACTGGGCACGGAGAAGTTGTACATGGGTGCTCCAATCACGATCACTTCGCTGTCCAGAAACTCGTTGACCAGTGCGTCTGATAAATGTCGCTCGGACTCCAGCTCAGTTGTCGTGGCTGGGCTCACTGCAACGGGCCTGAACCCTGCGGCAATGCCTCCGCTAAGATGCCCGATTTCATCCTTAACGAGGTCCCTGTAGACCAGCTGATGCTTTTGATCTGAAGCCATCAGCGTCTTTACTATTTCAGCCGACAGCTGACGGGTGACTGAAAATTCAAGATTAATACTGGAATCGAGATGAAGAATTTTCATTGCGTATTGTCCTGTGGTGTAAAGATCAGTGAGTAGTGCGAGCCGCCCTGGCAATGAACGCAGCGACCTCTTCGGGATGTGAAACCATGGAAAGATGGCCTGAGTGAATCCGCGAGATGTGGGCGCCGATTTCACGGGCAAAACTGGCCTGTACTGATGAGTTGAGAGCGTTGTCGTTTTCTGTAATCAGATACCATGCGGGTTTACTGCGCCAGGCTGCTGTCTCTACCTTTTCGATAAAAGCCGCCGCCGCTATAGGCTGCTGCACGGCAGCGAGGAGCTGACTCTGTTCAGCGCTGATGTCGTTCGCCATAACCCGATGAAACAAAGCCGGATCATCAAGCCAGACAAAGCCGTGTTTATCAGGTGCCATACCGTCCATAGGTGCATGAAATTGTGCCAGGGCTTCCGATACAGATTGATAGTTGTCAGGAACCAGTGCTGACAGATAAACCAGCCCCTTAACGTTCGCAGCATTGCCTGCCTGAGTGATCACTGCACCGGCCCAGGAATGACCAACGAGCAACACGTTACCTTCCTGACGGGCGAGTACGCGTTCAGTCGCTGCGACATCTTCACGCAAAGAAGTTAGGGGGGTCTGCACAGCTGTGACGTGATAGCCCCGGGCCTTCAGCCGGGATATGACAGCAGACCAGCTTGAGCCGTCCGTAAAAGCACCGTGTACCAGTACGATATTATTGACGCCTTTATCCTGAGCCATAAGCAGTGAAGAGTGTGCGAGCAGCAGGCTCAGGATGAGTGCGCCTTTTCGCATGGCGCCCGACAGTAAATTATTCATCCGCATTTCTCCTTATGAGGGCTGATCTGATTTCAGACAGTGTAATCACCCTGGCAGCCCCGTATGAAGTGTCTTTAAAGACAGGTATCATGCGAAATCAGACATTCAGATGAACGGGAAAAAATTATGCGTGTTGCGTTGCTGGCGCTCCCGGGTAGCATGCGATCGGCGATTGCCGGTCTGGCCGATATGTTCTGGCTGGCCAATCAGGTCATCATGCAAAACCCGTCAGTAAACAGTGAAGTCTCCCGGAGTACGCCTTTTTTTGACGTCAGTATTATTACCTCTGATGGTCAGCCGGTCAGGGACGTCCAGGGCAGATTCATTGAGAGTGATGGTGCATTCAGTGACACGGAGAACTTTGAACTTATTATTGCCAGCGGCATGCAACTCGATGAGCAAAGGTATCCAGCAGATAGAGCAGCAATGTGCAACGCGGCCAGTTGGCTGCGCATTAGCCATTCAAAGGGAAGCTGTATTGCCGGTGCCTGCGCGGGGGGATTTGTACTGGGAGAAGCGGGTTTACTCAATGGGCGGATCTGCACAACAACATGGTGGTTATACCCTACTTTTACGGAGCGTTATCCGCTGGCTAAGCCGGTATGGGGAAAGGCTCTGGCCGAACAGGACAATGTGATAACCACGGGCGGACCACTTTCGTGGGTCGATCTCGTGATACACCTCGTGCGCCGACATTTAGGTGATCAGCTGGCAAAACTGACCGCGGATATGGCCGTTGCAGACAGTCAGCCTTTATCTCAGCAAATTTATGCGCCCGCCGGCTTTCTTAACGCAACCCACCCGCTGCTAACCAAAGCTGAAAATCTTATACGTTATCGGAATCCGGCAATGACGGTAGAGCAGCTCGCTGAAGCGCTGAATATGACGACCCGAACGCTGAACCGTAAAATGAAATCACTCCTGCAGGAAAGCCCTAAAAGCTTTATTACCCGGGTTCGTATCGAAACGGCGACGCTCCTTCTGGAAAGTCCGGGTAAAACCATTTCTCAGATCGCAAATGCCTGCGGATATGGCGACGAAACGGCTTTCAGACGCGCCTTCACTACAGTGATGGGTATGTCCCCAGGCAGCTTTAGAGAGCGGCTAAAAACCACGCACTCTTCAAATGCAGGGATTTAATAATAGTGCTGCGCTTTAACGCTAACGCCTTTTGATCACCGCAGACTTACTCGCGAGATAGGGTCTGCTTTAGGCGAGGAGCGGATGTTACTTCACGTTTAGGGCAGGGCTGGGGGGGGACTAAAGACCTGATTATTCAATTTGCAATGTTGATAAAAAGTTCTTTGCTTTTGTGAATAAGTTTCCTCACATATTGATGTGTAGGACTCTTCTCTTTGCTATCGAGCTGGCCTCGCAACTAAAGTGAATAAATCAGCGATGCTGGTAAATCTTGACTCACCGTTAATGGATGTGACTTTAACCTGATGGCAGGATCACAGCTGTCTGGTTAGATGGATTTAGATGATTAATTGATTTGGTTCTATTTTATCCCGATGGTCTGTACAGACTTAAATTCAATCCATCATAAGTATTTTGATGGGTGGTTTGTAAAATAAAGATAAACATTGTTAATAACTCTATTCTTTTCATAACTAACTCTTCTTTCTCACTGATTGGGTTTAATTTAGGTTGATTTATGATCAATTTGGTTAATTTAACTGAATTGATTGGTTCAGGTGGTGATTTATATGTTGGCGGAATTCAAAAGCCCCGTAAACAGTGTGTTTTTTAAACGCTTCATTTCCTCAGTTTATAAACGCTGAAAAGCCTTTCATCAGCCAGTTCTGTATTCTTTCTATGATTTTTTGTGTGTTGGTGGTTATTATCCACTTCATATATGGTGCTTCGGCTAGTTCAGTGAAGAAAAAACTGGCTACGGGTAAAGCCTTTTCATATCTAAATAAGACTGGTGGTAGTGTGTTTATGGTTTTTGCTATTGGCCTAATAGTCTCTGTTATTACACCATATTTTCATTGAGTGCTAGTGTTGAATAAAGGTGGCCAAATTGGTTGTGGGCGCCTTTACTTTCTGAAGACATATGTTCGTTAAGCAGAGAACGTAACATTTTTATCTTAGCACGAGAAAATTCTTTTAATCAGATTCAAATTTCACTTGTTATGACTCCTGCATCCTAACGACTACTTTGCCCTTCGCGTGTCCCTGACCCAGATAGGCAAGAGCTTCCTTTGCTTCTATAAACGGGAATACCTTGTCGATCACAGGCCTGATTTGTTCTGCCTCAATGAGTTTGCCGATTTGGGCGAGCTGATCGCCATCAGGATGGACAAAAAGAAATGAATAGCTCAGGCCCCGTTTTTTCGTAAGACGCATGATCTTGCGGCTCATCAGCCCGAAAACTAAACGCAGCAGGACGTTTAGTCTCCGCGACCGGGCGAACGCAACATCTAATGGACCGATGAGAGAAACAATCTTTCCACCCGGCTTGAGAATTTGGGTGGATTTTTCAATTGAATCGCCTCTGATAGTGCCGAGAACCACATCGTAGCCGCTCAGCTCGTTTTCAAAATCCTGCTTTTTATAATCAATCACTTCGTCTGCGCCAAGATGACTCACCCACCCGGCGTTGTCTGTGCTGGTTGTCGTGGCCACCTGTGCGCCAAGGTGCTTCGCCAGTTGGATGGCAAAACTGCCAATCCCCCCGGAACCTGCCGGGATGAATACTTTCTGACCAGGCTGCAACCCGGCTCGCTCTGTCAGCGCCTGCCAGCATGTGAGGCTCACCATCGGGAGCGAAGCCGCCTGCACGAAATCCAGGTTCGTGGGTTTTATGGCTGCAGCGCGCTCTGGCACCACTGCAAACTCCGCAAGAGAACCTATTCCCGTGTCGAAAGTGCTGGCGAAAATTTCGTCACCTGGCTTGAAACGCGTCACGCGACTCCCCACGGCGATGACAACCCCGGCTAAGTCGCTTCCCAAAGTGGCGGGGAGTTTAAAATGCAAAACCGGTTTGAATATTCCGGTTGGGATCATGTTATCAATCGGGTTCAGACCCACAGCGAAAACTTTTACCAGGATTTTATTATCAGCGGGGGCAGGGCAATCGATGTTATCGAATCCCAGCTCAGGGGATTTACCATAGCGTTTAAACGTAAGTGCTTTCATCGTCTTATTCTTCATTTATTTTTTCGCATCAAGCTGAAGACGTTTGCGCACCACCTTATCCAGGAATGACGCAGGGGCGAATCTGAGAATAAAATTCAATTGACCTGCCAGCCTTCCCGCCGTGTAGCGCACCTTCGGGCGTAAGGTCTGAGCCGCTTTAACCACCACGTCAGCCACCACCTCCGGACTTTCCGCCTCAGCCATTGCTTTGCTCACCACTTTCGTCAGCTTAGCCCGGATCTGGTCATACTCCTGAAGCTTTGCATCCGCCTCGATATTATTGGCTTCAAACTGTGTTTTCATGTAGGCAGGTTCGATGACAAACACTCTGATGCCCTGTGTGCGCAGTTCATGATCCAGTGCTCCGGTATACCCTTCGACCGCATGTTTACTGGCAGCATAAAGTGCCACATACGGCAACGGAACGATGCCGAGTATCGAACCGATATTGATGATGCGCCCGCTGCCCTGACGGCGCATATGAGGGATCACTGCCCGGCTCAACCTGACGATGCCCAGAAAGTTGGTGTCGAAAATGTGTTTGGCCTGTTCGACAGAACTCTCTTCCGCCGCCGCTGGAGCAACCCCAAAGCCCGCATTATTAACCAGAACATCGATTCGCCCCTCCAGACGCAACAACTCCTCAATGGCGGCCTCGACAGAAGCGTCGTCCGTCACATCCAGCGCCAGTAAAGGAAATGGATGCTTTCCCGCCTGTGCGCCACGCCGGCTCGTACCATATACAATAAATCCAGCAGCTAAAAGTTTACGGGCAGACGCTTCGCCGATACCCGAGGACGCACCGGTAACCAGTGCTACACGTTTTTTTGTCATGCTGAATAAAGCCTTCATGATGCGTTTGAGGTTTCTCATCGCTGATGAGACGACAGGCTGTAAGGTATTTATGTCGGATTTACCGCTGTGCAGAATAGCCGGAAGAGCGTTCTGCACAGTGCACCTCATTGATTACAGCGCTTTATATCGTTCGGCGGCTTCGTCTTGTTTGACGTCTGAAAGCAGAGCCTGACGCGAAGCATCGAGGGTGTCCCAGCGGGCAGCATTATGTAAAGGCGGAATGGTGACCCGTTCACGGCGGTCAAAACCTACCAGTGCGGCATCCACTAATTCGCCCACTTCCATGAATTTTGCCGAGTTAGTGATGTCGATACCCGCACGGTCCCAGATTTCCGTGTAAGTGCCGGCAGGGAGCACCGCCTGGATATAAATGCCTTTAGATGACAGCTCGACATTCATTCCCTGAGACAGGAAGAGCACAAAGGCTTTGGTGGCGCCGTAAACCGTCATGGCAAATTCCGGAGCGAGTCCGACGATAGAACTGATGTTGACGATCGATCCCTCGCCCGCTTGCACAAAGCGTGGTGCCACGGCACTGGCAAGTCTCGTCAGCGCAGTAACATTAAGCGCGATAAGGCTTTCTATTGAATCAGGTGTCTGCGCTGTAAAACTGCCGGACTGCGCAATACCCGCGTTATTGATAAGAATGCTAATATGCGCGTCTTCACGCAGGCGAGCTTCGACCACAGCTAAATCGCTCGTTTGCGTAAGGTCAGCAGGCAAAACATCGACAGAAATGCCATTTTCCTGTCGCAGACGATCGGCCAGTATTTCTAACTTCGCTTTGTCGCGCGCAACCAATACCAGGTCGTGGCCCCGGCGGGCGAACCGTTCAGCGTAAACCGCACCAATACCCGTGGATGCGCCTGTAATGAGAACTGAAGCTTTAGTCATAAGTTGATCTTCTTTATTAAAGTGTAAACAGAATTCGCCATGTGCGATGTATGAAGAACCGTGACACCGGTGCTTTACTTACTGGTCTCAGTCAGCGACGGGTAATCGGTATATCCCGCTGCGCCACCGCCATAAAGTGTTTCAGGATTGATTGAGGCCAGAGGTGCGCCCGTCTTCAGCCTTTCGACCAAATCCGGATTGGAGATGAACGGGCGACCAAACGCGAACAGATTGGCTTTACCCTGCTCAAGCTGAGCGGACGCCAGTTCCAGGTCATAGCCATTGTTGCCGATGTAGGTGTTTTTAAAACGCCGGCGCAGGGAGTCGTAATCGAACGGGGATACATCACGCGGTCCGCCCGTCGCACCTTCAACCACATGGAGGTACACGATGCCCAATGCATCGAGTTGTTCAGCGACGTAGTCATATTGTGGCTGCGGATCACTGCATGAAATCGCATTAGCAGGTGACACCGGTGAAAGGCGTACGCCGGTGCGTTCTGCGCCAATCTCATTTTTTACAGCCGTCGTGACTTCCAGCAGCAGGCGCGCACGATTCTCGACAGAGCCGCCGTATTCATCAGTACGCTGATTTGCACCATCTTTGAGGAACTGTTCCAGCAGATAACCATTCGCGCCGTGGATCTCTACGCCGTCAAATCCGGCGGCAATGGCATTGGCCGATGCCTTTCTGAAATCGTCAATAATCCCCGTTATTTCCTGCAACTCCAGCGCACGTGGCTCAGAAACATCAGCGAAGCCATTGTTCACAAAGGTTTTCGTCACGGCGCGAATGGCAGACGGCGCGACCGGTGCAGCGCCACCCGGCTGTAAATCAACATGCGAAATTCGTCCTACGTGCCATAGCTGTACAAATATGCGCCCGCCTTTGGCATGCACCGCGTCAGTCACTTTGCGCCAGCCATCAATCTGAGCCTGCGTGTAAATCCCCGGCGTATCCTGATAGCCCTGCGCCTGTGCTGAGATCTGCGTGGCTTCAGTGATCAGCAATCCTGCTGTGGCACGCTGGGCGTAGTAGGTCGCCGCCAGTTCGCCCGGTACCAGCCCCGCTCCGGCCCGGTTACGTGTCAGCGGTGCCATCACGATGTGGTTGGCCAGAGTTAGTGAGCCAAGTTCATAGGGTTGAAATAATGTCTGATTCTTCATGCTTATTCGCCCGTTAATGGTGGTTCAAGGTGTCAATATAATGATGATGATCATAATCTATAAAGTCAACCCGTTTGATTACGGTCATCATCAATGTATACTTAAACTCTATTTTTAAGAGGGGCAGGAAAGCATGAAAGTGTCGAAAGAGCAGGTTCGGGAAAACCGGACACGGATTGTTGAAACGGCCTCAGAACTTTTTCGTGAGCGCGGTTATGATGGCGTGGGCGTGGCGGAACTGATGTCAGTGGCAGGCTTAACCCATGGCGGGTTTTACAAGCACTTTGGTTCCAAGGCAGACCTAATGTCAGAAGCGATGAGCTGCGGATTTACGCGTTCTGCAGAAATCACGGCAGGTGTGGACCGGGACAAATTTATTGAATACTACCTCTCCCGACAACATCGCGATGATATGGGGAAAGGGTGCGTGATGTCAGCACTGGGCACCGATACAGCCCGTCAGTCTGAGTCAATCAAGGCGACATTTGCCGCCGGAATTGAACGCCAACTCGCCGTTTTAGGAACTGAAAATGGCACACGCGCTGACCTGATAGATACCATCGCCCATCTTGTGGGTGCACTGGTGTTGTCTCGTGCCTGCCCGGATAATTCCGCTCTGGCTGATGAAATTCTGGATGTCTGCCGTGCGCGTCTTGTCAATCACGAAGCCAGTAAGGATTGAATGTGCCGGGCTGGGGGTACTTTTTGCAGCAGTGCATAAAAATAAATCACCAACGTCCGCTGTTGGTACGAAGCGGTTATCTGACAGACCTGAAGGTCCGCTGTGAGCGAGGAGCAGACTTTTGATTCATGACGATTCCCTGTTTCTGCCTGGCTGAACATAACCTATATGCGAAACGCTTGCCCTGGCAATTTCAGAAAGTGCCAATTACTATCCAGAATCTATGGATATGAACATTTTTGGCTTTTTGCCAGCATTACTCCCTGTTGCACTGTCCCCCGGAGCGAGCTTTACTCTCGTTATGAACAGTGCTCTGACAGGAGGTAACAAAGGTTTATTAAGAACCCTCACCGGAACAGCTCTGGGTATATATACCCATGCATTTTTTATAGGGCTTGGTATCACGGCAGTGCTCATCTCGTCGCCAGCAGCGTTTGCTGTGCTTAAAGTAACTGGAACTGTCTATCTGCTTTGGTTAGGCGCGATGCTTATCCGGAGTGGGATAACGGTAAATTCAGGCGGGCTTACTGGTGCAAAGCATTCCGTGACTTTAAAAGAGGCTTGGCTGGCTAATGTTTTGAACCCTAAAGCCATCCTTTTTTATCTGACAGTCGTTTCACAGTTCGCAGGCGCGAAGGGTGGCGTTTGCAACTACCTTATACTGGCATCAGTTCATATAGTGGTTATGAGCATCTGGCTTTTTGCAATCACTCAAACGCTCATATTCTCAGCCAAAAAAACTAACCCATTAATGCTGAAAAAATACGTCAACATTGTCGGCGGGATGATGCTCATTGCCTTTTCTCTACACAGCCTTATCTATTAACTCCTCAGCAAGAGCCATCACGTTCGCTCCTGGCACAAAGGGGACGCACGAGTAAGGTCAGCTAAGCGCTGACTTGGGGACAATAAATTGAGCGGGAGAGGTATGAAACCTCGCTGCATTTGTTAGGCCAGCCACCTGGTTCAGCTGGCCTTAATTTAAAATTTTTTTTGTAGGGCAAGTGGTCAGGTCAGCGCGACCCTGACCTTTAGTCCAATAACCAGCGCGGCAAAAAACATTATGCAACCAGCGGCGATGAAAACACCGGTTACGCCGCTGAGACCAAAAAGTAATCCTCCCAACGCAGCACCCGCAGCAATTGAGGACTGAACGGCTGCGACAACCATGCCGCCAGCGGTTTCAGCCTGATCGGGAACGGAACGCGCTACCCAGTTTGACCACGCAACGGGAACGCCACCAAATGCCATTCCCCACAACGCAACGAACAACATCAATCCTGTTTCCTTGAGTGGCAGCAAAATCATGCTTAATGCCGCCACACCAACAAGCGCTGGCATCAGTATCAGGGTAAGACGCAGGCTTTTCTCCATCAGCCACCCGGCAAGCAGCGTTCCGATAAAATTAGCGACGCCAAATCCAAGCAATATCAAAGACAAACGATCCACATCAAGTTGAATAATATTTTCAAGAGTCGGCCGAATATAGGTAAACAGCGCATACTGACCCGTATGGGCAATCACACACCCCGTCATTCCCACCGCAATGCCTGGGCGGCGGAGTAAATCCATGACAGATGCCGTTACCATCATTCGACGCGGAGCCATTGCGGGAAGGGTAAACAGCTGAAAGAGCAGAGTCAGTACGCCTACTGCGGTTGCAGCGATAAAAGCGCTACGCCAGCCATAAAGCCCACCTAAATAGCTTCCCAGCGGGATCGAAACTACGGTTCCGACAGCGATACCGCTAAAAATAACGGAGAGAGCACGCGGGACGCTTTGAGCAGGAACCAGCCGCATAGCTACAGCAGCTGCCATGCTCCAGAAGCCTCCCAGCGCGATGCCCAGCAAGATGCGCATGATTAACAAAACAGCCAGACTGGATGAAAGTGCGACAAGCAGGTTAGAGGCAATCATCAGCACGGTAAAACCCAGCAAAACAGTACGGCGATCATAATTACGCGTCAGGCGGGGAACCATCAGACCCGCAAACAGGGCCACCACAGCCGTTACTGTCACAGCCTGACCAGCGAGCGCTTCGGTCACACCGAGATCGGCGGCCATGGGTGTCAGCAGGCTGGCAGGAAGATATTCTGCTGTCAGTAAGCCAAACACCCCCATAGTCAGTGAAATCACGGCCATCCATGCGGATTCTTTGGGTTCAGAACAGGTTAAACTTGCGGATACAGCTTCAGTTGCTTCATTTCTCATAACACACTCTTTCTGGAGTAAAAAATCACAGCTCCAAGTCTAGAGTCGAGCAACTGGACGATCTATGATGCCTCACCCTGATTTTTTACCCGAAACTCCGAATATGCATGTGAATAAATATTTTGCCCTGTCATCCGAGCTCATCAGTGAATTGCTGCTGGAAATGCGGCTGCGTGGTGTGCAGTATCGTCGCTTGCAGACGGGTTCTGAGTTTGGCGTCGGTTTTAGCAACAGGCCGGGACACGCCTATTTTCATTACATCGCCGTGGGTACTGCGCTGCTTCGCACAAGTGAGGGTACGTTGCACGAACTGCACGCCGGCAGCATGGTGTTCATGCCGCAGGGTGAGGAGCATCAGCTTTTATCGGATGCCAGCTGTTCATTTCAACATATCGACACGTTCGGCTCTGCGCCATTAGGCGAGGCCGTCAGCGGAATTAACACCTGCCCGAGTTCGCATCCGACACCCAGCACGGTTCTGTTTTATGGCTGTATGGAGTTCGATCTTGGTGGAATGCAGGGCCTGGGTAAACTGATGCCGCAAGCCATCGTGGTTGAGGCAAACGAACAAATTTATCCGGGGCTGGTTCCCGTTCTGGGCGCGATGAAATCGGAAATCTGTTCCGGACGCGCGGGCTTTGCGGGCATTCTGGCACGCCTCGCAGAAGTGGCGGCGGCCATGATTGTGCGTGGATGGATCGAAAACGGTAGCGAGAACGCCGCAGGCCTGATCGCTGCGTTACGTGATCCACGACTTGCCCGCGCCATTCTGGCCATTCATCGTGATACAAGCCGGGAGTGGTCTGTTGCCGAGCTTGCTGCCCAGTCGCATGTGTCGCGTTCTGTTTTTGCTGAACGCTTCAAATCAATCATCGGCATACCTCCCCAGCGCTATGCAAGAGAAGTGCGAATGCGCATCGCGGGTCACTGGATTACTCACGATAAGATCTCAATTGACACCGTTGCTCTACGTCTTGGCTATGCCTCGCAGGCAGCGTTTAGCAGAGCGTTCAAGCGCATCAATGGCTATCCGCCGGGCGCTATGCGTCAGCGAACAGCGAGAGGCGTTATTAAAGATCCTGAGCTAATCAGCCGATAAGTCCGGATCAGCTCTTGTGGCCCGAAGATGCCGCATAACAGGCTCCAGCGGTGCCGCGATAGAAAGCCTGACGTTCTCATTATCAGGCATTTTTTAGCACCTAATGGGTTTAGAAGCAGAAATAAATGTGTTCAGCATCATCAGCAAACAACGGAATCACCAGCATGCATATCGCGTTCAAACCTACATTTTCTGCCGTTTGGTCCACGGATGCACAGGGCATTTGCATTGCCAGCCAGGAAAGCCCTGAAGGTCTGATGCCATTACTTAAAGGCATAACGCTTTGTGAGTGGCTTAGCCTCGCGCTGGTAGAGGAAGATGCAAAAATCGCATTGCAGTTGACAGCGGCATTAGAGTTTAGGACGCCTTTTAATATAGAAGTGCCGATCAAATGTCTGGATGGAAAGTTGCGCCATGTGATTGTTTCAGGTCTGCCGGCATGCCAATCAAATGATTCTCATGCACAGTTTAGTGGCTTCGTTTTAGATGTTACCGGACAGCGCAAAGCACTTCAGGACGCGCTGCGTACGGCGACAGAATATCGTCTGTTAATAGAAAACAGTACTGATCTGATCGCCCACTGCGATGCGGAAGGCCGGTACGTTTCGATCTCTCCTTCTTATAGCGAAATGATAGGCTGGTCATCCGATGAAATAGTTGGCCAACTGGTGGTGGACTTCCTGCATCCTGAAGATAGAACACCTGCTGAGGTCGTTCTGGCAAATATCTTCAACGGTGCTGAGTTACCAGACGTCGTTGAGGTGCGCAAGCGGCATCGTAACGGCCACTATATTACGCTTGGTACTAAGGCCTGCGGCGTTAGCGATCCCTCTTCAGGTAAAAATATCGGGGCAGTACTGGTTTCGCGCGATATCACCCGAGATAAAGAAAAGATGATGATGCTTGAGCGGCTCGCTACCCGCGACACGTTAACCGGACTGCCAAACCGAGCCTGGATCAACGACAAAGTGCAATCCATGCTGACGCACGTAGAAGATCCTTCGTATACGACTGTACTGTTTATCGATCTAAATGGATTCAAAGCCGTTAACGATTCGATGGGGCACGCAATGGGTGATATGTTGCTACAGCAGGTAAGCGAACGGCTACAAAGTTGCATGCGCCAAGGCGACTCGTTAGCACGCCAGGGAGGAGACGAGTTTGTCGTGGCAGCAAAGTGCAGTAGTCATGATGCTGCAGCCGGTATTGCACTGCGCCTCATAGACGGCCTCAAGGCTCCTTTTTCTATTAGTGGCGTGGAAGTAAAGATCGGAGCATCGATTGGTATCAGCCTTGCGCGTTTCGGGACGAAAACGGCCAAAACGTTATTCGACAATGCCGATAAAGCGATGTATCAGGCTAAAGCACGACGTGATGGGTCATATCAATTTTTCCAACCTGATACGCTGCCGTTGTAAGAAATTTGCCATAAGAGGCCATGGCGAACATCGTTGACACCGTTTGGGCATAAAAGGCCCGACTTCCAGTATGATTTTGACTTCTACTGGCATTACAGGTAGCAGTGGTGCCCTTTTGAAGCCAATCAGAGAAAGAATAAGAGCGCAATTTAAGGGAAATTGTTCTTATTTTACACCTGTTTTTAAGACGTTCTTCGTTTCTAAAATAATGTAACTAAAAAAAGAGAAAATATTTCCCCCCCAAAAATATTAATTTAAATTTAGTGATGGGTGAATTTAATTTAAATTAATGCTTTGAAAAGGCTTAATTTAACTTAAGTTATTCGTGGTAACTAAAGTGGTTCTTATAATTTCCGGGCGTGATAAATTTGAGTGAAGCCCTTGTTAATTTGCCGCGCAGGCAGGGTTAATTTCACTGTCTATAATTTCTGTTCTTCTGCAAATCATCTTGAACTTTTAGAGAATTATAAATGAAAATATCTACACGCCTGGCTGCGGGTTTCAGTCTGCTCATTATTCTTTTCGTATTGTGCACGGGGATTGCTCTGAACGCATTATGGCAGGCGCGGGATGGGATGGAAGATACGGTTAATAACAAGATGAAGCGCTTTACGCTGGTTCAGGATATGCGAGGAATTGCTCGAGATATGGCTATTGCTGTTCGCAACCTGGCGTTACTGAGCGATCCCGTAGAAATGCAGCCTGAATGGCAAAGATTAATCTCGCAGCAGAAAAATTATATTGATAAGCGTCGTGAGCTGGTGGAAAGCATGACGATCAATGTTTCATCTCAAGGGAAGGAGGCTCTTGATAAGGTCGTTTCCTCAGAGAGCGCCGCGATGGAGACCTTAATGATCGCAGGGAAGATGGGACTCGATAACCGTCAGCAGGAAGCAACGGTTTACCTCTTGAAAACTGCGCGACCGGCGCAGCAGGCATTAATGGGAGCGCTGGATGCGCTGACGAATATCGAAATGACACTCAGCAAGGAGACAATGGCTGAGAATAGTGCATCCACGACACGCACAGCGTTTATTTTATTAATAATGGCGGCACTCTCGGTGATTATTTCTGGGGTGACCGGTTATTTCATCGTACGCGTACTGATGCGTCAGCTAGGCGGCGAGCCCGCCCAGGCACAAGAACTTGCGGCAGCCATCGCCGCGGGGAATCTGACAACCTCAATAACCTTGCGCCGTAACGATAAGCACAGCCTACTGGCATCGTTAGATCGTATGCAGGAGAGTCTACGTGGGCTGGTATCACAAATTAAAGACTCGGCTGGATCTGTTGCTTTAGCCGCAGATGAGATATCGAAAGGCAACACAGAACTTTCATCACGTACTGAACAGCAGGCCGCTGCGCTTCAGGAAACGGCCGCAAGTATGGAGCAACTTACGGCAACGGTGAAAAGTAACACTGCAGGTGCGCAACAGACGGCACAAGTTGCACGTGGGACAGCAGATCTGGCGCGAGCAGGCGAGGCAGATGTGCAGAAAATGTCGGATACGATGAACGAGATTTCTCTAAGCGCGACAAAAGTGAGGGATATTACTTCAGTCATTGAAAGCATTGCCTTCCAGACCAATATTCTTGCACTCAATGCCGCCGTTGAAGCTGCTCGCGCCGGTGAGGAAGGAAGGGGATTTGCCGTTGTTGCCGGTGAAGTCAGAACGCTAGCACAACGAAGTGCGACTGCTGCGCGGGATATAAAACACCTTATTGAGCAGGCCGTAGGGCAGGTGGAAAGTGGGGTGAATGTGGCGACAGGAACCGGCCAGAGCATCATGAAAATCGTCAGCATGGTAGGTGAGCTCGCGGATGCGATGGACGAGATATCTCTGGCTTCTTCCGAACAAATGCAGGGGATTTCGCAGGTCAGCATTGCCGTTAGTCAAATGGACGGCGTAACACAGAACAATGCTGCATTGGTTGAAGAATCCTCCTCTGCGTCACAAGAGCTTTCTGCCCAGGCGCATGCTTTACGTGGCATGGTTGAAGCATTCCAGGTGTAATAAATCTCATTTACGTTGGGGCCCTAGTCTGGGCCCCGCATTATTTTATCTTTTGCCTACGACTCCGCGAGAATCAGCCTCAGGCATGCTTCTTCTGTGGCTCTTCCCGTTAGCCTATAGCTTAGTCGCTAACCAAATCCGATTACCGCAAAGTGGATAACACCTCCATTACAACCGATATTCCCCACGCAGCAGCCCAAACAGCCAATCGTTATGCCACGCATTTCTCAGCCAGTAACTTTCCCGCAGCTCACCTTCTAATACAAAACCAACTTTTTCCAGCAGTCGACGAGAGGGCGTATTGCCTGCGGTGACAGTGGCACTCAAACGTCGAATGCCGCCTTCGCCGAACGCATAGTCACAAATGGCGCGAAGCGATTCGTGTGCATAGCCTTTGCCTTGCGCTTCTGGTGCGAACAGAAAGCCAACTTCGGCACAGTCGCTATCGCGATGAATATAGCCGTTAACACCGATGCAATTGCCCGATTGTTTCTCCCGCACCACCAGACACAACCAATGCGCGCTGCGTGGCGACCAGAGCGGCAATCTTGCTGTGAAGTCGGCGTGAATTTTTTCTTCAGATTTTGCATCGGCAATGTAATGCATGACCTGTGGCGAGAGCTGGAGCTGACGAAAGAAATCCCTGTCGTCTTCGGTGATCTGCGAGCAGGTGAGTCTAAGGGTTTCGAGATGCAGCTTAGTGGTCAAATTTCACCTTCGTTTATCGGATGCGAAAGTGAATTAAGTTAAACCAGGTCGCCATAAATGGCGACCCTACAAATCACAACTGGAACCGTAACGCCACGCCAAACGCTTGCTCGGCACCGACAATAATCGCCGACGCTTCCTCGCGGAACGGCACGTCGCCGAGCAGCAGGCTGGCTTTCACTTTGCGCAGATCCGTGGTGCGTAAGCTCAATCCTGCCATGCGCGCGCTGCCGTCGTAATCAATCGGCAATCCGGCGAAGCGCTGTGTCACATATTCCGCAGAGGCAAAGCGCACCGTCGCCATGCCCGCTTTGAGCACAAACGCGCCTTCCTGACAGGCGGTGAGTTTATCGGCACCAAACAAGCGGCTGTAAGGCTGGGCGGCGGCGGCGGGATCCTGCGCCACCACCACGAACTCGACGATATCGCTCACGCCATTGGGATGGACGCGCCACGCGTCCTGCCATACCGAATCCGGTGTGTCATGCTGGCAAAAGAAGCTGCGACCGTTCGGCACCAGTGACGGGCGCAGCCGCACGGTGCGAAAACGCGCGTCCTGCTCGGTGCCGTCCGGCAACGTCACGGGGCGGAAAAAGCTCGCGGGCAGATCGCCGTCAATGTCCTGGCTCTCCAGATAGCGCCACACCGCGTCGGCATCCTCGGTTTTCCACACTAAACCGCTGAGGCCAATCGGCGACTGCCATAAATCCTGGCGCAGATTGCCGCGCCCAGCTTCAAACCCCAACAGCTCCAGATAGTTATCACCAAAAATTGCCAGATGATTACTGGAGCCGAGCGAGTGATGGCCGCGCTCGGTCAGCTGAAATCCCAGGCGACAAAATAGCGCGCTGGCGTCATCCAGCTGGCTGGCAACGTTGATCACCACGTGGTCGAGACGTGGAACAGGTACAGAAATCGTCATCGCTTTTCTCCTTGCTCTTAGGGTCACGATGCCAGCGCCTGTTGCTGGCGCAGCGTCAGCAGTGCGCGCTGGGCCAGTTCAGTGAAGTAATGCACCGCCGGTTCCAGCATCGCTTCATCCGGATCGAATCCGGCGTGATGCAGGCCAAATTCACTGGCGCTACCGATGCTGACGAACGCGCCCGGCAGCTGCTGCAGGTAGAAGGCGAAGTCTTCGCCACCCATCTGCGGCGTGCCGACCTGTGTTTGATAGCCTTGCTCTGCGGCCAAATCCAGCGCGAAATCGGCCCATTGCGGCGTGTTGACCAACGAAGGCGGGCCTTCCTGCCACACCAGATCCGCCTGCGCGCCAAACCCGGTGGCGATGCCATTGATCAGCGCTGTGATTTTCTGTGGGATCTGCGCGCGAATCGCCGCGTTGTGAGTGCGCACCGTGCCTTCCAGTTCCACCGTTTGTGGCAGCACGTTCCAGCTGTTGCCTGCGGTAAAGCGCGTCACGCTGACCACCACCGATTCCAGCGAACTGAATACGCGGCTCGGCAGCGTTTGCAGCGCGGTGACGATGTGACTGCCAATCATGATGCTATCAATGCCTTCATGCGGACGCGCGGCGTGCGCGCCTTTGCCGGTGATAGTGATTTGGAAGCGATCGACGTTGGCATAATAAGCGCCGCCGCGCGTGCGCAGCGCGCCGGTCGGCAGATCCGGCGCGTTGTGCAGCCCAAAAATCGCCTGTACCTCTTTTAGCGCGCCCGCTGCGATCAGCTGCTTCGCGCCGGTGAAAATCTCCTCGGCAGGCTGAAACAGAATGCGCACGCGGCCGGGCAGTTGGGATTCGATGCGTTTCAGCTGCTGCGCGACACCCAGCATCACGCTGCTGTGCAGATCGTGGCCGCAGGCGTGCATCACACCCGGCTGCTGCGATCGCCACGCGTGATCGCTTTGCTCGTCGATGGGCAGGGCGTCGATGTCGGCACGCAGCGCAATCAGCGGTTCGCCGTGACCAATTTCTGCCACAACACCGGTTTTCAGCTCCAGCGGCAGCAGCTTGACGTTCAGTTCCTGCAGCCAGCGGGTGAGGCGTTTAGTGGTGGCAAATTCCTGATCCGAAAGCTCGGGATGCTGATGCAGCTCGCGTCGCCAGCGCACCAGCTGTTGATGGGAAAGATCCGTCATGGTCATCCTTGTGTGTGTTCAGGTAAGAAAGGTTCGCCGAGCGTCAGCATCAGACGGTTCGCCCAGGCAAAGAAGGCGGCGGATTGAATCAGGTCCAGCAGCGCCAGCGTGCTGAATCCCTGATCGCGCAGCGCCTGCAGCTGTTTCAGGCTGGTGGCGGCAGGCGTGATCGATAAGGTGGCGACCAGATCGATCTGCGCCGCCCAGCGCGCCGATTGTCCGTGTGACAGCTCCGCGCCCGGCGCGACATTCAGCAGCTTCTGCACCGACGGTTCATCTTTCGACAGCTGGCTGGCTTTGCGCGCATGCACCGAGGCGCAGTAGATGCAGCCGTTGACCTTGCTCACCACCGTGGCGGCGAGTTCTCGCTCGGCGCGTGAAAGTCCGCCTGCGGTGTAGAAGATGCCTTTATCGGTTAGCGTGCGCTGCTCGAGCAGCGGCTGATTGCGGCCCAGCAGGCGGAAGTAATCAGAGTCGCTGTGGCCGAATTTCGCCAGCGTTGCCTGCTCTTCAGCGCTAAATTCATGCAGCGGTTTCGCCGCCAGCCACGGTTCCCAACCCAGTTCCTGTTGGGTAAAGGCGGTGAGGGCGGTTTTACCGCTGACGGTGAGCGGCGCATCGTGCCATTTACCGGCAACCGCATGTGGCTGCGACGCCGTCTCTTCGCCGTTGAGCAAACGCAAACCCGCGAGTAAGCGGCTCTGGAAGCTGACAAAGGCAATCAGTTGCGCCAGCGTGACGATACCGCGCGGCGACCAGCCGGCAGTTTGCAGTTTCTCGATGTGCTGCGGCGCGGCATCAATCGGATGCAGGCTCAGCAGTTCCGCAAACGCCAGACCCGCAGCGAAGCGCGCGTTTTGCGGCTGATCGTGCTGGCGGTAATGCGCTTCAAGACTTGACGCACTATGCCAGGCCGCAACCTGCGCGGCGAGGGCGAAGCGCTCTGCTAACGGCAAATCTTCATCATCTTGCGAAAACAGCACGTCGTAGCTGCCTTGGGTATGCTGGGTGGCGGCATGACGCTCGGCACGGGCCTGCGCCAGTTCAGACGCAGGATCGATATCCGCCAGCGCGGCCAGTAAATCTGTCGGTTGAGACATGAAATTCTCCAGTTTAACGTTAGAAGGTCACCATAAATGGCGACCCTACAAACCTTGCGTAGGGTCGCCATTCATGGCGACCGCTAATCACCTAGCCACGCAGCGCGGGCGCAATATGTTCCGCAATCAATTCGATGGAACGCAGAGTGTCGGCGTGTGGCGGATCGATCGAGTGCACCTGGAAGCTGATATCGGTGACGCGTTGCAGCGACGTATCGGCCAGCAGCGATTGCCGCACCTGGTCGGCATCGCCGAAGTGTGCATCCAGCTGACGCGCCTGTTCGTCCAGCGTGTGGCCAATCACATGTCCTGATTCGCGGAAATGCTGCGCCTGGCGCTGCAAGCCCGGTTCGGCAAGGCGGCGCGCGTAGTCACGGGAATCGGCGACAAAGGCGGTGCGCGATGCCAGAATGCGTGGTGCAATGCCCGCCGGTAATGCCGACAGATAGGCATCGATCATCGGGTTCTGCATCTGATCCAACGGCAAATCCGGCTGGCCCGCCGGACGCGGTTGGGTGCGCGACAGCATCAAACCGTGTCCGGCTTGTCCTGCGCGCGCGGCGCCTTCCGCCGAGAAGGTGGCGATCCACACGCGCTGCGCCAGCGTCGGCGCAGCGGGATAAAGATGGTTATCCGGATGGCCCAGCGTATCGCCGCGCCAGGCGCTCAGCAGCTGATGCAGATGATCGGCAAACACGCTAGCGCGCTGGTCGATAGTGATGCCGAACGGCAGAAACGAGGTCGCGGTGCCGCCCGATCCTAACCCGACCTCGAGGCGACCGTTGCTTAGCAGATCCAGCACCGCCGCATCTTCGGCGACGCGCAGCGCGTTCTCCATCGCCAGCGTGATGATGCCGGTACCAAGGCGAATGGTGCGGGTGTGCGCGGCAACGTGGGCCAGAAACAGCAGCGGAGACGGCAAGCCGCCTTCTTTCTCGTGAAAGTGGTGCTGCGCAATCCATACACTGTCAAAACCGTTGCGCTCGGCGTGCTGAATCTGTTCGGTTGCCAGGCGATAGCGCTGTTGTGCGCTGGTGTCATCCAGCAGACGGGTGAAAAATCCAATGCGTTTACGCGTCATGCAGACTCCTTAATCAGCGGACGGAAAGCGGGAATCGCGTCAATCAGCGATCGGGTATACGGATGCTGAGGCGCGTTAAATAGCGTGACGGTGTCACCTTGCTCCACCACTTCACCGGCGCGCAGCACGGTCACGCTGTGCGCAATGCGGCGCACGGTGGCGAGGTCGTGGGTAATAAGCAGATAAGTGAGGCCGAGCTCGCGTTGCAGTTGTTGCAGCAGTTGCAGAATTTGCGCCTGAACCGTGACATCCAGCGCCGAAGTCGCTTCATCCAGCACCAGAATCGCCGGTTGCAGAATCAGGGCGCGGGCGATGGCTACGCGCTGACGCTGGCCGCCAGATAACTCGCGCGGTTTGCGCGTCAGCAACTCCAGCGGTAACGCCACGCGCAGCGCCACGGCGGCGACGCGTTCACGGCGCTGCTCGCTGCTGAGCTTCTCAAAGTTACGCAGCGGCTCTTCGATGATGGCGAACAGCGTCTGGCGCGGATCGAGCGAGGCAAACGGGTTCTGATAAACAAACTGAATTTTGCGCCTCAGCTGGCGTTGCGCTTCACCGCGCAGTGCGGTGGCGTCGATACCATCGATCACCACACGACCGCTGTCGGCCTGCTCAAAGCCTAAGAGAATGCGCGCCAGCGTGGTTTTCCCCGAGCCGGATTCGCCGACTAGCGCGTGCGTGGTACCGCGCGCCACGGTGACGCATACCTCTTTCGCCACCTGTAACTGCTGCTGGCGACCCAGTGAAAACTGTTTATTGATGCCGGAGAGCTGAATCGCCGGTGACGAGAAGTTGGCTTGTGTCGGCACGGACAGCGCGCTGTTGCCTGGATCGGCATCCTTTAATAGCTGCCGCGTATAAGCATGTTTCGGCGCGTTGATCACCTGCGCCGCCGGGCCTTGTTCCTGCACTTCGCCATGACGAAATACCAGCAGGCGATCGGCGCGTTCTGCCGCTAGCGCCAAATCGTGCGTGACAAACAGCACTGCCGTGCCAGATTCACGGCGCAGCACATCCAGCAGATCGAGAATGCGTTTTTGCACCGTGACATCCAGCGCGCTGGTGGGTTCATCGGCAATGATAATCTGCGGACGCAGGGCGAGGGCGATGGCAATCAATACGCGCTGTTTCATGCCGCCGGAGAGCTGATGCGGATACTGCTTGAGGCGCTGTTCCGGATGGCTCAGCCCTACTTTTTGCAACAGCTCCAGCACGCGTTGCTGGCGTTCGGCCTTGCTGATTTTCACGTGCAGCTGCAGCATTTCACCGACCTGATCGCCAATGGTTTTCACCGGATTAAGCGAGTTGCCCGGATCCTGCGGCACCAAGCTGATGCTGACGCCGCGCAGGCTATCAAGACGTTTGGATGACCAGCCGGCGATATCGGTGCCGTTCAGCACAATCCTGCCGCTGTCACGGCGACCGTTTTCCGCCATCAAACCAATAATCGCCTGCGCGGTGGTGGTTTTGCCGGAGCCGGATTCCCCGACCAGCGCCACCATTTCACCGGGCTGCAACTCAAAGCTGACGTTGTGAACCACCGCGCGCCACTCGCCGCGCTGGCGATAGCTAAGGGTTAAATTTTCAATGGCTAATAACGCGCTCATGCGTCACCTCCGGCCAGTTGACGGCTAATGCGGTTAGCGGCCAGCACCACGGCGACCACCACAATGCCGGGGAAAGTTGTGAGCCACCACGCGGTCGCCAGATAGTTACGTCCTTCAGCGATCAATAATCCCCATTCGGGCGTTGGCGGCGGCGTGCCGTAGCCGAGAAAGCTCAGCGTCGACAGCGCCAGAATCGCCTGACCAAACTGCAAAGCGGCGAAGGCGATTACCGCCGTCAGCGAGTTGGGTAGAATGTGGCGCCACAACACGCGCCAGAAACTGCCGCCACTGCCGTAAGCCGCTTCGACGAATTCACTGCGGCGTACGCGCACCACTTCGCCGCGCGCCAGGCGGGCAAAACTGGCAATTGAGGCGATGCCCACCGCCAGCGCGGCGTGAACGGTGCCGAAACCCAGCAAAATCAGAATGCTGAGCGACAGCAGCAGCGAGGGAATTGACAGCAGCACATCGACTAAGCGCATCAGCCAGTTCTCGGTGCGCCCGCCCATCGCGCCTGCCAGCACGCCGAGCGTGGTGCCGCCAATCAGCCCCATCGCCACGGCTGCGACCGCCGCCGACAGCGACTGTGACGAACCATAGATAATGCGCGTGTAGAGATCGCGGCCTAGCTGATCGGTGCCGAGCCAGTACGCGGCCTGCGGCGGCAGACGCTGCGCCCCGGGCACGCCTTCAGTCGGGCTGAAATGGGTAAACAGGCCAGGCGCAAACGCCGCCAGCAGCGCCAGCAGCATTACGCCCCATGCCAGCCATAATCCGGGCTGGATATTGAACACGCGCGGGGTGCTGATTTTTTGCCTTGCAGTTGAGTAGTCGACCAGGCTCATCGTTGGCCTCCGGCAATGGATTGCAGACGCGGATCGAACAGTGGCATCAGCGCATCGACCAGTAGGTTAATCAGCACAAACGCCAGCGCCGAAATCATCACCACCGCCTGCAACACTGCGACGTCCTGATTGTTCACCGCCTGCTGCGTCAGCTGACCGACGCCGCTCAGGCCAAACACGGTTTCGGTAATCAGCGCCCCGGCGATCAGTTCACCGAGCAGCAAACCCGCCACGTTCAGCACCGGCAGCAGCGCATTGCGCATCACGTGATGCCACAGCACATGGCTTTCGCTGGCGCCTTTGGCGCGCGCCACCGCCACAAACGGCTGGGTTGACACCTGATCGATGCTGCGCAACAGAATCTGCGCCAGCGGCGCGGAGATCGGGATCGCCACGGTAATCACCGGCAGAATCAAACCCTGCAGCGCCGACGGATTGATCACCGGGATCCAGCGCAGCTGGAAGGAGAACAGCTGAATTAGCGCGATGCCGAGCCAGAAGGTTGGCAGCGAGATAAACAGCGCCGGTACCGATTGCAGCACGGAACGCAGGACTCGCAGCGCTGGCAAACGCGATAACGCCGCCAGCGCGAACGCGATAATCGTTGCCAGCGCAAAGCCGAGCAGCGCCAGTTGCAGCGTGGCGGGCAGGTTGCTAATCAGCTGTTCGCTGACCGGCACGCCCGCCTGCACCGAGTAACCAAAATCGCCGCGCAGCATCGCCAGCAGCGTGTGCACATACTGCTGCCAGAGCGGATTATCCGCGCCGTAAGCCAGTCGCATTTCGGCGATCTGATCCGGGCTGAGGCCCAGATCCGGATTCTGAAACTTGATCAGCACCGCATCGCCGGGCAGCACCTGCAGCAGAAAGAACGACAGGGTAAACGCGGCCCACAGCACCAAAACGCTTTGACCCACTCTTCGCAGCAGTGAACGTTGCATCATTAACCTGCCTTAGTGTTTTTCCAGCCACGCGCCGTAGAACGACGGACGACCCACAGCTTCAAAATTCACGCCTTTCAGCCAAGGCGCACCGGCAAACACCTGCGGTTCTTCAAAGATCGGAATCACATAGGCCTGATCGAGCAGATAGCGCTGCGCATCGCCGGTCACTGCCAGACGCTTCGCCGGATCGACTTCCGAGGAGATAGCCAGTAACAGCGTGTTGAGTTTGTCGTCGCGGAAGTTCTGCACCTTGTCGCTGGAGCCGCCTTTCTGCAGCAGCGCATCGCGGTTGGTTGGATAGAACTGGCTCTTCACCACGTCAGGATCGGCGCGGCCCACTTCGGATACCACTAGCGGGGTTTTTAGCGGATCGAGGTTATCCAGCACGCGGCTGCCGGCATCACCGGCTTTCACCGCCAGCGCAACGCCAACCTGACGCCACTGTTGTGCCACCAGCTGCAGCACCTCTTTGTTTTGCGGCTGCGGCAGCGATTCATAAATGGTCAGCGCCAGTTTCTTGCCATCCTTCTCGCGGATGCCGTCGCTGCCCGGTTTCCAGCCCGCTTCATCCAGCAGTTTTTTCGACAACGCCGGATCGAATTTCAGCTTGTCGGCCAGATTGACGTAACCGGCCGCCGAAGTGGCGATCACCGAGGTAGCCTGCGGATAGTTTGGTGAGAACAGGGTTTGCACCACTTGCTGCGCGTTGGTGGCGTGCAGCAGCGCCTGACGTACTTTCACATCACTGACCAGCGGGTTATCCGGGCGGAAGCTGATGCTGTCGTTGACGCCACGCGTGGGTGCAGCGTAAATCGGGAAGTTCTGTTGCTGCGCCTGCTTTTCGTCATAGGCTTGCACCTGACGAATAAAGTCGGCCTGACCCGCCAGCAGCGCGCCGATGCGCACGCTGTCTTCCGGCGTGACGATGAATTTAATGCCGTCGAGATTGGCTGGACCTTGCTGGGCGAGATTTTTCGGGCCCCATTGGTAATCTTTGCGCGCGGTTAAATCGACTTCGCGCCCGAGTTTTTCATCGCTGACCACAAATGGACCGGAACCGATAATATGACGCGCATCGCCGAGTTGATCGAAGCTACGTTGCAGCGTGCTGAGAGAAACCAGGCCCGAGCCAATCGTTGCGGTGCCCTGTAAAAAACCGGGAGACGGTTTTTTGAAATAGAATTTCACCGTCTGAGGATCAATAACTTCACTGCGGTCGTAATTGTTGATCACTTCGGAAACCGGCAGGCGCTGGGCTTTATTTCCCAGACCGTAAGTATCAAAGTTTTTGGCTACCGCATTGGCATCTAAGGGCGTGCCATCGGAGAAGGTGACGCCGGGACGAATTTTAAAGGTATATTCGGTTTTATCCGCGTTGCTGCTCCAGCTTTCGGCAATCCAGGGTTCAACTTGTAATGTTTTTGGATTCTGCCACGTCAGTTTATCGGTGATTTGATTCAGAATTCCGCCATTGGGATAAAAGCCACCGGCGGGGGGATAAAGGTTGGTATGCGCCTGTTGTTCGAGATAAACCAGCGTGCCGCCTTTAACCGGCGTGTCTGCCGCGTGGGCGCTAAAAATCCCTGAGAGCAGGGCCAAACTCAACGCCTGCAAGTGAAAATGCTTAGTCATGGTGTTTCCCTTTTTTATCAATAGCCCGACGGGCGGTTTTCATCATTGAATGCCGCACACGGGAGTTGAACCAAGGAATTGCACTAAGCTTTGCTAAAAAAAATAAATAGGCGTGCTGGTCATACGATGGGTTGCCATAAATGGCGTAATGCTTATTAGCTAAGCCAGCGGCGATGGCGCTGACCGGTGCCACTTTTGGTCCTGCGGTCCTCGCGCCGCTAGCGCGGTACCTTCACTTCGCTTGTCTGCCTGACGGAGCGGCGGAGACGGGACGTCCTTGTCCCGGCTCAGCCTTTCGCCCGCGTCCTGCGGGCTCTCCTGGCTTCCTCGCTTCGTTCAGCGCTGTGGATTGCCGGCCCAAAAGCGGCCCCGGCCTGCTCCAAACCTTCAGTGCGTGTTGTTGAAAAGGGCACATTTGCCAGAGGCGCTGGCGCGTCTGCTGCGGCAAAAGGGCTATCCGCAGCGCTGAGGCTTTTACGTTGGGCCAGGAGCCTCACGCATGGATGCGTGAGGCAATTCGGGGCCGGCCAGGATGGCCGATCCCCGAATGGTCCGTCGGCACAATGTGAGAGCCGAAGGTACCGCGCTAGCGGCGCGAGGACGGCCCGTGACGCAGTAGATGTGTCAGAGCCCGCAGCAGAATTAAAGCACTGATTTGACCGGTTGTTACATCACGCCCATTAAACGCGGTAGCCAAAGCGATATCGCCGGAATATAGGTAATCAGCATCAGCACAATAAACAACATGCCATAGAACGGCATCATGGCGCTGACCACTTGCTCAATCTTCTGCTTGCTCACTGCGCTGGCGACAAATAATACCGTGCCAACCGGTGGCGTAATTAAACCGATGCCGAGGTTGGTTAGCATGATCATGCCGAAATGCACCGGATCGACGCCCAGCGCGGTGGCTACCGGTAACAGTACCGGGGTCAGAATCAGGATCAGCGGCGCCATATCCATTAACGTTCCCACCACCAGCAACAGCAGGTTGATACACATCAAAATCACATACTTGTTGCTGGAGAATTGGGTAAAGGCTTCGGTAATGATGGTCGGTAATTGCATAAAGGTCATCACCGCACCGAAACCGGCAGCGAAGGCGATCAACACCATCACAATGGTTACCGTTTTGATGGTGCGGAATACCAGAATATGCAATTGCGTCCATTTGAAATCACGGTAAATAAACATGGTGACAAAGAACGCCCAGATGCAGGCGATGGCCGCCGATTCTGAGGCAGTGAAAACGCCCGAAAGAATCCCGCCGAGAATGATGAAGATGGTGAACAGTCCCCAAAACGCATCGAAGAAGATTTTCACCGCCTGCTTATAAGGGATGCGTTCGCCTTTTGGATATCCGCGTTTACGTGCAAAGCCAAGGCACATGACCATCAAACAGAAACCCAGCAGCAGGCCAGGAATAATCCCGGCGACAAACAGCGAAGAGATGGTGACAACGCCGCCGGTGGCGAGCGAATAAATCACCGAGTTATGGCTGGGCGGGGTTAAAACTGCCTGAACCGAGCCGCTGGCGGTCACCGCCGCAGCGAAATCACGTGGATAACCTTTCTCCTCCATCTGCGGAATCATCACCGACCCAATCGAGGCGGTATCCGCTACCGAAGATCCCGAAATCGCGCCAAAGAAGGTTGAGGCGACGATATTCACCAGCGACAAACCACCGCGAATAAAGCCAACGAAAATATAGGCGAAGTTAACCAACCGTCGCGCAATGCCGCCTTCCGCCATAATCGCGCCAGCCAAAATAAAGAAGGGAATGGTCAGCAGCGAAAACTTATTGATGCCGTTGGTAATCTGAATTACCACCGCTTCCAGCGGTAAGTCGATCCACCATGCGCCAATAAACGCGCTTAATCCAACGGCGAATGCCACGGGAAAACCCACCAGCAGCAACACCACCAAACTGCCTATCAAAATCAGTGCGTCCATTTTCTTCTCCGCTTAGTGGGTGCCGCCAAGAGTCACGATGGCGCGTTGGCTTTGATCGCCATTAACCAATCGCTCAATCACAAACAACAGCGTAAAGATCGCGCCAACCGGAATCGGCAAATACATTTCGCCGTAGGTCACCACCGGCAATGAGGCCAGCGTTTGCACCCACATCGCTTCGCACAGGTTGTAACTGGCGCGGAAAATCACCAGACAGGTGATGATCATCAGCGCATCAGACAACTTCAGCAGCCAGCGCTGATTGGCGGGCGAGAGCCGGTCGGTCATCATCGACACGCAAATATGCGTGCCGGCGCGGAACCCGACTGGCGCACCAATAAAGGTAAAGATGATCATGCAAATGATGGCGACCGGTTCGGGCCAGGATAACGCGTCGTTCAGCACATAGCGTGAGAAAATCCCGATGGGAATCACCGTCACCATGATTAACAAGGCAACGGCGGCAATCGCCATGCACAGCAAATAAAGCCCATCCATCAGACGAGAATATGCAGTCATAATGTTTACCTGATTAAAACGCCACGCAGGCACGTGGCGTGGGGAGGATTACTTCACATCAGCAATTTGTTTCATCAAATCCTGATAGTTGCCGCCAAACTGATCGCGCACCGGCTGCGTGGCTTTCATGAAGGTTTCACGATCGGTTTGCTGGAAGGTCACGCCACCGGCTTTCATCTTCTCGATGGATTGCTGGGTATAGGCTGCCCAAAGCTGGCGTTCTTCCTCCTGCGCCTCTTTGCCTAATTTCTTCAGCAACGCCTGGTCATCCGCTGAGAGACGATTCCACAACGGTTTGGAGTAGAGAATCATTTCAGGCTGAATAAAGTGCCCGCTCAGCGTGTAGTACTTGGCAACGGGCATATAGTTGTGGGCGACAAAAGTTGGCGGGTTGTTTTCAGTGCCATCCACCACGCCGGTTTGCATGGCGCTAAACACTTCGCTCACGCCCATCGCGACCGGATTCGCCCCCATCGCTTTCAAGGTCGCCAGCGAGATCGCACTGTTTTGCACGCGGATTTTCATGCCCTTGAGATCTTCGGGTTTGGCGATCGGCTTTTTGGTGATCATGTTGCGCACGCCGGCATCGGTCCAGCCGAGGAAAATCATGCGGGCGTTGGGATCGTTATCGAATTTCTCGACGATATTTTTTCCGATATCACCATCCAGCACCTTGTGCATATGGTCCTCATCGCGAAAAACATACGGCAAGGTTAATACGCTGGTTTCTGGCGCGATGCTGGTGACTGGTGCCAGCGACACGCGAATCATATCAATCGCGCCCAGTTGTACCTGCTGCAGGGTTTGGTCTTCATCACCCAATACGCCACCGGCGTAAACCTTCATCTCTAACCGCCCGTCAGTGGCTTTTTTCAGTTTCTCGCCCATGTGTTCAAGTGCCACCACGGTGGGATAACCCGCTGGTTGTACTTCGGCTACTTTGATGACTTTAGCGGACGCCACAGCAGGGCAAAACGCTGCCGCAGAGGATAACGAAACGACCAGAAGTAATTTTTTAAACGTCATGCTTTTTCTCCAGCTAAGGGGGAGGCAGGAAGGTGCGGCGCATTGATTTTGTCGAGAGGTGCCGCGTGGTGCCAGCATAGAGAAAATAGTGGCTGGAAAAATAAGGGAATGGCGATTGGATGAATTGCGTCACATTTTGAAACGATGTTTTAATAATTTTATATTGAATATCACATTTTCAAAACATCACCACAACAATCCCTATTCAGCGGGGATAATTGTGTGTTTTCAAAGGAGTTTACACCAAACGGACCAATCTATCTCCCTGATATGCATAAAGTAAATATAGATACGACAATATCATGTTTTACGAACCCGCCTTCTGCGCCACACACTACTCGCCATATTCATGACGATAAGGATAAGGCGCATGTCATACCGACTGAGTTTGCTGGATAAATCGCCGATTGCTGATGGAGAGACAGCCAGCCACGCGCTACACCGTACTTTACAGCTGGCGCAGCAGGCGGAAAGCTGGGGTTATCACCGCTTCTGGTTGGCGGAACACCACAACAGCGATCGTCTGGCGAGCCCGTCGCCGGAACTGCTGATCGCCTGGATCATCGGCCAGACACAACACATTCGCGTCGGCTCCGGCGGTGTGATGCTGCAACATTACAGCCCGTACAAAGTGGCGGAAAACTTCAACCTGCTGGCGTCATTAGCGCCGGGACGCATTGACGTCGGCGTCGGCAAAGCGCCAGGCGGCTTGCCGCTCTCGACGCGTGCGCTGCAGCTGGGCGTACATCTGCAGGAGAAAGGCAGCTTCGCCGAACAGTTGACGCTGCTCGATAGCTGGCTGCACGTGCCGCCGGTGGGCGACGAAGAAATTCTGCGCGCCACGCCGCAGCCGCCGCGTCCGGCCAATCGTTTCCTGCTGGGTGCCAGCGAAGAGAGCGCCAAACTGGCGGCGGAACTCGGCTGGCAGCTGGTGTTCGCTGCGCATCACAACGGCGATCCGCAATTAATGGAAAAAGTCCTTAACAGCTATCGCCAGCACAGCAACGGCCAGCGCGCGCTGGTGGCGGTACAAGTGGTGGTGGCAGATTCTCCGGCAGAAGCCGATCTGCTGGTGGATAACCTGCGCGTGTATCACGTCAGCGTGAAAGATGGCCCAAGCGTGAATGTCGGCAGCGTCGAGCAGGCCGAACGCTACGTGCGTCAGGGCGGTTACAGCGATTACGTGATTGAACCGCGCACGCCGTCGCTGCTGAAAGGCACCGCCGCGCAGGTGCATGCCAAGTTGGATGCGCTGCATCAGCATTTCGGCATTGAAGAGTTTGTGATTGATACGCCGGTGGCTGAAGAGCAGGCGCGCGTGAAATCACTTGAACTGCTGGCCACTCACCGTTTAGTCACGGCTTGATTTGCTGCTTACGGAGGCAGGTATGACGCAATTTAGCGAACATCAGCTGATTGACTGGCGACGTGAGCTGCACAGCTGGCCGGAGTTATCCGGTCGCGAAGTCGAAACCACCGCACGCCTGCGTCGCTGGTTACAGGACGCCGGTTTGCGTCTGCTGGATTATCCGCTGGAAACCGGCGTGATCGTGGAAGTGGGGCGCGGCGACACGCTGATTGCGCTGCGCGCCGATATCGATGCGCTACCGATTCACGAAGCCACCGGACTGGCATACCGTTCGCGCAACAGCGGCGTGATGCACGCCTGCGGTCATGACGTACACAGCGCGGTGATGCTGGGCGCAGCTTTGCAGTTGAAAGCCGTTGAAGATCAATTGCCGGGCCGCATTCGTATTCTGTTCCAACCGGCGGAAGAGAACGCCACTGGCGCACGCCAGTTGATCAATGCGGGCGTTTTGGACGGGGTGCAGGCGATTTTCGGCATGCACAATGAACCCGGTTTGCCGACCGGCACCTTCGCCACACGCGGCGGCGCGTTTTACGCCAATGCGGATAAATTTATCGTGCGCGTTTCCGGTAAAGGGGCGCACGCCGCGCATCCGGAAGAGGGCGTGGACAGCATTATGGTCGCCAGCCAGATCATTCAGGCGCTGCAATCGCTGACCAGCCGCAGCTTTAATACGCTGGACAGCTTAGTGCTCAGCGTGACGCGCATCGACGCTGGAAAAACCTGGAACGTGCTGCCCGGCGAGGCCGAATTTGGCGGTACGGTGCGCACCCATGACAAACAGGTGCGCGCCGAGCTGGAACAGCGCGCCCGCACGCTGGTCGAGAACATCGCCGCCGCCAACGGTGCCAGCGCCACTTTTAGCTGGCATCCCGGTCCGCCGGTGCTGGAAAACGATGCGCGTTGGGCGCAGTTTGCCAGCAACGTGGCGCAGCAGGCGGGTTACCGCGTGCAGACCGCTGAGCTGCACCTCGGCGGCGAAGATTTCGCTTACTACTTACAGCAGATCCCCGGCGCGTTTGTCAGCATTGGCAGCGCGAGCGAATTTGGTCTGCATCATGGCGGCTTCAATCCCGATGAAGCGCTGATTGCCCCCGCTGCACACTACTTTGCGCAACTGGCTCAGCAAGCGTTGCAGCACCTCAATGCGCGATGTCGTGACGCCATTCTGAACTAGCTCGATTCACTGATTTCATTTCGATTCTGTACGGCGACACGATGTCGCCGTCAGGCTGCGCTTTGGCAAAAGAGAGAACATTATGACTGCAAGACAACTGCGATTGGGCACCATTCTGCATGGCGCATCCGGCAATATGTCCGCGTGGCGTCATCCGGCGGCGCTGGCGGATGCCAGCATCAATTTTGATTACGCCAAACACATTGCACGCAAGGCGGAAGCGGGCAAGCTGGATTTCCTGTTTGTTGCCGATGGCCTGTTCATCAACGAAAAATCGATTCCTCACTTCCTCAATCGCTTCGAACCGCTGACCTTGCTGTCGGCGCTGGCGGGCGTCACCGAACATCTCGGTTTGGTTGGCACGGTTTCCACTTCGTACAGCGAGCCGTTCACCGTGGCGCGTCAGTTTGCCAGCCTCGATCATCTGAGCGGCGGTCGTGCGGGCTGGAACGTCGTGACCTCGCCGCTGGAAGGATCGGCCAAAAACTTCTCGCGCCAGCAGCATCCGGAACACGCGCTGCGCTACCGCATCGCTGATGAGTATCTGCAAGTGGTGAAAGGGCTGTGGGATTCGTGGGAAGGCGACGCTTTTGTGCGTAATAAGGAGAGCGGCCAGTTCTTTGATCCCGAAAAGCTGCACACGCTGAATCACCACGGCGATTTTTTCCAGGTGCAAGGACCGCTGAATATCGAACGCACGCCACAAGGACGTCCGGTGGTGTTCCAGGCGGGCGCATCGGAAGATGGCCGCCAGCTGGCCGCTAAACATGCTGACGCCATCTTCACCCACCAGCCGACGCGCGAAGAAGCGCAGGCATTCTACCGCGATGTGAAAAAACAGCTGGTGGCGAATGGCCGCGAGCCGGAAGATCTGCACATTTTCCAGGGCGTTGGCGTGATTGTGGGCGACAGTGCGGAAGATGTGGAGCAGCAGTATCAAACCACCGCCGCGTTGGTTTCCATCAAAGATGCGCTCAACTATCTCGGTCGCTTCTTTGATCATCACGACTTTTCACAATATCCGCTCGATGAGCCGTTCCCGGCACTCGGCGATATCGGGCAAAACAGCTTCCGCAGCACCACCGACGAAATCAAACGCAAGGCGCGCGAGCATGGCCACACGCTGCGTCAGGCGGCGCTGGAAGCCGCCACGCCGCGTCCGCTGTTTCACGGCACGCCAGAGCAGGTGGCCGAGGGTTTGCAGCTGTGGTTTGAGAGCGAAGCGACCGATGGTTTCATCATTCAGGGCGGCACGCCAGATACCTTCGAACGCTTTGTCGATCGCGTGGTACCGATTCTGCAAGCGCGCGGGTTAACCCGCAGTGAATATCCCGGCACCACGCTGCGCGCCAGCTTTGGTTTGAAAGATCCGGTTAATCAATACACACAAAAATAAAACACGAGAATAAACGCTATGCAGAAAAAATCCCTTATCGCGCTGCTGTTGCTGGGCATGAGCAGCGCCGTATTCGCCGAAGATGTGGCGGTGAACGGTCAGAACGTCAGTGTTGAGGCCAATAAAACGCCGATCAATACCGCGAAGAATGCTGCTGCCGTGGCGCAGATACCGGCTGGACATCGCTTCGCGGTGCCGGGTTCGTTCACCGTGGCGGTGGCCGCGCTGAATTCGCCGCCATTAACCGTATTCAGTGATGACAACAAAACCCTGCTCGGCAGCGAAGTGGATATCGCCCGCTTAGTCGCCGACAGCCTGGGTTTAAAACTCAACGTGGTGCCCACCTCGTGGGAAGACTGGCCGCTGGGCGTGGCATCGGGCAAATACGATGCGGCCATCAGTAACGTGACCGTCACCAAAGAGCGCAAAGAGCGCTTCGATTTCGCCACCTATCGCAAAGATTCACTCGGCTTTTACGTCAAATCCAGCAGCCCGATCAAGGCGATCACTAAAGCGGAAGATATCGCCGGACTGCGCATTATCGTCGGCTCTGGCACCAATCAGGAATCGATCCTGCTGGCGTGGGATAAAGCCAATCAGGCCAAAGGATTGAAGCCGTTTACGCCGGTGTATACCAAAGATGATGCGGCACAAACGCTGGCGCTGCAGTCCGGTCGCGCCGATGCCTTTTTCGGTCCGAACGTGATTGGCGCATGGAAAGCGGCGCTAACTAAGCAAACGCGTTTGGTTGGCAGCGTTGATGGTGGCTGGCCGAAAGCGGCGCATATCGCGGTGACGGTGAAGAAAAATGGCGGCCTGGTGCAGCCGATCAACACCGCGCTGAATGGCGTGATCAAAAACGGCGATTACGACAAGGTGCTGAAGCGTTGGGGTGAAGGCGTTGAGCGTATCGACAGTTCAGAGATCAATCCGGCCGGATTGGGCGATTAAGGAGGCCGCATGAGCGAGCAACTGTTCCGCGAAGTGTCACCGGAAGCGCCTGAGCTGCAGCCGATTTTGACCGGACTGTTTGGTGAATACGCCGCGCGTTACGGCGCGTTCTTCACCAGCCAAAAAGAGGTTGAGCTGACCGAATGGTATTTGCCGCCGCGCGGGCTGTTTATCGTGCTGGAGCGGGACGGCGAGATCATCGCGATGGGCGCGTATAAACCGTATGACGCGGTGACCACCGAGTTTAAACGCATCTGGACGCGCAGCGATCTGCGTCGTCAGGGATTGGCGCTGCTGATTCTGCAGGAACTGGAGCGCCGCGCGCTGCGTGCGGGCTACCAGCGCGTGTTTCTCACCACCGGTTTCCGCCAGCCGGAAGCGGTGAAGTTGTATATCGGCCACGGTTATCAGCCGCAGTTTGAGCTGCTGGAGGATATGGAAGTCTACAGCCAGCCGCCACACGATGGACGCTTGCGCTTCCTGAAAGTGATTGATGTGCATAGCGTGGCGCAGGCCAGCTAAGGAGTTGCCATGAGTAATGAACCACAACGTTTAACCGTGGTGCCGGCGCGTTATCCGGCACGTACCGTCGGCGCGATTGTCGCGCTGTTTATTCTGGCCAGCGTGATTGATTCTGTTGCCTTTAATCCGCGCTGGGAATGGGGCGTGTTCGCTAAATGGTTTTTTGATCCGGTGATCCTCAGCGGTTTGGGGCAAACGCTGCTGCTGACGCTGTTTGGCACCCTCCTCAGCCTGATTTTTGGCGGCTTGCTGGCGCTGGCGCGCCTCTCGTCATCCTGGCTGCTCAGCACGCTGGCGTTCGGCTATATCTGGCTGTTCCGCTCGCTGCCGCTGATTGTGGTACTGATCATCCTCTACAACTTCTCGTATTTGTACGACACGCTGTCGCTCGGCATTCCGTTTACCGCGCTGTCGTGGGGCCACTTCCAGACCATCAACGTGCTCGGCCAGTTCCCGGCGGCAGTGATTGGTTTGACGCTGGTGCAGAGCGCCTATAGCGCCGAAATCATTCGAGGCGGCTTTTTGGGTGTCGATCACGGGCAGTTTGAAGCAGCATCGGCGTTGGGATTATCCTCCACGCGCCGCACCTTCCGCATCATTCTGCCGCAGGCGCTGCGCGCGATTATTCCCACCACCTTTAATGAAATCATCAGCCTCGCCAAAGGCACCTCAATGGTGTACGTGCTGGCGATGCCGGAACTGTTTTACACCATCCAGATGATCTACAACCGCACGCAGCAGGTGATTCCGCTGCTGATGGTCGGCGCGGCCTGGTATCTGATTATCACCACCGTCTTGTCACTGCTGCAGCACAGCGTTGAGCGCTGGCTGGCGCGCAGTGTCACCCGTGAACCGCAGCCGTCGCGCTGGCGTCAATGGCGTAACCGCAGCGCCAAACCTGCTACCGAGGAGCTTTCCCATGTCCGAAGCCATTGATTACCGCAATCTGCATAGCGCTGGCGCCATCAGCATCACCGGCGTGAGCAAGTCGTTCGGCAAACTGAAAGCGCTGGATGATGTGTCGCTGGAGCTGGAACCGGGATCGGTGACGGTGATTCTCGGGCCATCCGGTTCGGGTAAATCGACGCTGCTGCGCGCCATTAACCATCTGGAGCGCGTCGATGAAGGCTATATCCAGATCGATGGCGACTACATTGGTTATCAGCGTCGCGGCGATAAGCTGTATGAGCTGAAAGAGCAGGCGATTCTGCGTCAGCGCATCAACGTTGGCTACGTGTTCCAGAACTTCAATCTGTTCCCGCATCTGACGGTGCTGGATAACCTGATTGAAGCGCCGATTGCGCATCGTCAGCTGTCACGCCGTGAAGCGATCGATCGCGCCGGTGAATTGCTGGATGTGGTGGGTTTACGCCATAAAGCCGATGCCTGGCCGCGCCATTTGTCGGGCGGCCAGCAGCAGCGTATCGCCATTGCGCGAGCCTTGATGCTTAACCCACGTGTGATGCTGTTTGATGAACCGACGTCGGCGCTCGATCCCGAACTGGTGGGCGAAGTACTGGATGTGATTAAAAAGCTGGCGCGTTCCGGCACCACGCTGGTGATTGTCACGCACGAAGTCGGTTTTGCGCGTGAAGTGGCGGATAACGTGGTGTTTATGGTCGATGGCCGCATTGTCGAGCAGGGCAGCAGCCATCAGGTATTGAATCAGCCGCGCCACGAGCGCACCAAACGTTTTCTGGCGCGGGTACTTTAATGGAACGCGTGATGATTACGGCGTTGCTGACAGTGATGTTAGGCGCGCCAGCCATCGCAGCAGAAACGCTGGATGCCAAAAACAACGAAACGCCAATTAACATTGCGGCGAATCCACAGGCTATCGCGAAAATTCCGGCGGGTTTTCACTTTGTTAATCCGGGTTATCTGACCGTTGCCACCACGTCGATGAATTCGCCGCCCATCGGGTTGTGGGCGTCGGATAATAAAACGCTGATTGGCAGCGATCCGGATATTGCACGTCTGCTGGCGGATAGTTTGGGCTTAAAACTGAAACTGGTGCCAGCCGCCTGGGAAGATTGGCCGCTGGGCATCACCGCCGGACGTTACGACGTGGCGATGTTCAATATTGCCGTTACCGAAGAGCGTAAAAAGAAGTTCGATTTCGCTACCTATCGCGCGGATAACCATGCATTTGCGGTGAAAACCAACAGCGCAATCACCGCGATTAAAGGCCGCGAAGATGTGGCGGGTAAGCGCATTATTGTTGGATCAGGCACCAATCAGGAGCGGATTTTACTCAGCTGGGATGAGAAGAACCGCGCGCAGGGCTTAGCGCCGGTGCAGCCGATCTATCTCAACGATGATGCGGCAGCCACGCTGGCACTGCTTTCCGGGCGTGCCGATGCCTCGTTTGGCCCGCAGGCGATGGCAGCATGGAAAGTCGCTTCGCGCGGGCAAACCAAAATCGTCGGCCACGGACCTTTTCGTGCGTGGGTGGCGGTGACCACTAAAAAAGGCAATGGATTGGATGTGGCGCTGCAGCAGGCGATCAACGGTGCGATTGCCAGCGGCGAATATAAACAAGTGTTGGCACGCTGGGGCGAACAGGAAGAGGCGGTGGAAACCTCGCAGGTCAATCCGCCGGGGATTGTTTATCAGTGATTTTCTAATCCGCTAAATTTTGCGAGAAAGCTCACGATGTAAAAGTTGTGAGCTTTTTTTATTTCATTGGGTTTTAGGTTGGCTCATATTTAATTTTCTGTTGTTTAGTATGTAATCTGCTGATTAAAAAATATTTTCCGTAAAACATCGTTTTATTATTCGAATCGCTAATGTTTTAAAAGCATTTCAATGTCAGGATGTTCGCGTTTATGTTTGGTTGACGTTCATTCAAAGGAGGTAAGGGAATGCAGGAAAGAGTTAGCAGACCTGAAGATCATGTTAGTATTCTTTTCACCGATGTGGCAGGAAACAAATCTAGCTATGCCACTAAGCAAGATATTGAGTCCGTGGGAGTTGAGGTGGGGTCGGTAAAGGTCGATGTATATAAAGCGATAATGACACAAACTAAATGGCTAATAACAATGCAATTCTTGACTCTTGGATTGGGGCTTTACCTCGCGAAACTGCTGTTTTAAATTGTATGTGCTGGAACGGTCGCCATAAATGGCGACCCTACAAAGCTGGGTTATATTTTCGCTTTTTTGATCCAGACCAGCGCATCAGCAACCGGCAGCGGGCGGGCGAAATGGTAGCCCTGAAACAGATGACAACCTCTATCACGCAGGTAGGTAAAATACTCCTCACTCTCAATGCCTTCGGCGAGCACATTCAGTCCCATTTCACGCGATAACTCGATGGTTTTCTGCACCACTATGGCGGATGATTCGTTTTTAAAAATCTGCATGATTAACGATTTATCAATCTTAATATCATTAATAGCAAAATCACTGATCGATTTAAGCGATGAATAGCCGACGCCAAAGTCATCAATCGCCCATCTAACACCCAGCTGACTAAAATGGCTGATCACCTCGCCAATGCGTTTTTGATCGTAAACAAAGGTGGTTTCAGTAATTTCAAACTTCAGGCGCTCTGGACGGATTTTATAATGTGACAGCGTCAGCAAGGTATCCTGGGTGAAATCCCGGTGTATCAACTGCAGCGGACTGATGTTAATCGAAAAGACCAAATCACCGAGATACTGACCGCGATCCCATTCGGCGATTTGCTGCAAGGCGCGTTCCATCACCCATTTGCCAATCTCTATTATCAAACCACTTTTCTCGGCCACGGGAATAAACACTTCTGGCGAGATAAAGCCTTTAGAAGGATGCTTCCAGCGTAGCAAGGCTTCAAAGCCGATCAGTTTTTTATGGTTATCCACCTGTGGCTGGTAATAGAGTTCCAGCTGGTTTTTTTCGATAGCTTGTGAAAGTTCGCGTTTGATTAAATCGGTTTCAGAGTAATTGCCACGCAGTGTGAATGCCGTCAACAAGAGTGCGATCATCGGCACAGCGCAGTTAACGATATAAAAGCCGGACTCATGCGGAATATTGAGCTCAAAGGCGCTATGTTGCCATGTTAATCCGGTAGAAATAAAAAAGAGATAAACCGCCAGGCAGATTAACGGGAATATTTTACTTAAGTAAGTGGTTTGCTGGCGTAATACCAATGCTGAACCCACGGTTAACGCCACCAAATAATTGTATTCGGAGTGTTTCTCTACCGCATGACCATTATCCAGCAGGAAAAGCAGCATTATGATCAGTAACAAAGCATGGACGATGATGTAGAGATGTTTGTTCAGCCGGTTACTGAAAGCCGCTACGACATTATAAAACCCTATCGCGGTACTCAGGCAATATAAGGCTGTGACACCAATTTCTCCCCTAATGAAATTAGTCGCTACCATATAAAAACCCGCCAGGATGCTGGAAAATCCAGCAATGAGCAGCGTTAAGCGCAATTTTTTCTCTGGATTATCACCCTGCAAAATGAAGGGCAAATCTCTTAACATGGAATATCTAGAATTAAAATAAGAGATCATCTGAGGTTCTCATTTTTCTTTGTCATATTTTTCAAATAGCGTCGCATAATTATTTTAGATTCATGCCTGGTGAAAGTCATAGTTTTGTTTACTTAAATAATGGATTGTTCCTACCCAGTTCCCGGTATGCACGTTAGAATCATCTACCAACGGAAAGGCTTTTACTGAGCTTAAACCCACTTTCAACGTACTGATTGCAATGAAAATACGATTCCTGTCTGCCAACGAGCTTAAGCTGGCCGAGGTGCGTACCATCCTTGAGCCGGTCGGTGTCGAAGTGCTGCCCATCGCACGCCGTATTGAAGAGATTCAGACTGAAAATGAGGTCGAACTGGTGCGCGACAAGCTCACCAAAGCGTTCTCGATTATTGGTCGTCCGCTGTTTGTCGAGCACACCGGGCTCTATCTGGATGGTCTCAACGGCTTACCTGCTGGGCTGACGCGCATCTTCTGGAGCCGCCTGAATGCCGAGCGCTTCACCAAACTGGTGAACGGGCTGGATAGTCCCTGCGTCACGGCGAAAACCGTGCTCGGCTATTGTGACGGGCAGAAAATGTATCAATTCGAAGGCGAATTGCGCGGCACCATCGCCACCGAGCCTGCCGGTCCACGCGAATTTCAGTGGGACTGCGTGTTTATCCCGGAAGGGCATACGCAAACCTTCGCCGAAATGGGCGAGCTAAAAAATGAGATTTCGATGCGTCGACTGGCGCTGGACCGCTTCGCTACCTTTTTGAAAACATCGCGGGGATTAGCATGAAACCCGAGCTTAAACGCGCCTACGATGCCGGTAAATTGATTCTGTTTGCCGGTGCGGGCATTTCGCGCAATCTGGGCTTACCAGAATGGCATGAGCTGATTGCGCATCTGGCTAAAGAACTGGGCTACGACCCGAAAATCTTCAACACCTACGGCACGCATTTGTCGTTGGCGGAGTATTACAAACAACGTAAAGGCTCGCTGGGACCGCTGCGCAGCTGGATGGATCGCGAATGGCATCGTCCGGATATTGATGTGCGCAGTTCTGAAATCCACACCATGATCACGCAAGGCAACTTCTCACGCATCTATACCACCAATTACGATCGCTGGCTGGAGATGGCGCATGAGGCGCACAACGTGCCTTACAGCAAAGTGGCGAATGCGGCGGATTTGGTATCGTTGACCGAAGATAAGCGCCATATCATTAAGTTGCATGGTGATTTCGACGACGATACTTCCATCGTGCTAGATGAAAGCAGCTACTTTGAACGGCTCTATTTTGATTCGCCGCTGGATATCAAACTCACGCACGACGTGATGGGCAACTCGGTGTTGTTTGTGGGCTACAGCATCAGCGATTTCAATATTCGTCTGTTATTCTACCGCCTGACAAAAATGTGGGGCCGAACCGGATTGGCCACCGCACGTCCCAAATCGTACCTGTTCACCAACCGCAATAATCCGGTGGCGAAAGAGGTGTTGGGGCAATGGGGCATTGAGATGATCGTCTCGGAAGAGGACGATCCGCGCAAAGCGTTGGCGCTGTTTCTGGAAGAATTACTGGCTTGAAGGCAGAAAGTCATTGCCTGGAAAAGTTTGTTCAGAATATACTGTATATAAATACAGTTAACCGAGGTGCATCATGGCAGTCGAAACCAAATATGTTGTAGTCAGAAAGGGTGAAGAAAAAATGACGTTTGCCAATAAAAAAGACGCGGATGCCTGGGATAAAATGCTGGATATGGCAGACGCTTTCACCGATTGGCTGCAGCAGCATCAGCCTGAACTGGGTGAAGCGCAGGCCGAAGCATTGGGCCTGCTGTTGGCTGAACAGAAAGACGCGGTGCAGCATATCCTGCGCACCAGCAAGCTGCCGGAAAGCGTAAAGGAAGAGGTTTCGCAAGCGCCTGAAGCTTCTGCGGAAACCGAGACCGAAGCGGAAACGGCAGCGCCGGAAAAGAAAGTTCGCGCCGTTAAAGCGGCGTAATTGGTTTCGTCGGGTGTGCATTGATGCGCACCTGATTATCTTCCGCACCCTCAATGTTTAATCTGATACCGCGTGCTGCGCCCGCCGCCGGGTAATTTCTCCAGACACCCTTTCGCCAGCAATTCAGTCAGATGTCGCGTCGCGGTAGCTTTACTCACTTTCGCCACTTTCTGGTACTGGCCTGCGCTGATGCCTTCACTGAACCCCTGTTCTCCGCCATCCAGTAAGCGATTCAGCACGCGGGTTTGCTCGGCACTCAATTCAGCTGCATTGTGCATCAACCAGAAGCGCGCTTTATTTTGCGTGCGCGTGACGGTTTCCAGTGCCTTTTCAAGACTTTCATTCAGCACATCACAAAACCACAGCAACCAATCGGTGACGTCCATTGCGCCGCGCTGCGTCTCCTGCAGGATGCGGTAATAATCGGCACGTCGCGCCAGAATCGATGCGGACATGGCATACAAACGGATGCTCTGGCTATCAGCCTGCGCCAGCGCCAAATCTGTGAGGGCGCGAGTGATACGTCCATTACCGTCATCAAACGGGTGCAGCGTAACAAACCACAAGTGGCACAACGCGGCGCGCAACAGCGGATCGAGCAGCGGATCCTCGCGGCTGTGATTAAACCAGGCAATAAATTGCTCTAGCTGCGCTTCCAGTCCGGCGCGTGCTGGCGCTTCGAAATGTACCGTCGGTCGATCGATACGGCCTGAAACCACCTGCATTGGCTCATCGCCGCGCAGCGTGCCGACATTTAACCGCTTAATGGTCCATTCACTTTCGGGAAACAGCCAGCGATGCCACTGACATATACGCGCCAACGTTAATTCCTGATCGCGTTGCGTAATGGCATCCATCATCATGGTGGCCAAACCTTCTGAACGTTCGGAAACCGGGTAAGGCTGATCGAGCGAAACGCCTAAACGGCGGGCAAGCGAAGATCGTACCGACTGCGCGTTGACGCGCTCATCTTCAATCGCTGAAGAAGAGAGGATATTGCTGAGCAGCGTATCCAGCGTTTGTTGTTCGCTATTGTCTTGTACGCTGGCGCGGCCCAGCAAGACGCCGCGTTGCTGCTGCAACTGGCGCAGGCGCGGCAGTATTTTTTCATCCTGCCAGCGAAACCGCGGCCAATCGGGCTGCTGCCAAATCCACATCATAAGCTCACTCCTGAATTGCATGAGCTGAATAGGGTTGATATTCGGCTCATATAGTGAGCTGAATAATAGCCTTTATTCGGCTCATTGACCAGAAGGGAGCGGGCGCTGGCCTAAAGCCGGTCGCCATTAATGGCGACCCTACGGAGTTTAGTGCGTCGCCATCAAGTTCCCCCGCCGCGCGCCGATAGAGTGTTCAAAAGGATGTACGCGCACAGGGAGTGGTTCTGATCACCGAAAAGTGTCAACTCCAGGAGCGCCATAATGGCCAAACACGCATCACCTAAGAAAAAAATGAGCACCCGCACGCAGATGCTGCTGACGGGCGCCTTAACCATCACGCTCGGCTTTGCCGTGACCATCGGCGTGCTTAGCTGGCAATCCAGTAATGAACAAAAGTCGCTGGCTGAAAACTACCTGCAGCAGATAGCGCAAAGCCAGGCGCTGCAAATTCAGCATCAGCTCAGCTATGCGCGCGATGTGGCACACAACCTCGGCCACAGCCTGATTGCGCTGCCAGCGGCGGGAATTCAGGATCGTAAAGTCGCCGATAAGCTGATGGAATCTGCGCTGCGCGATAATCCTGATTATCTGTCGATCTCTGTGATCTTTGAAGAGAACGCCTTCGACGGACGTGACGCGGAGTTTGCCACCCAACCCAACGCGGCACCCAAAGGGCGCTACGCCTTCTTCGTCGATCGCGATCAAGCCGGCAAATTCAACATGCATCCGCTGACCTCTATCTTCACGCCGGGTCAGGGCGATTACTATCTGCTGCCACAAAAAAGCCAGAAAGACATGCTGATCGAACCGTACAGCTACGCTTACAACGGCGTGCCGACGCTGCTAACCTCGGTGGCGGCGCCGATTGTCAGCCAGGGCAAATTGTGGGGCGTGGTGACGTCCGACATTTCGCTGGCGTCACTGCAGGAGAAGGTCAACAAAATCAAACCGTGGGAAGGCAGCGGCTATGCGATGTTGCTCTCCAGCGCGGGCAATGTGGTCTCTTATCCGGATAAAAGCCAGACCAGCAAGCCTTGGAAAGGCGATACCAATAACTTCAGTAGCAGCGTGATGGAGCATCATGATGCGTTGCTGGGTGAAGATGTGTTGGTGACGTGGCAGCCGGTGGTAATTGGTAACAGCGATCAGAAATGGTATCTCGGCGTGGTTGCGCCGGTCAGCCAGGTAATGGCTGCGGCACATCGTCAACTGATCAACGCGGTGATCCTGATGATCATCAGCATTCTGGTGGTGTGTACGCTGCTGGGTATCCTGTTCAGCCGCAAAGTGCTGAAGCCGATTGGTGGCGAACCGCTGGAAGCCGCGACCATCGCGCTGGCCGTCGCCGATGGCAAACTTGATAACGTCATCACGCTGAAAGGACGCGATAACAGCAGCTTGTTCTATGCGCTGCATACCATGCAAAACCAGCTGCGCGATATCGTGGGACAGATTCAGGATGCCAGTTCGTCGGTGCGTCAGGGCGCGGGGGAAATCGCCAGCGGCAACCTCAATCTGGCCTCGCGCACTGAGCAGCAAGCTGCCGCGCTGGAGCAAACGGCCGCCAGCATGGAGCAGATCACCGCCACGGTGAAACACAACGCCACCAACGCGCATCAGGCAACAACGTTGACCGACAATGCTACGCATATCGCCAGCCGCGGTGAAACGCTGGTGGGCGAAGTGGTGCAAACCATGGCGCAGATCGACGATAGCGCGAAGAAGATTGGTGACATCACCGCCATCATCAACAGCATCGCCTTCCAGACCAATATTCTGGCGCTGAACGCCGCAGTAGAAGCGGCACGCGCCGGGGAACAAGGGCGCGGCTTTGCTGTGGTGGCGTCGGAAGTGCGTAATCTGGCCCAGCGCAGCGCCAATGCGGTGAAAGATATCGGCGCGCTGATTGAAGAATCCACGCAGCGCGTCGGCAGCGGAGTGCAGCTGGTGCAGGATGCCGGTAGAACCATGCAGGAGATGACGCAGGCGGTGAATTCAGTGCGCACCATCATCGGTGAAATTGTGATTGCGTCCGATGAGCAGGCGCGCGGCATCAGCCAGGTGACCATCGCGGTGAACGAGATGGACAGCACCACGCAGCAAAACGCCGCGCTGGTGCAGGAGATGTCTGCCGCTGCCAGTTCGCTGGAAGATCAGGCTTCGCAGCTGGCGAACACGGTTGGGCGTTTCCAGCTGAGCTAATCGAGCCTTAGCTAAGAACGCGCTGAGCGTGGCACGCCGTTTTTCTCTGAATAACGGCTGCCTATCCACCAGGTGATCAGCGCCGCCAGGGCGATCGCGCCCAGCACGGCAAATGCACTGCGATAGGAATAGGCTGCGGCAATGTTTCCCGCCAACGCGGGACTCATTGCCGCGCCGATGCCCTGCATGAGCATGATAAAGCCCTGACCGGCATTGGTATGTCCGCTGCCCTCGAGCACCTTCACGATATAACCCGGCACCGCCACGCCCAGCAGACCCGCCGCTACGCCATCCAGAATCTGTACCGGAATCATGAAATAAGCGCCGTCAAAAGCGGAGGCAATCAACGCACGTAACGGCAGCACCAGCAGCGCCGCCGTGATCAGCACGGGATAGCCAAAACGCGGTGCGTGACGTGCAGCATACAGCGCCATGGGAATCATCACACATTGTGAAATAACCACCGTGGCGGCAGCATAAAGTCCGGGGCTGATGGCTGCATTGTGTGCTGCCGCCACCCGCAGGCTCAGCATAGGTAACAGCGCGGCATTGCCAAGATGGAAGAGTAACAGCGTAACACCCGTAATAATGACGGCAGGATTACGGGCAATCTGATAAAGACGTGGGACGTTGCTAACCGATTCGCTGCCAGAAAGCCCGCGCGCGGCAAGGTTATCGATGTCATTATGGCGAATAGCCAGCACGGCTGCACCTGCACACAGCGCCATCGTTGTCATGAGTACAAACACCGCACCCGTGCCCCACAACCACACTGAAGCACCCGCAATAATGGCGGCTGTCATATTACCGCCGTGGTTGAAGGCTTCATTTCTCCCCATTTGATGGCTGAATCCTTGCGGACCGGCCAGGCCAAGGGTAATACCCGTCAACATCGGCGCGATGAGCGCGGCGGAAAGGCCAGTCACAATCTGCGATAAAACCACGATCCATCCCTGATGGAAATACCACAGCAGTAAGGTGGATAGGGTGATCAGGAGTGAACCGATGAGCAGCAACGATCGTTTATGGCGAGTAGCGTCTGTGGCTAAACCCGCCGGCAGGGTGGCAACCAGCCCTGCAAGGCCACCGGCGGTCATCACCCAGCCAATATCTCCTGCATTCCAGTGGCGTTCTGTCAGAAATATGCCGAGAAAAGGCCCGAGACCATCTCGTACGTCAGCCATAAAAAAGTTAACCAGACACAGAGCCTGAAGCGAACGCAGTGGCATAGAAATCCTTAGCAAGTAATCGGAACGGGACGAACGTAATCATGGCAGGAAAACGGCAATTTTCCTGCTGTGATGGGCGTTAATTATGTTGCCGGGTACCAAACCGCTGCCGATACTGGCCGGGCGTGACGCCGGTGAGCTTGCGGAAAATTTTGCGGAAAGCGGAAGGGTCGCTGTAGCCGATCTCCCAGGCGATCTGATCGACCGAACGATTACTCAGCTCCAGCGCGTCGCGCGCTTTCATAATGCGTACCTGCTGCAAATAATCCGTTGGTCGCAGGCCGGTCGCTTTCTGGAAATGGCGCAGAAAAGTACGTGGCGTCATGCTTGCCAGCGCCGACATGCTCTCAATGCTGTGCTGCTCGGCAACATGGGCATGAAGATGATGCTGCGCGCGCAGAATCAGGCTATCACCGTGATCGAAATTGGGGATAAATGCCGAATAGGTGCTTTGCTCGCGTCGCGGCGGGTCGATCAGTAAAAAGCGTGAGGTCGCCAGCATGGTGCCGGTGCCGAGCACTTTTTCGATCAGCGTTAAACCCAAATCCGTCCACGCCAAAATCCCACCGGCGGTAATAATGTCGCCATCGTCAATCACCATATTTTCCACCGCGACGTCTACCGCAGGAAAACGCTCCGACAGCGTCTGTGCAAAGGCCCAGTGCGTGGTGGCGCGACGATGATCGATCAGTCCGGTTTCGGCCAGCACAAAGGCACCGGCGCACACCGAACAGAGTGTTACGCCTGCGTCATAAAGCATACTCATCCAGTTGGCGGGCACCTTCATGGGCACCATTTTCGCTGGCACCACCAGACTTGGCGGCGCAATCACGTGGCTCAGGCGATGTGTTGTATCGGGATGGCTATCCCAGACGCAAACCATGTGATCGCTGTGCGCATCAATCTGCCAATGTGAGACACGAATCGTCCGCTTGCGCTCTTCACCCGATATATTCTCGGCCCATTCCGCAGCAATCCTGAACATATCGGTTAAGCCATATATCGCCGCGAGTTGGCAATCGGGATAGATCACTAAGCCAATCTCCGCGACAACGCTGCTTTCATCAGTTTCTATCATTTGTCAGTTATGGCCCTTAAAGTGTCATATTTGACAATATTAGCCGTTGCCGCTTTCCATGACAATAAGCCCATCGAACGCAGACAATCACATACAGAGGACTTACTCATGAGCAACGGCATCATCACCACTCAAGACGGTACCAAAATCTTTTACAAAGACTGGGGCCCAGAAAACGCCCAACCGGTAGTGTTTCATCACGGCTGGCCGTTAAGCGCCGATGACTGGGATAACCAAATGTTGTTCTTCCTGGCGCAAGGTTATCGCGTTATCGCCCACGACCGTCGCGGCCATGGCCGTTCCGATCAGACCGATAGCGGCAACGATATGAACACTTACGCCGCCGACGTGGCAGAACTGGCTAAAGCGCTGGACCTGCGCAACGCTATCCATATCGGTCACTCAACCGGTGGCGGTGAAGTGGCGCGTTATGTAGCGCACGCTGAGCCAGGCCGCGTGGCGAAGGCGGTGTTGATGGGCGCAGTGCCGCCAATCATGCTGCAAACCGACGCCAATCCGGAAGGTTTACCGAAATCGGTGTTTGACGGTTTCCGCTCGGCGCTGGCAGCCAACCGCGCGCAGTTCTTTATCGATGTGCCAGCGGGTCCGTTCTATGGTTTCAACCGTCCGGGGGCGAAAGTCAGTCAGGGCTTGATCGATAACTGGTGGCGTCAGGGCATGGCGGGCGGCGCGAAGGCGCAATACGACTGTATCACTGCCTTCTCGGAAACTGATTTTACCGAGGATTTAAAAGCGATCACGGTGCCGGTGTTGCTGCTGCACGGGGAAGACGATCAGGTGGTGCCGATTGATGATTCGGCGCATAAGGCGATTAAGCTGCTCAAGCATGGCACGCTGAAAACCTATCCCGGTTTGTCGCACGGCATGTTCGCGACACATCCTGAGCAGATTAACTCCGATTTGTTAGCGTTTGCGAAAGCGTAAATTACCGAGTTCACGAATCGTAGCGGCGCAATTATTTGCGCGATAAATCGCGCCGCTACAGCATGTGCAATGTATGTTTACGCTAAGCCACCGGTGTCATGCCGGTTTGCCGGCTGTTCGCAGCCGGGAAACCCTGCTTAGCACGCAGCGCAATTCCCAACGCGACCAACAGCAATAGCAGAATCGCCCACGGAAAAGATTGGGAGCCGACATGTTCCAGCAACATTCCGCCGGTCAAACCGCCGAGGGCGATAGCGCTGTTCCAGGTGACGACATTCATGGAGAGCGCGACATCGGCATATTCGCCGGCGGCATCTGCCAGAGCCGTTTGCAGCAGCGTCGCGGCACCGCCGAAGGTGAGTCCCCAAACGGCTATGCCCGCATAGATCACGGCGGGTGTTGGCGTACTTAGACCAAAAATCACCGACACCGCAGCAAAGATGGTGAGTGACAGCAGCACCGCTTTGCGCAGATGCGTATCAATGATCTTACCGGTAATGAATATTCCCCCCAATGCCGCAATACCAAAGATCAGCAGCACCACATCCACGCGATCAGCCAGACCGGCTGAAGCAATGAACGGTGCAATGTAGGTGTAGAGAATGTTATGCGCCAGCATCCAGGTCAGCACCACGCCGAGCACGGCACTTACGCCGGGGAGGCGTAATACTGCGCCGAGCGGCATTTTTTGCGTGGCAGATTGGCCGGGATAGTTCGGCACGGCCAGCAAAATCCAGCCGATAAGAATGAGAGAGAGACCCGACATGGCGGCAAATGTCAGACGCCATCCCAGCAACGAACCCATCCATGTGCCTGCCGGAACACCGAGTGAAAGAGCGATTGGCGTGCCCACCATGGCGAGCGCCAATGCGCGTCCCTGCAGCGATGGAACCACCATTCTTCGCGCATAGCCCGCAATCAGACTCCACGCCAAACCGGCTGACGCACCAGCAAAAAATCGCGCTATTAAGATGATGACAACGTCAGAAGAGACGGCGGTAAGAGTGTTAAACAGCAGAAATCCACACACGGTGCTCAGCAGCACAACCCGGCGCGACCAGCTTCGGGTCAGCAATGTGAGCGGAATCGCGGCCAGTAGCGAACCGGCTGCATAGGAGGTAACCCATTGACCGGCCAGCGAGGGGGAAATATTAAGCCCCTGACTAATTTGTGGCAGCAATCCGGCGGGTATGGTTTCAGTCAGGATGCAGATAAAACCTGCCATTGCGAGCGCCAAAAGCGCCAGGATTGGCAGCCGTTGGGCTTCTTCGTGCTTAAACGTTGAATTCATTATTTAGCCTGCTCTTGATTTGCAAAAGCGCCGCGAAGCGCCATGAATATATGTATCGATCGGTATTTATATTGCGGAGGTGAGCTGTGCGTTGTCAATGAATTCTGTATCGATTAGTATAAATGGCGGAGGATGTGATGATGAGAACAGGCAGACCAAGACAATTTGACCGGGATGAAGCGGTGATCAAAGCGATGCACCTTTTCTGGGAGAACGGCTATGAATCAACCTCGCTGGCGCAGCTCAAAGCCTCTATAGGTAAAGGCATCACCGCGCCAAGCTTCTATGCCGCGTTTGGATCGAAAGAGGCACTCTTTGCTGAAACCGTGAACTGTTATTTGCAAACCCATGCTCAGGTCACGGAAGCTTTGTGGGATACCCGCGTGCCCGCTCGGCAGGCGCTGGAAACCGCGCTGCTCAACTCCGCCAGAATGCAGTACGATCCTTCGCATCCGCGCGGATGTATGGTTGCGCTAAGCGTGATGTCTTCCTGCTCCGATGAAAACCGCCACGTGTTAAAACCGCTTGAAGCATCGCGGATGCGTACTCGTGAAGGGATCAAGCATTGCGTTGAAAGAGGGATCAGCAGCGGTGAATTGAGAGATGAGGAAGAGACGCTTTCGCTGGCGGTCAGCTTCAACAGCTTTATGCTGGGCATCTCGACGCTGGCGCGGGATGACGTCCCTCTCGCCGAAATTGAGCGGGGAATCGCTCAGATGATGAGGTTATGGGATGCCTCGCGGACTATCCCACAACCTTAAACAGCGCGTTACGGTTTGCGCTTTAGCGTAATGCGGGTCAACTCCGATGGTCGGCCCAAACGCACCGCCATGCCAGGCCAGAGCGCGGTGCCATTGTTGACGTAGAGCTGCATGCCGTCGACCTGATACAAACCCGACACGAAGCCCGCGTTGGGTTTGGCAAACAGGCGATCAAAGCCAACAATCAGGCCGCCGTGCGTGTGGCCAGACAGCTGTAGATCGATGTTTTTCAGCGCATTTTGCCGGGCGTTGCGCGGCTGGTGGTCGAGCAAGATCACCGGAGCGTTTTCCGGCGCACCGGCCAGCGCCAATTCCAAATCGGGGCCAACTGCGCCACGTCGTGCTGCTGACGTATCCGGCATGCCGGCGATCACTAGCTCGGCGCTATCGCGCTTAATCACCGTATGGCGATTGAGTAACGGCTCAAGACCCAGCGATGCCAGATGCGCGGTCCAGCGCTCCTGCTCAAAGAAATATTCGTGATTGCCGGTGATAGCAAACACGCCATCGCGGGCATGCAATCCGCGCAACGGCTCGACGTCCGCGCGACGATTCTGCAGCGTGCCATCAATCACATCGCCGGTGACCAGAATCAGATCGACATCCAGCGTCATGGCTTTTTGCACCAGCGCGCGCGTCCATTTCTCGTTGAAGAGTTTGGTGATGTGCATATCGGTCAACTGCAACAGTTGATAGCCTTCGAATTCGCGCGGAAGGTTGTCGATCTCAATGGTCACATCTTTGATCGGCGGCACGCGGGTAGCCTGATAAACGCCAACGGTGGCCAGAATCAAGGCAAACGCCGCCGCCACATAACGCACCGCAGGCACAATTTCAAAAGGATGGCGGAACAACAGCGAAACCAGCGCCACCATATCAATCACAAACTGCGTCAGCGCGAGGAATAACACGGCACTGAAACCCCAGTTGAACAGGATGACGATGGCGCGCGGCATTTCCGGCGAGAACATGCTGCCAGAGGTAAAACGGCTCACCAGCAGATATTGCGAAGCCAGCAACACCAGCAGAGAAAGGATGATTTTTAACAGCAAGGGCATGGCTAACGGGAACAAAAATCGGGCGATCACATACCAGCTCGGTATGCTGAAAATCAGATGGAACATCATTCACTTCCCTGGTCTAAGAGCGCTGATTTAGCGCAAAAATTTATCCGCAAAGAACATTACTGACCGCACTGTTGATAAAACCGCATCATCGGGTGATGCCTTCAGCCAGCGTGGCCATCAGCAATGCCCGACGAGATTCGAGTTCACTAATTTGGCGTTCAATATCCGCCAGTCGCTTATATTGCACAGCCTGAGTTTCCGGGCAGAATGCTGCCCCTTCGATCATGCGCATACAATCCGGAAAAGAGCAGATTTCGGCAATGCTGAAACCGGTATTGATGAGCCGTTGAATCTGGCGCACCTGGGTGATCGCCTGTGGCGGGAAAAAACGGTATCCATTGCAGGCACGTGTTGAAGTTAGCAGATGATGGCGATCGTAATGACGAATGGCGCGCACGCTCACACCTGTCTCTCTTGCCAGCTCTCCAATTGATAACTGCATAAGTGACTCCCCATAAAGCGGCTTGACTCTGACATCAGTGTCAGGGTTCAGGATAGCCGGGAATCATTCATTTAAGGAGATTTTTTATGCTGTTACTTTTTAAACGCACAATGTTTATCGGCGTTCTCATGCTCTTTTCTGCCACGCTGTTTGCCGCTGAGAAGCAGTACTCCATTACCGCGCCAGATGGCGTGAAGCTGGCAGTACAGGAATCAGGTAATCCTGATGGTTTACCTATTGTGTTTATTCATGGTTTGCTTGGCAGCCACTTAAACTGGGAAAAACAGATCAGTGACGCGCAGTTACAGCAACGCTATCGGCTGATTACATTCGATATGCGTGGGCACGGTTTATCCGACAAGCCAGAACAAGAATCAGCTTACCGCGATGGGAAACGCTGGGCCGACGATCTCCGCGCAGTAATTAATCAAAGCCATGCCAATAAGCCATTATTAGTCGGATGGTCATTGGGCGGGGCGGTTATCACCAACTACCTGGCGGCCTATGGTGACGGTAATATCAGTGGCGCTATCTACGTCGACGGTGTGGTAGAGCTCAATCCCACATTGATTCCGGCGCATGACGTATATGGCGCAATGACGGCAAGTGATTTGAAAACACATCTGGATGGCGAGCGGGCCTTTCTGCAGCTATGTTTTTACCAGCAACCTGACCGCACCACCTTTGAACGCCTGCTGGCCAACGCCGCGCTGGCTGCGTGGCCCATGCAACGAGCGGTGCCCACCATGACCATTGCATTAGAAAAAGGAGTAAAAAATGTGCGTGTGCCGCTGCTGTTCATCTACGGTGAGCATGATGCATTGGTGAATCCTGCTGCATCTCTCGCCAGAGTAAAGCGTATCAATTCGCGCATTCAGACACAGATGTTTGCCGATTCTGGCCATGCGCCATTTATCGAAGAACCTGCGCGTTTTAATCGAACACTGGCAACGTTTGCTTCAGCTTTATAAAGTCTCAGGGCCGCCATCTTCGGCGGCCCTTATCCCGCGTTCACCACGGAGGATGCATGCAACGCCAGCAGCTGTTCGACTACATCATTCAGCACTATCAGGTAGAACCCGATTATCCGTGGAAAAAGCACAGTGAATATGCGGTGCTGCGTCATCCGCGGCACCGCAAATGGTTTGCGCTGGTGTTCCCGCTGGAGAGTCATAAACTCGGTTTGCCGGATGGGCCGGTGATTGACGTGATGAACATCAAAGCGCGCCCCGAACTCACTGGATCGCTGCGCCAGTTGCCCGGCGTTTATCCGGCTTACCACATGAACAAAGAACATTGGTTGAGTATCACGCTGGAGAAAGGCTTGCCGGACAGCGAAATTCTGGCGCTACTCGATGACAGCTTTAGCCTGACATTTTAGTGACGCTGTAACTTTTTTAACGTGAGCGACGCGACGGCATCATGCGCACTAAAGTGTTGTCTTTAAATAGATAATGATGTGCCAGCGCGGCAACGGCGTGAATGCCGATCAGCCAATAACCATATGGCGCGAGGGTCTCATGCCAGTCCGCAATCGTGTCGGCGAAATCCGGATCAGGATCGCCACTCACCGGCATCGGAATACCAAAAATCCACCAGGTTCGTCCCATATAGAAACGCGACAGAATCCCCAGCGTCGGTAAGACGATGAAAAACACGTAGATCGCCAGATGCATCAGATGCGCCAGCCCGGTTTGCCAGTGCGGTGGTTTGGGCACAATTGCCGGGCTGCGATGACGAAAACGCAGCAGGATGCGCGACAGCATAATCACCAGCACACAGCTTCCAGCGCTGAAGTGACCAATGATCATCGCAAAGCCTTGCCACGAACCGCGCGTCGCCAATCCACGAAATTCCATGGTGCAATACGCAGTGACGACTAACAGGAAGGTCAACCAATGAAGAAAAATCTGCGATGGGGCATATTTATTGCTCATCTCTAGTCCGTAAAAAATGCCTGGCGGGACGTCTACTTTAAGGGAAAATGCGCTGAATTAATTCATATTTTGACGCATCAGCAACAGCGTTTTTAATTTTCCGCTTCCGTTGCCACCAATAACTGACTCAGCAAGATTTTCAGTTGCGCTTGCTGCGCTGCATCCAGCGTTTCCAGCAGGCTATTTTGCGTTTGCGTATGTACCAGCAGGGCTTGCTCGATCTTCGCTAATCCTTCTTCAGTCAGCGCCACCAGCATGCTGCGCTTATCGCCGGGATCGGCAACGCGCACAATCGACCCCACTTCTTCCAGCCGATTGAGGCGATTGGTCATCGCGCCCGATGTCACCAGCAATGATTTATAAAGCTGGGTCGGCGACAAGCGATAGGGGGCGCCTGCGCGTCGCAGCGTCGCCAGCACATCAAATTCGCCGTCGCGAAAACCAAACGGTGCCAGCGCTTCAGCGCGGGTTTTCGCCAGATGTTGCATGATGCGCAGCATACGGCCAAAAACCGCCATTGATGACGCATCCAACTCCGGCATCGCGCTGGCCCATTGTTCAACTACAAAATCGACGTGATCGGTCAAGCGGCTAACTCCTGAGTTTGATGTAAGAAGGTGCGCATGAATGCGCACCCTACGAAAAACGCGCCAATCTTTATAGGGTTGCCATTTATGGCGACCGAAAAACGCGGCATTTATGGCGACCATATCTCATCACCATTTGTTGCTTTGTGCGCATGGGCTATTGCTGCTGCGAAAAGTATCTTAACGTTAAGATACTTTTAATGTGCAAGGAGATGCAAAGTGAATCGTACTTTACCTGCGGTTGGGATGTTTGCCTTACTGGTTTTTGTTATCGCACTGAATTTGCGGCCGATTATGGCGGCGATGGGGCCGCTGTTTCCGCTACTGCAGCGCGACGCGCAGCTTAGTGCCACGCAGCTTAGCCTACTCACCACGTTGCCGGTGATCATGATGGGATTAGTGGCGCTGGCGGGTCCGCTATTGTTGCGTCGGCTTGGCGAAGTGCGCGGTATCGCTGTTGGATTGTTGTTGCTGGCGCTGGCGAGTATCGCGCGTGGATTCGAGCAATCTGCCACAGCGTTGATTACCAGCGCGCTGGTGGCGGGGTGCGGTATCGGATTGATTCAGGCCTTAATGCCAGCGCAGATCAAACGTCACTTCGGTGCGAAAGCGGGCACGCTGATGGCGCTGTTCACCACCGGAATTATGGCGGGTGCAGCGATTGCCGCTGCCAGCGCTGCACCGTTGGCCAATGCGCAAGGTTTAGCGTTAACGCTGGCGATTCCGGTGGTGCCCGCAATCATCGCGCTGTTGCTGTGGCTGACGATTTCACGCGGCATCGCGCCGACACACAGCAATCAACCTCCACGCGCCGCTCGCTCAACGCGCGCCTGGCTGTTGATGATCTTCTTTGGTATTGGCACCGGTGCGTACACTCTAGTGCTGGCGTGGCTGCCGCCGTTTTATATGCAGCACGGATGGCGACCGGATCAGAGCGGTTACGTGTTGGGCGCGCTGACGCTGACGGAAGTGGCTGCGGGCTTTGTGCTGTCGGCGCTGATCCATCGCTTCCGCGATCGCCGCCGCCCGTTGCTGGTGGTGTTAACCCTGATTCTGCTGGGATTGATCAGTTTGCTAACGCTGGGCGGCGCGCAGGCGTGGCTGCCTACATTGCTGCTCGGATTAGGCATTGGCGCGCTGTTCCCGCTCTCGCTGATCGTCACGCTTGATCATGCGCACACGCCGGAAGAAGCGGGCGCATTGCTATCCTTCGTGCAGGGCGGCGGTTATTTGCTGGCGGCGTTGATGCCGCTGGTCGCTGGCATCGTGCGTGACCGCGCCGCCTCGCTCGATAGTGCGTGGATAATCATGAGCGTGGGCATTGTGTTGCTGATGGTGATGGCGCTGCGGTTTAAACCACAGAGAATGTGATAAAACGTGGGGGAAATTTTTTAACGTAGGGTCGTCATTTATGACGACCTGGCAAAACAAGGAGCAACAATGTCGCCACAAGTGGGAATCGGCGTTTTAATTTTCCGCGACGGGAAACTGTTATTGGGACAACGCAATGGCAGCCACGGCGCGGGCGACTGGTCTGCGCCGGGCGGGCATCTGGAGTTTGGCGAATCGCCGGAAGCCTGCGCGCGTCGAGAAGTGCTGGAAGAAACCGGCCTACAGCTTGGCGAACTGCAAAACGGCGCGTTCGTTAGCGATGTGTTTCCCGAGGTCAACAAGCACTACATTACGCTACTGATGGTGGCGCAGGATGCAATCGGTGAACCACAACTGATGGAGCCTGAAAAGTGCCACGGCTGGCAATGGTTCGCACCAGACAATCTGCCGCAACCGCTGTTTGCGCCACTGCGCACATGGATGGCACGCGACGGATTGGCGGCGCTGCAGGCGTTGGCTACAGGGCGATAATCGCCTCGATCTCAATCTTTAAATCCGGCGAGAAAAGTTGACTAATTTGTACCAGCGAACTCGCCGGCAGATGTTCGCCATAATGTTTAAACAGCACGCCGCGTAAAGCGTTGATCTCATCAAATGAGGTGATAAAAATCGTCACCTTGATTAGCTTTTCCAGCGAACTCTTTTCTTCAGCCGCGATGGTATGCAACTGCTGGAATATAGTTTCTGCTTGTGTAGCGATATCGGCCTGCTGCGCTGGCGTACCGAAAGCGGTCAAGCCAGAGACATATAAAGTTTCATTGTGCTTTACCGCGTGCACATAAGGCGCTTTGACTTCACCCAATTGCGGATAGTTTTTACGCATCAGCATCTGCTACTCCTTAAACAATGTTTAGAACCATCACAGTAACATCTTCATCAGCAATCTCGCGCTGCTCCACATCCTGCCAGCCGAAGCGGCGATAGAGCGCTTGTTGATCCGGCGTATACAGCCACAACGCGCTAATCCCACGCAGACGCGCTTCAGTAATCAAGCGCGTCACCAAAGTGCTCGCCAACCCTTTACCGCGATGTTCGGCAGCCGTAATCACTTCGCCAAGCCAAAACTCGCGCTCGGCGATATCGTGCAGTTCGTAATGGATAATGCTGGCGGTCGCCATCAATTCGCCATCGGATGTGGTGGCAACCAGCGTCAGCGTTTTTGCCTCCGCTTGATTCCGCGCCTGCAAACGCTGCTGAATCACCGCCGCATCACGCCAGTTGGGGAAATCCGACCATTCGCGATGCAGCATTTGCGTCACTGCATCCAATAACTGTGGCTGTTGCGCCAGCAGGTTGATGTGCATTCCGATTCCTAAAGGTGGCGGGCGAGAGTGACAACATAACGGTTAGCTACTGATATTGCCAAGCAAACGGCGATCGACAGTCGCGGCAGGCATCATCTGCAGAATACCGTGCTCCAGCATATCGCCCGCATGTTGCAATGCTTCGAGTGGCATCGCCGGTAATCGCTCCAGCACAAACCACATCTGCGTTTGCTCAATACTGAGACGCGTGCGCACACCTTGTCGCCAGTTCCAGCGCCGACAAGTTACGCCTGCGTTATCCCGCCATACCACTTCGCCAGGTTCTGGAGATTCATGGCTCAACACGCCTTCTTTATAGACATCGAAGGATTCGCTGCCATCGGCGCGTGTCAGTTGCGGGTTGCCCACGTAAGCGGCCACATTCTCACCGCCGACCGGAATGGCGAAACGAATGCTCACCGCATTGTAGAGATCAACGATCGGATCGATGGCCGCCATAGTTCCGTCGCGCTGCACGCGCTTGCGCAACGCATCTGCTGAACAGGGCGTGCGCTTCGGTTTAGCGCCAAAGCGTTTGAACATCTCAGCCCATTGCGTCAGATGTGCTTCCGCCCACGGAAAGTCATTCTGCAACATGTCGCGACACGCTTGCGCTAAGGCTTCTTCACCAACGTGCGGACGCTCCACTGGCGCAGCCTGAACTAAAATGCTGAGCGCGGTAAAGTCAGGCGCTAAGGCAGAAACGGAAGGATCGATTGACGGGCTAAAGGTGAACATAACATAATCCTGTAATGACTAATTTATTCCATGATAGTGACCGATGAAGAAGAAAGTCAATAAATTGACCGAAACAGGTTCTGATATCGACTGCGTGAGCGCCGCCGTATCAGCCAGTGTTAAAAGCTTCCGCCAACAGCAAAAACTGTCGCTGGATGAGTTGTCACGCCGCGCGGGCGTCAGTAAAGGCATGTTAGTTGAGATTGAGAAAGGCAGCGCAAATCCCAGCATCGCCATTCTGTGCAAAGTGGCGGCTGCGCTGGGAATATCGGTGGCCGATATTGTGAATGTCACCGCCGATCCGCTCGCGCATCTGGTTGCTGAAGAGGATATACCGGTGTTATGGCAAGGCGAAAAGGGCGGCACGGCGCGTTTGCTGGCGGGCACCCGAGGGCCGGATATGATCGAGCTGTGGCGTTGGGAGATGTTTCCCGGCGAACAATTTGCCTCGCCGGGTCATCCGCAGCGCACTTACGAACTACTGCATGTCGAGCAGGGCGAACTCACGCTGAAGGTTGATGAACAGCAGTTGCAGGTGCCGCGCGGCAGTTCAGCGGTGGCAAAAACCGCTGCGCCGCACAGTTATGCGAACCTCGGCGAACTGCCGCTGATTTTCACCATGGCTGTTGCCGAAATTCACAGTTAATCCACTTCGTTCGCCAGCGCCACCGCATCTTTACCGGCAGGAATGCGCATCGGAGCATGCGAATCGATAGCATAGCGGTGGCAGAAGTAGCGGAACGCGTCAGCTATCGCTCAGCCAGTGCTTACAGCGTGGCATTCAGTCGTTACGTTAGACAGCTACCGGCGTGGTTCGCCGCAGAAGAGGAAATTTAAATCTAATACTTCAGAAATTATTTCAGCATCAATTGATGGGGTATTGACCTATTTGGCTAATTTTTCTTATCGGCTAAAAGTTCTCATCGTTACTGGTTGTTAAGGTTTGTCTTATTAATTTTAATGAATTCCGCGAAAACCACTGTAAGAATTTAAGGACAAAGCTTAAGTTCTTTTAAATAATTAATGGTTAATGTTCTTGCGCATTTACGATCCCTTACACAGGTGTGAGACATGAAAACCAAATCTTTTTTATCCAGCCGAAATATTGGCCTGGATCTGCTGCGTGCAGGACTGATTATTGAAGGTGTTTTATTACACGCTTCCCGTAGTTTACCCGGAGAAAACAGTTGGATTTATAACTCTCAGCGCGACCCTTCAACACTCTTTACAGCCTTATTAAGTTTGATACATACGTTCAGAATGGAAGTTTTTTTCTTTTTATCGGGTATGTTTTCAGCACTCATTATTCTAAGGAAAGGGCGAGCGTTTTTTCATGATAATCGACGTAAACGCGTACTTCTGCCACTGCTATCTGCCTATATCATTATTCCTCCATTAATGTACTGCCTTGAAAAGCAAATGAGTACCTCTGTGATAACCTTAAAAGGCGTGCTAGAAAGTTATGCGACCCTGCATCATTTATGGTTTTTGGTTTCCTTAAGCATCATGTCATTACTGATCCCCAATCGATTTTATCAGTGGTGCGCCCGTTATTTCGCCAAAATGCCGCTGCCATTCCTGATTGCATTATTGATAGTATTGGGCAATCTATTCTTTGTTTTGAAGTTTCTGACAAAAGGTCAGGGCGATTTTATTAATTTAATTCCAGTCACTGCACGTTTCCTTGTGTATTATACTGCTGGCTATGCTCTGTATATCCATCGCGGCAATATTTCATGCTATAGCAACAGTATCGTTATGAATGGCGGGTTAATTGCTGCTCTGGCTATGGCAATATGGTTAGGTTTCTTTATGGTGGCAGAGTTTCATATTGAAGGCGCGATGAAGTACTTGCCTACGCTTGCAGGTAGCGTCTTTTCAGTTTTGTTATCCTATTGGTTAGTATTTAAGTTTGAAAAAATTCAGATTAAAGAAAACCGCATGCTGACTACTATTATCGATTCAGCGTTAGTGATTTACTTATTGCATTATCCAGTAGTTATTGCATTTTCCTGGTTGTTAGATACCTGGCTCCCGGCACAATTCTCAATCATTTATGTGTTGATAGATTTTGTCATTGGTATTGCAGTAAGTGTTGTGTGTTACTTTCTCATAAAACAATCGCATTACGCTTCCTTCATTTTTGGGGTAAAGCCAAAAATGAAGAAGTTTACATGACCGCTTGGGTGAAAATTGTTCGATATGCGCTTTATCGGACAATAAATTAATACTCTTCAAGCGGGCTATCAATCAGCGGAACAATTTTTTCAAAATTAATGCCGATACCGCTTGAAGCGTTCATCGCCAACCTGGCGGGAAGTTGCCGATCAATCACGAGGGTGCAGCGATGGGTGTTTGCGTCAAAATCCATGATTCAGGCTTCACTTCGAGTGTTTTCAAAGGTACGCACGACGTAGGGGTCGCCATCCATGGCGATCACTTCATCAGCCATGCACCTGCTGCGTGCGCCGATCCCTCACCGTGACATACAAAAACGCCAGCACAAACAGCGCCGCGTAGATCACCACAATGGTTGGACCCGGCGCGCTATCGAGGAAGAACGAGGCGTACACGCCGCTGAAACCCGTTACCATCGCAATGCCAATCGCCAGCAACATCACCTGCACAAAACGGCGCGCCAACAGCAAGGCGATAGCGCCGGGCGCGATCAGCATGGAAATCGACAGAATTACGCCCACCGATTTCAGCGCAGCGACGATGGTTAGCGAGATCAAACACAGCAAACCGTAATGCATTAATTTGCCGTTGATACCGCAGGCGCGCGCCTGATTGGGATCGAACGCGTGCAGCAGTAAATCGCGCCACTTAATGCCAATTAGCACACTGACAATCACTGCAATGGACGCGGTCTGGATGATATCCGCCAGGCTGATACCCAGCATATCGCCGAACAAAATGTGGTCGAGATGCACTTCAGGCTGCAGTTTCAGGTACAGCACCAAACCGGCGCCAAACATGCCGGAGAAGACGATGCCCATCACCGTATCGGGTTTGATGCGGCTGTTTTCGCTGATGTAGCCGGTTGCGACGGCGCACAGCATCCCGGCGACAAACGCGCCGATGGCGTACGGCAAGCCAATCAGCCAGGCGATCACCACGCCGGGAAATACCGCGTGGCTCATCGCATCACCGAGCAATGACCAACCTTTCAGCACCAGAAACGCCGACAGCATCGCGCACGGCAGCGACAGCACCAAGGTGGTGATCAGCGCCATGTTCATGAATTCGAACTGGAAAGGACTCAACAGTAATTCAGCCATTTACGCCGTCCTCCAGGGTATGACGCGCACGACGGCGCGCCGCCAGCACGCCATGTTTTGGCGCGAAGACAAAGGCCACTAAAAATACCAGCGTTTGTGCCACCACAATCACGCCGCCAGTCGCGCCGTCGAGGAAGTAGCTGCTCCACGCGCCGAGAAAACTGGTGACGCTGCCAATGGCGACGGCGATCATCAACAGACGTGGAAAACGATCGGTCAGCAGATAGGCGGTCGCGCCGGGCGTCACCACCAGACAAATCACCATAAAGGCGCCGACGGTTTGCAGCGCGGCGACGGTGGACGCAGAGAGCAGGGTAAAGAACAGGATCTTCAGCCGCAGCGTATTCAAACCGAGTGAACGTGCGTGGCTCTCGTCAAAGAAGGTCACCATCAGATCTTTCCACTTCAGCAGCAGAATGGTCAGGGTGATAAAGCCAATCGCGCCGAGCTGCCAGATATCAGCGGGCGCAACCGACAAAATATTGCCCAGAACGATGGTTTGAATGTTCACCGACGTGGGATTAAGCGACACCAGAAACAGGCCGGTGCCGAAAAACGACGAGAAAATCAGACCGATGATGGCATCTTCTTTTAAACGCGTGCGTTGATTAAGAAACAGCATGCTGCCAGCCGCCAGCCCGCCGGAGAGAAACGCGCCGATTGAAAAGGGCAGTCCGAGCATATACGCGCCCGCCACGCCGGGCACAATCGAGTGCGACAGCGCATCGCCAATCAGTGACCAGCCTTTCAGCATCAGGAAGCAGGAGAGAAATGCGCAAATCGCGCCGACCAGCGCCGCGATCCACATCGCATTCAGCATGTATTGATAGCCAAACGGTTCAATAATCCACGACATGGTTCGCTCCCCGGTCCGGATTTTTATCTTTCATCAGTTGCATCAACACCGCGTTACGCTCATGCAGCGCGCCATCAAAGGTCTGCGCCAGATTGTCGGCAGTGAAAGTGTCATGCAACAGGCCGCTCGCCAGCACGGTGTTTTTCACCAGTACGCAGCGATCGCAGAAATCGGGGATGGCGTTGAGATCGTGGGTGGAAACCAGCATGGTGCGGCCTTCGTCGCGCAGCTCTTTCAGCAGGGCGATAATCGCGGCTTCGGTTTTGACGTCAACGCCGGTAAACGGCTCGTCCAGCAGGATAATCTGGCCACTTTGCGCCAGCGCGCGCGCCAGAAACACGCGTTTCTTTTGCCCGCCCGACAGCTCGCCAATCTGACGATGACGATAGGCGCTCATTCCCACGCGTTCCAGCGCCTGATCTACGCTCAGTTTATCGGCGGCACGCGGAATACGCAGCATGCCCATGTAGCCGTAGCGGCCCATCATTACCACATCTTCCACCAGCACCGGGAAGCTCCAGTCGACTTCCTCCGCTTGCGGAACATAAGAAACAATATTGTGTTTCAGCGCCTTATTGGCCGGTAAACCGGCCAGCGTTACCGCGCCTGAGGAGAGCGGCACAAATCCCATGATCGCTTTAAACAGCGTGGATTTGCCAGAGCCGTTAACACCAATCAGCGCGGTAATGCTGCCTGCGGGCACGCTAAAAGAGGCTTTACGCAGCGCCGTGTGGCCGTTGCGGTAGGTAACGCCGACATTCTCGACGAGTAAACCTGCGGCTGGGTTCATTTCTGACTTCCTTCTGTGATGCCTTTCACCACGGTTTCAGTGGTGACGCGCAAGAGATCCAGATAGGTCGGCACCGGGCCATCGCTGTTGCTCAGCGAATCGACGTACAACACGCCGCCGTAATGAATACCGGCTTCACGCGCCACTTGTTGAGCAGGTTTGGCCGAGATGGTGCTTTCACTAAAGATGGCTGGAATTTGATGATCGCGCACCGCATCGATCACTTTACGCACCTGCTGCGGCGTGCCTTGCTGATCGGCGTTAATCGGCCATAAATAGAGTTCTTTCAAACCGAAATCGCGCGCCAGGTAAGAGAACGCACCTTCACTGGTCACCAACCACCGTTTATCGGTGGGCAGTTTGTCGATAGCGGCACGCATCGGCGCGATGGTCTGCTGAATCTGCGCTTTGTAACGCTCGGCGTTGGCCTGATAAATCGCGGCATTGGCGGGATCGTATTTTTGCAGCGCATTACGGATGTTATCGACGTAGATCAGCGCGTTATCCGGCGACATCCACGCATGCGGATTGGGTTTGCCGTTGTACGGGCCTTCGGTGATGCCCATTGGCTCAATGCCTTGCGTCACGGTAACCTGCGGCACATCCTTGAGGCGCTGGTAAAAACGGCTGAACCACAATTCCAGATTAAAGCCGTTTACCAGGATTAGATTGGCACCTTGCGCGCGACGAATATCGCCTGGCGTGGGTTGGTATTCGTGGATTTCTGCGCCGGTTTTGGTAATCGACGTCACCTCCGCCGCATCACCCGCAACGTTTTTCGCCATATCGGCGATCACCGTAAAAGTGGTTACCACTTTAAGTTTTTCAGCCGCGGACGCGGTAAACGCGCTGAGTGACAGCAGGACAGCAATCGCAGGCAAGAGGCGTTGAGTGAACATGATCATCTCCAGAGAAATATAGCCAATGCTATAATATATAGCTGATGCTATTTATATGAGTCATTTTTGTTCGCAATGCCAGTATCTAGACGAAAATTTACGAAAGGGGAACGGTATATAAAGGCGGGATTTTGTCGGGTGCGCATCTCTGCGCACCGGGGAAGTCAGCGCATTAATCAGCTGGCGTCAAAAATCACATACAACTTGCGCATGGTGTTTTCAATTACCCAGGTGCCTTCAGTATTGGCTTCAAAGAACAACGAATCGCCGGGTTTGAAGTGCAGCGTCTCTTCGCCATCCGGCGTGAAAGAGCCGTTTCCGTTGAGGAAGTGCATGATTTCGGCCTGTTTCACCGAGCGGCGATAGGAGCCGACACCGCATTCGAATATTCCCGTATCGATATCTTCTTTACCGGGAATCACTTTCTGAATGCCGGATAACGCGATGCTGCCGGTGCCAGGCAAACCTTCCACGCTGCCCCAATCTTCCATGACTGCGATGGCGGCGGGTTGGGTGATTTTTTGGACTTTCATTATTTTCCTCTGAATTAAGTGTTATACGGTTGAGATTCCAGGTCGCCATGAATGGCGACACTGCGGCAACAGTCGCAGGTGGTGGAGACCACGTTGCCCAGCACGCGGCGCAGAAAATCCTGGGTGCGGGGCTCCTGCGGTTTTAGCAGGATTTGATCGGCGGGACCTTGTTCGACAATTTGGCCGCTGTGCAGGAAACAGACGCGGTCAGCGACTTCGCGCGCAAACTGCATTTCATGCGTCACAACAATCATCGTCATGCCTTCACGCGCCAGATTGCGCATCACCTGCAGCACTTCGCCCACCAGTTCTGGATCGAGCGCTGAGGTTGGTTCATCAAACAATATCGCTTTTGGTTGCAGCGCCAGCGTGCGGGCAATCGCCACGCGCTGCTGTTGACCGCCGGAAAGCTGCGTTGGCCATGCGTTGATCTTCTCCGCCAGCCCAACCATAGCCAGCAATTCTTTGGCGCGCTTTTCCGCCACATGACGCGGTTCGCCATTAACGTGAATCGGGCCTTCCATCACGTTCTCTAACACGCTTCGATGCGGAAAGAGGTTGAAGCGCTGGAACACCATGCCGATCTTACGGCGCAGATCGTTGATGCTTTTATGTTTGTTATTGACGCGCTGGCCCAGCACGTTGATGTCGCCGCCTTCGTAAGTTTCCAGGCCATTGATGCAGCGCAAAATGGTTGATTTCCCGGAACCCGACGGGCCGATCAAACACACCACTTCGCCTTCGCTGACGTTGAAACTCACGCCTTTCAGCACTTCGACATGGCCGAATTTTTTGTGCACATCACGAATTTCAATCATCTCAGGCTCCTTTAATCTGGCGTTTTTCCAGCTGCTTGGTCAGCGCCAGCAACGGCAGGCACAGCACCAGATAGAGCAGCGCCACCAGCGTATACACCGTGGTGTTATCAAAGGTGGACGCGGCAATCAGCTGGCCCTGGCGCGTCATCTCGGTGACGGCGATGGTGGAAGCCAGCGCGGAATCTTTCAACATCATCACCAGCGTGTTGCTGTAAGGCGGCAGGGCGACATGAAACGCCTGCGGCAGCACCACGCGGCGCATCGCTTTCGGGAAACTCATGCCCATTGAGCGCGCGGCTTCGAGCTGGCCGCGATCCACCGATTCAATGCCGGCGCGGAAAATCTCAGCGATATAGGTTGAAAAGCAGAAGGCGATACCGATCACGCTGGCCTGAAATGACGACAGCGTGATGCCAATATCGGGGAAGACAAAATAGATATAAAACAGCACCACAATCATCGGCAGGCCGCGCGTAATATTAATGACGGTCGCAATCGGCCAGGAAATTATTTTCCACGGACACATCTTCGCCGCCGCAAAAATCAGTCCCAATGGTGTGCTGATTATCAGGGACAAAATGGTGATGTAAATCGTCATTTCGGCCCCTTTTAACAGGAAGGGCAGATAAACGTGAATACTACTCCAATCCATGATGATCCCCTGCAGAAAAATTTCATTTTAATGAATATCCCCGATGGCGAATCACTGTCAATCTTTACCCGCCGAACAGAGATAGTTTTTACTTATTGTCGTCATACGAATAGGCTATAGGTTAAATAATGCTTGTTATCAAAAGGGTTAATCCGGAATTGTGAATTCACGCAGTGTGATTAAATAAAACATTGACAGACACCTGACTAATTTCATTATAGTGAAAATGACGTTCGCCCTTTTCATTTGATTCAGGAGTGAGTTATGTCTGCTAATCGTTCCCGGTTATTATTCACGTGTATGGCGGCTGCATTTAGCCTCAATGCTCAAGCGGCGGCGCTGACCGCCGGTTCACCGCCTTCCAGTGCGCCAACCACTTTTCTCGATACCCAAAGCGGCAAAATCGAAGGCTTCATGCCGGATGTGGCAGCCGAAGTGGCGAAACGCCAGCACCTCGATATTAATTACACCGCCATCCCATTCTCTACGCTGATTCAATCGGTGATTGCCGGCAAAATCGACATGATTGTGGCCGGTATGACGCCCACCGAAGAACGTGCAAAACGCATTACGTTTTCGCAGCCGGTGACCGCGTTTGGCGCGGGTTTGGTGGTGCGTGACGACAACAAAAAGACCTATAACTCGTGGCAGGATGTGAAAGGTGACATCGTCGGCACCATGGCGGGCACCGATTACACCCAAAGCCTGATGGCGAGCGGCATCGCCAAAGAGGTGAAGGTGTATGACAGTCCGGCGGATATGACGCGCGATTTATCGCTCGGACGTATTGCGGCAGGCATGAATGATTATCCGATCCTGAAAGCGCAGGAAAAAGCCGGCGGCCTGAAAGGGATGCACGTTATTGACGGTTATAAACCCGAACATGTTTCGCCGATGGCGTTTGGCGTGAAAAAGGGCAACGACCCATTAATGGCGCAGATTAATAGCGCGCTGACTGCGATGAAAGAAGACGGCACTTTGCAAACCATTAAAACCAAATGGGGCATGCCATAACGTCGCTGCGGCATATTTTGCTGTCTCGCACCGGTAATTTCAGCGATAAACACAGTATCAGGGAAATAAACGCGGCGACTGCGCTGTGCGAAATTGGATAAAGTTATCCGCTGGAAGGGTAAAAACCGATGAAGAAAGTGAATATCAGTGACGAAGCAACGGATGCGCAGGACGCGGATATTGGATCGCGCCTGAAACGGATTCGTAAGGCGCGCAATATGACCATCACTGATTTGGCGCAGCTGGCGAATGTGTCTGCTGGCGCTATCAGCCAGATCGAGCGCAACCTGACCAATCCCACCGTGCGCGTGTTAGAGCAGCTGAGATTAGTGTTGAAAGTGCCACTTTCAGCCTTTCTTGAAGAGAATCAAACCAACCTGCGCGGCGCGGAACATTATGTGCGTCGCGCCGTTGAGCGGCCGCATTTCAATGTCGGCAAGCGCGGGATCTCCAAGGAGATGTTGTCGCCGTCAGGCGATCACGATTTGCAGTTTATGTTCATCAATGTGCCGCCGGGCGTGCGTTCCGATGAGATGTTAATGGGCAAGGGCGAGAAGGCCGGTTTGGTGATGGAAGGTGAGCTAACGCTGGAGATTGATGGCGACAGCGCCATCTTAACTGCGGGCGACAGCTTCCAGTTCCAGAGCCATTTACCGCACAACATTTTTAACCATAGCGCGAGTGAAGCCAGAGTATTGTGGATCATGCACATTCCCTCTGAACATCATTTGTGATTTCGTCACCGACGTGGCGTGCAGGACTTGAGACGATGCGTATAAAAATCAATGCAGTAGCAGACAGTGAACGCTTTCCCGAATCCGTTGATGTGATAGTCATTGGCGGCGGCATTATTGGCACGTCGGTGAGTTACGAACTGGCAAAACAGGGCGTTTCCGTGGCGCTGTTTGAAAAGGGCGTGATCGGCGGCGAGCAATCCGGTCGTAACTGGGGCTGGGTGCGCCAGCAAAACCGCGACCTGTATGAGCTGCCGATGGCGATGCGCAGTTTGCAGCGCTGGGACGAGTTGAGCAGCGAAATCGGCCTCGATCTCGGCTTCTCGCGTCAGGGCATTACTTACGGCACGCAGAGCGAAAGCGACCTGGCGCGCTGGGAAGCGTGGGGCAAACAGGCGAAGCAAATTGGTTTCGTTAGCCATCTGATGACTGCGCAAGAGACGCGCGAACGCATCGGCAACAATTCTCCGTGGATTGGCGGCGTGTGGTCGCCCAGCGATGGACGCGCGGAGCCGTCACTGGCGGCACCGGCAATTGCGACTGGCGCGAAAAACCTTGGCGCATCAATCCAGCAAAACTGCGCGGTGCGCGGCCTCGATGTTTCCGGCGGACGCGTGACCGGCGTCTGGACCGAGCGCGGCCTGGTGAAAGCCAATCGCGTGATCTGCTGCGGCGGCGCGTGGAGCTCACGCTTCTGCAAGCAATACGGCATCGAACTGCCGAGCGCCAACATTCTGGGTACCGCGTTCAAAACCACGGCGGCACCTGAAGTGATCAAAGGCTGTCTCAGCACCGGCGGGTTGTGCATCCGCCGTCGTCAGGATGGCAGCTACACCGTGGCGCTCTCCGGGCGCGGGCAGATTGACCTCGCACCGCAAAACATCCGTTACGCCACCAAGTTTTATCCGATGTTTCGCAGCAAGATCGCTAAGAAGCTGAAGATGCGCATCAATGGCTCGTTCTTCAACGGCCCGGAAGCCGCCGGTTCATGGTCTAACCAAGGTGTGTCGCCGTTTGAGAAGATTCGTACTCTCGATCCGGCACCGGATAACGGCATTGTGCAGGAAGCAATGCAGGCGCTGGTGCAGCTTTATCCGGAGTTGAACGGCATTAAAGTGGATCACGCGTGGGGCGGCTGGATTGATACCACGCCGGATCTGGTGCCGGTGATTGATGAGATGACCAGCATGCCGGGCTTGTTTATCGCCTCCGGCTTTAGCGGCCACGGTTTTGGTATTGGGCCGGGCGCAGGCTTGCTGTGCGCGCAGATGGTGAATAACAAACCGCTGTTCACCGATATGAAGCCGTACAGTCTGGCGCGTTTCGCCAAAGGTCAGGCGATCCGTGAACCGCAGATGATGTAATCACAACCCCGACACCGTAGGGTCGTCATTCATGACGACCTTGCCGCTGACCGCACGATACTTTCCAGGTCGCCATAAATGGCGACCCTACAAATTACACATCTAACCGATGAATCACGTTCACAAACTCATGTACGCCGCTGTTAATTTCCCGCAGGCTGCGTGACAGCACGCTGATTTTATCCTGCTCGGTCACCACAAACTGCTTCACCTCATTAAGCTGTTGCTCCATCTGCGCAATCAAACTGGCGTTGTGTTCCACCACCTGCGTAATCTGCTTGGTGGCGCTGGAGGTGGATGCCGCCAAACGCCGCACTTCGCCCGCCACCACGCTGAATCCACGGCCCGCTTCACCCGCGCGCGCCGACTCAATCGCCGCATTTAGCGCCAGAATATTGGTTTGTGAAGCAATCAGGTTGATGGTCTCGACTACCTCGCTAATGCTCTTCGCCGAGGCATTGAGCTCGGCACCAATTGCCGTCGCCGCATTCACCTGCACCGCCACCAGACCGGAATTGCGGATGGTTTCATCCAGCACTTCATTGGCGTTGTCGGTGATTTGTGAGGTCTCTTCAGACGTGGTCAGCGCGATGTCGGCCACACGCTTGGCAGCTTCCACGCGCGCGGTGATATCCGAGGCGATTTTGATCACCTTGTAGACCTTGCCATCCGCGTCATAAACCGGGTTGTAGCTGGCTTCAAGCCAGATGCGTTCACCGCTGGCGGTTTTGCGTTCGAAGCGGCCAACAAAGTGTTCACCTTTGGCCATCTTGCGCCAGAAGTCCGGATTTTCGCGGTAGAAGTTATCGAAGCAGAAAATACGATGATGTTGACCAATAACGGCAGCCAGCTCATATCCCATATGCTTTAGAAAGTTGCTATTCGCCGTGAGGATTTGTCCATCTGGCGTAAATTCAATGACCGCCATGGAAAGATCCAACGCGGTGATCACCGCTTCTTTATGCTCCAGCTCCTGGTGCCGTTCTGTAATATCTGACGCCACCTTGATCACTTTGTAAACATGGCCTTTGTCATCGCTCACCGGAAAATAGGTGGCGCTGAGATAGAAGCGCTGGCCTAGCTTATTGAAGCGTTCAAAGATGCCGGTCACCGATTCGCCCGACGCCAGCGTTTGCCAGAAAGCGAGGTAGCGTGAGGATTGGCTGTGTTGCCGGCTGCAGAAGATGCGGTGATGTTTCCCCTGAATCTCATTCAGCTGGTAGCCGGTGGTGGCAAGGAAGAGATGATTGGCAGTAAGAATCTCGCCGTTGGGCGTAAATTCGATCCATGCCACATGCTGTTTGATCGCATTGATATCTTTAACCACATCGCCACTTTTATAAAACGGCAAGGTAAGACTCGACTTTTTCACACCAAACATGGGAAGCCTCAGGCGATTATTGTGCTGTTGAACGTAAGGCGTGCAGCACCAATCTGCTCACGTTCAGGACGTGTCGCTTAGGCTGCCCGCAGATCCCCTTCGCCGTACACTTGAACGTGTCTCTGCGCGCCGCAGCGCCGCATGGGGGTATTTAATTAACCGACCTGATGTTTTCAAAGGTACCGATCAGAGCGTAGTCGAACTCTGCATCGTTAGTTATCGGCGGCCTTTTTTAAAGGTTTAATTTAAATGCATGTAAAAGAGTTGTTCATAAACTTCGGTTAATTTGCTGCTGCAAACTGGCATAACGCCACCTTCCTGACTAAACAGTTAAACGTCCTTGATATTTCCCTTACGCATTCCTGATGCGATGTTGCGGGTTCGCTTGATGCGCGGACCTAACCTTTTGCCGGTCAGACGACGTAACGCTGGCCCATCACGGAGTTGATGATGAACAACCACAAATCTGCGCTTTCTGCTGTCGCCATCGCTACCTTCAGCGCGTTGCTGACGCCAGCTCCGGCGCTGGCATGGGATAGCCTGACCGTGTTTGGCGATAGCCTGAGTGATAGCGGCAACGTGGGCCGCTTTACCTTCGACGGTGCACAACATCCTTTATATGACGAGATTCTTGCCGCGCATTTGGGCGAGGACTTGCAGCGATCTACACTGGGCGGCAGCAATTATGCGCAGGGCGGCGCGGTGTCGGTGCCGAAGCTCGATCCGGAATTAAATACTCAGGATCAACTGGCGGGATACCTCGCCTCAACCGGCGGCCGCGCTGACAACAACGGTTTGTACATCCATTGGGTCGGTGCCAACGACATCGCCGCTGCCGTCACCAATCCGTTAACCGCCAGTGAAACCATCAGCAACAGCGCCAATCAATCGGTTGCACAGATCAAAACGTTGCTGGATGCTGGCGCGGGAGCGGTAATTGTGCCAACCGTACCGCAACTCGGTTCAACGCCTTATATGATCCAAACGGTGCTGCGCGTGTTAGGCACCGCAGCCACGCCAGCGATGGTGGCGGCGTTTCAGTCGCTGGATAGCGTCACCACGCCAGATAAAGCCGCGCGGCAACAGGCGGTGCAGGATGCGTTTACGCAAGCCGCGGGCGAAGTCTCTTCTGTTCCGGCGGTGCGCGACGCGCTGGCGCAGCAGCTTTACAGCGCATGGCAAGAACTCAGCGAGCAGGTTACTGCGCTCTCCGACGGCTATAACCAGCAGGAAGAAGCGGGACTGGCGACTCTGAATGGCAACATCGTGCGTGTTGATATAGCCGGGCTGTTTGATGAAGTGATCGCTAATCCCACGCAATATGGCCTCACCAACACTATCGGCATCGCGTGTCCGATTGGGACGTCAGCGGATGAGTGTCAATCCAGCACGCCGGGTTTTTCCAGCGCGCAGGATTATCTGTTTGCCGATCGCCTGCATCCAAGTCCAGCGGTGCACGCGATGATCGCCGATTACATTCAGTCGATTCTGGATGCGCCAGCGCAAGTGGCGGCGCTGTCACAATCGCCACTGATGATGGCGCGCGATACGCAAAACACGTTGGATGGGCATTTGCAGCAACAGCGTCAGCAGCCTGCCAGCGCCGGAAAGTTCACGGTATTTGGCGGCTATGCCGGGCAACATGTCGATTATCAGGGCGACAGCTGGAGCGACGGAAATGCCAACACCACCAACTTAACGCTGGGTATCGGCTATCAGATCACCGACAACTGGCAAACGGGTGTGCTGTTCTCCAACACCAATCAGCGCCAGGAACCTTCGTCGAACTACGACTATAAACTGCGCGGCAATCTGGTGGCGCTTTATAGCCAGCTGACGGTGTTCGATCAGGGCTGGATTAACGCCGATCTGCATTATGCCGATCTCGATTTCGACAGCATCGAGCGTGATATCCACATCGGCCCGGCCAAACGTACCGAGCAGGGTAGCACCAGCGGTAAATTGCTCGGCATGCGCGTGCAGACTGGCTGGACGCTGCCAATTACTGAAAATCTCAGCACCGGGCCGGTTGCCAGTTACGCGCTGGATTACGGTCGCGTCGGCGGCTACAGCGAGAACAGTGATAGCAGCACCGCGATGCGCTACTCCGATCAAACCACCCATTCACAGATTGGCTCAGTGGGTTGGCGCATCGACAGCAAACAGTGGGTGGTTAATCCCTGGGCACAGGTGAGCTACAACCATCAGTTTGGCGATACCGATTCCACGGTGCGTGCCGGATTGAAATCGACGCGTACTTCGTTTGAACGCAGCGTTGAGGCGCGCGATAAAAACTGGCTGGATCTGTCGCTAGGTGCCAACGTGCCGCTCGGCGAAACGGTGAATGCGTTTGCCGGGGTTTCAACCGTCGGTGGGAATAGCGATTACCATCAGGTGACCTGGAATGTCGGTGTGAACGCCACGTTCTAAGCATGCAGGCCAGTAACTGTTAGTTGCTGGCCTGTTAATTTATAACGATCACAAATGCTTTCTCTGCTTAGCATCAACCTTGTAATTCCGCGTTACCACTCCTGTTTCGTGCCATGTAAATAAAGAAGTTGTCTGCGATTAATCTGTAAATCGCCTCGCTGCCGCTACGCTTTTTTCCATTAATCATATTGTTGTCTGGCCATGCAAAAATCACATAAGTCAAATGCCCCAGTTAGAGTGGTACGCATCAACACATTAATTTTCAGTTACTTATACTCGATGGTGCAGTTACTTTCTCTTAATAGTTAAGGGGTACACCATGGCGAATGCGTCCAGCAATACGAATACCACACCACAAAATAGTGTCACGGCGGCGGCACCGGTTATTCAGATCATAGATATCGAACAGCTCAAAGCCACCGAACCTACCACCGGCGGTGAACTCGCTACGGTGCTGGAGTATAAGCGCGGAACAAAAGCTGGCGGCGGCGTATTTGTTTATGACGCAACAGATACCACATCGCCAGACGATGGTGGGTTGGTGATTGTGACAGCGGGAAAGAAACGCTGGAAAAGGGTGATACTGGATTATAACTCGGTCACCGTGCTGGATTTTGGCGCGGTGCCTGACGGGAAAACCGACTGCATCGAGGCGGTGAAACGCATGTTTAACTGGTCGCAGCGCGTGCTGCCATCAGCAGGGATACGTTTTACAGCGGGCGAATTTAGTATGTCGACGTTTGATATCTCAGATAAAGAAATTAACCGTTTTAAGGTTACCGGTGCGGCGGTCAATTTCGGTTATTTTCCAACAACGACGTTGTTTTTCGACTGGGATACCAAACCTCGTGGTCAACATTTCTTTAAAGTGCAGGCACGCTATGCCGAAATTTCTGGGCTGGTTGTGAAAGGCAAGAGTTCGGACAGCGGTGGTGATGGCGGCACGGCGTTCAATAATGTCGGTTTTTACGCTAATACCATTATCGGCGGCCAGTTCTTGCGCGTCAGCAGTATGGAATTCCGCTATTTGGGCGGACGTGCGCTTGATCTTATCGATACGCTGGATTGTAAAATCGACCAGTTCTATTCCCGTGGTTGTCAGGACAGCATTGTTTATGCTCGTTGGTCCGATCGCCAACAAGGCGCGTGGGATCACTCTACGGCAATTGAACTCTCCAATTTTAATTTGCAGGGCGGCACTAAAAAGCCGGTGCTGGATTTACCGCGCTGTACGCAATCCTTTATTCGCAACGGCTGGATTGAACACTCCGAATTTGCCGGTGATCTTTCCAATGGCCAGTGGGTGATTGAGGGATTAGCGATTGAATCCACCGATAACCCATTAAAATTGGGTTATTGCCGCGCCACTATTATTCAAAAAAGTATCCATAATCAAAGTGCTGGATTCGATTACAGTACCGAAGGTATTGAGCCGTGGACGCTAATCGGTGAAGGCGATCGTGGGGTACTGGAGATGTCGGATTGGGGAATCGTTGCGCAAGGTTCATTGAGCTATGACTATATCTCCTCGCAGTATCACATGGATAATCAGGGGAAAGAGGCTGAACAGTGGTTTTATGTCGGGGAATTCGCTTTCTCTAATGCCAACTCGCAAATACATGTGCGCATTATTGGCACCGCACAATTCCTCTCACAAAGTGAAACCCAAACTGACTTTAGTAGCCGTACGCCGGAAGGCGTGGCAAATATCTATCTGCAGGCAAGAAATGGCGCTGAATCTATTGGCAGTTGGTATGGTGAAGGTTCCAGTCCGGTGACCAAAGTGCATATTTCGGGTAATGGTGCCCGAACCAAACTCTATGTGAAAATTGCGGGCTTTACCGCCTATTCCATTGCGCTAGTCGATACCAATGGCAAAGACCGATACCAGGCTGGAAATTGCTTTATTTTCCGTAAAAGCTTCACGGCCTGTAGCGCCGAAGAGAGCACCAGACTGAATGCGGAGAAAGTTGTTGCCTTTGAACAGCACTGGATTGGTAATAAACAAGTTGGCTTTGGGTACAACGACAATAAAGAGTTGTTATTGCATGGTCCGGTGTTCGAAAAGAGCGTGCAAAATCCCGATGGATCATGGAGAACGCGTCGTTTCTTAAAAGTTCGAGTCAATGGAACGGAGCGCAGTATTGAATTGCATAGTGCTACCGATCCCTATTAATTTTATCGAGCCAGCAATCGAGGTTGCTGGCTCGACAATAATAAAATCTACGTGGTTAATTGACGCCAGGGATATGCACATCCGGCAACGTATCGCGTACTTCCCAGCCGCGCAATTTGCCGGGATTTAATAAATTGTGGGGATCACAGGCGCGTTTCATCGCCACCACATCAGCACGCACCATGCCCTGTTTGCCATCTTCAATATGAATCACATGTGGATTATTAATATTCACGCCATTCGTGCGGTAAGTAGCCATAATCGCGTTGAGGCGATCTTCGTCCTGATAACGCACCAGCTGTAAACCGCTACAGGTAATGCTGCCGTTCATATCGCGTAAGAATTCAATGTGCGACATCACCTCATCGGATAATTGCGCTTCCAGCGTTAACGCCTGCTGCAAATAGTTATCCGTCGTGTAAGCAGTTTGCAGGTAAGTTAGCGTCTTATCGATTTTCAGCGCCTGCAGCGTGGTGTGATTCCAGCAATATTCAATCAGCGAATGCCCGCTATTTTCCCCTGCGGCAAAATGCAGCGCATTGCGGCCCGCATGCTGGCTCAGCAGCGCAGGTAACAGCCCGTCGCTTTCGCTGCCCACCACGGAAATCACCCCATGTTTGCCCGCCACATCGGCATCGGCCAGATCGCTGAAGTAATCAAGCACCGGCGCGGCGAACACGGCGATTTGGCGCTTCACCATGCCCGGCGAACGGGCCAGCGCATCGGCAAAGGCCATCGCCGTAGGGAAGTCGTTGAAAGTGTCGAGACGTTCGATCCAGTCGTGGCGCGGTGCCAGCGCCAGTTCAATCTCCAGCACGATGCCATTGCTGCCGTACGCGTGATGCAGCAGCAGCGCATCCGGCGCTTGCAGGGTGATAATGCGCGGCGTCTCTTCCATGGTCATCAGCCGCACCGACAACACATTGCCCGGCGCGGCCAGCGGACCGTAATTGATGGAGCCCACGCCGCCAAATCCGCCGCCAAACAGACCGCCAAGCGTCGCCACTTTCCAGGTGGAGGGCATGCAGCGCAGCTCCCAGCCAAGTGGACGCGTATGCGCTTCCAGATCGCCGAGCCGAATACCCGCCTGCGCACGCACCGTGCCGTGGCCGACGGCGGTCACCGCGTTAAGGCGCGTCATATCGACCATCAATCCGCCGTGCAGCGGAATCAGCTGCCCGTAATTGCCGGTGCCGCCGCCGCGCAGATTGAGCGGCACGCGCTGTTTCGTGCAGGCCGCGACGATCAGCGCCAGCTCCTGCTCATCACGCGGACGCACCGCTAGCTCGGCAAACTTCTCTTCCAGCTGCGGTTTCAGTACCGGGCTGAACCAGTGGAAATCGCGCGACAGACGTTTGACCTTCGGCGCTTCTTTAATCCAGTCAAGTTCAGGCAACGCCGCGACCAGCGCCGCCAGTGCAGACTGGCGATCAGAATCAGACATGTTTATTTCCTGTGGTAAAAGAGGGTTCCGTAGGGTCGCCATTCATGGCGACCTGGTAAGAAGGTCGCCATGAATGGCGACCCTACACGTCAGCTGGGGCTTAATTCACTCTCATGCCACGCCGCCAGCACGCGGCGCGTCAGCCACGACATCAGCGCGAACAGCAGAAAACCGGCCAGTGAAATCAGCAGCAGCGCGGCGAACATCAGCGGGATATTGAGCTGATAACCGGCCTGCAAAATCTGGTATGCCAGCCCGGTATCGGTGCCGCCGGTGCCGGCGACAAACTCTGCCACCACTGCGCCAATCAGCGACAAGCCACTGGAGATGCGCAGCGCGCCGAAGAAGTACGGCAGCGCCGAGGGAATACGCAGGCGCAGCAGAATCTGCATGCGCGATGCGTGATTGAGGCGGAAGTAGCTCAGCAATCCGGGCGACACGCTACGCAATCCTTGTGTGGTATTGGAAATGATTGGAAAGACCGCCATCAAAGTGGCACACACCACCAGCGACAGCGTGGTGTCTTTCACCCAGATGATGATCAACGGCGCGATGGCGACAATTGGCGTCACCTGCAGGAACACGATGTAGGGAAAAAGGGCGGTTTCAATGAAGCGATTTTGCACCAGCAGAAACGCCACAATCGAGCCGATGACAATCGCTACCGCGAAGGAAATCACGGTGATTTTCAGCGTGTAGAGCAACGACATAAACAGCGTTGGGAAGTTCTGCACCAGACTTTGTGCCACCACTAACGGCGACGGCACCAGAAACACCGGCACCTTGAAGGTGGTGACCAGAAACTGCCACAACAGCAGCATGGCGACTGCGACGATGGCGGGGAACAGCCACTGCTGAAATTGCCGATGGCTCGCTAACGGTTTCATCATTGACTCTCCTTGCTGGCCGCCAACAGGCCGCGTTGTAGCTGTTGCGCATAGTGCGTGAAATCCTGGCTGACGCGGAACTCATCGTCGCGCGGCAACGCCGTTTCAATGCGAATGTCATCCACCACGCGTCCGGGGCGAGCCGCCATCATGATCACGCGCTGCGAAAGGAATACCGCTTCCTGAATCGAGTGGGTGACAAACACCACCGTCAGCTTCTGCTCCTGCCACAAATCAAGCAGATCGCTGTCCAGCTTGTTGCGGGTGATTTCATCCAGCGCGCCAAACGGCTCATCCATCAGCAGCACTTTCGGGCGCGTGACCAGGCCGCGCGCAATGGATACGCGCATCTGCATGCCACCAGAAAGCTCGCGCGGCAACACGTGACCAAACTGGCCGAGGCCGACCAGCTCAAGGATTTCGCGCACGCGGGTGTCCGCTTCCGCACGCGGCACGCCCGCCAAATCGAGCGGCAGACGCACGTTTTTGTGCACGTTGCTCCACGGCATCAACGTTGCTTCCTGAAATACAAACGACAGCGGCAGATCGCGTTGATTTTCCCGCCGATCGCGGCGAAACAGCATCAACTTGCCATCGGTGGGCTCAATCAGTCCGGCGATCATTTTCAGCAAGGTGCTTTTGCCGCAGCCGGACGGGCCGAGCAGCGAGACAAATTCGCCCTGACGGATAGTGAGATCGACCGGCAGCAGTGCGCGCGTGCCATTGGGATAGATTTTTTCCGCTGATAGCACCTCAATCGCCGGTGGCGCCGCAGAACGCGGCACCGCTTGCGCATCGGGATGCAGCAGCGTCAGATGGCTGGCTGTATTCATGGCAGAACCTTGACGTCTTGAATGAATTTAAGCGTGTAGCTGCCGTCAAACGGCACTTTAGCGGGATCGATCAGCTTGGTATCGACCAGCAGCTGCCAGGTTTGCTTGAGGCGCGCTTCGGTCATGATGCCGATGCCGCCGGTTTGCGCATCGCCGCCGGTCAGCATCTGGTATTTCTTCATCTGCGCGATGCCGAAGGCGATCTGTTCATCGCTCATCTGCGGATTCTCTTTCTTGATCAGCACGTTGCCCGCACTCGGATCCTGCAAATAGTTTTTCCAGCCCTGCATCGATGCCTTCACAAACGCCGCCACCGCTGCCGGACGTTTCTCAATGGTCGATTTCATGCAAACGATGCTGTTGCCGTACGGCGGATAGCCCCAATCGCTGATCGGATAGACATTGGCCTGCGCATTGGCTTTCTGCACCGCAAACGGTTCGGAGGTGATGTAGCCTTGCTGCACCAGATTTTTATCGGCGAGGAATGGCTGAATGCTGAAAGTGTAAGGCCGCACGCGGGCATTTTTCAGGTTCAGCGCGCTCTGCGCCCACGGCCAATATGAGGTGTAAGCTTCTGCTGCCAGCAGGAAGGTTTTGCCCTGCAAATCGGCCTGATTTTTCACATCCGGATGAGTGAGAAAGGCAATCGCTGAGTGCTGGAAGGTAGTGGCAACCGGCATCGCTTCAACGCCTTGCTGCCAGATTTCCAGCGCCTGCATGTTATCGCTGATGATGCAGTCGGCCTGACCGGCCGCCATCAGCTGCATGGTATGCACCTGCGGACCGCCCATCTTGATGGTGACGTCGAGGCCGGCATCGCGATAGAGATTCTGCGCCTGCGCCTGGTAGAAACCGCCATGTTCGGCCTGCGCATACCAGTTGGTCATAAAGGTGAATTTCTCCGCCGCCATGCTCGGGGCCGAGAGTGCCAGCGCAAGCGCGGCCACAGTGCTCAATGTTTTTTTCATCGTTATTCCCTAGCGAGGTGTTAAAAAGGCGGCTGCGTCGTTGTGATCTAATACTTTGCCTTGCCACTGGCCGGTGCCCCACGCCGGTTCGGCGCGCGTTACCCACGTCATCTGATGCACTTCGGTGATCACCTGCGCCCAGCTTTCTGCCAGCGAATCGAGGATCGCTGCGCCTTGCTCGGGCGTAGACGGCAAAGGATCGCCAATCACGCCGCTTGGACCGAAATCGTAGGATGCCCACGCTGCCATCGGTTTGTTGGTCGATAGCGTCGGGCAGGGGAATTCTGGCGGATAGTTGGCAACGGCTTTGTCCATTTGGACGGTATCGGGCGCGAGCGCCAGCATCAGCGCAGTTTCCGCATGTCCCGCGTGCATCGCCATCTGCCGCTCTTTGTCATCCATAAAGCTTTCAGCGCAGTTCGGCACTTTGAAAGTGTCTTGCATGATGATGATCATGTCGCCGTGACGCAGACGCAGTTCGCGCGCCGCCATCTGCAACGGTTGCGGCTGGCCACCGTGGCCGTTAACCATCAGGAATTTGCGGAAACCAGCGCGATAAAGTGATTCGCCAATCTCCAGAATGGTGTGCAGCAAAGTTTCGCCGGTGAGCGTCAGCGTACCGGGAAAATGCAGGTGCTCATCCGATTTACCGTAGGTGATCGGCGGGATGGCGTAAGCGGGGATCGCTGCAGGTAAGCGCGCCAGCGCATGGCCGACCACGCCGGAGGAGATCACGCTATCCACCGCACACGGCAGATGCGGGCCGTGCTGCTCAATCGCGCCGGTCGGTAACACAATCACCGTGTTGGCTTTATTTTCCAGCGTGGCGATGTCGGTCCAGCTCAGGTACGGCAAAAAGCGGTTTGCCGGAATATAACCATGCAACATTTCAACTCCTCGTGTTATTGCGGCAACCACGCCGTGGCTTCAACTTCAATTAAGACGTCCGGACTAGGCAGCAATTCGCTGACCTGCACCACGGTGGAAACCGGCGGCGCATCGGGGAAAAATTGCTTACGCACCCGGCTGTAATGGGGAAAATGGTCGAGGTTGCGGAAGTACTGCACCAGTTTGAAGACATCGCTCATCTGACCGCCGGCGCTTTCGATGGTGGTGCGGATGCTCTCCAGCACGTACCAGCTCTGCGCCAGAATCGGCCCCTCTTTAATGTCGGTGGAGAACTCGCCGGTGCGGCCAAGCAGTTGTTGTGCCGCAGCGGGAATGTCGTCATAGCCGCGCACAATGGTGGCGGTTTGCGGGTTCACCGGAATAATGCCGGAGAGGAAAATGAAGTCGCCCGCGCGTCGCCACGCGGCATATTTCGCCAGCGGTTGTCCCGCTCCTGCATCAAGCGCCATCTGTTGTTTCTCCATAACGCACACCCATTTTCAGCCGATAGCGCTGACGTTGACGCAACGGCCAGCTCGCCACATCGGCATGCGGAAAAACCACTAAATCATTGGCCAGCAGCGCGCGGCGTTGGCAGATCAGCGCCGAGGCCCGATCAAATGGCGCGCCCAGTTGCAGGCTTAGCAAACCGCTAAACAGCGTATCGAGCGGGTCGTAACTGCCAAACGGGCAGAACGCGTCCTGCACGTTATCAGCGCCGAGCAGCAGCGGAATGCCAAGTGCCTGCGCCTCTTTCACCAGCGTTAACCCGCGCAGACGCGGCGTGCGGCCGGGCACCGCATCCTGCAGCAGCAGGTTGGTGAGCGGCAGCGCAATCAACGTCACATTGTGCTGCGCCAGCACGGCCAGAATCTGTTCCGCATCGTCCTGCTGCGACAGCGCACAGCTGTGGCTACAGGTGATGGCACCGCTAAACGGATGCTGCTGCAAATAGTGCGCCAGCCAGCGTAATCCCTGCGCCTCAACGTGAAGTTCTTCATCAATATGCAGATCGATATCCAGCTGCCACAGTTCGGCGGCCTGCATCAGATGCTGAAACGCCTGCGCATCCCAGTTGCTGCTGTGAATAAAACCGCCTAACAGCGCGCCGGGACCGCTGGTCGCGACCTGCGCAGCGATATGCTGCGCATCGCTGGCATCGGCGAAAAAGGTGAGTGGCGCGAGGGCCACGCGCTCGATGCTGCACAGCGGATGGTGCAAGTCGCCAATCACTTGCCACGCTAACGGTGCATCGATAGAGAACCAGTCGATGTGGGTGCGCAGCAAACCAACCCCGGCGTCCACCGCCCAGCGCAGCGCCTGGCTGGCGCGCTGCTGTAAATCCTCGGCGTTCCAGTGCGCGCGGTCCTGATGCATGGCGGCAATCGCTGCCAGCAAACCAGGCTGTTGCGCCGGGCTGCGCTGGATAGTGAAAGTTTTATCCAGATGCGCGTGCGGCTCGATAAACGCGGGTAGCACCAGCGCGCCGTTAAGCGGCAGATAATCAGCGGGTGCTGCTGCGCTGTCGGGTTCGAATTGCAGGCCTGCGGCGTGGAAATGTAAGGTCGCCAGCTGCGGTTGATTACTCGTTTCAGGCCAGTTTTCTGGCAGCAGCCAGCGGGGTAAACGTGCGCCGGTCGCACCCGCATAGCCGCTCATAGATCCAGTACCAGCAGCGGAGAATGGGCGCGCGAGCAGCACAATACGATGCAATTATTGGCGGCACGCTCTTGCTTACTCAGCACCTCATCGCGGTGATCCGGTTCGCCTGCCAGTACGCCGGTGATACAGGAACCACACATACCTTGCTCGCAGGAAAGCGGTAATTCGAGTCCTGCATTCTCAAGCACTTCAGCGATAGTTTGTTGCGCGCCCACGGCAAAGCGTGCGCCGGAGGAGGCGATCTCCACCTCGAACGCACCGCCCGCCGTCACCGTCGTTTTGGGTTGGAAGCGCTCGCTGTGCAACTGTGCTTCCGCCCAGCCGAATTGAAACGCGAGCTGCTGCAGATGATCCATAAAGCCTACCGGACCGCAGAACACTAACGCCGCGTTCTCTGGCTGGGTGAGATCGTCGGGAACGCGCTGACGAAGGCTATCGCCTTCGCTGCTGTAGTGAATGACGACGCGAGCGCCGAGTTTGCTCAGGCGTGGGCTGAAAGCCAGCTCGTCGGCGCGTTTCAGGTAAAGGTGCAGGGTGAAATCCGCCTGACGCGCGGCCAGCGTTTCGGCCATCACCAACAGCGGCGTCAAACCGATACCGGCGGCAAACAGTAGCGTGCGCGGCGCCTGTGGCAGCGGGAAGTGGTTGCGCGGGGCGGAAATCTGTAATTCATCGCCGACTGTCAGCTCGTTGTGCAGCCAGCGCGATCCGCCGGTTGAACGCAGATCCAGACGCACGCAGATTTCATAATGATCGGCTGGCGCAGAGCAGAGTGAATACTGGCGTTTGCCGCCGTCGGGAATAAGTACATCAATATGCGCCCCCGGCGTGAAGGCGGGCAGCGGCTGCCCGCTGCGACTCGCCAGCGTCAATGATACATTGCCTGCACCGTTGAACTGCTTTGCGATAACGGTGACGGCGAGAGAATTGGATTTCATCATCTTTCTGCCTGAGCAGGGATGTCGTCGGCTGCGAGGCCGCGCAAACCCTTGTTTTTATCATGGCAGCGATTATTATTTTGCCCTTGTGTAAGCGTCCATCTGTTTAATTCGCATGATGCGTTGCAAAAAAGAGAGCACCCCCATATGTTCGCCTTCTCCCGATTTCTGCTCTATTTCACTGAAGTGGCCCGCCAGGGTTCGCTGCGTAAGGCTTCTGAGGTGCTGCATGTCTCGGCATCGTCGATTGATCGGCAGATCCTGCGCGTCGAAGAACAGCTGGATATGCCGCTGTTCGAGCGCCATCCATCAGGATTACGTATGACCGCAGCGGGTGAGATCCTGCTGAATGCGGCCAAAAACTGGCAGCGGGATTTTGGCCGCGTCTGCACACAGTTGGATGATTTACGCGGATTGCGCCACGGTCATGTGCATATCGCCACCATCGATGCGATTAATCGCGGTTTCTTCTCTTCGATCCTGCAACGCATTCGCAGCGACTATCCCGGCATCTCCTTCACGCTGACCACCATGAGCAATATCCACATCGCCAATGCGTTGACGTCGGGCGATGCGGATTTCGGCATCATGCTCAATCCGCAGAGTTCACGCGAGCTGCTGGTGAAGTCATTTGCCGATTTACGTCTGGGTATTGTGGTGAGCAGCCAGCATCCGCTGGCCCAGCTGGAGTCGATCCGCTTTAGCCACTGCGAATCCTGGCCGTTTATCGTGCCCGCCGCGCCGCTGATGCTGGCCGATCCACTGGAGGCGCTGATCAACAGTTCGGGCATTAAGATCAATGAAGTGGCGCGCACCAATAACATTCATATGTTGCGTTCGCTGGTGCGCGATGACGTGGGAATTAGCCTGATGTGCTGGCTGGATATCGTCGATGAGTATCGGCGCGGCGAACTGAAGTTTATCCCGCTGATCGATACGGTGCTGAAGCCGTTTACTCTGTCGCTGTGTGTTGCGCCGCAGCGCCAGCTTTCGATCGCCGCTTCGATGATGCTGCGCGAGCTGGAGTCGTTTTTTGCGCTGATGCAGAGTGAGGAGCTGCTGGCGTAATCGGTCGCCATGAATGGCGTAATGCCGACCAGTTAAGAAAGCATGTTGCTTTAAACTAGTGAGGGCTCTGACACATCTGCTGCGTCACGGGCCGTCCTCGCGCCGCTAGCGCGGTACCTTCGGCTTTCACGTCGTGCCAACGGACCGTTCGCGGATCGGCCGTCCTGGCCGGCCCCGAACTGCCTCACGCATCCATGCGTGAGGCTCCTGGCACAACGTAAAAGCCTCAGCGCTGCGAATTGCCCTTTTGCCGCAGCAGACGCGCCAGCCTGCGCACTCTTCGTTGGCTTAACTGACAAGCATTACGCCTTGAATGGCGACCCTACGATAATGTTAATCGCCCCAACGGCTGCGTAAATAATTCACCGCATCCTGAGTTTGTGGCTGATTCAGGTAATTCTCGCGGAACAAAATGGTGCCGTTAATTTGCGGTACTGACTCGTTGAGATCGAGCTGCTTTTTCAACTCCGGCACGCCGCCATTCACCGTCCAGTCAGGTTCGCTTTTCGACGCTTCGCCGATTTTGTATAGCGCCACACCGATATAGAGCCGTGTATGCGTCGGCTTCACCACGTCCGCCCACCAGTTGGCTAACACGTCGTAGCGTGCGGCCTGGCGCGCAAACGGCCAGTAAAGCTGTGGCGCGATATAATCCAGCAGTCCCATTTGCACCCAGCGACGTGTATCGGCATAGGCTTCGTCGTAGGCGGCCGCGCCGCGCGTGTCGGAACCCGCCGCATCATGCGACAAATTGCGCCATACGCCCGCCGGGCTAACGCCAAATTCCACGTTCGGGTTCAACTGCTTGATGGTGCGTGACACCTGCTCAATTAACAGCAGCGTATTGTTGCGGCGCCAGTCGGCTTTTGAGGCAAAACCCTGACCATACTGGCGGAACGTGGCGTTGTCATTGAGAGCTGAACCGGGCGTTTCGGTGTAGAAATAGTCATCGAACTGCACGCCGTCGATTGGATAGTGCGACACCACTTCCGCAACGATGCTGGTGATCCAGTCACGCGCGGCGGGAATGCCGGGATCGAGTACAAAACGGTCGCTGGCGGTACGAATCCAGTCACGATGCAGCACAAATACGCTGGCCGGTTGCAGCGAAAGCGTATTATTCAGCGCGTTAACCGTGGACGGTTTGACGTTGGTTGAGACGCGATAAGGGTTGAACCACGCGTGCACCTTCATGCCGCGTTTGTGCGCCTCATCCAGCATGAACTTCAACGGATCGTAGCCGGGATCTTCGCCAATCTTGCCAGTGAGCATATCTGACCACGGCAAGATGCTGGAACGCCACAGCGCGGTGCCATCCGGCTTCACCTGGAAAAACACGGTATTGATGCCGAGGCTTTTCAGTTTATCCAGCTTGTCGGTCAACGCCTGTTGCTGCTGGTGGATGCGGTTGGCCGGGCTGGCATTGACTGAATTGATCGGCGGCCAGTCGAGGCGTGAAACGGTGGTTAGCCACACGCCGCGCACCGGCTCTTTGCTCAGCGCTGGTTTGGTGGGCATTGGCGGTTTGGTCACCGTCGGCAACGGCGTGACCAACGATTTTGGCGGCGGCGAGGAGCAACTGGCAAGAGAGAGGGCGACGGCAACGGCAATCAGCGCAGCGGATTTTTTGTAGGTGTTAACCCAGGGAAAACGATGTGAACAGGCTATGGTAAACTCCCTTTTTTGCAACTTTCTGTTCGAAGAGCCTCATTCTCTTATCATGCGAACTAAAGTCAATATAATCGAGAAACTGCAGGTCGCCATGAATGGCGACCCTACAAAGACATTCGCGTTCACGTAGGGTCGCCATTTATGTCGACCGCCACCAAACACCATTGAGGAACCCAAAACCTATGCAATACGAAGACCTTTATCGCCGTGTCGGCCAGATCATCTTTAGCTGTGGCCCCGAAGGTGCGCGGGAATTGATCGTTCAGGCTGAACTGTTTGCGGACGATGACGGCGGGCAGTTTCAGTTCGATTACATCGATGAAAACGGTGAACCGGATTGGTTTGAACCCGATGCGCGCGCGATTGGCGATCTCTCGGAGGCGCTGAAGGATTTTCAGCAGTACTTCGTGGATAACAACATGACCAACGGTTTGCCGGTGTGGCGCAAATGCGCGATTAACCTCAACGTGCTGGAAGAAGCCATCAGCATCGACGTGCAGTACGACTGAGTTCCGCGGCATCCTTGCCTGGAAGTCATGCGTTACGAACGTAACGCCACCATCTCCTCGTTTTTCCGCGCCACGCGTTTGCGCTGCACAATACGGCTGGCGGCGACCACACCCAGCGTCAACAGGCCGGTGGCGATAATCTCTGGACGGTGTTGTTGGTTAAACAGCATGGCAATCAACACGCCGACAATGAACACCATCGTCGCCCACGTCAGGCCAGGGAACAGCCACATGCGATAGCTGAGGATTTCGCCGCGCGCTTCGCGCTTTTTGCGCAGCACCAGATGAGACGCGGCGATCACCAGATACACCAGCAGCGCGATGGCACCGGAACTGGCCAGCAGGAACTCAAACACCGCGCTTGGCGCCAGATAGTTGGCGATCACCGCGAGGAAGGCGGCCGCCGTAGAAAGCAGTACCGCGACCCACGGCGTGCCGCTGCGGGTGGTGCGCGATGCGATGGCAGGCGCATCTTCACGGCGCGACAGCGAGTAGATCATGCGGGATGCGGTATACAGCGCGGAATTGAGGCAGCTACACACCGCAATCAACACCACCACATCAACAATCTGCTTCGCGTACGGCACGTTCATCATCTGCATCGCCGTCTGGTAAGAACCGGCTTTCATCAGCGACGGCGTATTCCACGGCACCAGCGCCACCACAATGAAAATCGACAGCAGATAGAACAGCGCAATACGCCAGATCACCGAGTTGGTCGCCTGGGTAATTTGCTTCTTCGGCTCGCGCGATTCAGCGGCGGCGATGGTGACGATCTCGGTGCCCATAAACGAGAACATGGTGGTCAGGATGGCGGCCAGCACCGCGCCAATGCCATTCGGCATAAAGCCTTGCGTGTCATACAGATGTGAAATCCCTTGCGTGCTGCTGCCCGGCATCAATCCGAACACCGCCAAACTACCCGCGCAGAGGAATGCCACAATCGCCACCACTTTCAGCAGGGCGAACCAGAATTCAAACTCGCCATAATTTTTCACGCTGAACAAGTTGCTGATGGTCAGAAATGAAGTGATCGCCAGCGTATATTCCCATACAGGAACCTGCGGAAACCATGAATGCAGGATGGTGCCAGCGGCGTTGGCTTCCAGCGGGATCACTAATACCCAGAACCACCAGTACAGCCAGCCGATGGTGAAGCCAGCCCAGCGGCCGAGCGATTTGTCGGCGTAAGTGGAGAAAGAGCCGGAATCCGGCGATGCCACCGCCATTTCCGCCAGCATGCGCATAATCAGCACCACCAACGCGCCCGCAGCGATGTAGGCCAGCAATACCGCCGGACCGGCTTCGGCGATCGCATGGCCTGAACCAACAAACAATCCGGCACCAATCACGCCACCAATCGATAACATCCGCACATGACGTGGCTTCAGGCCTTGCGCCAGTACATCGGCATTCTGTGAACTCATCAATATTTCTCCAAAGCGTCTCTCAGGCCGCGCCATGCGCAACCGGGTTACAACAGGTGAGAAGCCCAGCCCGCCGCACGGGCTGGGTAGCGTGTTACGAATCGGCGTGTTGACTCAGCACGCTGCTGAGGATTTCCAGCGCCTGACCGAACTGTGCATCAGGAATGGTGAGCGGATAGAGGAAGCGGATGACATTGCCCTGCGGGCCGCAGGTGAGCAGCAGCAGCCCACGCGCCATCGCCTGTTGCTGGATAGTTTGCGCGGTTTGCGCGCTGGCAAACTCCACCGCGATCATCGAGCCAAGGCCGCGGATATCGGTGATGGAGGAGCACTGACTGCGCGCGCTGTGCAGGAAGTCGGTTAACTGCGCGCCGAGTTGTGCAGAGCGTTCACACAGCTTCTCGTCGGCGATCACGTCCAGCACCGCATGCGCTGAGGCAATCGCCAGCGGGTTACCGGCGTAAGTACCGCCCAATCCACCCGGACCTGGCGCATCCATAATCTCGGCGCGGCCGCTGACCGCCGATAACGGCATGCCGCCCGCGAGGCTTTTCGCCATGGTGATGAGATCCGGTTTCACCGCATAGTGATCCATCGCAAACAGCTTGCCGGTACGGGCAAAGCCGGTTTGCACCTCATCGGCAATCAGCAGAATGCCGTGCTCATCGGCTAGCGCACGCAGACGGTTGAAGAATTCAGGCGGCGCGACGTGGAAGCCGCCTTCGCCCTGAATCGGCTCCAGCACAATAGCGGCAACATCCTGTGGTGCGATGTCCTGAGTGAAGATGTCCTGCAAACTGGATAGCGCATCATCAACGCTGATGCCGGTCACGCTGTTGGGATAGCGCGCGTGCCAAACCGACGCGGGCATCGGGCCGAAGTCGCGTTTGTAAGGTGCCACTTTGCCGGTCATCGCCATGGTCATAAAAGTACGACCGTGGAAAGAGTTGCCGAAGGTGATGATGCCGTGACGGCGCGTCGCCGCCCGTGCCACTTTCACCGCGTTTTCGACCGCTTCTGCGCCGGTGGAGAAGAAAGCAGTTTTGGCTTTACCGGCAATTGGTACCACGCGATTGAGGCGTTCAGCCAGCGCCACATAGCTCTCGTACGGCGTCACCTGGAATGCGGTATGGGTAAATTTCGCTAACTGATCGGCAATCGCCTGCACGATGCGCGGATGGCGGTGACCGGTGTTCAGCACCGCGATGCCGCCGGCGAAATCGATCCAGCTGTTACCTTCACCATCGCGCAGCGTGGCGTTCTCCGCGTGCTCGACATACCACTGACAAAGATTGCCGGTGCCGCGTGGCAGGGCATCATCTTTACGTTGCTGCAACTGGCTGTTTTTACCTTCCATAACCTTTCCTTAGCGATAAGCGTCTTTACAAATCACGATAAACACGCTTATTTATGCCTGCGCTGCGCTATCTTGCCAGAGCCACTTTCAGTGAAAAGAGGGGAGCCAATTGCGAAGTTTGTACGCCGATCATGTATTAGAGCGCATGCAGTTTATGCCGGAAGGAACATTGCAGCAGCGTTTGCTGAGCTGTATGCAAGCCGCTATCGCTGAAGGCATTTTTCCGCGTGCCACGCGCTTGCCCGCCACGCGCGATTTGGCGCGTGAGCTGTCGGTGTCGCGAAATACGGTGTTAAATGTGTACGAGAATTTGATGGCGCAAGGCTACGTCACGGCGCGCACCGGCAGCGGCACCTGGATTGCAGAAAACTTGCCGGAAGGATCGCTTAACACACCGCGCAATGAAGCAACTGTCGAAGCGTTGACCGCGAAACCGGCGGCGATTTCTAAACGCGGCGCCTCGCTGCTCGGCCATGCCAATGCCTCGCCGTATCAGTGGGGCGCTTTTGTGCCTGGCGCGCCGGATGTCACGCAGTTCCCGCATAAACTTTTCAGCCAGATCCAGGCGCGTTTGAATCGTGAACCGGATATTGAACGGCTGATCTACAGCAGCAACGGCGGCTGTCCGCAGCTGCGCGCCGCGCTGGCGGAGTATCTCAGCGTGGCGCGTTCGGTGCGTGCCGATGCCAATCAAATCATCATCACCGAAGGGATTCATCAGGCGGTGGATTTGGTTTCACGCGTGCTGTGCGATCCTGGCGATCAGGTGTGGATCGAAGAGCCCGGTTATTGGGGTACGCGCAATCTGCTGCGCATTAATGGCTTGAAAATCAATGCCATTGCGGTGGATGAGCATGGTTTAATTCCCGATTTGCCGCCACGCAGTCGCGCACCGAAGATGATTTTCGTGACACCGTCACACCAATATCCGCTGGGCGTGCATCTCAGCCTGGAACGCCGCAAGCAACTGCTCGATCTGGCGCGCAAACACAAAACCTGGCTGGTGGAAGATGATTACGACAGCGAGTTTCGCTTCTCCGGCCAGCCATTTCCCTCACTGCAAGGCTTCGAGCCGGATGCGCCGGTAATTTATATGGGCACTTTTAGCAAGACGCTCTATCCGGCGCTGCGCCTCGGTTATCTGGTGGTGCCAAAAGCGCTGGCGCAGCCGCTGCGTGTGGCGGCGGCGGAACTGTATCGCGGCGGCCATTTGCTGGTGCAGCGTGCGCTGGCGGAGTTCATCCAGAAAGGGCATTACATGTCGCACATTCGCCGCATGCGTAAGCTCTATAGTCAGCGGCGGCGCTTTATGGTTAGCCTGATTGAGCGTTATTTAGGGGCTGCTTTTTTGCCGGTGGTGAATCACGAGGCGGGATTGCATTTGGTGATGAATTTGCCAACCGGCTGTGACGATGTGGCGGTCGCCGCGCTGGCGCTGAGGCGCGGCGTGAAGGTGCGGCCGCTGTCGCAATATTATATGCATCCGCAGGAGCGGCGCGGGTTGCTGCTGGGTTTTGCCTGCGTCGATGAGCGGCAGTGTCAGGATGCGTTTGGTACCTTGAAAGGGTGTTTGGCGGAGATGGGGATAATTTGAAGCGGAGGTCGCCATAAATGGCGACCCTACAACGGCCGCATCGTCTTCGTAGGGTCGCCATTTATGGCGACCTGGTCAACTTATGGCTGCGCGATGCTATCCAAACGCTGCAAAACTTCAGGCGTAAGTTTCACCTCGGCACTCGCCATGTTCTGCTTCAGGTGCTCCGGCGATGAGGTGCCCGGAATCAGCAAAATGTTAGGCGAACGCTGCAGCAGCCAGGCCAGCGCCACCTGCAGTGGCGTGGCGTTCAGTTCTTTTGCCACCTCGCTGAGCCGATCCGATTGTAGCGGTGAAAAACCGCCGAGCGGGAAGAACGGCACGTAAGGAATGCCTTGTGCTGCCAACTGATCAACCAAGGCCTCATCCTGGCGATTGGCCAGATTGTAGAGGTTCTGCACGCAGGCGATCGGCGTCATCGCCTGGGCATCGGCCACCTGTTTGGCGGTAACGTTGCTCAGACCAATATGACGAATCAGCCCGCGCTCTTTCAGCTTGATCATCGCCTCAACCTGCGGCTCCAGCGAACCTTCCTTCGGCCCATGCACGTCCAACATCGAACGCAGATTCACCACTTCCATCACATCCAGTCCGAGATTACGCAGGTTATCTTCCACTGCTTGCGTCAACGCTTCTGGTGTAAACGCCGGTAACCAGCCGCCTTTCTCGTCACGACGCGCGCCCAGTTTGGTGACGATTACCAGATCGTCGGTGTAAGGATGAAGCGCCTTCTTGATCAGCTGATTGGTAATGTGCGGACCATAGAAGTCACTGGTATCAATGTGATTCACGCCTGCCGCGACGGCATCGCGCAGCACCTGCAAAGCACGCGCTTCGTCTTTCGGCGGACCAAACACGCCGGGACCGGCTAACTGCATGGCACCGTAACCGAGTCGTGCAACCTGGCGATCGCCAAGGGTGTAAGTCAATGCTGGATGAGACATGGAAAGCTCCTTCGTCAGTGTGTGGTTAGATTGTAATCGCCAAAGTGCTGTGCAACTATCCGTACAAATCGGGACACACTGTACGGAATGGCGAACAATGGCATTGGATATCGCGCTACTGCACGCGGTGGTGGCGGTGGCAAAAGCGGGTGGTTTTCGCGAGGCGGCGCGTATCACCGGCAGCAATCCGTCGCGTTTAAGTGATGCGGTGCGGCGCGCTGAAGAGCAGCTCGGCGTGCGGCTGTTTAATCGCACCACGCGCACCGTGGCGTTAACCGAAGCCGGCAGGGCACTGATGTCGCGCCTGCTTCCGGCGATGAATGAAGTGGATGCGGCGCTGGATGCGCTGAATACGTTCCGCGATACGCCGGGCGGCACCTTGCGCTTGAACGTGCCGGTGAGCGCCGCGCGCATCGTGTTACCGGCGATTGTGCCGGGATTTCTGCAGCGCTATCCCGATATCCAGCTCGAAGTGGTGGCGGAAAGTAATGTGCAGGACGTGTTCCGCGATAGCTGTGATGCTGGCATTCGTTACGACGATCATCTGGAGCAAGATATGGTGGCGCTGCCGATCGGCCCGCGTACCCAGCGCTTTGCGTTGGCGGCATCTCCAGCGTATCTGGCGCAGTTCGGCACGCCGCAGCATCCGCGCGACCTGGTGCGGCATCGCTGTTTGCACGGGCGCTATGCGACGGGTGTGATTGCCGAATGGGAATTCACCTGCGGCGAAGAAACCGTGCGTTTGCAGCCGAAAGGTCCGCTGATTTGCAGTATCGGCGCGGCGATGGATCTCACGGTGGAGGCCGCGATTGCTGGCTGCGGCGTGGTTTATCTTTTCGAGGATTGGATCAAAACGCCGCTGAGTGATGGCAGTCTGCAACCGATTCTGCCGGATTGGTGGCAAAGCTTCTCCGGCCTGTGGCTCTACTACAACGATCGTCGGTTAATTCCGGCACCGCTGCAGGCGTTTCTGGATTATGTGCGTGAGTTAAATTCAAGCGCAGAGGCGCAACGCGGCGATTCATCGCGTGGGTTTGACCATATGAGCTCATGTTGCCTGCTGTTGTAGGGTCGTCATTCATGACGACCACCCTCAAAAGCCAATAAAAAAAGCCGACAACCGCTGCCAGTTATCGGCTTTTCCGCAACACAGGTGTTTACACGCTCAGCAGCTGATTGGCGGTTTTCTCAACCAGCGCCAGAAGGACTTTAACATCTTCCAGCGTCACGGTTGGGTTCAGCAAGGTCAGCTTCAGGCAAGTCACGCCCTGATTCTCGGTCACGCCGACGTTGGCACGGCCTGAATCCAGCAGCGCATCGCCGATGCGCTGGTTGAACAGGGCAATCTGAGCGGTATCGGTCAGTTGCTCTGGACGATAGCGGAACAGCACGCTCGCCAGCTGAGGCTGCATTACCAGCTCGAGGCGCGGTTCAGAGGTGACAAACTTCGCCACTTCCTGCGCCAGCGTCACGCCGTGATCGATGATCGCCGCGTACTGTTTCTGACCCAGCGCTTCCAGGCCCATCCACAGTTTTAATGCATCGAAACGACGCGTGGTCTGCAGTGATTTGGAAACCAGATTCGGTACGCCGGCCTCTTCGTCAAACTCAGAGTTCAGATAAGCCGCCTGATAGCGCATCAGCTCGTAATGACGCTCATCTTTCAGCAGGAACGCACCGCAGCTGATGGTCTGGAAATACTGCTTGTGGAAGTCCAGCGTGACGGAATCCACCCGCTCCAGACCATCAAGGTAGTCGCGATACTTCTCGGACAGCAACAGCGCGCCGCCCCAGGCTGCATCAACGTGTACCCAGATGTTGTGCTCGGCAGCGATATCGGCAATTTCACGCAGCGGATCGATAGCACCGGCATCGGTGGTACCGGCGGTCGCAACGATCGCCAGGATCTGTTCCCCGTTGGCTTCGGCCTGCGCCAGTTTGGCTTTCAGGTCTGACACATCCATACGGGCGAACTCATCAGACTTCACCTGCACCACAGATTGATAGCCGTGGCCAAGCAGCGCCATGTTCTTCTGTACGGAGAAGTGCGCGTTTTCAGAGCACAGCACTTTGATCTTACGCAGATCGCCGGTGATACCGTGCTGCTGCACCGAGTGGCCCTGGCGCTGATAGAAGGCATCGCGCGCCAGCATCAGGCCCATCAGGTTGCTCTGGGTGCCGCCGCTGGTGAACACACCTGCGTCGCCGGCCGGATAACCCACTTGCGCACGTAGCCATTCGATCAGTTTGATCTCAATGATGGTGGCAGAAGGGCTCTGATCCCACGAATCCATACTCTGGTTGGTGGCGTTGATCAGCACTTCTGCTGCCTGGCTTACTACCAGGCTAGGGCAATGCAGATGCGCCACACATTGTGGGTGATGCACTGAAAGACTGTCTTTCAGGAAATATTCAATCGCGCGTTCAATCGCGGCCTGGTTACCCAGGCCGTTTGGATTGAAGTCGAGCGTGATACGCTCGCGCAGTTCGGCAACGGTTTTGCCTTGATACATCTCAGGCTGTTGCAGCCACTGCACAACCGCGGCGCTGCTCTGGGCAATCGCCTGCTGGTACGCCTCAATGCTCTGTGCAGAGGCGGCCAGAATCGGGTTTACTTCAGACATTTACTCTTCCAATCAAACAGGTTTGACGCCAGCGCCAATCAGCGCCTGCTCAAATTTATCCAGGAAAATCGCCAGCTCATCGTTGGTGATCAGCAGTGAAGGCAGCAGACGCAGAACTGCGCCATGGCGGCCACCGCGTTCCAGAATCAGACCTGCTTCGAAGCACTTCTTCTGCAGCAGCGCAGAGAGCTCGCCGTCAGCCGGGAAGCTACCCATGTGATCGGCCGCTTCGTTCGGTTTAACGATCTCAATACCGATCATCATGCCGAGACCACGAATGTGACCAATGACCGGGAAGCGTTTCTGCATCGCAGCCAGCTGCTGTTTCAGCCATTCACCCTGTGCGGCAACTTTGCCCGCGATATCCTGCTCTTTGAGGATTTTCAGCGTGGTCAGGCCGGTCGCCATCGCCAATTGGTTGCCACGGAAGGTACCGGTGTGATGACCCGGTGACCAAACGTCGAACTGCTTTTTGATGCCCAGCACGGCCAGTGGCAGACCGCCGCCCACCGCTTTAGACATCACGATGATGTCTGGCTCGATACCTGCGTGTTCGAAGGCGAAGAATTTACCGGTACGGGCAAAGCCAGCCTGAACTTCGTCGAGGATCAGCAGAATGCCGTGTTCCTGGGTCACTTTACGGATGCGCTGCAGCCACTCAGCCGGAGCTGGGTTTACGCCGCCTTCGCCCTGAACCGCTTCGAGGATGACTGCAGCTGGCTTACGCACGCCGCTTTCCACGTCGTTGATCAGGTTGTCGAAGTAGTAGGTCAACGCTTTCACGCCAGCTTCACCACCGATACCCAGCGGGCAACGATACTGATGAGGATAAGGCATGAACTGCACTTCTGGCATCATGCCATCAACCGCTTCTTTCGGTGCCAGGTTGCCGGTAACGGACAGCGCGCCGTGCGTCATACCGTGGTAACCGCCAGAGAAGCTGATCACGCCGCTACGGCCAGTGGCTTTCTTCGCCAGCTTCAGCGCGGCTTCTACTGCATCCGCACCTGAAGGGCCGGTGAACTGCAGACAATAATCTTTACCCTGGCCTGGCAGCAGCGAGAGTAAAGACTCAGAGAATTGATCTTTCAGTGGTGTAGTCAGATCAAGAGTATGTAACGGCAAGCCGCTGGTAATGACATTTTGTATGCTCTGGAGAACATCAGGATGGTTGTGACCCAGTGCCAGCGTCCCTGCGCCAGCCAGACAGTCAAGATATTGTTTATTCTCAACATCTGTGATCCACACGCCATGGGCTTTAGCGATGGCTAAAGGCAGTTTGCGCGGGTAACTCCTGACGTTAGATTCAAACTCGGCCTGACGGGCTAAGAATGCGTCGTTGTTTCCATTGAATGCATTGGCACCAAAACTATCAATACGGACTTTATCCGTCATCATATCTCTCCTTCAACCGGGGCACGTGAGGCTCGCCAATTGACTAATTGAACAAAAAAGTAACAGCTGTGAAAAAACGCGGCCAATATAGAGCCTTTTGACCTACATCACAATGATTAATTTTGTTTAGATTTGTTTACTCTTTCCATATATGAATCAGGGCGTTGGCCAGAAATTGGCCGCTTAAATTCGCACCGTAGATGAGGTGGTTAAAAAATAATCGAATGAATAAAGAGACTTATAGCCGCTAAGGCGATCCATGGACCAAAGGCAATGGCCTGATTGATATCTCGCTGCCAGCCAATTTTGGAAATCAATACACATAAAATAGCACCGCCTGAAGCCAGCAAAAGCACTGAAGGTATAAGAGGCCAGCCCAGCCAGGCACCCATCGCCGCCAGCAGTTTTGCATCCCCCATCCCAAGCGCCTCAATTCCTTTAATCCATTGATATAAAAAAGATAGTGTCCACAATAAGCTGTATCCCGCCATTGCACCGAAGACCGCTTCATGCAGCGAACCGGGCAGCCACTCCATCGCTTTGAAAAACAGCCCAGTCCACAGTAATGGCAATGTGATCGCGTCGGGTAAAAGGAAATGGTCGAGGTCGATAAAAGTTAGTGCTGTTAACGCCCAGAACAAAATGAGCGCACCCAACAAATGCAGATTTACCGGTATAAGCCACATCAGCAGCAAGGTGAAAAGTGCAGAAATTATCTCAACCTGTGGATAACGTACGCTGATGGAGCATTGGCAATAGCGACATTTACCGCGTAGCAACAGCCAACTCAGGACGGGAATATTGTCACGCCAAAGCACTCTTTTTTTACATCGTGGGCAGTGAGAAGAGGGAGAGAACAGATTAAGGGAAGATTGTGGATGCAATAATTGTATCGGCAATCGATATATCACTACATTGATGAAACTGCCCATCATCAAGCCAAATAATCCACCACTTAACCAATACAAGCATGCCATTGCCGATACCTCGCACCTTCCTGGTTTGTCATGGCGCGACAATATGCCGAAGCGAATATCGGTGCGAGAAGAAAAAGGGTATTACAGCGAGTTACATCAAAAGTGCAGAGCGGGATCCAGAATTAACGAGATTGGGAATTAAGACTGCTGCTTAAACATCTGAATCGCTTCCTGCACATTGCTGGTCGCCAGTGACATTACGTGTTCATTATTGAGGTAGACATCATATTGCCCGGCATTAAATCGAAACACATAGAGATCGCCACGATAGCGCAGCCCTTTGGTTTTAATCCCAATGTGATGACGGCGCAAAGCAGCCTGCGACAGTCGGTCATTATCGGTTCTCATTGCCACTCCTCCACTTAGCGTTTTTTAGCCAAAACCGGACACAGTCTCGGGTCCGAACCTTAATATAACCTTAAGAAGAGTATAGTTAATAATCCACACCTTTTTCATGCCTACTTTCTTCTACCAAACTTCAACATTTATTAAAAAAGCCGACTGGTTATCGCACCATTTAATGTTGAGTTAAGTATTCCTCCGTATGTTGTTTCCTCAGGCGATAAAAAAGCCCTACTTATGTTTTTTTAAAGCGCCCAGAGAAGTTAACAGTTTGTGCTGTCAAGTTTGTACGGTTTAACCTACGTTTAAACAGCAAGTTACTTAATGTTGTTGTGGTATCAATCGATTGCACATTTTTACATGGTCCTGATGCAGGAAACTCAAGGCGTTAAAAGTTAAGGTAAATTTATGAATTTCCTTCCATTTTCGCGCCCATCATTGGGCGAGGAAGAGTTGGCTGCGGTAAAAGCAGTATTTGAATCAGGCTGGATTACGACGGGTCCAAAGAATGCTGAACTGGAAGAGGCTTTTTGCCAGCTCACCGGTAATCAGCATGCGATTGCCGTCAGTTCCGCCACGGCAGGGATGCATGTCACGCTGCTGGCGCTGAATATTCAGCCCGGCGATGAAGTGATCACGCCGTCTCTGACCTGGGTTTCCACCATTAATATCATCACGCTGCTCGGTGCGACGCCGGTGATGATCGATATCGATCGCGACACCTTAATGGTGGCGCCAGAGCAGATTGAAGTAGCAATTACACCGCGCACGCGCGCCATCATTCCGGTGCATTACGCAGGTGCACCGGCCGATCTGGATGCCATCCGCGCCATCGGTGAGCGCCACGGCATTCCGGTGATTGAGGATGCCGCGCACGCTGCCGGCTGTTACTACAAAGGTAAGCACGTCGGCCAACAGGGCACGGCAATCTTCTCCTTCCACGCCATCAAAAACATGACCTGCGCCGAAGGTGGCTTGATTGTGACCGATGATGCGGCATTGGCCGACCGCATGCGCAGCCTAAAATTCCACGGCCTCGGTGTCGATGCTTACGATCGTCACACGCATGGCCGCAAGCCGCAGGCGGAAGTGATCATGCCGGGCTTCAAATACAACTTGCCGGATATCAGCGCCGCCATTGCCTTGGTGCAATTGAAAAAGCTGCCCGTCATCAATGAGCGCCGCGCGGCGATTGCGCAACGTTATCTCACCGAACTGGCAGATACGCCGTTTCTGCCGCTGACGCAGCCAGAATGGGCGCATCAGCATGCGTGGCATCTGTTCATTATTCGTGTCGATGAAGCGCAATGCGGCATTACCCGCGATGCATTAATGGAAACACTTAAAGCGCAGGATATCGGCACCGGGCTGCATTTCCGTGCTGCACACACGCACAAATATTACCGCGAACGCTATCCGCAACTCTCGCTGCCACACACCGAATGGAATAGCGATCGCATTTGCTCAATCCCGTTGTTCCCTGATATGCGCGACGAAGATGTCACGCGCGTCATTAGCGCATTGCGTCAGATCGCTGGAGTTTGACATGTTGGAAGAAAAAGCCATTCGTAAAGTCTCCGTGGTGATCCCGGTGTACAACGAAGAGGAGAGCTTGCCGGAGTTGGTGCGTCGTACCGACGCGGCCTGCGCGGAATTAGCTCTGGAGTACGAGATTCTGCTGGTTGATGACGGCAGCAGCGATCGCTCGGGCGAGATGATTGCTGACGCTGCGGATATGCCGGGCAGCCATGTGGTTGGCGTATTACTCAATCGTAATTACGGCCAGCACTCGGCGATCATGGCGGGCTTTAGCCACGTGAGCGGCGACTTGATCATCACGCTGGATGCCGATCTGCAAAACCCGCCGGAAGAGATCCCGAACCTGGTGAAAGCGGCGCAGCAGGGTTATGACGTGGTGGGCACCGTGCGTCAAAACCGGCAGGACAGCTGGTTCCGTCGTCGCGCCTCACGCACCATCAATCACCTGATTCAGCGCGTGACTGGCAAAGCGATGGGCGACTACGGCTGCATGTTGCGCGCTTATCGCCGCCATATTGTTGATGCGATGCTGAACTGCCACGAGCGCAGCACCTTTATTCCCATCCTCGCTAACACCTTTGCGCGCCGCACCATTGAGCTGCCGGTGGCGCATGCCGAGCGCGAGTTTGGCGATTCAAAATACAGCTTTATGCGGCTGATTAACCTGATGTATGACCTGGTGACTTGCCTCACCACCACGCCGCTGCGTCTGCTGAGTATCGTCGGCAGCCTGATTGCGCTGGCCGGGTTTGCCTTCTCGCTGATTCTGATTGTGCTGCGTCTGTTCCTCGGCGCCGCCTGGGCCGGCGATGGCGTGTTCCTGCTGTTCGCCGTGCTGTTTATTTTTGTCGGTGCGCAGTTTATCGGCATGGGATTACTCGGCGAATACATCGGCCGCATTTATAACGACGTACGCGCCCGACCGCGCTACTTCATCCAACGTGTGATTCACCCACAGCAAAAAGCCTCATCTGTACAGGAAATTGAGCAATGAAAACTGTCGTCTTCGCCTACGCCGAAATGGGCTGTGCGGGTATTTCTGCACTTCTGAACGCTGGCTATGAAATCAGCGCTATTTTTACCCACTCAGACACAGGAACTGAGAGCCACTTTTTTGACTCCGTTGCGCGTTTAGCCGCTGAGCAGGGCATTCCGGTCTATGCGCCGGAAGATGTGAATCATCCGCTGTGGGTCGATCGCATTAAAACCATGGCGCCGGATTACATCTTCTCCTTCTACTATCGTGCTTTGCTGAACGACAGCATTCTCAACTGCGCAAAACTGGGTGCCTTTAACCTGCACGGTTCGCTGCTGCCTAAATACCGTGGCCGCGCACCGCTGAATTGGGTGCTGGTCAATGGCGAAACCGAAACCGGCGTAACCTTGCACCGCATGGTGAAACGCGCCGATGCCGGTGACATTGTGGCGCAACAGCGCGTCGCGATTGACGAGCAGGACAACGCATTAACACTGCATCGCAAACTGGTGGCCTGCGCCACCGAAGTACTGAATGGCGCGTTACCGGCGGTAAAACGGGGTGATATCGTCACCACGCCACAAAACGAAAGTGAAGCCACAGTTGTTGGGCGTCGCACACCGGAAGATGGTCGCATTAAATGGGAAGCCCCGGCGCAGACGGTCAACAATCTGGTGCGTGCCGTAACTTATCCTTGGCCGGGCGCATTTGCTTTTGCTGGCACCGTGAAATTTGTGGTGTGGAAGAGCCGCGTGCACAACATTGGTCACCACGCCAAACCAGGCACCGTATTGTCCGTAGAGCCGTTCCTCATCGCTTGCGGTGAAGGTGCGCTGGAAGTGATGACCGGCCAAAGCGATAACGGCGTCTTCATGAACGGCAGCCAGCTGGCACAAAACCTCGGCATGGTGAAGGGCGCATTGCTCTACTCTCAGCCGGTGGCAGCGGTCAAACGTCGTACGCGCGTGCTGATCCTCGGCGTGAACGGCTTTATCGGTAACCACCTCACTGAGCGTCTGCTGCAGGATGATAACTTCGAAGTATTCGGTTTAGACATCGGTTCAGATGCCATCAGCCGTTTCCTCGATCAGCCGCGCTTCCACTTTGTCGAAGGCGACATCAGCATTCACTCAGAATGGATTGAGTATCACATTAAGAAGTGCGATGTGGTGCTGCCATTGGTGGCGATTGCCACGCCGATTGAGTACACGCGCAATCCGCTGCGTGTGTTTGAACTCGATTTTGAAGAGAACCTCAAAATCATTCGTGACTGCGTGAAATACAAAAAGCGCATCATTTTCCCATCGACCTCCGAAGTGTACGGCATGTGTACTGACAAACATTTCGATGAAGATCACTCGAATCTGGTTGTTGGGCCGATCAATAAACAGCGCTGGATCTACTCCGTTTCTAAGCAGCTGCTGGACCGCGTGATTTGGGCTTACGGTGAGAAAGAAGGGCTGCGCTTTACCTTGTTCCGTCCGTTTAACTGGATGGGACCGCGCCTCGATAACCTGAACGCCGCACGTATCGGCAGTTCGCGTGCTATTACGCAACTGATCTTGAATCTGGTGGAAGGTTCACCGATTAAGCTGATCGATGGCGGTGCACAGAAGCGTTGCTTCACCGATATTCGCGACGGTATTGAAGCGCTGTTCCGCATCATCGAGAACAAGCAGAACAACTGCGATGGTCAGATCGTCAATATCGGTAACCCGGATAACGAAGCCAGCATCAAAGAGTTGGCCGAGCGTCTGCTGGCGAGTTTTGAACGTCATCCGCTGCGCAGCAACTTCCCGCCATTTGCTGGATTCCGTGAGGTAGAAAGCAGCAGCTATTACGGTAAAGGTTATCAGGACGTGGAACACCGCAAGCCGTCGATCAAAAACGCGCGTCGTCTGCTGGACTGGACGCCAACCGTCGAGATGGATACCACCATTGATAACACGCTGGACTTCTTCCTGCGCACCGTTGAGCTGCAGGATAAGCCATGAAAAAAGTAGGTTTGCGCGTCGATGTAGATACCTGGCGCGGCACCCAATTCGGGGTGCCGGCGCTACTGGAGCAATTCAGTCTGCATCAGCTGCAGGCCAGTTTTTTCTTCAGTGTTGGACCGGATAATATGGGGCGCCACTTGTGGCGCCTGTTAAAACCGCGCTTCCTGTGGAAAATGCTGCGTTCGCGCGCAGCATCTCTTTACGGCTGGGATATCTTGCTGGCCGGCACCGCGTGGCCGGGACGGGAAATTGGTCGCGGTCTGGAGGAGATCATCAGCGCCACGTCCGATCATCACGAAGTCGGCTTGCATGCGTGGGATCACTTTGCCTGGCAGACCTGGGCGGGCGTGTGGCCGCAAGAAAAACTGGTTGAGCAGATTGCGCGGGGGAAACAAGCGCTTGAAGCGATTATTAATGACAACGTCACATGTTCAGCCGTGGCGGGTTGGCGGGCAGACGGTCGCGTCGTGGCCGCCAAGCAGCAGTTTGGCTTCAGCTATAACAGCGACTGCCGAGGTACTGGGCCATTTCTGCCCATTCTTAGTGATGGTAGTATCGGCACGGTACAAATTCCGGTGACCTTGCCCACCTGGGATGAAGTGGTGGGACAATCGGTAAGCGCGGAAGATTTTAACGACTTCATTCTCGAGCAGATCCATGCTGCAACGGGTTCACCGGTCTATACCATTCATGCCGAAGTGGAAGGGATTGTCGGACTTAAGGCGTTCGCCGATCTGCTGAAACGTGCGGAGCAGCAGGACATTGAATTTTGTCCACTCAGCGCCTTGTTACCCGACGATCTCACTACGCTGCCACAGGGCAACATCGTGCGCGGGCATATTCCCGGACGCGAAGGCTGGCTAGGCTGCCAGCGTTAATATTTACAGGAACCACGGATGCGTACAGGCACTAAAACCGCATTACTCATCGCGCTTTTCGCGCTTTTTTACCTGATCCCGATTGAGTTCCGCGCCTTATGGCAGCCGGACGAAACCCGTTACGCTGAAATCAGCCGTGAAATGCTGTTCAGCGGCAATTGGGTGGTGCCGCATTTCTTCGATCTCCGTTACTTCGAAAAACCAATTGCCGGATATTGGGTCAATAACATTGGCCAATGGTTGTTTGGTCACACAAACTTTGGCGTGCGCGCTGGATCGATTTTTAGCACCACGTTAAGCGCAGTATTGGTCTTCTGGCTCGGCACGCAGATGTTTGCCAGCCGCCAAGTCGCGCTGACTGGCAGCGTTATTTTCCTGACTTCACTACTGGTGTACGGCGTCGGCACTTACGCGGTACTCGATCCGATCCTGATGCTGTGGCTGGTTGCCGCGATGTGCAGTTACTGGCTGGCGTCGCAGGCTAGCACCACGCGGCAACGTTTGTGTGGCTATGTTTTGCTGGGCGCGGCCTGCGCGATGGGCTTTATGACCAAAGGGTTTCTCGCGCTGGCGGTGCCGGTGTTGGCGATTCTGCCGTGGGCCATTTGGCAGCGTCGCTTCGGTGAACTGCTGCGTTGGGGACCGCTGACGATTGTGGTTGCTGTGCTGCTCAGCACGCCGTGGGCGTTGGCGATTAATCAGCAGGAAGGGGATTTCTGGCACTACTTCTTCTGGGTCGAGCATATTCAGCGTTTCGCCGAGTCGGATGCACAGCACAAAGCGCCATTCTGGTATTACATTCCAGTGTTGCTGGCGGGCTGTTTGCCGTGGCTGGCGCTGCTGCCGGGATCGCTGCTCGGCGCGTGGCGTCAGCGCAGCCAGCATGCCGGGCCAATCTATTTGCTCAGCTGGGTGCTGCTGCCGCTGCTGTTTTTTAGCATCGCTAAAGGCAAATTGCCGACCTACATTTTGCCTTGCTTCGCGCCGCTGGCGCTGCTGATGGCGCACTACGCGCACAGCGCTTCACCGCAGGTGATGAAAGCGCTAAAAGTAAATGGCTGGATCAATCTGCTGTTCGGTGCGATTGCCGCAATCGTGTTGCTGGTAGTGCTAGCGCCGTGGGGCATTTCGCATCGTCCGGTGTACAGCAACGAAGAGATTGTTGGCGTGTTCTGTGCGGCGCTCTCCTTTATCGGATGGGGCGTGATGGGCTGGCTGAGCCGCAAACCGGAGAACGGTCGCTGGCAGTTAGCCGCGCTTTGTCCGCTGGCGCTGGCGTTGTTGGTCGGCTTTGCCATTCCGCAAAAGGTGCGCGACTCCAAGCAGCCGCAGAGTTTTGTCGGCGCGGTGCACGATGAGCTGGCGGAGAGTCGTTATCTGCTGGCCAACAATCCTGGCGTGGCATCGGCGGTGGCCTGGGAACTGCAGCGCAGCGACATCAATTTCTATGATGCCAAAGGCGAGTTGCAATACGGCCTGAGCTATCCGGATGCGCAGCCACACTATATTGATGCGGATAACTTTGCCGACTGGCTTCGCGTGCATCGTCGTCAGGGCAAGGTTTCATTGGTGCTGATGATGAATTCCAGCGACAAAACGCCGGATAAAAACCTGCCGGAACCGGATGATGTCTATCGTCAGGGCCGCCTGGTTTATTACGGCTACAATGCCACACCATGAATCTGCTGCTGATTTTACTGGTTAGCGTGCTGAGTTGCGCCGCCCAGCTGTGTCAGAAGCAGGCGGCTCATCTCGGCATCAAAAAGGGGATGCTTTGGCTGGCGCTCAGCATCCTGCTGCTGGGTATCGGCATGCTGCTGTGGCTGGCGGTACTGCGCGTGGTGCCGGTGAGCGTGGCATATCCGATGCTGAGTCTTAACTTTGTGTTGGTGGCCATCGCCGCGCGGCTGATCTGGCGCGAAAGCTACAGCTTACAGCAGTGGATTGGCACGCTGGCGATTGTTGCCGGTGTGGCGCTGATGGGAAGTCATCTATGAAAGGCGTAATGCTGGCGCTGTGCAGCGTATTGCTGGTATCGCTGGCGCAGCTGGTTTTGCGAATGGCGATGCTCGAATTCCCGCCTTTGAGCGCGCTGCTGAGCATGCAGCACATCAAACCGCTGCTGCTGTTGGCGATGGGCCTCGGCGCTTACGCGCTGTCGATGTTGTGCTGGATGCTGGCGCTGCGTCATCTGCCACTCAATCGGCTCTATCCGCTGCTCAGTTTGAGTTATGTGCTGGTCTGGTTAGCAGCGATTTCCTTGCCCATATTAGGGGAAACCTTTCGCTGGAGCAGCTTTGCCGGCGTGGTGCTGATTGTGTTTGGCTTGCTGCTGGTTTCGCTGCCGCGCCGCCGATAATTGTCCGTGGGGTCGCCATTCATGGCGACCATCAACCAACCCACCGCAAATGCTTCTCCCCTAAATCTGCCAGCGAAGCCGCGCCTAACATGCCTAAATCGCGGCTAACCTCGCTGGTAATCAAGTCGATAGCTAAATTGACGCCCGCTAAACCGCCTACCGCACACGCATAATTAAACGGCCGCCCGATAAAGCAGGCTTTTGCGCCCAGTGCGATAGCTTTATTTGGCAATGTTAATGCGAAATACACATATGGAAGGTCGCCATTCATGGCGACCTTTTAAATTACCGTTATAAATCCTGCCTAAATAAAATATCCTCCTGATGCAATTCCATCAAAATAAAAACACCAAAATGCTTGAACTCACATTTCGGAAAGCAAATTCCAAATAAAAATTAACATGAAATAAAAATACCTTTAGCGTGAGCCTTCTGTTTTGTTCTGCCTTATTTCCTTATTTATTTTTTTACCAGGAGGTATTATGGAAAGAGAACTTTATATATCCACCAACACGGCTTCCGGCCCGAATAGCACCACACGCACCGAGCCCTTTGTTAAAATAATTGCGCTGGTCGCCACGCTTGGTGGATTACTGTTTGGCTACGATACTGGCGTGGTATCGGGCGCTTTGCTGTTTATGCGTGACGATTTACATCTCACGCCATTTACCACCGGATTAGTCACCAGTTCACTGCTGTTTGGTGCCGCTTTTGGCGCGCTGCTCGCCGGTCACTTCGCCGACGCGCTGGGGCGTCGCAAAATCATTATTTCCCTCGCCTTTATTTTTGCCCTTGGCGCCATCGGTTCGGCATTTGCGCCGGATGTCATCTCCATGATCGCTTCACGTCTGTTCCTGGGGATTGCCGTGGGTGGCGCGGCGGCCACGGTGCCGGTGTATATCGCGGAAATCGCGCCGGCCAACAAGCGCGGCCAACTGGTCACTTTGCAGGAGCTGATGATTGTTTCGGGTCAGCTGCTGGCGTACGTGTCCAACGCCACTTTCAACGAAATCTGGGGCGGGGAGCACACCTGGCGCTGGATGATCGCCATCTCGACGGTGCCCGCCGTTTTGCTGTGGTTTGGCATGATCTTTATGCCAGAAAGCCCGCGCTGGCACGTGATGCGCGGTAACAACAACGAAGCGCGCAAAGTGCTGGAGAAAACCCGCGCGGCGGATGACGTCGATTGGGAGCTGGAAGAGATCGAAGAAACCATTGAAGAGAACCGGCAACAGGGCAAAGGCCGCCTGCGCGATCTGCGCACGCCGTGGCTGCGCAAAGTGTTCCTGCTAGGCATCGGCATTGCGGCAATTCAGCAACTCACCGGCGTCAACACCATTATGTATTACGCGCCGACCATGCTGACGGCAACCGGCTTGAGCAACGATGCCGCGCTGTTTGCCACCATCGCTAACGGCGTGATTTCAGTGCTGATGACGCTGGTCGGTATCTGGATGATCGGCAAAATCGGTCGTCGTCCGCTGGTGTTGGTGGGACAGATGGGCTGCACCGCGTGTCTGTTCTTTATCGCGGCGGTGTGCTTCTTGATGCCGGAATATCATTCTGCGGGTGACGTCAATCTGCTGCGCGCCTATCTGGTGCTGGCGGGGATGTTGATGTTCCTGTGCTTCCAGCAAGGCGCGCTGTCGCCGGTTACCTGGCTATTACTTTCTGAGATCTTTCCGGCGCGTATGCGCGGCATTTGTATGGGCGGCGCGGTGTTTGCGCTGTGGATGGCGAACTTTGCCATTTCGATGGCATTCCCTTTGCTGCTGGCGGCGTTTGGCCTCGCCGGAGCCTTCTTAACCTTTGCGGTGATTGGTATTGGTGGATCGATGTTCGTGTTGCGCACCATCCCGGAAACCAAAGGGCGCAGCCTGGAGCAGGTCGAGCACTACTTCCATGAGTTGTATAAATGATGTTGCGTTGATGTAAATCAATCAAAGTTCTGGCAGAGCAGCAAAACGACATCGCTTACTATCGCAAGATATCAACGCGTCACAACATAACAGAAAGTCAATACTATTACTCTTTCAGGATAGAACACACCATGACCTACAAAATAAGCCATGACCGACTGTGCGTTAATCGTAAAATTGCGCCCAACCTCAGCCTCGATCGTTTTTTCTCGCTGGTTGAAAAGTTAGGGTTAAATAAAGTCGAAATCCGCAATGATATGAAAAGTGGCAGCGTAACTGATCATTTATCCGGTGAGGCCGTGCGTGAGCTGGCTGAACAACATGCGTTCACCATCGAAACGATTAATGCGGTTTATCCGTTTAACCAATTAACTGATGAGGTGCTGGAGAAGACGCGCGCTTTATTAAACGCTGCGCGTGAAACCGGTGCCAAAGCGTTAGTACTCTGCCCACTGAATGACGGCACGGTTATTTCCCAGCAGCAAACCGTGGATGCGTTAAAAACACTGGCACCGCTGTTCGCTGAATATGGCATCGCCGGTCTGGTTGAGCCGCTCGGATTTCCACAAAGCTCGCTGCGTTCTGCCGCACTGGCACAACAGCTGATCAAGCAAGCGGGCGCGCCGTTCAAAATCGTACTCGATACTTTTCACCACCACTTGTACGAAGGCGCTGAGCAAGACTTTGCCGGCGGCGTCGACGTCAACAATATCGGACTGGTGCATCTTTCTGGCGTCACCGATGCGCGCCCAACGCATCAGCTAACTGACGAAGAGCGCATCATGCTCAGCGCCGACGATCTGCTGAAATCGAAACAGCAAGTGCAGCGTCTGGAAGAGATGGGCTATCGCGGCATCTACGCCTTTGAACCGTTTTCTTCCGTAATGGATGGCTGGAGCGAAGAACAGATTGCTCAGGAAATCCAATCCAGCATTGCTTACCTGAATAACTAAGGAACACGCTATGACGCTCAATATTGGTGTAATTGGCACGGGCGCGATTGGTCGCGAACACATCCGTCGTTGTAGCCAGGTGCTGCAACATTCGCGCGTAGTGGCGCTGAATGACATTAACCGCAGTAACTGCGAACAGATCATTCAAGATCTGGGAATCCAGGCGGAGATTTATGACAACGCGCATGACCTGATTAACGCGCCAGAAGTGCAGGCGATTCTGGTCACCTCGTGGGGCCCAACTCATGAAGAGTTCGTGCTGGCGGCAATCAAAGCGGGCAAAGCGGTGTTCTGTGAAAAACCGCTGGCGGTTACCGCGCAGGGTTGCATGAACATCGTTGAAGCGGAAATCGCCGCCGGTAAAAAGCTGGTGCAGGTCGGCTTTATGCGTCCTTACGACAGCGGCTATCGCGCCTTGAAAACGGTGATTGAGAACGGTGAGATCGGCGAACCGTTGATGCTGCACTGCGCGCACCGCAATCCCGAAGTCGGCGATGCCTACACCACCGATATGGCCATCACCGACACGCTGATTCATGAGCTCGATGTGCTGCGCTGGTTGCTGAAAGATGACTACGTCAGCGCGCAGGTGATCTATCCACGCTCAACCAGTAAAGCGTCTGCGCATCTGAAAGATCCGCAAATCGTGCTGCTGGAAACCGCCAAAGGCGTGCGCATCGATGTAGAAATCTTCGTTAACTGCGCTTACGGCTACGACATCCAGTGTGAAGTGGTGGGCGAAAGCGGTATCGCACGTTTGCCTGAACCGATGTCGGTACAAACGCGCAGCGCGGCCAAACTCTCCACCAGTATTCTCACCGACTGGAAAAAGCGTTTCATCGATGCCTATGACGTGGAGCTGCAGGACTTCATCAATAACGTGTTGGCGGGTGAGATGACCGGGCCATCCGCATGGGATGGTTATGCGGCGGCGGTCGCGGCTGATGCCTGCGTTGCGGCGCAAAACTCGGGTGACATCGTGCCGATCACCATGCCAGCGAAACCGACGTTCTATAACTAAGTTCTTTTCCCTTCCATATACGCGCGTTTTGATGGCGTAATGCTCGTCAGTAAACGTCTTTCGGTCACCATAAATGGCGACCCTACAAAGGATTGGCGCTTTTTTCGTAGGGTGCGCATTAATGCGCACCTGCATTATGGCGCGCGTTTTATCTCGTATCACACTCTCTTCTCAGCGTTTTCCCGTGTATCATCGCCGCTTTTAAGCAGTTTTGTAGGGAATAAGTGATGACGGAGATGACATTGTCCCGCCGGCAGCCTTCCGTATGGTGGGGCGCGATGATTATTTGCGGCACCGTAGTGGGCGCAGGGATGTTTACGTTGCCGGTGGTGATGGCGGGCGCGTGGTTTGGCTGGGCGATGGTGTTGTTGCTGATTAGCTGGGGCGGGATGTTGCTGTCCGGCTTGTTGTTTATGCGTGTTAGCTTGAAGTATCCGCCTGGCGCGGGTTACGACACCTTAACCAAAGATTTGCTCGGACGTGGCTGGGCGACGCTCAATGGTCTTAGCATCTTATTTGTCCTCGGCATTCTCACCTACGCCTACATTTCGGCCAGCGGCCCGGTTTATCAGCAATCGATCAGTCAGTTGGGATTACCGATCTCTACCGCAGAAGCCAAAATAGTGCTGACGCTGTGCGTTGCTTTGGTAGTGTGGCTCGGTACTACCGGCGTCAGCCGTTTGATGACTTTCTGCGTGCTGGCGAAAATTCTGCTGTTGATCGTACTGTTCGGCGGCTTAATGACGCAGGTGAATGTGCCGTCGTTACTGAGCGGGCCCGCAGCAGGGGAACATTACTGGCCTTATGCACTTGGCGTGCTGCCGTTTTGTCTCGCGTCGTTTGGTTACCACGGCAACATCACCGGTCTGGTGAGTTATTACGGCGGTAATAAGCAGAATATTACGCGCGCGTTGGTCTTGGGTACCTTGCTGTCGCTGGCGCTGTATCTGTTTTGGCTGACTAGCACCATGGGAAATCTTCCGCGCGATGCGTTTCCCGAGATTGTGCAGCAGGGCGGTGATATCGCGGCACTGATGGCAGCGTTGCGTGATCATCTGCACGTAAATGCGCTGGCGCTGATGATGTCGATCTTCTCGCATTTCGCGGTGATCGCTTCATTCCTCGGCGTCACCGCTGGTCTGTTTGATTTCATCGCCGATCGTCTGGGATTCGGAAATTCACCGGGCGCGCGTCTGAAAACCGCCAGCCTGACTTTCCTGCCGCCGTTACTCGCCTCGATTTGCTGGCCGAGTGGTTTTGTCGCCGCGATTGGTTTTGCAGGACTGTTCGCGACTTTATGGGCGGTGATCATCCCGGCCATGCTGGCGTGGAAATCTCAGCAACGCTGTTCACTGGCAGTGGTTTTACTGTTTGTATTTGGCGCGATGAATATACTGGCCTGGCTGCTGAGCTGGTTTGGGGTATTGCCGGAATTTGGTGGCCGATAAGAGAGAAAAGGACAACGTCGTGCAGACGTTGTCTTCGATTTAATGCATAGAACCGGCTAACACGTTAAGGGCATGCGAGAAGAAGTCGCGCCGACCAAAATTCCCCGATTTTAGCGCCAGCGCCAGCGGTCGCTCGCCTTGAGCAAACAGGGCGGGCACGCCAGGATCGATTTCACTTCCAACCTGCAGCGAACCTAAATTCAACGCGCTGACCACCGCGCCCGAGGTTTCTCCACCGCCAACCACTAAACGCTGAATGCCCGTTTCAAGCACCAACTTGCGTGCCGTATCACCAAACAGCCGATCAAGGCGTTGTGAGATATTGTGCTGGCCAAACTGCTGCTGCATTTGCTTTACGGTTGCGGGATCGCCTGAGGAATAGATCAGCGGGCAACGGTTCTGTTGGGTGAGGATAAAATCCACGAGATCGTCAGCATCAATTCGTTCCGCCATCACATCCTCAATCTCAATGGCCAGCACCGCATGCTGTTTTTGGTGTTCTTCTATTTGTCCGCGCGTCGCACCTGAACAACTGCCAACTAAAATGGCGCTGGAACCTTTAATGGCAGGAAACTCACTGTTGTTACCTTGTGCTTTACCGGCACTGATAAAATTGTGCGGCAGGGCAAGCGCGATGCCCGATCCACCACTGATAAGCTTCTCATCCGCAGCGGCGATGCCGATCAGCGTTAAATCGTGATCGCTGATGGCATCCACCACCACCAATTGGGGTTCCTCATCTGTCCGGGCTTGCAGAATCTCGCGCAGTGCTTCACTGCCTTGCACCACTTGCTGCCAGCCAATATGGCTGACGCGCGTTTTTGCCTGGCGCGCCAGCAAACGGCGGATATCCGCATCCTTCATGGGCGTCAAAGGATGATGCTCCATGCCAGATTCATTCAGCGGACGGGTGTGCACAAACAAATTGCCCTGATAAAGCGTACGGCCCATCGCGGGAAACGCCGGGCAGACAATCACATTGCGCGCCGCTAATCGCTGAGCCAGCGCGTCGAGTACAGGACCAATGTTGCCAGAGTCGGTCGAGTCAAAGGTCGAGCAATATTTAAATACGATCTGCGTACAGCCTTGCTGCAATAGCCATTCACAGGCAGCCAGCGATTGTTGAACAGCTTCCTCTGCGGGCAGAGAGCGCGATTTCAAGGCAATAACGCCAGCTTGCACCTGTTTGTCTGCAGATTGATGCGGTACGCCAAGATACTGGGTCGTGCGCAAACCGCCTTCGCCCACCAATCCTTTCGACAGCGTGACGGCAATATCGCTGGCACCGGTAAAATCATCGGCGATGACCCCAATCAGCATGATGATCCTCCAATCGCGGACTGCATTTTTTTCACCGCTGCATGCGGTGCCGTTAAAACCGGAATCGAGACTTTCTCACGCACGGCATCGGCGGCGCGCGAGGTAGAGAAGTGCGCCAGCATAATCACATCGCAGTGACTTAACTGCGGTGCGCACTCTGCGACCAGACGATTGTGGCTGGCGACATCACCTTTACGCAGCAGGTCGATGGCATCCGGAACCAGCACGGTTTCCAGCGTCGCGGATGAACCAATTTGTTCGGCATAGTGATAAAACTCATCGCACATCGTCACTAATGACGGACCAAAGGTCGCCAGCATGCCGATGCGTTCGCCTTGCTGCAGTGCAGCCTCGAACATCGCTTCATTCGGTTTAAGCACCGGCACCGGCAAAGCCGCAGAGAGTTCATCAATCGCTGGGCCAAAGGCTGAGCAGGTCACCAGAATACCTTGCGCATTCATCGCGTAACCGTAGCGGCCAAAAGCAACGAAGCGATCAATCAACTGCCGGGAAAGCTGTTCTTCTTTTGCGCGATCCACAGTCAAACCATCATCCAGCAAATTCACCACTTCAGCCTCTGGCCAAAGATCGTTAAAAGCGTCCTGAATAGGAGACATCGCCACCGGCGTGGCATGCAGTAAAACTATGCGTTGGCTCATCATTTTCTCCGACACCAGCGATACACAAGTGAATTACAGCACACCATATCTGAGTTAGAATGAAAATGTAAGGGCTTACATTTGTCTTCATATGGTGATGCCCGTCACATAAAAAAACTGCGCATCTGTCAGGATGTAAGTGAATGCATTCGTCTGAATGCCTAATTTGAAATCGCTTACTTTTAGCTAACTCTGAGAACGCACTATGACCATTCGTGGAGAAACCACCGCTATTAACGTTAACGTGACACCCGAAGCGCAGGTGCGCCCTGCGAATACGGTGCCACGCCATTTTCGTGACTTGCTGGCGTTAGATGATTTTGAACGCCATGCGCGTAAGCGATTGCCGAATATGATTTATCAGTATGTAAAAGGCGGCGTGGAAACCGGCAGAGGACTTGCTGCCGCGCATGAGGCTTATCAGCAATATGTCTTTGTGCCGCGTATGTTCCGCGATGTTTCTGGCCGGGATCAGCGTGTGAATTTATTGGGCCATGATTGGGCGCATCCATTCGGTGTTGCTCCGCTTGGCGGCGCGTCGTTTGTCAGTTACCGGGCTGACTTAATGCTGGCGAAGGCTGCACGCGCAATGAATGTGCCAATGATCCTCAGCGCCTCGTCGCTGATTTCGTTAGAAGAGGTGATCGCCGCTAATCCTGACGCCTGGTTTCAGGCCTATCTGGCGGGCGACCAACCGCGTATCGATCGCCTGGTCGACCGCGTTGAACACGCCGGTTATAAAACGCTGGTGGTGACCGGTGATACACCGATGCTGGGTAATCGGGAACATAACACCCGCAGTGGCTTCAGCATGCCGATAAAAATCACGCCGAAAGTGATGTGGCAAAGCGCCATGAGTCCGCGCTGGCTATTGGGCACGGTGGCGCAAACCTTTCTGCGTCATGGTGCGCCACACTTCGAAAATACCGATGCTGAACGCGGCCCGCCGATGATGTCGAGCAAAGTACGTAACACCAATGCACGCGACAAACTGAGCTGGAAGCACGTTGAAGCGATCCGTAAAAAATGGAAAGGCAATCTGGTGATTAAAGGGCTGATGTCGCCGGATGATGCCTTCATCGCGCGTGATCTTGGCGCCGATGCGGTGATTCTCTCCAACCACGGCGGCCGTCAGCTGGACTACACGGTGCCGCCGCTGCATACACTCGCTGAAATTGCGGCGGCGAAGGGCAATATGAAGGTAATTATTGATAGCGGCATCCGTCGCGGCACCGATGTGATGAAAGCGATGGCGCTGGGCGCGGACTTCGTGTTTCTTGGTCGTCCATTCCTGTATGGCGCGGTGATTGGCGCTCAGGCGGGCGTTGAACATGCCATGCATATCCTGCGGGATGAAATCGATCGCGATTTAGCACTGATCGGCGTGACGCGGCCTGAGCAACTTAATGCTGCGCTGCTGCGTCGCGCTCCCTTTTTCGCACGCGAGGATTAATCATGGCGTTAACGATTTATAGCGCGCTTGCACTGAGCGCGCCGTTTAACACGCTGGTTGCCCAATGGCAGTCGCAACATCCTGATGCACCGCTGGCGATACGCTGGCATCCCAGCACCCTCATCGAAAAAGAGCTCAACGCTGGCGCCGGTGCGGATGTGGTGATCGCTACGGTTGAGACGCTGGACCGCCTGACACAATCGGGTTTGGCGGATGCGGGCACGCGTATCGAACTGGTTGATTCTCCCATCGGTATTGCCGTGCGGGCGGGCGCTGCACAGCCCGATATCAGCAATCGCGAAACGTTGATTCAGACTTTGTTAGCTGCGCGTTCGGTGGCCTGGTCAGAAGCCGGAGCCAGCGGTGTCTGGTTTTCACAATTGTTGAAACAACTCAACATTGATACGGAACTGCGCGCGCGTGGCACGGTGATTCCTGCTGGTTTTACCGCCGAGCAACTGGTGCAGGGCAACGCTGACCTGGCAGTACAGCAGATCAGCGAACTGCTGATGGTGGAGGGCATTGATGTTGTTGGACCGCTGCCAGCGGGTACGCAGCAGGCGATTTCGCTTTCGGCTGCGGTGTTAAGCCGCGCCCAACAACCTGAACGGGCGCAAGCATTTCTGAGCTGGCTGAAAACGCCGTCAGTCACGGACGTGTTCAACCGTTTCGGCATGGATAGACGCGATTAGCGTTCCTGACGGGGCACCGAGCCGCTGCTGCCCCGGACAATCAACTCGGTACTTATCTGCGTCTGCATTGGTGCGGGTAAGTTATTCAGCGAGTTCAACAAATAGTGCGCGGCGTGTTCACCAATCGACGCTAAATCCACGCGCATGGTGGTCAGCGGATGCTCAAGATGCTCGGCGTATTCATAGTCGTTGAAGCCAACGATGGAGATATCATTTGGAATGCGCAGATAACGCTCGCTCGCCGCGCGCATAGCACCAAACGCCAGCAGATCGTTACCGCAGATGATGGCGGTGGGCGGCTGCGGCGCATCGAGTAGACGAAACACCGCTCTGCGCGCATCATTCATGGTGAAGGCGTTATCAATTAAATGCGTATCCGGCAGCGTCAATCCATACTGCTGCAGGGCGCGGCGCGTACCGTTCAGGCGTTCTGAAATACGATCGTTGGAAGGTGGCGTGCCAACAATCACCGCAAAGCGCTGATGCCCTAATCCCAGCAAATGCTGCGCCAGGGTTTCAGCCGCACCCTCGCTGTCATAACCGACACAGGGTCTTTCGCTGTCTTGCGAAAAGGTCTGCACGCAGGCGATATTCTGCTGAATAATGCGCTCCCACAGCTTTGGATGATGGGTATTGCCCACCAGCATCAAACCATCGATACCGTACTCAATCAGCTTATTAACTTCTTTCAGCTCGGTTTCCGGATCGAAGTTGGAGTTAGCCAATAGCAGCGTATAGCCGGCTTCATGAATCAGTTGCTGAAAAGCCGCCAGCGGGCGCGAAAAGGTTTCCGTCGCCAGCGTGGGTACTACCGCGCCAATCGTCATGCTGCGGCGTGAGGCGAGGGTGCGCGCGGCGCGGTTAATCACATATCCCAATTCCTCACAGGCCTTTTCCACCGCTTCACGGCGTGACGCTTTGACCGTGGTGCTGCCGTTTAATACGCGTGAAACCGTCGCCGTTGAAACGCCAGAGAGACGCGCAACATCATCCAGTGATACGCGGCCAGATCCATTTTGCTTATCACTCATCAAGTCACTCCTGCAGAAAGAGTGAGCTTGTCCACAAAAATTGCAGACACCTCACAGGTAATTTTGAAAGCGCTTACTTTTGGCTTGACTGAATTTTGTAATCGCTTACTTTTGACATCATGTTATCAGGTTGGGTGTGCCTGCTCACGTTTTTTAACACGATCATGAACTGTCACCCCCAAATTTAACCACAACGCTGACTGCAGCCGCCCTAAGGCCGCAGAACCTGTGTTAACCCTATATAAATCATAAAGGAATTCACCATGCGCAGATATCCACGAATTCGCTGGCTGATGATCGTGTTCTGCTTTTTCGCCATCGCAATCAATTACATCGATCGTATCAACCTCGCAATCGCCGCACCGCACATCAAAGCAGATTTAGGCCTTGATGACACCAGCATGGGGCTGATTCTGGGCGCCTTCTTCTGGACGTATGCGCTGATGCAAATTCCGGCTGGACGCTTACTCGATCGTCTCGGTGCACGTGCCGGGCTGGCCATCGCCGTTGGCTGGTGGTCGTTGTTTACGGTGTTTACTTCGTTTGGTAAAGGATTCACTTCTCTTTTTGCGGCACGCTTAGCATTAGGGTTGGGTGAGGCGGGGGGAAATCCGGGCTGTGTAAAAGTGGTTTACAGCTGGTTCCCGAAAAAACAGCGTGCAACGGCAAGCGGGATCTTTGATGCCGGTCCACGTGCCGGCAGCGCGCTGGCGCTGCCGCTGGTTGCATGGTTAATCAGCGTATGGGATTGGGAAACATCCTTCATCGTGACTGGCGCGTTAGGACTGATTTGGGTGGTGATCTGGTTAGTCTTCTATCGTGAGCCTGAAGAGATGAAAGGTCTCGATGAAACTGAGCGTAAAAATCTGCTGGAAGATCGTGCTCTGCCCACTACGCAGGCCGACGCAAAAGTTGAATTGTGGTCACTCTTCCGTCATCGCAACGTGTGGGGAATGATGATTGGCTTCTTCTGCATGAACTTCGCCACCTATTTCTTTGTGACCTGGTTCCCAACTTATCTGACGGTGGCGCATGGTTTTTCATTGAAAGAGCTGGGGACGCTCGGCGCGATCCCTGCACTGATGGGGATTCCGGGAAGTCTGCTCGGCGGGATTGTGTCAGATACCCTTTACCGCAAAGGATTTAGCCTGACCGCTGCGCGTAAAACCTGTCTTATCAGCGGGATGTTGCTCTCCAGCGTGATTGCTTTCGCCGCATTCACCGACAGCATTACGGTGATCCTCACCTTATTCTCCATCACTTACGCCGGTTTAGCCTTCACCGCCGCCAACATCTGGACGCTGCCAGCCGACGTTGCGCCTGCCAGTAATTACGTAGCCACGCTAGGCGGCATCCAGAATTTTGCGGGTAACCTGGCAGGGATAGTTACGGCCTCCTTCACTGGCCTGATGCTGAGCCTCAGTCACGGTTCATTTGTGGTGCCATTGTTGGTGGCGGGCGGAATCTGTGTGCTGGGTGCGCTGACCTTTATGTTTGTGCTCGGCAAACTGGAACCATTACCGATCAGCTCTAAACCGGATGCCAACGTCATTGCTACCGCCAATCAATAAGAGGAGAAACAGCATGCAAAACGAACAGTCCTTACGAGAAGAGATTTGTCAGGTGGGAGCCGATCTGTTTAACCGCGGCTATACCACCGGTACCGCGGGAAACATTAGCGCTCGCCTGGAAGATGGCTGGCTGATTACGCCAACTGATGCTTGTCTCGGACATCTGGAGCCCGGCCGGATTGCCAAGGTTAATCGCGCCGATGAATGGGTTTCGGGCGACAAGCCATCGAAGACATTACTGTTACATCGCCAGATTTATGATCGCAACCCGGAGGCGCACGGTGTGGTGCACACCCATTCCACGCATCTGGTGCAACTGACGTTAGCGGGTGTGTGGCAGCGCGACAGCATTTTACCGCCGCTGACGCCGTATCAGGTGATGAAAGTCGGGCGGATTCCGTTAATCGACTATCGCCGCCCAGGCCATGCCGATGTGGCTGCGCAGGTGGCTGAGCTGGCCAATGACGTGCGTGGCGTGATGCTGGAGAGACTTGGCCCGGTAATGTGGGGAAAATCCGTTTCAGCGGTAAGCTTTGCCCTTGAAGAGCTGGAAGAAACCGCGCGCCTTTGGCTGAACTGCGTGGATAAGCCCGCCGCGCTGCCAGAACAAGCCGTATTGGAGCTGTGCGAACACTTTAATACGCGCTGGTAATACCCGCATTGTTCCCTACAAAAACGAGATCCAAGATGAAAAAGACGGTAATAGCCGCAGGCATGATGCTTTTTGCATCAACGGTATTGGCGCAGGAAAAATCTTTTGTCTACGTATCCAACGGCGACAGCGGAACGGTGACGGCCTACGAGCTGCAAAAGGCGCAGCGCCAGCTGAAACCGATTGGCGAATACCCCAGCGGCCTGAAAAGTATGCCGATGGTGGTATCGCAGGATAACAAGACACTTTACGTCTCCGTTCGCAGTAAGCCTTACCATGTTTCGGCCTGGCATATTCAACCTGACGGCTCGCTGCAGCATTTTGCGGATACGCCGCTGCCAGAGGCGATGGCGTATGTCGCGCTGGATAAGAGCGGGAAATTCCTGCTTTCATCTTCTTACGGCGGCGATCTGTTTAGCATCAATCGCATTGCCGCGGATGGCAAAGTTGAGAGTGCGCCGGTGCAGGTGGTGCATACCGGAAAGCGTGCACATTCGATTCAGACCGATCCCAGCAACCAGTTTCTCTATGTACCGCTGCTGGGTGCCGATCAACTGCTGCAGTACCGTTTTGATAGCCACAGCGGAACCGTCACGGCGAACACGCCAGCGTTTATGAATATTCAACGTGAGGCGGCAACCGGACCGCGTCATTTCACCTTTGCACCGCAGCGGGATGAGAAGGGTGAGCAGAATCTCTATGTGCTGACCGAAATGGCCGGCAACATTTCCCGCCTGACGTTGAACAAAGATGGCACCCTGACGGAACATGAAGCGACACCATCACTCGATCCGGCCATTGCCGCCAACATGCAGCGTGGTGAAGCGCGACCACTGACCGGCGATGATGATTTGCCAAAATCCGCCAAACCGCGTTTATGGCAAGCCGATATTCACATCACGCCAAATGGACGTTTCCTTTATTCTACCGAACGCACCAGCAGTCATATTACTGCATTTCATGTTTCACCGAGCGATGGTCGATTGACGTTGATTAATAGCATGCCAACAGAAGCTCAGCCGCGTGGATTTGCTATTGATAATTCCGGGCGCTATTTAATTGAATCGGGTCAGAAGTCGACACAAATTTCGCTCTATTCCATAGATCAAACCACTGGCAAACTGACATTAATTGAGCGCGTCCCCACCGGCAAGGGCGCTAATTGGGTCACTATTGTTGAGTAAATTTCTGCTCTATTTAATTCATTCGTAAAAAAAGGAGTGTTTATGTCGACTGTTCGCAAAAGATTATTCAGCACATTATTGTGCTCGACGCTGTTAAGCGCAGGATTACCGACACAAGCGGCTGAAAAAGGGGTTGCCACCGATCTGGAACCACTGCACCACGTCATTCTGGAAAATAAATACGTCACGGTAATGCGCGTATTAATTCAACCCGGACAATCGACGCTATTTCATGAGCAGCATCTGGATTATGTTAATACGCACATTGAAGGGAGCCCGGTCAAAATAGAGTATCCCGACAAGCCGGTAAACATGACCGAAATGAAAAGTGGCAATGTTAAATTCGGTGAGCATCAAGGGAAATCAGATACGGATAAGGTCACCAATACCGGAAATAACGTCAATCATCAGGTGGCGTTCGAAATTAACATCCCAGGCCCGCAACATTTTGGTAACGCTTCGCGGCCTGATAATGCCGCATTTACTCAGGTGCTGGATAAGAAAACAGTGAGAGGCTGGAAGGTCACGCTGAAGCCTGGCGCCAGTACCGGCGAATATACGCAACATGGGCCTGGCGTGCGCGTGTTCTTTACTGAAGGGCGGGTACTGATTGCCGATCAAACTCATACCAATCGGGTAAAAGAAGTTTGGGTACATCCCGGCGATGCCTTTTTAACCGAGCCAGGTAAAGTCGATATAACGGCGGCAAGTGGCGGAAATATCATCTTCAATGATTATGAATTGTTATAGCACTGTTTGTATTTTGTGAATTGACGTTGTCTGATAATGTGCACTTCTGTGGGTTGCCACAGAAGTGCATTATTGTTTTTACAATACTAATAATTATTTACCGGAAGCAATTACAATGAAAGCAAGAAAGGTGAGACAGTGTTGTCTGCCTTTCGCGTTGAGCATTCTGATGTCTGCCACATTTTCAGCTCACGCTGAAGATGCGGCTGAGTCTGCGGCTCTTATTGCGAAAGGCAAGTATCTGGCTATTGCTGCGGACTGTGGAGCTTGCCACACCGCACCGAATCAGGGCAAGGAAATGTCGGGTGGCTATATTATCTCCTCGCCGTTGGGGAATATTGTTGCCAGTAATATCACGCCATCAAAAACCGCCGGCATTGGCGATTATAGCGAACAAGATTTTGTTAAAGCCGTGCGAAGTGGCATTAATAAACAGGGGCAGCATCTTTATCCGGCGATGCCTTACACCTCATACGCAAAAATTTCTGATGCCGATATGCACGCGCTGTATGTTTATTTTATGCACGGTGTAAAAGCAGACGATAATGTACCTCCCACCACGGATTTGCCTTTCCCGTTTAATATTCGTTCAAGTATGTTCTTCTGGAATATGCTGTTTGCCGATAATAAGCCATTTATTCCGGCAAAAGATAAATCGGATGTGGTTAATCGCGGTGATTATCTGGTCAATGCATTGGCGCACTGCGATACCTGCCATACGCCACGTAACGCGCTGATGGGGCAAAACAACGGTCAGGCTCTCAGCGGCGGCAGCCTGGGCAGTTGGTACGCGCCGAATATCACGCCCGATCAACAAGCCGGCATTGGCAACTGGAGCGATGCGCAAATCGCGCAATATCTCAAAACGGGCCATGTTGCAGGCAAAGCCCAGGCAGCAGGCCCGATGGCGGAAGCTGTTGAGCACAGCTTACAGCATCTGTCTGATGACGATATCAATGCGATAGTGGCTTATCTGCGGCAGATCCCCGCAGTGACTCAGGCCACCCATTCGCCACGCGACGTGCTTGGCAAACCCGCAACAGATGAAGCGGCGCTGCGAGCGGTTAAAAATCCCGATGCGGGCTGGCAGGTTTACGCCAGTTCTTGCGCTAACTGCCATCAGGCGGATGGTGCGGGCAATCACTTCTATCCTTCGCTGTTCCACAACACCGCCACCGGCGCACCGCAGGCCGATAACCTCATTGCCACTATTGTCTACGGCGTACATCGTCAGGTTGATGGAAAAGATGTCGTCATGCCCGCTTTTGGCCCGGATGGGTTATTTACCGATCGATTAAGCGACCAGCAAATTTCCGACGTCAGCAACTACGTGCTGAAAAACTTTGGTAATGCTCAGCTGAACGTAACGCCTGAACAGGTTAAAACCGTGCGTGAAGGCGGCAAGCGCCCACTGATTGCTCGCCTGGCGCAGCCTGCTGTGTGGGGCGGTGGCGCGGTAGTTATCATTATTTTACTGGTGCTGCTGGTTTCAATTTCGCGTAAGGGGAAAAAACATGGCGCATAACCTTTCCCGACGTCGTTTGTTGCAAGGCATGGGCATTTTGTCACTCGGCGCGATGTGTAATTCCCTGTTCCCGGCGCGCGCGCTGGCTGCAGATCAGATGGCTGAAAATGGTTTTCTGACCGTTTCGCAGTTTTTGGTCAGTCGCCCGGTCGGCCCGATGCTGGGACAGCGCTACTACGATGCCTTGAATCGCCATAATGCCGAATTCACGCACCAGCTCAGCAGCCTGCAGGCAGTGTTGCAGCAGCATAATTTTGCCCATGTCGACGATTTCCTTGCCGCATTTGGTGCAGATAATCCTGACTGGAAAACGGCAAAACGCATCATTTCAGCGTGGTACACCGGCGTTGTCGGCGACGGCAGCGATCTGGAGTTGATTGCTTATGCCGATGCGATGATGTACCTGCCCACCAAAGATATTCTGGTGGTCCCAACCTATGGCGGCGGGCCGTTCTACTGGGCAGTAACGCAAGATGGCAAAGTGGCAACCACAGGAGAAGGCGCATGAGTGCACAAAAAGTCGATGCCGATGTGATCATCATTGGCTCGGGCGTGATGGGCGGGTTGATCGCCTGCCAGATGGCAAAAGCGGGTAAATCGGTGATCATCCTTGAGGCGGGCCCGCGAGTTTCTCGTCAGGAAATCGTCGAACGTTTCCGTAATTCCCCGTTCAAGATGTCGTTAACCAATATCAAATTACAGGGCGTGGGTTCGCCTTATCCCAATCCGCCACATATTCCGTCCACCTACGGTGACTATTTGCAGCAGGTTGGGCCGGTTAAATATCCCACCAAATACCTGCGCGTTGTCGGTGGTACAACCTGGCACTTTGGCTCTGCACTGTGGCGTATGATCCCCAACGATTTCAAACTCAACACCCTTTATGGTCGGGGCCGCGACTGGCCCTTTGGCTACGAAGAGCTGGAAGCGTGGTATGGCAAAGCCGAGCATGAGCTGGGCGTTTCAGGCGTCGATGGACAAGACGAAAGTGGGCAGGGTGGCAAAGCCTGGCCACCGCGATCTACACCATTCCCGATGCCGGGTTTGCCAACCAGTTATCTGTTTGATCGCCTAACTGAGATGCTGGGTAAAGGCGGTTATAATCCGGTGCTGGAACCGAACGGTCGCGCGACTAAGCCGTGGGGCAAGCGCCCAATGTGTGGCGGCAATAATAACTGCAATCCGGTTTGCCCGATCGCCGCCAAATATGATGGCTCGATGCATATCGATGAAGCGGAGCGTTTGGGAGCAAAACTGCTGGATAACGCGGTGGTGTACCGTATAGAGGCAGCGGATGATGGCAAAATTACCGGCATTTGGTATAAAAAGCCGGATGGTTCCGAGCACCATTTAACCGCCGACTACTTTGTACTGGCGGCCTACGGCATTGAATCGCCCAAGCTACTGTTGATGTCGACGTCGGAGAAATATCCCAACGGCATTGCAAACTCTTCCGATCAGGTTGGCCGCAATTTGATGGGCCACACCGGCATCAGTATGAACGTGATGATGTCGGAAGATGTGTGGCCAGGTCAGGGGCCGACCGAATTGCTGGTGTATCTGAACAACCGCGATGGCGTATTCCGCAAGGATTTCCCCAGCTACAAGATCAAAGTGCGTAACACGGTGCCAACCGCCGATTATGCTGCATCGCTGATTGAGAAAGGTGTGCTGGGCTCCAAACTGGATGCTGAAATCCGGCGCCAGTCGGCACGCTCGCTGAACTTTGCTATCGATTTTGAAACCTTGCCGCTGGCGGAAAACCGCGTTACGCCAAGCAAGACGAAAAAAGATGCGATTGGTATTCCGTTGCCGGAGATTTACTACAGCGTGACGGATTACTGGCATGCCGGAAAAGAAGCGGGGCTCAAAGATTTTCACAAGTTTGCAGAACTACTGAATGCGGAAATATTGTCGATCGATACTAAGTTCCAGGATCGCCAGCACATCATGGGCACCACCATTATGGGCGATGATCCGCATAATTCGGTAGTAAATCGTGATTGCCGCACGCATGATCATCCCAATATGTGGATTGCCGGAACCAGCGTGATGCCGTCAGCATCTTGTATGAACCCGACCTTAACCGGCGCTGCGTTGAGCTTGCGCCTGGCTGAGCATATGTTGCAGACCATGAAGACGGAAGTAGCAGGTTAAGTGAGAATCGGTCGCCATAAATGGCGACCCTACGTTCAACCGGTGCGCATTGATGCGCACCGGGTCAAACTATCACTTTTTATTGGAAATCAGCGTGCCTTTCAGGCCGTGCGGCTCGGAACGCAGATACTGCGGCGGCGCTTTGGCCTGCGCACCCAATTCCGCCGCGGCATGCCACGGCCAGCGCGGGTCGTAAAGCACCGCGCGCGCCAGCGCGATCAAATCCGCATCACCTCCCTGCAAGGCCTGTTCTGCCTGCTTCGGTTCCGTAATCAAGCCAACGCCAATCACCGGAATCTTCACTTGTTTGCGGATGTCGCGGGCAAAAGGCAATTGATAGCCGGGGCCAACCGTAATTTTCTGCTGCGGTGACAGGCCGCCGCTGGAAACGTGCACGTAATCGCTGCCCGCCGCTTCAAGCTGCTGGCTAAATACAATCGACTGCTCAACATCCCAGCCACCTTCAACCCAATCCGTTGCCGAAAGGCGCACGCCAACCGCCACCGAGTCCGGCAGGGCGCTTCGCACCGCATGGAACACTTCCAGCGGGAAGCGCAGACGATTCTCCAGCGAACCGCCGTATTCATCCTCACGCTGGTTACTCAGCGGTGACAGGAACTGATGCAGCAAATAACCGTGTGCGGCGTGCAGTTCAATTAACTGGATACCGCGTTTGGCGGCACGCTGCGCGCTATCAACGAAGGCTTGTTTCAGGCGCTCAAGATCCTGTTTCGTCAGCGCCACCGGCGCGCGATCTTCAGGATTAAAGGCTTGCGCAGAAGGCGCGACGGTTTGCCAGCCGCCTTGTTCCAGTGATAGCTGATTGCCACCGAGCCACGGCGCGGCGCAGGACGCTTTACGTCCGGCGTGACCGAGTTGAATACCAAATGGAATGTCAGAATATTGACGGATATCCTGCAGAACGCTGGCCAGCGCCGCTTCCGTTGCATCGTCCCACAAGCCTAAATCACCGGGAGAAATACGTCCGGCCGCTTCGACAGCAGTCGCCTCAATGATCAGCAAACCGGCGCCGGAAAGCGCCAGTTGCCCGAGATGAATGCGGTGCCAGGCGCTGGCTTTGCCATTCTCAGCGGAGTATTGGCACATCGGCGCGATCACGATGCGATTATCGAGCGTTAACTTACCCAGTTGCGTCGCACTAAACAGTAAACTCATTGAAACCTCATCATCATTGGCTGAATGGCTTTAAGCTTAGGGCCAAAAGCGCATTTTGCAGAGGGCTATGAGTTTGAATGTTGTAGCAAAAAGTAAGTTAAGCGGAATGTGCCCCACAGGTGAAAACCTCAGGGCAATGACTACAGAATAAATTCGCTAAATCTTGTCTGATTCTTAACCAAATAATCGGGGAAATGTTCGGCAGTAAGTTCTTGTTTGCACATTTTTCTGTCACGGCCCCAAATATCTTTGCCATTTTTCAGTGCATCAATAATATGATCGCTATTGTTGAATTGTGGTAAGTCATATTCCGTGTGCGAAATAGAAGACATTTTTTCCGATATCCGCTCTGGTCGCATAATCCATGAAAAATGCCAGCCTGCAGATGTAATATTTTTATTACGTAGCTTGAAGAGCGTCCATTTCATAAAGCTGGATTTAATTGGGCTTTTTTTTATATTTCGGAAATCTTCTGGTTTACCGGCAAAGAAACCTTTAAGATTTTTAAGTGATGCCGCCCGGGGCAATGAACACACGCGCGGAACGCCATTAGTATTGAAAACCTGCAGATTGAACTGATAATTGTAGAAATTCATGTGCAGCGAGGTGCAAAGTCTGCGTTTATTAATTTTTACTATAACCTTGGGATTGGGTATTTCATCAACGTCGGAAACGATAATAATATCGTCGTCATTGGCGGATTCTAAACCTCTCATGATGGCATTTCGTGTATGGGCTTCGTTCTTCCATGCATTGACGACATTATTTGTGAAAAAGGGCGGCTCGTCATAAACGACATAAATAATCTTATGCTTAAATTTAGCGAATTTATTCACATTGAAATGCAAATTTCGCGGCTTACCGGTGAAAGTATGTGTGGATTCAACAATCACGAAGTAGTCGACGACGTCATTCAAAGTATGTAACCGAATGTCGAGTAACATATCTTCGTCATAGTATAAAAAGCAATCATAAATCATAGCGATTCCGCTTAAGCTATTCTGGGTTCATTTGCCCACCTCTGATTGTAAGTATTCTGTCATATATTTATCAATTAATGCTAATAACTGATAAAAAAAACAACTCCCTGTTTTCATTTATGTCGATAAAAACGTCACCGGTCGCCATCCGCAGGCTGTGTCACTACCGGTGCGCACAGCCAACGCATGCGCTGCACGTTGCCAGCGTGCCATCACCTTTTCAACGAAGGAAATTACTTTATGCCCACTATTTTGGGCTTAACCGATCGGCATTACCCATGAATGGCGACCCTTATATCTCGATCATTCTCCTCCGGGTGCTATGATCCCCGACTGATCATCGGGAAGTTGCGGGTGAGATGGCTGGAGCCGTTCGGCGACTGCCATATCTGCATGGCGCGTACAGCGAGCCGCTGGCCACCTTCCTGCACGATGAAGGCTATGACGTCAGCGTTGAAAACCCTGCCCGCATTAAGCGCTTCGGCCAGGCCGAACTGAACAATATGTCTTGCCAGGTACTGGCAAGACGGTATCTACAAAGCGGTGTTACTTCTGATTCTTACTGGTGAATTCCTGATAATTTTCTTTAGTCACCGTTTGATAAGGCACCCAGTTGTAGGCTTCGGTCTTTTTACCGCTCAGCATGTCGTAAGCCACATCGACTGCGCCGGTTGCCTGACCTTTCGCATCCTGGAAAATCGTTACCGCCATTTTGCCGTTCTTAATAAACTGCAAACCATCTGGCGTGCCATCGATACCGGCGACTAACACATTGCTTTTCTTCAGCTGATCGAGCGCCATAATTGCCCCGATCGCCATTTCATCGTTGTTGGCGATGATGGCATTGATATCGTTACCATCCTGCAACCATGACAAAGTTTTATCGACCGCTTCGTTGCGCTGCCAGTTGGCGCTCTGTTTCTGGATCACTTTCAGACCAGGATGATCCTTAACATAATCTTCAACCGCTTTGGTACGCTGACGCGCTTCCTCAGTGGAAAGGGCACCCATCAGAATGGCGATATTGCCTTTGTTATCCAGACGCTTGGCTAACGCTTCGATCTCCATCTTGCCGCTTAACGCAGAATCAGAACCGACATAGGCCATTTTGCCGGTCAATTTCACTTCGGGTTTACGGTTGACGAAGATCAACGGGATATTGGCTTTCTGCGCGGCGGCGATTACTGGCATCACGCCTTGCGTATCCACCGGGTTGATGATGATCGCGTCCGCACCCTGATTGATGAAATCATCCACCTGCTGAATTTGCAGGGACACATCACCTTTGGCATCGGCAAACTGGCTGTTGAGCCCTTTGTCTTTGAGCTGCTTCTCCATCTGACTACGCAGGATGGAAACGAAATTGAGATCGAGGTTAGCCAAAGCGACGCCAACCATGTAGGTTTTCGCTTGGGCAGTGAACACACTGAGCAAACAGCAGATAAGCATTACTACCTTGAATAATTTCATTTTTTTATCTCTGTAGGGGAGGTTTGTTTTATTTTGCATCCGGGTGCAAAGTTGGCCAGATTGCTGCCGCTGATTGACATCATGTTCATAAGGGCAACGTGATGTTCTGTCTTCACTCTCAAGTACGGTTGAAAAATAGTCAACGCAGCAAAAATTGATTTCATCACCACGATCACAAAATCATCACGATTTGCACCCGAGTGCATAATAGAAATGCAACCGGGTGCAAAGTTTGCGAAAGTCGCCTCTTGCTAACGTGAGGAATCGCTCTATGCTCACTTTTTGCCAGGCAATTAGCGGAAGGGAGCCGATGACGAGAACAGTGAAAAAGGCCACGGCCAGCGATGTGGCCATTCTTGCGGGCGTGTCGAAATGGACGGTATCGCGTGCTTTTATGCCCGGCGCTTCGATTTCCGAGAAGGCACGCGAGAAGGTGATGCGCATCGCTAAAGAGCTGGGATATCGCCCCAATTTGCTGGCGCGCAGCCTGGTGAAGAAGAGGACGCATATCATTGGCGTGGTGATCGACGAGCTAAAGAATCCGCATACGCTGATGATCCTCAATGAAGCCACGCAGCAGCTGCAACGGCGTGGTTACATGGCGCTGATCCTCAACATCACCGATGGCGAACCGTATCGATCGGTGATGACGCAGGCGGATCAATTGCAGATCGACGGCGTTCTGTTTCTCGGCACGGTGCTATCGGCGCAGCTGATTACGCTGGTGGAGGACATGTATAACATTCCGCTGGTGCAGCTGTGTCGCAATACGCATGCGCAGGGCATTGATGTGGTGGCGATTGATGGTTATGCCGCAGGGAAACAAATCGCCGAACTTTTGCTGGCGCAGGGCGCGCAACGTTTTGGCTTTATGCAAGGTCCGGATACACCGACGTCTCATCTACTGCGCAAAGAGGGATTTGAAGTTACGCTGCAACAAGCGGGATGCCAGATTAATGTACTGCTAAAAGCGGGCTGTTACGATCGCGCGCGTAGCTGGCAGGCGATGAGTGATTACCTGCAACAGCCGGACGCGCCTGTGATTGATGCGCTGTTCTGTGAAAACGATGTGCTGGCGCTCGGTGCGATGGAAGCAATGCGCGCCGCGCCAAATATGCCCAAGATTGCGGTGGTGGGATTTGATGATATCGAAGAAGCCAGCGCGCCAGGCTGCCAGCTCACCACCTTTAGTCAGCGGATAGATCTGCTGATCGCCGAAGCGTTGAACCGCTTGATTGATGGTCGCGAGGGTGCTGATGAGCGTTGGCGCCACGGTGAAATGCGTGTGCGCCGTTCGCATTTGCGGTCGCCATGAATGGCGACCCTACGGCGTAAAATTACTGCTCGATGCTGGTCAGCAGCGCATTCTGAATAATTCTTTGCGCTTTTAGTGGGTTTTGCTCGCGCTGTGCTTCCTGCAAGGCGGCGATATCCAGCTTATCCAGCGCGCGATAAATATGTTTGAGGAAGCGGATCGACAGATTTGCAGCTTCGACATGATCTTCGCGGAACGGGAACTGATCGAGTTGCCATACGCCGTCCCAGTTGTTGATCTTCAGTACATAGAAGAATTCGAAAATCTCGGTCATGTGCACGGTGCCGACCACCAGATCGTCATCCCAACCGCGCAGGTTGTCGTTGACGTCCATACCAAACAGGCGGCCGCGATCGATAATCAGCTGGGCGGAATCCGCCGGCGACTCCCCAGCAAACAGCGCATGACCGAAATCGAGCAATACGCCGACATTATCGAGGCCAATGTCCTCGATGCCAAGCAGCGTACGCGCCGCCGAATCCCAGGTCATTTTCACGCGCGGTTCACGCGGTTTGTACTCAATCGCAAATTTAACGTCAGGATTGGCGCTCGCCAGTTCGCGCATGCCATCCACCGCCATCTTCCACAAGTTTTTATGATCGACCTGGAACGGATAATCCCAACCGTCCTGACCTGGCCAGACTTTCACGTAGTTAGCGCCCAACTCACGCACCACGGTGGCGGCTTCATGCATCAAATCAAACGCCTGTTTGCGAATGGCAGCGTCCGGATTGGTAAAGGCACCGCGTGAGAAGCGACGCAGGTAAATTTCTGGCGTGACGCCGATGGCTTTCAATCCGGCATCGGCCAGCGCTTGTTTCACCTGCGCGACCGTGACGCCTTCAGTGAAGGGATAGGGCACATCAACGTAGGAAAGATCCTCGACGCTGCCAGCGAGTTTAATCTGATCAAGCGTACTGAGCGCCGGTCCGTAACCATCTACGGCGTAGCGATCGATATAGTTGGCAAAGTGCCACAAGCCGGCACCGAATTTCGGATACGTGTAGGAACTCATTCGACCTTCTCCTCAGATGATTGCATTTGTGAATATATATTCACATTGGATTATATATTCCATTCTGCACCTCGATGTGCGCACTTAACCAGCAATCAGTGGAGAAAATGCAACCACAATCACACAAAATCACTTAAACCGTAGGGTCGCCATTCATGGCGACCAGGTTTGTACAAGGTTGGTGGCGTAATGCTTGTGAATCGGTCGCCATGAATGGCGACCCTACGTTTTACATCTTTGCCTGATAACCCATTCGGCTTAACCGGCTGAATAACTCTTTATTATTGGCGCAGTTAAGTTTGCGAATAATACTTTGCCGGTGATGGCTAATGGTTTTACAACTGAGATGTAGCTTGTGCCCAATGTCGGTGAGATTGCTGGTTTGCCCCAACATGCGCAATAAACCAAATTCACGCGGTGAAAGGGTTTGTTTGGTGCGGCGAACACCAACAGCTCACCTTTTACTCTTTTTGCTACGTACTTGATCCCGCAAGTCTCAACCCAAAGAAATTTTCGATGAAAAACCCACCAATTCCTCGCGTTAAGAAATATTGCTAGCAATAAAGTTAGAGTGGCATATCCCTTGCTTTACTCCTGACATCGCAAGATGTGTGTTCAATCAGTAGGCCGTTATGTCATCGCCGCAGGTTATGTGGGATATCGCCAGCCATCAGCGTTACGCCTACAGCTCAATCGAACATCAGGTATTGCCCGTGTGGCCAAAAGGTAAAGGTCTGGCGCTGTATATCGCCATGAATCTGGAGCATTTCGCGTTTGGCTTGCCGGAAGGCGCGAAGCTGTCGCAAGGGGCGAATCGTCTCGACGTACTGAACTATGCGTGGCGCGACTACGGCAATCGGGTCGGCGGCTGGTATCTGGCCGATCTGTTTGCCGAACTGGGTATTCCGCCAGCGGTTATTGCCAACACCGCCATCATCGATTATTGCCCGCAGCTGCTCGATCGCTGGGTAAGCCTGCCCGGCAGTGAACTGGTCGGCCACGGTCATACCAACTCGCAGCGTCAGGGCGAACTGAGCCGTGAAATGAGTTTGCGCTGATCGCCCGCTGCCAGCAGCGACTCACCGAATAGGAGATCGCCGATGGAAAGTGTGTTAATTCAACATGTCATGACGTTTGATGAGAATCAGCGCGTAGACCTGTTGCTCGAAAATGGCGTTATCGCGACGCGTGGGCATAATTTGCCGATGCCCGCAGGCGCAAAAGTCATCGATGCCAGCGGCATGCAGGCATTTCCTGGCTTAGTGGATGGCCACGCTCATCTCGACAAAACCTTGCTGGGACGCGACTGGTATCGCAACGAAGTGCCACGCAATCTGGCGGCGATCATCGCCAATGAACGCGATTATCGCCGCAAGCAGCAGCCCGATCCGCAGGTGCAGTCAGAACGTATCACGCGTCGCGCCATCGCATCAGGCACCTCATTTATTCGCACCCATGTCGATATTGATAACGAAATCGGCCTGGCGAATCTGGAAGGCGTGCTGGAAACACGGCGTCGGCTGGCCGATCAGGTGGAAATTGAAATTGTGGCGTTTCCGCAAAGCGGCATTTTGCAAAGTCCCGGCACTGAAGTGCTGTTGGATCGCGCGCTGCAAATGGGCGCCGAGCTAGTGGGCGGTTTAGATCCCTGTTCATACGATAAAGATCCGGTACGCCATCTGCAGATCATCTTCGAGCTGGCGGTTCGTCACGGCAAAAAAGTGGATATTCATCTGCACGAACGCGGTGAACTGGGCGCGTTTAGCCTTGAGTTGCTGATTGATTTTACCCGCCGTTATCAGATGCATAATCGCGTCACGCTCAGCCACGGCTTCTGTCTCGGCATGGTCGAACCGGCGCGCCAACAACAGTTTGCCGAAGAGATGGCGGAGCTGGGAATGTCGGTTGCAACAACCGCGCCGGCGGATATCGCGGTTCCGCCTCATGAATTGCTCACCGACGCGGGCGTGGCATTTTGCGCCGGTAATGACGGCGTGCGCGATACCTGGAGCCCTTACGGCAGCGGCGATATGTTGCAACGCGCCGTCACCATGGGGCTGCGCTATCGCTGGCGTCAGGATCGCCAGATTATGCGCGCGGCGCACACCATTACCTTTGGCGGTGCCCGCGTGATGACGCTGGACAATTATGGTTTGCAGCCCGGCAATCGCGCCGATTTGGTGTTGATTCCCGGCCGTAGCATGGTGGAAGCGCTGGTGGAGTTGCCGCGCGACGTAAGGTGATCAAAGGCGGCAAACTGATCGCCGCTGACGGGTAGTGCCTGTTCTGATGAGCGAAAAAGTAACCCGACTGCGCGCCGCGTGGGTGGTGGGCTATCGCGATGGCGATCACTGCCTGCTGGCGGATGGCGAAGTGGTGTGGCAGGGCGAACGCATTCTGTTTGTGGGTTTTGATTATCCTGGCGAGGTGGATGAAGAGATTAACGCCGGGAATTGTCTGGTGGGGCCGGGATTTATTGACCTTGATGCACTCGGCGACCTCGATACCACCGTGCTGGCCTTCGACAACCAGCCCGGCTGGAAAAAAGGGCGCATCGTCGCCGCCGACTGGCAGCGCCGCGATCTTTACAGCCGCGAGCAGCTTAACTTCGCCAAGCATTATGCCTACAGCCATTTGCTGCTCAACGGCATCACCAGCTTTGCGCCCATCACCTCGATTCTCTACCGTGAATGGGCCGAGGACGTTGATGAATATCTGTATGCCGCAGATGTGGCCGAATCATTAGGCGCGCGCGCGTGGCTCGGCCCGGCTTTTATGGCGGGTTACTACGCCAGTGATGAGCAGGGAGAGTTCTCATGGATTGGCAATCGCGATCGCGCGAAGAAGGGGCTGGACGATGCGGTGAAGTTTTATCAACGTCTACAGCAGCGCGGCGTTTCAACCTTAAGCGGCATGCTGGCTCCTGACAGGATCGAGGGCGGCGATGCCGTTTGGCTTAAAGATTTAGGTGACATTGTCACATCACTCGCCTGTCCAACGCGGCTGCATTGTTGTCAGAGCGAGCTGGAAGTGCGGGAAATCGCCCGTCGCTATCAGGGGCGCAGTTCGCTGCAAGTACTGGCTGACAACGGTTTGCTCAACCGCCACATGCTGTTGCCACACGGCCAGCTTCTCGGTGGATTGAACGCCGACGCCGCGCGTGTAGCAGAGGACATCGCGCGGCTGGCGCAGTCAGGTGCCTCGGTGGTGGCTTGTCCGCTGGTATCTGGTCGCCACGGCAAATATCTTGAACATTATCCGGCGCTTAAAGCGGCTGGCGTTAATCTGGCGCTTGGCACCGATACGTTTCCCGCCGATATGTTCACCAATATGCAGATGGGCGTGGTGCTGACGCGCGTGGTCACCGGCGATATCTCAGCGGCCAGCGCCGCCGATTATTACCGCATGGCAACCCTGGGTGGCGCGCAAGCGTTAGGACGCGATGATCTTGGCCGACTCGCGCCCGGCTGTCAGGCCGATATGATGATGGTCAATCTTGATCAACCCGCGCTGGGACAAGTGTTCGATCCAATTACCACGCTGGTTTTGAATGGCAATGGCCGCGATGTCACTGGCGTGATTGTGGCTGGACGCAAAGTGGTGTGGGATCGCGAACTGGTCAACAGCGGGCAGAGCGCAGCAGCCTTACACGCCGCATCGCAACAGGTGTTTTCGCACATTATCTCAACTTATCCGGAACGAACCGTTGGGCATCCGCCGGTTGAGGAGATCATGTCCTCCTCATTTCCTCGCGGGAACAGAGGCGTAAACCATGACTTATCACTACTTGCTCACCAACGTCAGGCTTGAAACCGGGTTTAACGAAATTAACGGCCATATTCAGGGCACCCAATGCGATCTCTTCACGATAGAAATCAAACACGGGCGGATGGTGGCGATTCACGGGCAGAGCGAGGTGCAAAACGCGCTGCCACCGCGTGATGCTGGCGGCATGCTGATGCTGCCAGCGTTGCGCGATATGCATATCCATCTCGATAAAACCTTCTACGGCCGCGCATGGCGAGCGGCGAAACCGAATAACGAGCAGGATATTTTCCAGATGATCGCGCTGGAACAGCAGCTGTTGCCGACGCTGCTTGCCGATTCGGTCGAACATGCGCAGCAGTTGATCGCCTTGCTGATGAGTAAAGGCACCACGGTTATGCGTAGCCACTGCAATATCGATCCGGTCAGCGGGCTGCGCAGCCTTGAACATCTGTTGTAGGCGTTAGACGCGTTTGACGGGCAGATAGCGTGCGAAATCGTGGCGTTTCCGCAACACGGTTTATTGCGTTCTGGCGTGACTTCACTAATGCGCGAGGCGCTGGCGCTCGGCTGCCAGTGGACCGGCGGACTCGATCCTTCCAAGGTTGATGGCGATATGGCACGTTCACTCGACACCATGCTGAGTCTGGCGCATGAGAGCGGCACTGGCGTGGATATTCATCTGCATGAAGCCGCCAACACCGGCATTGCCTGCATTGATCATCTGCTAAACGCGCTGGAACACGCGCCTGAACTACAAGGACGAGTGACACTCAGCCACGCTTACTGTCTGGCGCAAATCAGTGATGTTGAGGTGAAGGCGCTGGGTGAACGCATGGCCGCGCTGGGCGTTAGCCTGGCGTCTGGTTTGCCGCTGGGCAAAAATGTGATGCCGCTTCCGCTGCTGAAACAATGCGGCGTCAAGCTGATGACCGGCACCGACAGCGTCATCGATCACTGGTCACCCTTCGGCACCGGCAGCATGCTGGAGAAAGCCAATTTGTGGGCGCAGCTTTACGGACGCGGCAGCGAATTTTCACTCAATCGAGCTTTGGCGATTGCCACCGGCGATATTTTGCCGCTGGATGAGCAGGGCGCACGCATCTGGCCGCTGGCTGGCGACGCGGCTGATTTTATCCTGGTTGACGCCAGTTGTTCCGCCGAAGTGGTGGCGCGTCAGCCAGCAATTTCAGCCAGTTACTTCCGTGGCCAGCAGGTTTACCGCGCATAAATGATGTATATTTCGGTGGACTATTATGACCGATACAGGATTGAGTATGGGCGCGAAGCAAACCCCCAGACAAAAAGAGATCGCTCGCATTTATGAGTCGCTGACAATGGCGAATGCCCAGCACAAGCTGCGCCCCGGCACGCGCTTAATTGAGGCGCAGATTGTCGATGCGCTGAAAGCCAATCGCAACCATGTGCAGGCGGCGCTGCAGCGCATGGCGTTGCAACACATCGTCACCATCGAACCTAATGTCGGCGCCATTGTTGCGCAGCCATCAGCCACCACCGCGCGTGAGATCTTCACCGCTCGCCATGCCATTGAATCGGCCATAATTGCCTGCATTACACCGCAAAAAATGGCGGCGTTTGCCGTGCAATTGCAGCAGCAGCAAAAAGAAGAACATGAAGCGATTCACAGCCAGGAACGACAGCGGGTGGTGTATCAGCTTGGCGCGTTTCATCTGCTGTTAGGCAAAATTGCCGACAACAAAGTGCTGGAAGATATTCTCAATAATTTGATGGTGTTAAGTTCGTTAATTGTGATGCTGTATCAGCGCAATGAGATGCCGGTTTGTCAGTGCGACGAGCATCAGCACATCATTGATGAACTGATTGCCGGCAATACCGCTAAAGCGCAGCAACTGATGCGCGATCATCTTATTGAGCTGGAGCAGCAGCTGGATATTTCTGAAGCGTCACCGTATGCCATGACGCTGGTGCAGGCTCTTCATAAAGCGGAGGAATAATGGAATTAGAAACAACCCGACTGCGGCTGGAACCCTTTGAACTCGCGCATTTTGACGGACTGCGGGCGATGGAAAACGACCCGGAAATTATGCGTTATATCAGTAATGGCGTGGTTAAAACGCCAGAAGAAACCCTGGCGAGTATTGAACGCGTTCAATCGCGCTGGCAGCAATATGGTTTTTCCTGGTGGGCGATGCGGGAAAAAGCGTCTGGCGAAATCGTTGGTGCGTGCTGCCTGCAGCATTTAGCCAATCAGGATGGCGCGCCGTTGGAAATAGGCTGGCGTCTTAATGCTAATTATCACGGTAAAGGTTTTGCCACAGAAGCCGCGCAGGCGATGGTTAAGTTTGCGGTCGAACATGTCGGGGTTAACTATCTGGTCGCGGTGGCCGATCCTGAAAATGCCGCATCGCAAAAGGTGATGCAGCGGCTGGGCATGACCTACAAAGCGATTGAGCAACACTACGATGTGCCTTGCGTGGTGTATGAGCTGCATATTTAGGCATTCATGAACAAGTGCCAGCAACAATTTATGACATATTCCTGTTTCGGTGATTTCACAGGAATGGAATATGGAACAGCACGATATTGGTTTTAGCCACATAGCGCTGCAAGTCAGAGATTTAGAACGCAGCATCGACTTTTATCAACGTTACGCAGGGATGCAGGTGATCCATGAGCGTGAACCCGGCATTGCAGAAGCGCAAAAAGTCGCATGGCTTTCTGATTTGACGCGTCCGTTTGCGCTGGTGCTGGTGCAATCTCAAACCACGGTGGATACTCCTTTAGGGCCGTTTGGTCACATTGGCGTTGCGTGCGACAGCAAAGAAGAGATTGATGCCAAAGTTATTTTGGCAGAACGCGAAGGCGTGTTACGCCGACCCGCGCAGCAATCATCCGCGCCAGTAGGCTATTGGGCATTTTTCGCCGATCCAGATGGCAACACGCTTGAGCTTTCATACGGCCAGCAGATTGGCCTTGAGATTATTACCAGCCGCCTTAATGCGGATGTTTGATCAGAAGCGTCACTCGAAAGGGTGACGGTTGATATCGGGATTAGGTGAGGTTTTAGTGCGCGTTCAGATACTTCATTTAACATAATCATGATTATGCGCACCTAATTGAGAATCCAATTTGATAATGTCACCTGATAGCTAGTTAACCCCGCATTAAGCAGATATCGGGAATATTTGAGGGGTAAACCACATCGTCATTATTCCGCAGTTCATTTAGATCCCACCAGTGATAATCATCAATGACTGTTTTTTCATTTTCAGTCCATCCGCTGGTACTGATTTCTTCATCAGCGACTTTAATTAAATAAAATCGCTCATTTGCCAGAACCACCTCACCGCTGGGTAGAGTCATTTCAAAAGTTCTCTCCGTTAACGGCTGCCCCACATCATCAACATAGATACCTGTTTCTTCTCTAAGCTCCCTGATGGCTGCCTGCTCAAAAGTCTCTCCTGATTTCACGCCTCCACCGGGGGTGGCCCAGTATGCTTTACCGGCCAGCGCATCATTTTCATGCCTGAACCTGAACAATAAAACCTGATTGAGAGAATTGATAATAAGCAAACGGGCCGAATCACGGGTACGCACTGGATAACTCCTTGATCATTTTAAATACAAAACAAAGCTTAATCGAGATGCATCGATGTTTCATGTAGATGTCGCCAGATCACCGATCCATCCTGATTTAGTTCAAACACAACTGTCGAAAAACGAAGTGTGGCCGCCAGCTCGCAAATTTTCTGCCGTTCTTTATAGGTTACGATTGCCCCCCCTTCACTCTCAGCAACAATCTGCAAATCAGTGATTTCAATATTAAGGCCCGGTCGTGCGCCACGCTGAGTGCGAAAGAAACTATTCAATTGGTTGAAGTTGAGTAATACACCCCCCGTCGTCATCATCGAATACGCTGGACTAAAGCGAGCGAGTAATTTCTCGCAAACCTCATCATCCGCTGCTGAATTTCCCAGCCAATTGCGGATGAGTTCATGCGCATCCATTACTTCCTTGAAATAACGATTCATTTTTGCTCCTGTTTTAAAGTAAATATAATGTCCTGATTAGCTATGCGGAAACAACATGCTATGGGTATAACGGCGCTGCATGCCGCTATGGCAAAACACAGATGATAGGCTTGGTATGTTGGAACCCCGGTGTCGGCTATAACGTTAAATAACAGACTGATGAGGGTAACGCCCAGACAGAAGCTGAGCTGACGATTGATATTCCAAATGGCGCTGGCATCAGCAAGTTCATTCTCTGCTATTTGAATGAAAGCAGAACTTTGTGCCGTGCTACTGCATAAGCTCCCACCGAATCCCATCAGTGTGAAGGCCGATATACATATCACAACATCAGCATCATGACCTGACATGGCCAGTAGCCCAATGCCTGTCGCCTGAATCAGACAACCCGAAATAAATAACGGGCTTGGCCCAAATGTATTGAATTTTTTGCCGGTCAACGTGATCGCCGCAAACGATGCTAGTGACCATGGTAGCATCATGGCTCCGACTAATGAGGCATGCATGCCAAGCTGGTTTTGCAGGTAGAGCATAGCGATCATACTCACTCCCATGAATAAACCTGGTATGAACTGGTAAATCAGCATCGCGGTCTGTAAGAGAGGATCTTTTACCAGGCGCAAGTTTAGGAGAGGATGCGTTTTATGCATGGCATTCCATACGTATCCGGCCATGATGAATGAGCCCAACAGTAGCAGTAGACCACCTTGCTGGAAATGCTGAGAGTCACCCAGATACGTCAGTCCAAAAAGTATCAGGGTCAATCCTGTACAACCGCCGATCAAACCTCCTACATCCAGGCTCTCATGATTTTCGCGACGTTGGTCTGATTTAAGCCAGCATGCGGCTAATGCAAGGGCGATAACTGACAGCGGTACACTTGCAAAAAATACCCAGCGCCAGCTGAGGCTTTCAACCAATATCCCTCCGATAACTGGCGAGAGTGCTGGCGCAAGTAACGCTACTAACATCACAGCAGAAGATAATCGTGCGCGTTCATGACTTTTAAACAACGCATAGGTCATTGTTTGCCCCAGAGGAATCAACATGCCACCGCCCATTCCCTGTATCCCTCGCCAGGTAATCAACTGTACTAGCGATGAAGACGACCCCACACCACAACTCCCAATAATGAAAATCATCAGGGAAACCATAAACAGGCGCTTAGTGCCAAAACGTTTAGCCAGGTAATTGCTAAGCGGTATTACCAGCGTAAGCGCCAGAATATAGCTGTTACTTATCCACGCCAGTTGATTCACCGGCGAGTCAAACTCACGAGCAATTTCAGGATAAGCAACATTGGCAATAAACATGTTTACCAGGTCGATAAAAAATCCTAGCAAATATACACAGCCCACACGCACACGATAAGTCATCTTTTTCTCATCAAAACAGCATAATGCGTGAACTATAGGAACATTAGTTACCATGATAAATGCGCATTCGGTTGTTACACTGTCAAAGATATTTTGACAGTCGGATTCTTTAATGGGAGTAACTGATGATTAATCTGCAGCGTCTTGAGATGTTTGTTGCAGTGGTAGAAGCCGGTAGTTTCACTAAAGCATCCGATACGCTGGGGCTGACTAAAGCGGTAGTCAGCTTCAATATTAAACAGCTTGAAGGTGAGCTGGGTGTCTCATTGCTGACTCGTAGCACGCGACGTGTGTCTGCTACGGACAGTGGAGAAAGGTTTTATCAGCGTTGCCGGCAACTTCTGCAGGATGCTGAACGCGTCCTTGATGAAGTACGACGCGATCATACCGGATTGATTGGATTATTACGCATTACCACTACACCCGAGTATGGATCGCGAGTGGTTGTGCCGGCTCTGGCAGAATTTTCATCCAGACATCCACAACTGCGTATTCAACACGTTTCATCATCAAAGAATGACGACCTTATTTCTGGACGTTTTGATGTGGCAATCCGGCTTGGCCAACTTGCCGATTCAAGTCACCATGCACGGCTCATCGATCGCTTCGATATTTATCCCGTAGCTTCCCCAGACTATCTCAACACTGTGAAAGACCATCCCATTACCACTCTGGAGCAACTTGCTGATGCGAGATGGATTGCACATAGCCGTCTGTCAGCACCATTGAGCTGGCAAGTTACAACACCATCATGTGAAAGCGTGATTTTCAACGTGCATAGTCCCGCCACAATCATGGCCGACAATGCGGCATCACTCCTGGCTTTTGCTCTAGGAGGGGCTGGCATTGCCCTCTTACCTGCGTGGCTTGTAAAGGAAGAGTTGCGCCTGGGGAAGTTAATCCAACTACTGCCAGATCATCATTTTCCCCGCCAGGGAATTTATGCGCTCTACCCCAACACTCGCCATGTACCTGAAAAAGTACGAGCGTTCATCGACTTTTTGCAAAACAGAGTTGTATGCGCTCAATGAGAACTGACACGAGCGAGTTGCAAACCCTTCAATGACCATGCACCGTCAACCCGACTAACCGGACCACAATCGGGCGTACCACGAGTATGCAAACGAAAGCTGCTGGCATCGCAACTTGATATGCATTCATCACATTTTCCATATAATGCGGGCCGATACCAAACTCGGCGAAGGTGATGACCAGGCTCATCAGAAACGCCATGATGGTCGCCATGTAAAGCGCAAAGATATAAGGTGAAACATGTTTTGGCAGGCGTCTGCGTGCGGTATTTTTCTCAATGGCTGCTGTCATAACGCTATCCTGTTTAGTCAGTTTAAGCAAAACAGCCGGTAACCTATCAAGCGAATCATGATGCGGGTAGAACACTGCTGCTTTAATCATTATTAAGTAAAAGCAACGAATCGCATATTGAGGGATGTATGGACTTACTGGGATTGATTAACACGTTTATCCGCGTAGTGGAAAACGGCAGCATTGCCGCCGCCGCGCGCGCGAAAGGAATGAGTCCAGCGGCGGTCAGCCAGAGCGTTGCGCGTCTGGAGACACATTTAGGCGTGCGATTGTTATCACGCACCACCCGCAGTATGACGTTAACCGAGAGCGGTAAACGCTACTTTGAAAAAGTCCGACATATTCCCCAGGACATTGACCTTGCCTCGCAGGCTGCGGCGATTGAAACCAAACCGCAGGGCTCACTTTGCATCGCCACTACGGCCGCTTTTGGCAGACACGTTCTTGCCCCGCTGATGCCCGCTTTTAAACAAACTTACCCCGATATTGATATCGAACTGATCAGTACCGACCGCAATGTCGATCACCGTTTAGAAGGCGTCGACGTCAGTATTCGTATTGAGGCGCAACTAAACGATCAACTCATCGCCCGCAAAATTGCCTCATTACCCTTTATCTTCTGCGCAGCACCCGCTTATCTGGCGCGCGCGGGCATTCCTAAAATGCCTGAAGAGCTGAGCCAGCACGCATGTTTAGTTTTCCGCTATCCAACCGATGGACGCTTTCTTCCGTGGACGTTTATGGTCAACGGCCAGCCGGTGAACGCAAAGCTCAATCCAGAGTTCATCAGTGACGATATTGATATCATTGCGAAAATCGCCGAAAACGGCGGTGGCATTGCCCGGCTGGCGAGTTTTATCGCTCAACCGTTGATTGAGCGGGGCCAACTCATAGCTTTGTTCCACTCAGATCAAGGAGATAAAAGCGATGTTGCGGCTTTGCCAATGAATATTTATGCCTGTGTTAACGAGCGTTCGGCGCTAAATTCCAAGGTAAGAGCGTTCATCGCCTTTTTGGAACAACAGCTCGTCTAAGACAAACTTAAATCCAACATATTGGGTGTAAAAGCCACTTGAGGCCAATAAAACACACTATGTTGGATTTATATCGATGTCATCGTGACCCCATTTTGTCATAGGCTTTTCACTCCCATTTAACCGCCCCTACCAGCTTTTATTACTCTCGCTCATAAACCCATTCAGTGATTGCCGATAGTGCTTTTGCAGATGCCGACTATGCTTACCCTTCTAAAACCATACAAAAATAAGTTGTACCTCAACATTTCACCCTTTTACTGGAGGTTTGGCATGAGCAGCCAACACTTAACAACACCCGCGCCTGCAATGTTGCCAATCAGCTTCAAAGTCAACGGCATACAGCAGCAATTAGATGTGGATACCCGCACCACTCTGCTGGACGCGTTGCGTGAGCACCTGCATCTGACCGGCACCAAAAAAGGCTGCGATCACGGTCAATGCGGCGCCTGTACGGTAATGGTCAACGGTCGTCGCATCAATTCGTGCCTGACGCTCGCCGTGATGCAGCAGGATGCGGAAATCACCACCATTGAAGGCTTAGGAAATCCTGACGAGCTGCATCCCTTGCAGGCGGCATTCATTAAGCATGATGGTTACCAGTGCGGCTACTGCACGCCGGGGCAAATCTGTTCCTCGATGGCGGTGCTGGAAGAGATCAAAGCGGGCATTCCCAGCCACGTCACCCACGATTTAGTCTCCGCACCGCAACTCACCGCGGATGAAATCCGCGAGCGTATGAGTGGCAATATCTGTCGTTGCGGGGCCTATTCCAACATTCTTGCGGCGATAGAAGAGTACGCGGAGGGCCTGGAATCATGAAAGCCTTCACCTATCAGCGGGTAAAAACCCCGGCCGAAGCCGCTACCAGCGCACAGCAACACACCAATGCCAAATTCATCGCGGGCGGCACCAATTTGCTCGACCTGATGAAGCTGGAGATTGAAACACCCGCACATCTTATTGATGTGAATGGCCTTGAGCTGGACAAAATTGAAGCCATGGCGGATGGCGGATTACGCATCGGCGCGTTGGTGCGTAACACCGATCTGGCGGCCGATGCGCGCGTTCGTCGTGATTATGGCGTGCTGTCGCGCGCGTTAGTGGCTGGCGCTTCCGGCCAGTTACGCAATCAGGCAACCACCGCAGGAAATTTGTTGCAGCGTACGCGTTGTCCCTACTTCTATGATACCAACCAACCGTGCAACAAGCGTTTGCCCGGCAGCGGCTGCGCGGCGCTGGACGGCTTTAGTCGCCAGCATGCGGTGGTCGGTACCAGTCAAGACTGTATCGCCACCCACCCGAGCGATATGGCAGTGGCGATGCGTTTGCTGGATGCGGTGGTAGAAACGGTCAGCCCGGATGGCAGTGAGCGCAACATCCCGATTGCTGAATTCTATCGCGCGCCTGGCAACACGCCGCATCTGGAAACCGTGCTCAATCCTGGCGAGCTGATTGTTGCGGTTTCACTGCCGGCACCGCTGGGCGGCACACACATTTACCGTAAGGTGCGCGATCGCGCGTCCTACGCTTTTGCGCTGGTCTCGGTCGCCGCCATCATTCAGCCGGATAACTCCGGTCGCGTGGCGCTCGGTGGCGTGGCACATCAGCCGTGGCGGCTGGAAGAGGCGGATAACGCGGTGATTCAGGGCGCTAAGGCGGTGAGCGATCGGCTATTTGCCACGGCACAACCCACCGCTGAAAACGAGTTCAAAATCATTCTGGCGCAGCGCACGCTCGCTTCCGTATTGGCAGAAGCGAGGGGATAACTGATGAAATTCGAAAAACCCGCAGGCAATAATCCGATTGATCAGCTCAAAGTGGTCGGTCAACCACTTAATCGTATCGACGGACCGCTGAAAACCTCCGGCCAGGCGCATTACGCTTACGAATGGCATAACGAAGCGCCCGATGCGGCGTACGGCTATGTGGTCGGCGCGCCGATCGCCAAAGGGAAAATCACCGCCATTGATGTGCAAGCCGCGCAAAATGCGCCGGGCGTCTTAACGGTGGTGACAGCTAACAACGCAGGAAAACTGGGTAAAGGCGATAAAAATACGGCCCGTTTGTTGGCTGAAGATACCATCGAACACTATCATCAGGCGGTCGCATTGGTGATTGCCGAGACGTTTGAGCAGGCGCGTGCCGCGGCGAGTTTAGTCAAGGTGGATTATCAGCGAGAGCACGGTGTTTATAATCTCGCGCAGCAAAAGCCGGAGGTCACTTCCTCTCCCGAAGACACGCCTGACAAGGCCGTGGGTGATTTCGCCGCTGCGTTTGCTGCGTCTGGCGTCAAGTTGGATGCGCACTACACCACGCCGGACCAGAGTCATACCGCGATGGAACCGCACGCCTCGATGGCAACATGGCAAGGTGACAAACTCACCGTCTGGACCTCGAATCAGATGATCGACTGGTGCCGCACCGATCTGGCCGCCACGCTCAACATGCCGATGGAAAAGATCCGCATCGTGTCGCCTTATATCGGCGGCGGCTTTGGCGGCAAGCTGTTCCTGCGCAGCGATGCGGTGTTAGCTGCGTTGGGCGCGCGCGCCGTTCAGCGTCCGGTCAAAGTGATGCTGCCTCGGCCACTCATCGCCAATAACACCACGCATCGACCGGCCACCATTCAGCACATCCGCATCGGCACCGATCAATCCGGTAAGATTCAGGCCATCGCGCATGAAAGCTGGTCCGGTAATTTGCCGGATGGCACACCGGAAACTGCCGTGCAGCAGACGGAACTGCTTTACGCCGGTGCTAACCGCTTTACCGGATTACGACTGGCCACGCTGGATCTACCTGAAGGTAACGCCATGCGCGCACCGGGCGAAGCGCCGGGATTGATGGCGCTGGAGATTGCCATCGATGAAATGGCGGAAAAAGTCGGGATCGATCCCATCGCTTTCCGCATTCTCAATGATACGCAGGTCGATCCGGCTAAACCCGAGCGCCCTTTCTCCCGCCGTCAGTTGGTTGAGTGTTTGAACACCGGCGCCGAGCGGTTTGGCTGGTCAGGTCGCAACGCTAAACCGGCGATGGTTAAGGATGGGCGCTGGTTGGTCGGCATGGGCGTTGCAGCGGGCTTTCGTAACAACATGGTGACGTCTTCCGGTGCGCGCGTGCATCTGGACGGTAAAGGCATCATCACCGTTGAAACCGACATGACCGACATCGGCACCGGCAGCTACACCATCCTCGCACAAACCGCGGCGGAGATGATGGGCGTGCCGATTGAGCGCGTGGTGGTTCGCTTAGGCGATTCTGACTTCCCGGTTTCTGCCGGTTCCGGCGGCCAATGGGGCGCGAACACCTCAACCTCCGGCGTTTACGCCGCCTGCGTGAAATTGCGTGAAGCGGTCGCCAGCAAACTGGGCTTTGACGCGCAACGCGCCACCTTCAGCGAGGGTCAGGTGCATGACGGCAACCAGAGCGCGACGCTCGCCCAGGCCGCCGCCGAAGCCATCATCACCGTGGAAGATACCATCGAGTTTGGCGATCTTGACGAGCAATATCAGCAATCCACTTTCGCCGGACACTTCATCGAAGTCGGCGTGGATGTCGCCACAGGCGAAGTGCGTGTGCGGCGCATGCTGGCAGTTTGTGCCGCCGGACGCATTCTCAATCCCAAAACCGCGCGCAGTCAGGTGATTGGCGCTATGACGATGGGCCTTGGCGGCGCGCTGATGGAGGAACTGTTCGTCGATGACCGCCTCGGGTATTTCGTCAACCACGATATGGCGGGCTACGAAGTGCCGGTTCACGCCGATATCCCGCAGCAGGAGGTGATTTTCCTTGATGACACCGATCCCATCTCATCACCGATGAAAGCCAAAGGCGTCGGTGAACTCGGCTTGTGCGGCGTCAGCGCGGCAATCGCCAATGCCATTTACAACGCCACCGGGGTGCGCGTGCGTGATTATCCGGTCACGCTGGATAAGTTACTTAAAGGCTTGCCCGCCCTTGTCTAACGCTGAGGAGAAGCGCAGTGCAGCAGCTACTGATTGATGACGATCTGCAACCGCAGATTAAGCCGCAGCAGGCTTTGCAGACCGATGACAGCGAAACCATTCTGCGCTTTGCATTAGAAGCAATGGAGGCGGATTTCGCCGTCGTGTTGATCACGCTGGTTGAAATCCGCGGCGGCGCGGCGCGCGCCTTGGGTGCGCAAATGGTGGTGAGGGAAGATGGCCGCTATTGCGGCTATGTTTCCGGCGGCTGCGTAGAAGCGGCGGCGGCTTACGAAGCCTTGCAGGTTATCGCCAGCGGAAAAGATCGCGTTGTACGCTATGGCGAAGGATCGGCTTATCTGGATATTGTGCTGCCCTGTGGTGGTGGGATCACGCTGGCTTTCCATCGGCTACGAGATGCGCAGCCGTTGAGAAACGTGCTGGATCTGCTGGCAAAGCGGCAACCCGCTGCGCTGTGCTATTTGCCGAAGTTTCAGCGGCTGGCTAGCGTGGATTACGCTGAGATATCCGGCTGGCAGGATGATGCCTTTATCACCCGCTATCTGCCAAAAACGCGTGTCACGGTATATGGACGTTCAGTCGAGGCGCTAGCGACCGCATCGATTGCGCATGCCGCCGGTTACGAGGTGCTCTCCGGCGAGGATGTGCAGGCGCATAGTATCGATCCCTTCACGGCGGTGATTTTGCTGTATCACGATCTGGATCGTGAACTGCAGGTGCTGCTGGCGGCGCTGCGTTCTGCGCCATTCTATATCGGTGCATTAGGCAGCCTACGCACGCATGCAACGCGCGTTGAGAAACTGCTGTCGCTGGGATTTAGTGAAGATGAGATTGCCCGCATCAAAGCGCCGATTGGCATCTTTGCGCAGGCGAGAGATGCTCACACGCTGGCATTATCAATTGTTGCCGATGTCGCGGCGGCCCGGCTCAACGTGGTTTAGCTAACACATCAATATCACGGTGCACATCGGCATCCGCTTCAAGGGTGACCAGTAAGCGCGCATCCAGCAGCGCTCTGGCGCCCTCATCGCCGTGCAAATGGCGTAACGCTTCAGCGTAGCGCCGATCAAACCCGACCGGATGGCCGGGTTTTCCTTTGTAAGTAAAACGAACCTGCGCCGCGCCCTGCTCCAGCGCCTGATTGACTCGCCGATGATGCGCCGCCGTTAGCCACGGCATATCTCCCAGCGTAATGATCCATCCATTCCAGCGATCGGTCATCGCTACGCCCGCCGCAATCGATTCACCGCTGCCGCCGCTTTCACACAGCACAAGCTGCACGCCCGCGCGTTCAGCATGTTCTCGCACCGCCAGATAATCTGGACGCGTCACCAGCGCTACCGGCAACTCGCTCAGCTTCGCCTGTTCGATGACGGTTTCAATCACCGACTTCGCCTCATCGCCCATGCTGGCAAGCAATTTATTACCGCTGCCGCCGCTGGCGATATAGCGCGAACCTTGACCTGCCGCGAGGATAAGAATGCCTGCTGATGATGTGATCATTTTTGTTAAAACCTTTATGGCATAAAGATATTTTTGCTTACAGTTTAATACGTTAAGTTCACCGAGGATAACTACAATCAGCATGTCGATAATGAATAAGGAAGTAAACCAATGCGTAAATTTTCTCTGATTGTATTGACTGCGGGCGTGTTGCTGTCGGTCACTTCTCAGGTTGAAGCCAAGGGCTGTATTAAAGGTGCGGTAGTCGGCGGTGTTGCGGGCCACATGGCGCATCACGGCGTGGCTGGCGCGGCCGCCGGTTGTGCCGTTGGTCATCATATGGCGAATAAAAAGCAGAAAGAAGAAGATAGTAAACAGCAGCAATCTAAGTAATAACCTGAGCTGCCTGCGCCAGCAGGCAGCTCAACTCACGCATTACAACCGCTTTGGCGATCAGCGATTGATGGTTTCCTGCATCTGCGCTAAGTAGCGGTGGCCGATCACCGGCATTTTTGCCAGTAATGTTTCAATCTCTGTAATATCCGCCGCACTAAGCGTTAACGCCGCGCCGCCAATATTTTCATCGAAATCCAATGCTGCGCCATATCCAAATTTTAGTCCTATGCAACCAAACTCCAGGATTGAGACTTCCAGACCGCCCGTTCCTAACTTCCTGATTTACGTTTTTGCATTTGTACTCTTGAGTGCTGAAATCAGCATCGACGAGTAGAGAAGGCGCATGTATATGCCGGTAGAGCGGTTTGAGCAGCGTTCATTACCGGGGCAACGCGCAGCACGGGCTGCGCGTGAATATCCTTTATTACTTATTTAATATTTGCCAACGTTTATACACATCTAATGCCTGAGGTCGTGGATCATATTTCATCGGCAAACGACGTTGTTCAATCGGTTTACTGTATTCGTCGTAGAAAGTGTCAAGTTCAAAGTATTTGCGGTCGTCGCGATAATAGGTTGAATACTCCTCGCGTTTAGTGATGTAAATAACTTGCTTTGGACTGCAATAATAAAGCGCGCCTAAGCACATTGGACATGGGCTGGCGAGAATATAAATGTCGCAGTCGGTGAGATTTTCGCTGCCTGTTTCGCGGCAGGCTTCGCGAATGGCCAGAATTTCAGCATGAGCGGTGGGATCGTTGGTCTGAGCTACGCGGTTCGCGCTTTCAGCGATCACCTTGCCATCACGGACAATGACCGTTGCAAACGGGCGACCGCCCTCTTCAACATTTTTCATGGCTAACTCGATGGTGCGTTGTACAAAATCCATTCCTTCCTCACTTATATCCAATAAACTGGCCCATTAATAACGATGGATTATTTAGCCTGGTTCAGTTTTTTAGAATGCGAAAGTAATGGTCTGGTTGAACGTATACGATTTAACCGTTGAGTGAGTAAGATTTTATTTCAGAGGACGGCGTTGCTGGATATCCTTACGTAATTCGGGCTGCCTGGATATTTCAGTGCGCCAGCCATTGGCCGGTGCGGTCTTCGCGCTTGGTGAGTAGATTGATTTACTGACAAGGCACCGACATTTCCGGCTGCAACGCCAAAATCAGAACCGGCTTGTTAAGGCTTTGCACCAGAGGAAGCACGGTAGAACTGAGCGCATAGGTGGTGATGTATAACACCACAACGTCAACATTCTCCTTAGAGAACAATTGCGTCGCCTGCTCGGTTTTCTCACTGTTATCGATCAGGCCGGCATCCACAGTCTCAGCGTTGTAAGTTCGTAGCTGCCGGGATACCACAGTAAGATAGTGCTCAAGTTGCTCCTTGAGCCCAGCAAACTGTGGCCAGTAGGTTTCAAGTCCGATACTAAAAAGTCCGATTTTAATGTTGTCCACAACCATTCCTCGCACTGGAAAGAGAAGCTTTCCATTGTGCGAATTTATCGTTGGGAAACCTGTGTCATGCTGACAAGCAAAAGCCATTCATGGTAGGAGACCATTAATCAGCCTGTAATGGCTCGCAGATTTTTACATCCCACGTTGGTTGTGCAAATAGCCCGGCAGAATTTCAAGTTCTGTTTGGTGGTTTATCCGCGAGGAAGCTGTGTTTCTGGCTAAAGGCGTAATTTCTCGCAGCTTCATTTCACGGTTTACTTTTGGCAGCCATTCTTCGAACTGTTTGGCGTAGGAATCTGCCAGATGTTGATCATGGGTACGCCCCACGAAAAGCTTACTTTTAGCGAGACGGGAAATATCCGTGGCATATATCTCATAGAGATCGCCGCACTGCTGAATTTCTATTGCGGTGAAATGCATATTTGGCCAGAAACTCACTTTTGCAGAAAAATTGCTGTAATTCATAAAATATCACTTGTTGATGGATTAATCTATATGCCAGATTATTCTGGTCGGTCCAGTCATTATAACGCTTTTATCAAGGTTTAATACTGTCAGATAATTCCTGAACTTTTGAAATTGAAAACCAGTTTAATACTGATAATCCTATTAATGGGAGAATATCTTAGCCTGAAAATCCATCATCGTCTGGCGTCTTTCCGAGCACGATTTGCAGGGTATTACGCAAGCAATCCTGGAAAATCACATCATTGGTGCTCTCAAGTTCTGCCAGCAGATAGGCGATAATGCTTTTATTAGTAACAGTTTTTTTGTCTTTTATGATCGCCGTAATGACTGAACCCAATATTTCGGCTTCAGATTTTAGCTGTGCAGAACCGCAATTAAAATAGGCGATAAAATCGGTACTGATATTCATTTTTTGCATGCATTTCCCCTGGCGACATTAGTGCCAGCATTTTATTTAGTGGTGTTAAGATTAATGGAATGTTCTGAAAAGAAAGACCAATAGTGATCTAACTAAACTGATTGAGTTTGATAAAAAGAGGTTGTTATTAATTTTGGAAAAAAAATCTATCAAGAGAGCCTGCTGAGGTTAATGATTGAATGCGTAAATTTCAGTGGGATAGTTGTCTCATCACTGCTTGCCGACAAAAATATACAAAGGTGTAATAAGAGTACAGAATTTTCTTTTAGGAAAAACGTTTTAAATTTAATCATTTGAAATAAAATCAGCAATAACAGTCAGTTGCGTGATAGTTAGACCTCAAAGAGAATTGTAAATTAGTCCTTTCCCGTGATTAATTTGCATTTCGGGCAACCACTTTCTGAGAGGCAGAAGCACACATTCATGCGCTTCTGCCTATTAATTCAAGGCGTTACCGCTTCGCTTACCACTTTCGCTTGCTGCAGGCTCGCTTCTTCCTCGCGGAACTTCAGTCGATCCCAGACGCGGAAGAACGGATAGTAAATCACCAGAGAAATCGTCAGATTGACCACCTGCAATACGGTGCCAGAAATGTGCCCGCCGGTTGCCAGATAACCGCTAACGAAAATTGGTGTGGTAAATGGCAGCGCAATGCCCGCTGGCGGTGCCACTAAACCGGTGCTCATCGCCGCCCATGACACAATCACCAACACCACCGGCGTCAGGATGAAAGGCAGAAACAAATACGGGTTCATCACCAGCGGGATGCCGAACACCAATGGTTCGCTGATGTTGAACAGCGCCGCTGGAGCGGCAATTTTACCGAGCTGCTTCATCTGACGACTGCGTGAGCGGATCAGCATAAAGATCACCAATCCCAGCAGCGCGCCGGTGCCGCCCGGCGCAATCCATAAATCGTAAAACTGCTGGGTAAATATGTGCGGGATCGGTTGGTTATGCTGGAACGCCTCAAGGTTTTCACTCATATTCGATAGCCAAACCGGCTGAATAAACACCAGCACTATTGCATCGCCGTGCAGCCCAAGCGTCCAGAGAATGCCAATCAGCAGCACTGAGAAAATCATGCCGGGGAGCGTGCCACCGACGTGATGCATCGGCAGACCAATCACAGTCGCAATCAGGTTATTGATATCGCCGAACGGTGAGGCTTCCACCGCCAGACGAAGCATCAACACCACTGCCAGCACACAGAAACCCGGCACCAGCGCGAGGAAGGATTTCGCCACCGCTGGCGGCACGCCTTCTGGCATCTTGATCACCAGATTACGGTTATGCACAAAGCGATAAATCTCAGTGGAAAGCAGTGCAATGACGATAGCCACGAACAAGCCCTGGCTGCCAATCAGCGAAATCGGCAACACGCCGGTGACCAACTGCGTCGGCGCGCCTTCCACCGGGGCAAACAGCGTCTGCTGAGGAATGGTCATCACAAATGCCACTAACGCCATCGCGCCGCTGGTGAGCGGATCGAGCGTGCGATACTTCTCCGCCAAACGGTAGGCAATACCGAAGCTGGAGATCAGTGCCATGATGTCGTAGGTGGCGCGCACCGGATAAAGCAGTTTGTTGCGCCACGTGTCGCCAAACAGATCCGCCATCAAATGGCCCCACGCTGGAATCGGCAGATAGGCGAAGATCAGGAAGAAGCTGCCAATCAGCATAAAAGGCATGTTGAGAATGATGCCGTCACGCACGGAGAGCACATGCTTCTGACCGGCGATTTTCAGTGCGACGGGCAAGACATAACGGTCTATAAAAGTACGATTAGACATAAGTGTTCCTCTGGCTCGGTGGCGCAACGGATTATGGCGTGGCGAACTGCGGTAGCCACGGCTTATTAAGGGTCAGCACTTCTTCCAGCAACGCTTCGGCGGTTGCGACATCACCGACTAACGGATTGCCGAGCAGCGCCAGCAGCGCTTGCTGACGATCGCCGTGCACGGCGGCTTCGATGGTCAAACGTTCAAACGCTTTGATCTGCTGCGTCAGGCCATTCATCAGCGGCGGCAACTCGCCAAATACCAGCGGATGCGCGCCTTGCGCATCTACCAGGCAGTTCACTTCCACCACCGCATCATCCGGCAGACCATGAATCGCGCCGTTGTTGCGGCAGTTCACCACCAGATTGTTGCCACTGTCGTTATGAATCGCGCTGATCAGCTCAACCGCCACTTCGGAGTAATACGCGCCGCCACGAAAACTCAGTTGTTCAGGTTTGTGCGCCAGATGCGGATCGGCGTACAGCTCGAACAGCTCGGCTTCCACTTTCATTACCTGCTCCGCGCGCGTGCCTTCGTGACCGTTTTGCGCTTTCTCCTGCTCTTCAGCCAGCATCTGCGGCGTTTGCCAGTAATAGCGATGATACGGGCACGGAATCGCCTTGAGCGCGCGCAGGAACTGCGGCGACCATGGCATATCTTTGATGTTATTCATGGTGAGCGATTGGCCATCGCACAGTTGTTCAATCACCTGTGAAGTGACATCTTCGCCGCGACAGGTCACCTGATGCACCCATACCAGATGATTGAGCCCGGCGAAGCGCAGTTGCACCTCATCCCAGGACGCGTCGAGCATACCGGCAATCATGTGGTGCATATTCACCGGCACATTACACAGGCCGATAATTTTCGCCTTGCTGTAGCGCGACACCGCTTCCGTCACCATCCCCGCCGGATTGGTGAAGTTGATGATGAAGGCATCCGGCGCCAGCTCTTCCACTTTGCGCGCCACTTTAAGCATCACCGGAATGGTGCGCAGCGCTTTGGCAAAACCGCCCACGCCGGTGGTTTCCTGGCCGAGTCGTCCATATTTCAGCCCGAGGCGCTCGTCTGCGGCACGCGCTGCGAGTTGACCCACACGCAGCTGCGTCAGCACAAATCGGGCGCCGCGAATCGCTTCATCGAGTTCAAAATGCACGCTGACTTTCACCTGCTCCAGCCCATTTTGCTGCAGCATACGGCGAGTGAGATCGGCGATGACATGTACCTTTTCACGCCCCTGCTCGACATCCACCAGCGCCAGTTCCGTCACCGGCAGCTGCGCATAACGATTGATGATCCCTTCTACCAACTCCGGAGAATAGCTGCTGCCACCACCAATAATGGCCATCTTAAGCATTCGTGCCTCCTGCCGCAGTGCGGCGGTAAAGTTCAATGATTTCGCCTGCCAGATCCTGAATCAGCATGGCGTTCATCAGATGATCCTGGGCATGGACCAGAATCAGCGTGACGGGCAACTTGCCGCTGCCTTCGTCCAGACCAATCAGCGCGGTTTGCTGCTGGTGCGCCGCACTAATGCTTTCACTCGCCGCCGCCAACTGCTGTTGCGCCTCGCTGAAGCGCCCTTCTCGTGCCAGCCGCAGCGCGCTGATTGCCGCGCTGCGCGCTGCGCCGGCTTGCACCAGCAGCAGCATAATTCCCTCTTCAAACTCGATAGCCACGATTTCAGACATGCAAAATCCCCCACAGCACAAGCCGTGTAATGTCGGTTAGATGGGTTAAAACGGACAGTTAGGCGGTGTGTAACGCCAGCGCTTTATCAAGCACCTGTTCGCCACGCATCATGCCGTAATCCATCATGTCGATGACGGCGACAGATTTGCCCTGCGGCGCGGCAATGGCGGTAAGACGGGCAGCTTCGAACTGCACCTGCGGGCCGAGCAGAACGACATCGGCATCCGGCAGAATACGTTCGAATTCCGCCACCGGCACAGCTTTGATATCGATCTCCAGACCGCGACCTAAAGCAGCGTGCTGCATTTTGCTCACCAGCATGCTGGTGGACATGCCTGCAGCACAGCAAAGTACGATGCGCATAATTTCTTCTCCTGTGATTTGTCCCGGCCATTTAAGACCCGTCTCAGAGAAGCTGTAAAGTGGCTGCGGGCAGATGATTTTCTGATGGTTTGATAATTTACTAATATAAATCATAGACATATAACAAAATACATCATGAAAATATTTTTCACGAGTGTGATCTTAACCGTAATTTAACAGTAACAACCCTGACAATCGGCGATGAAAAACGGTATTCCGATGAAAAAAAACTCAACATGAAAAATTATTTCATGCATGATGGACGCTCGCTAATGAGGATGTGATGAGCTGATGGATATTGTCTGGCAATTACGGCAGCAATCGGAGCGCGCAGATGCGCAGGAATCGATGCTGGCGCGTTTTTTTCTGGCTAAATTGGGTGCGACTGAGCAGACCACCATGGAAAGTCTCGCCACGCAGGCTGGCGTGAGTCCGGATGTGCTGCGACGCTTTGCCACGTCGGCGGGCTGTCAGGATCTCGATGATTTTCTACATCAGGTGCGTAAAGCCGGTCAGCAGAAGGATGTCGAATTTATTGATGTCATCCGTCAGCGTCAATCGTCGCTGAGCCAGCAGGAGAAACGTGTGGCCGAAGCGATTCTCAGCGATACCGCTTTTGCCGCATCCGCCACCATCGAACAACTTGCCGGACGTGCCGAAGTCAGCGCCGCCACCATCACCCGCTTTGCCCGTTCACTGGGTTGCGAAGATATCCGCGATTTGCGCATGCGGCTGGCGCGTGCGCCACAGGTGCGAACCCGTAACGCGATTGCGCCTATAGAGGCGATTATTCAAGCGCTAACCCAGCAATACGCGCAAGCGGAAACCGCAATCTGGCAACGTGCCGCAGAGATGTTACGTAAGGCCAGAAGCGTACTGCTGATTGGCGCGTCGGGCCTACAAACTGCGCTGTCTGCGGAAGTCCATCAACGCCTGCAAGGCGCTGGATTGCCCATCGCATGGATTCAGGATGACAACCTGCTGAGCATGACGCTGAGTCGTTTACAGCCGGATGATCTGTTGCTGATTCTCGCGCCTGACGCGGTTAACAGCCACGTGCTCAGCACGGTACACCATGCCCATATTCAAAAAACGCCGGTGATCGCGCTCTGTGCGCAGACCTTAGACCTGGCGAATCAGGCCGATATCTGGCTGCCGCTGCCAGAGGCAAAAAACGCACGGCGTTACGGCATTTTGTTTGCGCTGGATCGGTTGGAGTCAGCAATAACTATTCCTTAAGTAAAACTACAGCATCCTGAAATTTGCAAAAGTAAAACGATCCGCGGGCTGTTCAACAGGCGCTCGGCAAGCATCATCTGGCGTTAGCCGATGCCATTTGGCTGATGTTTGAAGGTGTTCTCACTTCAGCGTTAATTATTGGTGCTTCGCAGGCGTGCGAAGCCGGTAAAAACGCCGCTCTGCAGCTTTGCCGCTTACTGCGTGGCAGTGCTGCCTCGCCGTTCCCTTGCTGCTTCTGGCGTTCAGCCATCACTACTCAGTTTGGCTATTTCCCGCCGTGGCATTGGGTGGCGCCGCGTACGTGACGCTCTCGGGCGTATTGCTGGTGTGGGGCGCAGAATGCCCCCGCCATCGGCTTAGGCATGCTGTTCTCATATTGGCGACGGGCCAGGTCATTGGATCGCTACTGTTCGGACAACTCTATGCGCAGGCAGGCGCGTCAACCGTATTAATACTGTTTGCCGCCCTGCCGTTACTGGTGATGTTGATTATTCGTCGTTAAACGGATCTTTTTTGTCATCTTCGCTGTCATCGCGCGTTCTGGGAATCTCACCGTGTTCACTGGGATTGTCCTTAGCGGGATGTTTTTCATCATTCACGTCACGTTTATCTTTTGGGTGATGGCTCATTTGCAGCTCCTTGGTTAATCACCCATTAAGTGTAGTTGATCTAAATGGGGCGAAAAGTTCGCCCCACCCGCTTACTGCAACGCTTTCAGGATCTGCATCGCCGCTTTAACCCGCTCGGTATTGGGATAATTTTTGTTCGCCAGGATCACAATGCCGACCTGCTTCTCTGGAATAAAGGCGACATAAGCCCCGAATCCGCCCGTTGCGCCGGTTTTATGCACCCACGACGCTTTCACAAGCGGATGTGCTTTCGCATCCCGTACCGGCTGCGGACCGAGCGCGACCTTGTTATCTGCGCCCCTCACTGCCATCTCTGCCTGAGCGGGCCAATTCAGCATTTCCCACCCCAACCCCTGATATAACGCATCGGTACGATAGAAACGCGTTTGCGCGAAATCTAGCGCCTGCTGCAGCGTTTGGTCTTTTACCTGCTGCGGATCCATGTTGGCCTGCATCCAGCGCGCCATATCTTTAATTGACGACTTCACGCCATAGGCTTCGGCATCCAACATGCCCGGCGACACGCGCACCGGCTTGCCTTCGCGGTAACCCCATGCGTATGCGTTCTTCGCGCTGTCGGGCACGGTGATAAAGGTGTGCTTAAGCTGCAGCGGCGTAAACACGCGTTGCTGCATTGCTTGCTCAAATGTCAGCCCGCTGGGTTTCGTCGCCAGCCAGCCAAACAAGCCGATGCTGCTGTTCGCATACTGACGCGTGTTGCCCGGCGCCCATTGCGGTTGCCATTGTTGATAGAAGTTCGCCAGCGCCTTTTCATCGGTCACGACATCAGGAACCTGCAACGGCAAGCCGCCGGCGGTGTACGTCGCCAATTGCAGCAGCGTGATGTCACGCCACTGCGGCGTATTCAGCGCTGGCCAGTATTGGCTGGCGCGATCGCTCAGTGCGATCTCGCCTTTGTTCACCGCGACGCTACTCAACACGCCGGTGAAGGTTTTACTCACCGAACCCAGTTCAAACAGCGTATCTTGCGTGACCGGACGCTGCTGTTTTTCATCCGCCATACCCCAGGTGAAATAGTGCGGCTGGCCTTTAACCACCACCGCCACCGCCATGCCGGGAATGGCTTGCTGCTGCATCAGCGGTTTGATGGCCTGATCAACGATGGCGTCCACATCAGGCGTCGCAGCGAACGCCATTGAGCACGCCGATGTCAGTGCTGTTGCTATCAAAGTTTGAGAAATCAATTTCACTGTTATTAACCTTCCGGGTTGTTGTTCCGCGGGCAGTTTGCCCACTTTGACAGGCAGCAACAAACTGTTAATTTTAGCGTCAGACAATAGAAATTCTTACAGGTCACCGCATGACTCGCCCTTATATTCCACTTAACGCGCTCAGAGCCTTTGAAGCCGCCGCACGTCATCTAAGTTTTACTAACGCTGCTATTGAGCTGCACGTAACCCATGCAGCCGTAAGTCAGCAGGTGAAATCGCTGGAGCAGCAGCTCGGCTGCCAGCTGTTTGTGCGGGTATCGCGCGGATTGATGTTGACCACCGAAGGCGAAAGCCTGTTGCCGGTATTAAACGATTCATTCGATCGCATTGCCGATACGCTGGATCGCTTCTCATCGGGTCAGATGCGCGAGAAATTAAAGGTCGGCGCGGTAGGAAGCTTTGCTACCGGTTTGCTGTTGCCGCTTTTAGAAGATTTTAACCGCCGCTATCCGCACATAGAGCTGCAACTCTCCACCCACAACAATCGCGTCGATCCAGCCGCCGAGGGCCATGATTACACCATTCGCTTTGGCAGCGGCGCCTGGCACGGCACCGAAGCGCAGTTTATTTGTTCAGCCCCGTTATCGCCGCTGTGTAATCCCGCCATTGCCCGGCAGTTGCAGCAGCCTGCAGACGTGCACAAATTCACCCTATTGCGATCGTTCCGCCGTGATGAGTGGAGCCAATGGCTGCACAGCATTAATGAACATGCGCCATCACCTGCGCATCCGGTGATGATTTTTGACTCATCCCTAACGATGATCGAAGCGGCATTACTGGGCGCGGGGATTGCGCTGGCACCGGTGAAAATTTTCAATCACCTGCTGCAAAGCGAGAGGCTGGTGCGCCCTTTCGCCGCAGAAATCGATCTCGGCGGCTACTGGTTAACGCGTTTGCAGTCGCGACCTGAAAGCACCGCAATGACGGCGTTTTCAGATTGGTTGATGAATGCGCATCAGACGTCGTAGGGTCGCCATTCATGGCGACCGATTCACCTACTGCACATTTATCTGTTTCGCTTTCGCCAGTGTGCGCGCAAGAATTGAGGAGTACAGCGGTTTGCCGCCGAAGAATTGCGCGGCCAGCGTCGCGCCGAGACAGGTAATGATCATCGGCAAAATCAGCTGATAATTGTTGGTCATCTCCAGCACCAGCACAATGCCGGTCAGCGGCGCACGCACCGAGGCCGCAAACAGCGCGCCCATACCAGCCACGGCAAAGGTTGCTGGCTCCAGATGCAAACCCGGCAACCACTGCATGCAGAGTTGGCCGAAGCAGGTACCTAACAGCGTGCCCAACGTCAGCATCGGGGCAAAAATACCGCCCGGCGCGCCGGAGGAAAAACAGCAAATAGTTATCAACGTGCGCAGTGCGAAAATGGCAAAGAGCGCCAGCGCGCTGTAAGCTCCGCTGGAGAAATCAGGAATCAGGGAAATCCCGCCGTTGATCGCTTGTGGCAGAAACAGGCCAATCACGCCACACATCCCCGCCAGCAAACTTCCCCACAGCACCCAGGGTGCAACGCGGCCTTTATGCAAACGCTGAAACTGATCCTGCGCGAGGAAAATGAAGCGGTTAAACGCCACGCCGCAGCCACCAAATAACACGCCCAACACTAAATAAAGCCACAGCGTATTGGTTGGCGCATCCTGCAGCTGACCAATATTAATGATTGCTTCGTTGCCATTACACACGCGGAAAACAATGCTGGAAACGATAACGCCAACAAACACCGCTTTGATGGAAATCAGGCTGTAGCGAAACTGCGGACGCATCTCTTCGATAATAAACAGGATGCCGGCCAGCGGCGCGTTGAAAGCGGCCGACAAACCAGCTGCAGCGCCGGTTGCCAGCAACGTGTGGCGAGACTCAGAAGATTTTACGCGGAACAGATCAACACACATGCCGCCGATATTGCCGCCCAGTTGCACGGTCGGTCCTTCGCGACCCAGCACCATGCCTGATCCTAACGCACCCATGCCGCCGATAAATTTCACCGGCAGCACGCGCCACCAGCGCACCGGACGAAGTTCCTCCAGCGCGCCTTCAATTTCGGGAATGCCCGATCCGCCCGCTTCCGGCGCGAAACGTCGCACCAGCAAGTAGCCGACAGCGCCTAATAGCGCAGAGAGCATAAACGCGCCGGCGATTTTCACCAGCAGATTGTCACCCGCACCCTCAAGCCAGCTTAAGCGCATATGCACCACAAAATTGACGGCTTTATCAAAGGCCACGCCAACTAAACCGGTTAACACACCGACCAGCGCGGCCAGCAGCAACAGCGCGACGGGCGTTTTGTCGCGGCGTAGTAGTTTCTGCATCAGTAAGAAGCGCCCAGCACGTAAGGTCGTGTTGGGCTCTGCGGAGTGACCGTTGGCAGGCATGCAAATCCTCTGTTTTCATAACCGTGTTCAAACGTGAGTTTGAGAAAAGAGGCATTAGCATACTGAGAATGAAGTGATTTTTAACCCAGGAATTCGCAAGCGGATTTTTCAGGTTGGAAGAGGCTGGCTGCATTAGCCTCCTCCACGGTGGATTAGTCCTGCTCTTCAGCAATCAGCGTCAGTTTTTCGTCGGTGGCTTTTTCTTCTTCCAGCGTTTCACCCAACAACTTCGCGGCATCCTGATAATCCAGTTTTAAGGCTAACGCGCGCAAAGTACCGTAGGTGGCGATCTCATAGTGTTCAACCTTCTGCGCAGCACCGATCAGTCCGGCATCGCAAACCGGCCCTTTCTCCACTTCATCGATGATCTCCTGCGCTTCTTCAGCCAATCCTTCCAGCGCATGACACTTCATCCGTTTGATCTGCACACCTTCAGTGAGTTCAACCAGTTGATCGATACGTTCAATTTGTCCGCGTGTCTCTTCCAGATGCTGTTTAAAGGCTGCGACCAGATTAGGATCGGTGGCTGCACGAATCATTTTTGGTAACGCTTTAGTGATCTGTTTTTCTGCGCTGTAAATATCAGAGAGATCATGCACAAACAGATCGTGCAGTGTTTTAATCGTCATAATATTGCCTTTTGATAAAGTAGGATGTCAGGTAGGTAAAACGTGGGCGAGAAGGAATAATAAATTGCGCCGACACATAAGACTGACTTAATCCTGGCGGACATTACACAATTCACAAGCGAAGCCTTAAAAATAAACACCACGCATTGTTTAATTCATTGCCAGAATTAAAGCAGGTTAATCGGAGACATAATCATGAAAAAACCAAGACAACCCGAACTCAGCGGTGAAATTATTCACGAACGTACTTTACTCCCGCTCGGTTTAATTTCTCTTTACGAAGTCGTCTTCAATAACGGCAAATATGCCGTTATGCGCCTGGATAAAGATCAACCCTTTCATCAGGGTGACATTTTTAAACGCATAAATGATCGCTGGTATTGTGATGAAAAATTAATACATCCACTGGGGTTTCAGTTTGTCGATCGGGCTGAAGCGCAGCGGTCATTTATCGAATATGAGCGGTAATATTTATTTTTCATTTTCATATTATAGAGTGAACAGTGGCAAGATGGTTCGGTTGCGCGGGTGGCAATGACATCCAGAAATCAACCCCCATGCTGGTTTCATATTCTGCGTGTGACTCAAGAAAAATATGCTCACCGCTGCGCGACTGCCCGCCGTAAAGCCAGCCGCCCTGCACTTCGCCATTATCAAATTGCACGATGCACTCCTGCTTGTAGCCCGGCGCTTGTTCATTTAAATCAATCCATTCAAGAATATGGCGCATGTGTCTATACCTCAGCAATAAACAGTGATTTACAGTGCGGGCACAACATAGCCTGCCCGCGCGCTTGTTTTAAGGAAGATTGCGGGCAGAATTTTTTACACACTGGACACTGCGTTTTTATTTCCCGGCGCGATAAACCTTCTAAAAATTGATTTAACCAGCTCATGATTTTTCCTTTTTCAGTTAACTTATTCTAACACACCTCACTTTTTTCACTGCAACTAACACTTGACAACATTGTTAATGATCTTCAACCCCATCATTACACTCATTTAAATATTTTAAATTTACTTTAATTATATAAAGCCAACCGTCAAATAAATTCAACGCTATACTCAATAAAGACAGAACAGTTTCCTCGCCCACTCTTATACCGTCAATCTTCCTGTTGATAGTGCTGACTTTTATAATCCATTGGATTTTTTGCGACGCCATTATGAAAAATAAAATTCCCACCGGATCAATCATCGGCAGTAGTGCGCTTCCAGCAACCGCACGCGCCAGTCTTGAATTATTGCCTGACAGCGGCATCTATCAGGCGAACCGGCCAGACGTTTTTTCCGAACAGCAAATGGCAATATATGGCGAGCGACTGGCAAAAACGCATCATCTTTCTGACGCCAAAAAAAACTATAAGTTATTGCAGCGACTAAGTGAAAACGAACAGGCGCTGATAAAAAGTGCAGAAATATTAAGTACCGGTGATAAGCGTAATCTGACGCCGGCTGGCGAGTGGCTGTTAGATAATTTTTATATCATCGAAGAACAAATTCGCATGGTACGCCATCTGTTGCCGACCAAATTTGGTCAGGGTTTACCCGCGCTTGAAGAGCCCACCCACGCGTTACGTATTCAGGCGATTGCTGATGAGATGATCAGTCACAGCGACGGCCGCTTAGAATCGACGGTGCTGGCGACTTTTATTCATGCTTATCAGAGGATTACGCCGCTGCTGATGGGAGAACTTTGGGCGCTTCCCGCCATGCTGCGTTTTGCGCTGCTCGATAACCTCGCGCGTATTGCGCAAGGCGTCGCCGAGATCCATCAGGAGCGCAGCCAGGCCGAAGCGTGGATTAATGAGATCGTTCATCACTCCGCCAAAGACGCCACGCGGGTGATTCAGGTGATTGCCGATATGGCACACAAAAACAGCCAGCTTTCTGGCGCGTTTGTCGCCGAACTGGCGCGCAAGCTGAATGGTCAGAATCACTCGCTAGCGCTGACGTGGGTGGAGCAACATCTGCTGAACACCGGGCGTAATACCGCGGATGTGATTGAACAATTTAACCGTCAACTGGCATTGAGCCAGCTTTCGGTCAGCAATAGCATTGCCGGATTGCGCCAGCTCGGTGAAATCAACTGGCAGGATTTGGTGGAATCGCTGAGTCTGGTTGAGCAACTACTGCTCAAGGATCCTGCCGGCATTTATCCGCAGATGCATTTTGACAGCCGCGATCAGTACCGACACGTGGTGGAAGAGCTGGCGCGTCAGAGCGAATTCGACGAGCTTAGCGTGGCCAATCAGGTGCTGGCGCTGAGTCGTCAGCCCAAATTGCCGTCGCGCCAGCAGCATATTGGTTACTTTCTGCTGGATAAAGGACGCGCGCAGCTTGAGCAACAGTTAAAGCCGCGCCGTTCCTGGCTCAATCAGGCGCGTCATCATCTCAGCCAAACGCCGCTGCTCTCCTGGCTTGGCAGCCTCACCTTATTGACCACCGCCTTTAGCGCCGAAGCGCTGTTTTTCACCCATCAGGCCGGTATGTCGGTGGTGTTGTGGCTGTTGCTGGTACCGGCGGTGATCATTATCAGCAGCCAGCTCGCCTTACAACTGCTCAGCGAAGTGACAACCCGCACCCGCCATCCGGTTCCCCTTCCACGACTCGATTACGAGCTGGCGGTGCCGGATAGCGATCGCACCTTGGTGGTGATCCCTTGCTTAATCAGCAGCAAACAGGGCACCGACACGCTGCTGCGCTCGCTGGAAACCAGCTATCTCGGCAACGCGCTCGACAACATCACTTTTGCGCTGCTGGCCGACTTCACCGACAGCGTGGATGAACATCAGGTTGATGATGATGAAATCATCGGTTACGCAGTACTGAAAATTCAGGCGCTCAACCGCCGTTACAGCAGCAAGTCGCACCACGATGTGCTGTTTTCGCTGCTGCATCGCAACCGGGTTCACAATCCTTCACAGGGCGTTTGGATGGGTTATGAGCGCAAGCGCGGCAAACTGCATGCGCTCAATCGCTGGCTGCAAGGTGAAGCGGAGATGTTTAACGTGATCGTAGGTGCCAGCCAGGCGCAGATGCGCACGGTGAAATACGTCATCACCCTTGATGCCGACACCATTCTGCCGCGCGAAACCGCACACAAGCTGATTGGTATCATGGCGCATCCCCTCAATGCGCCGGTATTTGATGATCGCCTCAACCGCGTGGTGGAAGGTTACGCCATTCTGCAGCCGCGTCTGGCCGAAGAGATCCCGCCCTTAGGACAAGGCCGCTACGCGCGGCTCTCCAGCAGCGTGCCGGGCAACGATGCCTATTCATCGATGTCTTCCGATATCTATCAGGATCTATTTGGCGAAGGTTCGTTTGTCGGCAAAGGCATTTACGATGTGGCGGCTTTCACCCGCGCGACGCGCAATACCTGCCCGGAAAATCTGGTGCTGAGTCACGATCTGCTGGAGGGCTGTTACGCGCGTTCCGGCGTGGTCAGCAATGTGGTGCTGTATGAACACTATCCGGATAACTATCTCAGCGATGTCGCGCGGCGTTTCCGCTGGGTGCGCGGTGACTGGCAGCTGCTGAACTGGTTAAAACTGCGTGTACGTCTGGAGGATGGCGGCTATCAGGCCAATCCGCTGAGCGCGCTTTCGCGCTGGAAATTGTTCGATAACCTGCGTCGCAGTCTGGTGGCTCCTGCCTTGCTACTGCTGATGTTTCTGGCTTTCACTTGGGTAGCGAATCCGCCGTTTTGGCTCGGCTGCATTGCCTTGTTCCTGCTGCTGCCGAGCGTGCTCGCACTGAGCATGGAAGGTATGCGCAAAAGCAAGAAGCGCGCCTGGCAACATCATCTCACTATCTTGTACTCGGATGCGTTAATGCGTCTGGGACGTGCGGGACTGACGCTGGCAGCGTTGCCACATGAAAGCTACTGGTCGCTTAAAGCGATCATCGTCACGCTGTGGCGATTGAACGTCAGCGGGCAGTTTCTCCATGAATGGAAAAGCGCGTCGGCGGGCAGTTCCTCGCCCACGCCGTCACTGCACCATTTTTATCAGGCGATGTGGTTTAATCCGGCGGCAGGCGTTGCACTGTCACTTTTAACCGTGCTGATCAATCCACAACTGATCGCGTTAGCGCTGCCGCTTTCCTTGCTGTGGCTGCTCACGCCGTGGCTGTTATGGCAGTTGAGTAAACCTGCCCATGCGCGGCAGAAAAAGCTCTCCGTCGAGCAGCAGCAGTTTTTGCGCCAGACCGCGCGCCATACCTGGGCATGGTTTGAAGATTTTGTCATCGCCGAACATAACCACTTGCCGCCGGATAACTTCCAGGAAGTGTTGCAGCCGGTGGTGGCGCACCGTACTTCTCCGACCAATATCGGCCTGTCGCTGCTGGCTAATTTAACCGCGTGGGATTTCGGCTACATCACGCAGAAGCAGGTAATTAGCCGTTCGCTCGCCACGCTGGATAGCCTTGATCGCATGGAACATTTTCGTGGTCATCTCTATAACTGGTACGACACTTACACGCTAAAACCTTTAAATCCACGCTACGTTTCTACTGTCGATAGCGGCAACCTCGCTGCGCACCTCGCCACTTTGCAAGCGGGCCTTGTGCAGTGGAAGCATCTGCCAGTAATCGCTTTACCGGTGATCATGGCTGGTCTGAATGACACCTTGATGCTGGCCAAAGCGCAAATGGGCACGGAGCGTAACGATCGTTGGGATGAGTTAGCCGGGCAGTTTGCTGCGCTACAGCAGGCCGCACCCGCCGCAATTGCTAATCATCTTTCATCGCTGATCGCGCTGAGTGAGATTCTGCTGGCGCAGCTCAAACTGCCGCCGTCGCAGGTGAAATGGTTTGAACGCTTTATCCATCAGCTCAGCGATTTCCAGCAAGAGTGGATGCGTTATTTCAGCTGGATCGGGCCGGATGATGTGCTGCCGGACGCTTTGCCCTCGTTGCTGTGGCTGAGTGAATTAAAGCTTCATCGCCCCGGCCTTAATGCCCAGCTCGCCGCTTCCGTGATGTGGGCCGCGCGAGAACGCATGGCGACCTTGCTGGAGCTGGAAGGACGTCTGGAAGATCACGCTAAAATGGACTTCCGTTTTCTCTATGTTGAAAAAAACGCGCTGCTCAGCGTCGGTTACAACCTCGATAGCGGCCTACTCGACAAAGGCCATTACGATCTCTTCCCCTCCGAAGTGCGCCTGACGCACTATTACGCCATCTCCGCCAATCAGCTACCGGTAAAAAGCTGGTTCGTACTGGGACGCCTGTTTACCCAGCTGGATAACAAACCTGCAGTGATGTCGTGGAGCGGCTCAATGTTTGAGTATCTGATGCCGCATCTGGTGATGCCGGTTTATCCGGATACGCTGCTGGAGAAAATGGCGCTCTCAGCGGTGAAGCAGCAGATCGCTTCAGGCGACGCCGCGCAGATTCCGTGGGGCGTTTCCGAATCGGCGTATGCCGCTTTCGATGATAGCCAAAACTATCAATACAAAGCCTTCGGTACGCCCGAGTTAGGGCTGAAGCGTGGCCTCAACGATGATCATGTGGTCGCGCCCTACGCCTCGCTGCTCGCGTTGTTGGTGCTGCCGCATCAGGCTACCGATAACCTGATGAAGCTGAAGAAAATGGGTGCCTGCGGGAAATACGGTTTCTACGAAGCGCTTGATTTCACCGCGCATCGGCTGGCGCGCGGTCAGCAATTTGTCGCAGTGAAAACTTACATGGCGCATCACCAGGGAATGGGTTTTCTGGCGATTTCGCATCTGCTGCATGAAGCGCCGATGGTGGCGCGGTTTATGTCCAGCGCACGCTTCCAGTCTTCTTATTTACTGCTACAGGAGCGCATGCCGGACGACATTGAGCTGTATACGCCGCGTCGTCAGTTCGTTGATACCCGCGAGATCAAGCCACGTTCGGACACGCATGAACTGCGCGAATACAGCGGTTCGGCGGCTCACTTGCCACAGCTGCAGCTGCTGTCGAATGCCAACTATCATGTGATGGTGACGCAATCCGGCACCGGTTACAGCCAGTGGAAAGGATTGGCGTTAACCCGCTGGCGCGCCGATGGCACCAGCAATCAGCACGGCATCTTCTGCTATATCCGCGATCGTCAATCCGGCGAATTGATCAGCCCGACGTTCCAGCCGAGCGGCGATACGCGGCCACAACACATTGCGCGCTTCACCGATGCTGGCGCGGAGTTTGAGTCGCGCGCTGAAACCCTCAGCACCCACATGCAGGTGGTGGTGTCGCCAGAAGATGATGTGGAGATTCGCCGCATCGTCCTCACCAACCATTCACGCCAGCTGCGTGAGATGGATATCACCAGCTATGCGGAAGTGGTGCTCGCCTCCGCTGCCAGCGATATGGCGCATCCGGCGTTCAGCAATCTGTTTGTGCAAACCGAAATTGTTACCGAGCTGGAAGCCATTCTGGCGCATCGCCGCCCGCGTGATGAGAAAACCGAACCGGTGTGGATGTTCCACGCGCTGCTGATTCACGGCACCAGCGAGCGCGATACGCATTATGAAACCGACCGCGCGCAGTTTATTGGTCGCGGCAGGACCCGCGCCGATCCACAAGCCATTACAGCGGAAGGCATACTCAGCGGCAGCGCCGGTGCGGTGCTCGATCCGCTGATGTCGATCCGCCAGAAAATCGCGCTCAACCCGGGTAAATCCATCACCCTCGATCTGGTGTACGGCGTCACTACGCAGCGTGACGCCTGCCTTGGATTGATTGAGAAGTATCGCAACAATGTCTATGCCAATCGGGTATTTGAAATGACGGCGTCGCACAGTCAGGTGGCGCTGCGACAGCTGAATATCCTCGCCGAAGATGCCAGTTTGTATAACCAGCTCGCCAGCGCGGTGATTTTTGCCAGCCCTGAAATGCGCGGCGACAGCCAGCGTATGCAGCAGAATCGTCTCGGGCAAACCTCGCTATGGCGCTACTCCATTTCAGGCGATCTGCCTATCGTGCTGGTACGCATCGAAAACGGAACCCAGCTTAGCCTGGTGAGCAATCTGATCAAGGCACATCAATACTGGCGTCAGAAAGGATTGACGGCGGATTTGGTGATCCTTAACGGCGAGCAAGGCGGTTATCAGCAGCTATTGCAGAATCAACTGCTCAAGATGATTTCATCCGGCGAAACTCAGCTGCTGGCCGACAAGCCGGGCGGCATCTTCCTGCGCCAAAGCGATCACTTTGCCGCCGAGGACGTCACGCTGTTACTCAGCGTGGCAGCCGTGGTGCTGGAAGGCCGTAATGGCAGTTTGGCCGATCAGCTGACGGTGCTGTTAAAACCGCAGCCGGTTGCGCCGCCTTCCCGCTTCCTGCCGCATAAACAGGCCTTACCTACGCCCGCTCGCCTCGCCGCAGCGGAAACCTTGCAGCTGTTCAATGGCACCGGCGGCTACAGCGCCGATGGCACTGAATACCACATTCTGCTGTCCCCACATCTTCAGACGCCCGCGCCCTGGTGCAACGTGCTGGCAAATAAACAGTTTGGCAGCGTGATCTCGGAAAGTGGTCAGGCCTACACCTGGTTTGAAAATGCGCACGAATACCGCCTGACGCCGTGGCACAACGATCCGGTTAGCGATACGTCGGGCGAAGCCTTTTATCTGCGCGATGAGGAGAGCGGCGATGTCTGGTCGCCGATGCCGCTGCCAATGCGTGGCAACGGTGATTATCTGACGCAGCACGGTATGGGCTACAGCTGCTTTGTGCATCAGGAGCAAGGCATTCGCAGCACGCTCACCACCTTTGTCGCAGCCGAGCAGGCGGCGAAAATCACGCTAATCCAACTCAGCAATCTGTCGGGCAAAACGCGACATCTGTCGATCACCGGCTACGTCGAATGGGTGCTGGGTGAGCTGATGAGCCAATCTGCCCGCCACGTGCAAACCTCATCGGCGATCGTGGCCGATGGCAGCGCCATTCTGGCGATGAATCCGTATACCAGCGCCGGATCGACGCGCACCGCATTCTTCGCCGCATCAGGCAATCAGATTGCTTTCAGCGGTAATCGCCTTGAGTGTCTGGGCCGCAATGGTTCAACGCGTAAGCCCGCGATGATGCAAGCGCGTGGCTTATCGGGCAACACCGGCGCGGGGTTCGATCCCTGCGCCACCTTGCAAACGCTGACCAGCTTAATTGATGGCGACACGCGCACCTTGGTGTTCGTATTAGGCGCGGCGGAAGATACCACATCGGCGCTGACGCTGATGCAGCAATTTCTCCCCTCCGAACAGGCGGAAACCGAACTGGCAAAAGTGCAGCAGCAATGGCGCGGTCTGTTAGACAAAGTCGAGGTGCAAACACCGGATGCAGCGGTGAACCTGCTGGCGAACAACTGGCTGCTGTACCAAACGCTGGCCAGCCGTTTGCTGGCGCGCAGCGGTTATTATCAGTCGGGCGGCGCGTTTGGTTTCCGCGATCAGTTGCAGGACACGCTATCGCTGACCCACGCCGCGCCACACCTGCTGCGCGATCAGCTGGTGCTGTGCGCGTCCCGTCAGTTCCTCGAAGGCGATGTGCAGCATTGGTGGCATCCACCCGCCGGACGCGGCGTGCGCACCCGCTGCTCGGATGATTATCTCTGGCTGCCCTTTGCCCTTTGCCATTACATCACCGCCACCGAGGATATCGCGCTGTTAGAACAGCCAGTTAGCTATCTTGAAGCGCCGCTGCTTGCGGCCGAAGAAGAGTCGGTTTACAGCCTGCCCAACGTCAGTCAGCTGCAGGAAAACCTGTGGCAGCATGGCTTGCGCGCCATCCAGCATGGCCTGAGATTTGGCGAGCATGGTTTGCCGCTGATGGGTTCTGGCGACTGGAATGACGGCATGAGCGAAGTCGGCATTGCCGGTAAAGGCGAGAGCGTCTGGCTGGGCTTTTTCCTCTACAGCGTGCTCACGCGCTTTGCCGCGCTCTCCACACGTATCGGGCAAGCGGAAGCCGCTACGTTGTGCGAACAGCAGGCTGCAAAGCTGAAAACGGCACTGAATCAGCGCGCCTGGGATGGTGAATGGTTCCTGCGCGGCTACTTCGATAACGGTGAAACTCTCGGTTCACAGCGCAACGCCGAATGCCGCATTGATGCTATCGCGCAGAGCTGGTCGGTGCTTTCTGCTGCAGGCGATCACGATAAATGCGTCTCGGCGATGCAGGCGCTCGATCAGCAGTTAGTTGATAGCGATAACGGGCTGATCAAGCTGCTGATGCCGCCGTTTAATGGCATCGGTCCCAATCCGGGATACATTCGTGGTTACCTGCCCGGCATCCGCGAAAATGGCGGGCAATACACGCATGGCGCGCTGTGGGCGATTATGGCATTCGCCGAAATGGGCCAGGTTGATCGCGCCTGGGAATTGCTGGCGCTGATCAATCCGATCAATCACAGCCTTGATGCGCATGCTGTTGCAACCTACAAAGTCGAACCTTATGTGATGGCGGCGGATGTCTACAGCGCCGATAATCACCAAGGTCGCGGCGGCTGGACGTGGTACACCGGCTCGGCGGGCTGGACCTATCAGCTGATTATCGAGACCCTGCTCGGCATCACGCGCCACGGCGATAAATTGCAACTGCGTCCACGTCTGCCTCAGGCGTGGCCGGGCGCGAAGGTGATTTATCATGAAGGTGACGCGCGCTATGAAATTGAGATGCTACGTACGTCCGAAGGTTATCAGCTGTGGCTGGATGATGAGCTAAGTGCGGATGATGCCATCACGCTCAGCGGTGAAGCTGGGATTCATCAGGTACGAATTCATCTCGCGGAGTAGCAATCACTGCGGTCATTAGTTTTCACCATAGCCAGCAGTGGGAAATATCAAAGCGCCCTGCCAGCGTCTATTTTAGGGTAATTCTCCCCTACAAGGAGAATGACTCATGAGCCTCTTATCACCCGGCAATCGCCGGGATTTTCTTTGCGCCGGCATGAAACTCACCGCCGCAGGCACCTTACTCAGCGCGGGCATGAGCCGCAGCGCTCAGGCGGCGGCAACCTGCCAACCCGCCAATGCCAGCCGCGTGGATGCCACGCACTATCTGCTGCGTAACGTGCGACTGGAAGAAGCTTTTATCCGCAAACAGGACGTGATTACCGCCACGCGCACCGGTTTGTATGATGTCGAGGTGAATGCCGGCAACATCGCCGCAGTGCATCCTCCAGGCGTTAAACTTAATCTGCCCGCATGGGACGCCGCCGGTTATCTGCTGCTGCCCGCCACGCGCGATATGCACATCCATCTCGATAAAACCTTCTACGGCGAAGGCTGGCGTGCCCCGCTGCCGCGTCATAGCGTGATCGATATGATTCATCAGGAAGAGCAGATCCTGCCCGAACTGGTGCCGACTTCAGAAATCCGTGCCGAGAAACTGATTGGCCTGCTGCAATCCAAAGGCAGCAGTTCCGCACGCAGCCATTGCAACATCGATCCGGTCAGCAAGTTACAAGGTCTGGAACATCTTCAGCAGGCGATTGCCAACCATCGCGACGATTTTCACGCGGAGATTGTCGCCTTCCCGCAGCACGGATTACTGCGCTCAAACGTCGAAGGCATGATGCGCGAAGCGATGAAGATGGGCGCGAACTATGTCGGCGGGCTGGACCCGACCAACGTCGACGGCGCGATGGAGAAGTCGCTGGATACCATGTTCAGCATCGCGCTCGATTTCGCCGCACCGATCGATATTCACTTACATGAAACCGAGCCGCACGGCGTAGCAGCGATTCGCTACATGCTGAAAACGGTGCGCGATAATCCGCAGCTGAAAGGCAAAGTGACCATCAGCCACGCTTTTGCGCTGGGTACGTTACAGGGTAACGAATTGGCGGCAATGATTGAGGAACTGAAAGAGCAGCAGTTCAGCATCGCTACTACCGTGCCGATTGGCCGGGTGATCATGCCGTTGCCGCAGCTGCGCGCCGCGGGCGTGCCGGTGTGGTCGGGCACTGACACCATAGCCGATCACTGGCAGCCGTTTGGTAGCGGCAGCATGCTGGAAAAAGCCAACGTCTATTCGCAACTCTATCGTGGGCCGGATGAGTATTCGCTCAGCCGCGCGTTAGGTATCGCGACTAACGAAGTGTTGCCGCTGAATAGCCACGGCGAACAGCAATGGCCAAAAGCGCAGGATCGCGCCACCATGATGCTGGTTAACGCAAGTTGCTCTGCGGAAGCCGTTGCGCAAATCGCGCCGGTAATGGCGACGTTCTATAACGGTAAGCAGACGTTTGGTGGATTGGCGAAGATGTAGACACCCTGCAAATACCGAGGAGGGTCGCCATGAATGGCACCCCTACAACGTGTGCGCATTCATGCGCACCAGGTAAACATAGTCAGTTTAGGCATTTGCCTGCGGCTGTCCTTTTCCTTAGCTTGAAATCATCAACAGGAGAGGAACCTATGACAGCATCAGCATTACCGGTGGCGATTGTCACCGGCGGCAACAGCGGCATTGGCCTGGAAACCGTGAAGTTATTGGCGGCCGATCATCAGGTTTACGCCATTGGTCGCAATCAGCAAACTTTGCAGGCGTTGGAACAGGTCACCAATGTCATTCCGGTTGCGCTGGATATCACAGATTTTGCCGCCGTGGCCGCGTTCATCGCCACGCTGGAACGGATTGACGCGCTGGTGCATTCAGCGGCGATCTCGATACTCAGCACCACCTTCTCCGCCACGCCAGAACTGTGGCAACAGCACCTGAATATTAATGTCATTGCGCCGGCAGAACTCACGCGCTTAACCTTGCCCGCCCTGCGCGCCTCGCAGGGCAAAGTGGTATTTATCAATTCCGGTTCGGGAACGCTGGCGTTAGCAGGACACGTCATTTACTCCTCCTCGAAATTTGCTCTCACCGCGCTGGCGCATGCGCTGCGTAGCGAAGAGAGCGAACATGGCGTGCGGGTCGCGACAGTCGCGCCTGGCCCAACCGATACGCCGATGAACCAAGCCTCGCGTGCCCGCGCGGGCAACCATGCGCCGATCAATCCGCAGGAGTATCTCGACGCGACTTCAGTGGCACGCGCCGTACGCTTTATCGTTGACAGCCCGGAAGACACGCAAATCGCCGATATTGTAATCAGACCACGGAGGGATAAAGCAAAACGTTGATTCCTTAGCAAATAGCCCGCAATTCGAGGCTGCCATCCGGCGGCCTATTTCGCTTTTCAAATTTTTTAGCAATATTCTCACCTCTCATTCGTCTACCTCATCACCCGCACTTATCCGTTAATCTAATGAGGAAAAAACAATGAGAGATTTTGATATGCACAGACACGGTCATCGGGATCATTTTGGTGGGCATCGCCTGGCGAAACCGCTGCTGATGGGCGCGGTGATTATCGCCGCACTGGGCTTGTTGGTGATGTCGCTGTGGAATGCGTTGCTGCCGGGCATCATCGGCGTGAAAAGCATCGGTTTCTGGCAGGCGCTGGGCTTGCTGGCGTTGTGCCGCATCTTGTTTGGCGGTTTGGGATTCCGTCCGGGCATGTTCGGCATGGCGCGCCGCCGCATGCACGAGCGCTGGATGCAAATGACGCCGGAACAGCGCGAAGAATTTATGCAGCATCGCCGCAATCGCTTTGGTCATCGTGGCCACCGCGATCGTTGCGACTGGCATGGTCGTCGTGATGAGCGAGGCGAAGCGCGCCCACAGCCGGAGAATAACCCGCCTAAATCCAGCGACGCCGAGTAATCGAGATGCCGCAGAATTCCCTGCTGATGTCGGCAATCACCGCCTGTCGCACCAAGCTAAATGCATTTATTCGCGGACGAACCGCAGTGCGTGAAGATGCCGACGATATCTTGCAGGACGTCACGTATAAGCTGATGCAAGTGGAGCAGCCGGTGGAGAATGTCGCCGCCTGGCTGTTCCGGGCGGCACGCAATGAAATGACCGATCGGGCACGGAAAAAGCGTGAGCTGCCGCTGGCCGATTTTTTCGGCGGCAGTGAAGAGAATGATTTCCCGGAAGATGAGCTGGCTGAAACCTTATTTGGCGTGCCGCAAACGCCGGAAGATGAATATCTCAAAACGTTATTGTGGGAAGAACTGGAGGAGGCGTTAGCCGAATTACCGGACGCGCAGCGTGAGGTGTTCGAGAAAACCGAACTGCTCGGCTACAGCTATAACGAGCTGGCTGAAGAGAGCGGCAGCAGCGTGCAGACGTTATTATCGCGCAAGCACAAAGCGGTTTTATTTCTGCGTACGCGACTGCGCAACCTGTATGACGAAATAACCGGATAACCCAATTGCCTGGCAATCGGGCCTCTTTTTACCACCACTGTTTCTCTTGCTGCGGCTGTAAAAACTGCACGCCCTGCCCGATTTGCGGCATCGACAGGTTAATTTTCTGTTCCTGTGCCAGCGCCACGATTTGATTAAGCGGATCGTTCCATGGATGGAATGCTAAATCGAAAGCGGCATTGTGAATCGGGAACAACCATTTCGCGTTAAGATCGATAAAGGCTTTGATGGTGTCTTGCGGCAACATATGAATATCGGCCCAGCGACGGTCATACGCACCGTTTTCCAGAAAGGCCATATCGAATGGGCCGAATTTATTGCCGATCTGTTTGAAACCGTCGAAATAACCGGAATCACCGCCAAAAAACAGGCGGAAATCATCGCTGATAAGGCTCCATGAGCACCACAAACGTTTATTGCTATCGAAAATTCCACGGCCAGAGAAGTGCTGCGATGGCGTCGCAACAAAATGAATCCCGCCGATATTCTTTGATTCCCACCAATCCAGCTGGGTAATTTTTTCCTGCGCAACGCCCCAGGATACCAGCAAATCACCGACACCCAGCGGCGTCAGGAAATAGCGCACACGATCTTTGAGCTGCAAAATGGTGTGATAATCCAGATGATCGTAATGATCATGCGAAAGGATGATCCCTTCGATGGGCGGCAAATCTTCTAGCGCTATTGGCGCAGGCTGGAAGCGTTTGGGACCAAACCACTTAAACGGCGAGGCGCGCTGGGTAAATACCGGATCGGTCAGCCAATATTTGCCCTGCATTTTAAACAGCAATGACGAGTGACCCAGGCGAAATACGCTGTTATCCGCCGCCCCGGCAAGCTGCTGCGCGTCGAGTTGGATTAACGGCAGCGCAGCTTCAGGAGCGGTGTTTTTCGGTTTATTAAAGGCAAAATCCCAGAATAGTTTGGCGAATTCAGTCAATCCTAACTGCTGGCGTGGGATCTTATTGTTAAACCTTTTGCCATCGAACTGAGCGGATTGCGGGTAGCTTTTTATATTGCAGCGAGAAATGCTCGAACTATTCAACATTGATCTTTTACCTCTCATCGCGGGTCCTTCAGAATAGCCACTTTTAAGGCATCGCACATCGCATATTGGGCGATTGATGACATCGTCATCGCCAATAGGTAAAGTCACCCTTTTGCTTGATTTTATGAGGGAAAATGAAACGTTTATTTGTTTACGGGACGCTGCAGCCAGGCCATTCAAATGCGCATATTCTGGAAAATATCGGCGGAGAATGGCTGGCGGGATCGGTTCGCGGCACCTTCTATGCACGCGGCTGGGGCGCAGCGGCGGATTTCCCCGGCATTGTGTTGCAGGACAATGGCCCGCGCGTACCGGGTTATCTGTTTGTGTCTGACAAGCTCGAGCCACATTGGCCGATGCTGGATGAGTTCGAAGATGGCTACGATCGGGTGGAAGTGGATGTCACCACCAGCAATGGCGAGCTGATCACGGCGTGGATTTATCAGTTGCAGCCGCAACTTTAACTTCACAGCTCGATTTCGTAGGGTGCGCATTCATGCGCACCTGGTCACCATAAATGGCAACCCTACGGGAAATTTCACCCTTTCCTCTTCCACCCCAAATGAGGTGCAACGCCCTTAATACAATCGATGGTGATCTGCACACGTCTTGATTTCGGCTTCTAGAATGAATCTCACATAGACGAGAGGAATTCATGATGATCAAAATCTGCACGGCATGCGGCACATCGTACGATGAACAGCAGAGTAAAATCGAACACTGCAAAATCTGTGAAGACGAACGGCAATTTGTGCCGGCCAGCGGGCAAAAATGGACTTCACTGAAAAGCCTGCAATCCACGCACTGCAATAAATGGCAGCAGCATGCTGCCAACTTATTTAGCCTGCAAACCGTACCCAACTTCGCCATAAATCAACGCGCATTTCTGCTGCAAACGCCGCACGGCAATATTCTGTGGGATTGCATCGCTAATTTCGATGAAGCCACTAAAGCGATTATCACCGCTCTAGGCGGTGTTCACGCCATCGCTATTTCGCATCCGCACTATTACAGCACCATGCAGGATTGGGCGGCGGCGTTCGATGCGCCAATTTATCTGCACGCCAACGACAGTGAATGGATTATGCGCGAAAGCCCGCATATTAGGCTTTGGCAACATGATGAGCTGGAAATTGTGCCGAATGTGAAGCTGATTCGTCTTGGTGGACATTTTGCCGGCGGCTGCGTGTTGTATTGGGCGCAGGAGGGTGGCGTGTTGCTGAGCGGCGATATTGTGCAAGTTACGCCGGGCGCTAATGCGGTGTCATTTATGTGGAGCTATCCGAATATGCTCCCTTTATCAGTCACTTCGGTAAGAGATATTACACGTCGTCTGGCGGCGCTGAAATTTGCGCGGCTTTATGGCGCATTCGAGCAACGTGAAATTCTCGCTGATGCGCAGCAAATCGTAATGCAGTCGGGTGAGAAATATGTTGCCTGCTTGAACGCCTGAACGAATAGTGAGCAAACGCGCCGCATATGGATGTACAGACGTCTAAACATCCATTATAGTCCGTTCCCTACGTTAAGAGGGGATCTGCGCAATGAAGAAAATTTTACTCACGACTCTGCTGGCTGCTTCCGTGGCGCTGCTGAGTGGCTGTAATAAAGACGATGAAAATCACATCAAAGTGGCCATTAACACCGGACCTGATCAGGTGCTGTGGGATACCGTGAAGCAGGTTGCGCACGACAAATATCAGCTGGATGTCGATGTGGTAGCCTTTAATGATTACGTGCAGCCGAATGAAGCGCTGTTCAACAAAGATGTTGATGCCAACGCCTTCCAGAGCCTGCCTTATCTGGAGATGCAATCCAAAGAGCGCGGCTACCACTTCGCCGTGGTCACCAACACCTTCGTATTCCCGATTGCCGGTTACTCGCGCAAGATTAAATCGCTCAAAGAATTACCGGATGGCGCCACCGTGACCATCTCCAACGAAGCCACCACCCTTGGGCGCAGCCTGCTGCTGTTGCAGGCGCAAGGCTTAATCAAAGTGAAACCGGAAGCGGGCCTGCTGCCAACCACGCTGGATATCACCGATAATCCGAAGAAGCTGAAAATTGTTGAAGTCGATACGCCGCAGCTGGCGCGTACGCTGGACGATCCGCAGGTGTATATTTCGATCATCAACAACAACTTCGCCGCGCTGGTGAATCTCTCCGCCTCGCGTGACGGCATGTTTATGGAAGGCAAAGCTTCGCCTTACGTGAATGCGATTGTGGCGCGTGAAGACAATAAAGACAGCGCTAACGTGCAGAAGTTGAAACAAGCTTTCCAGTCGCAGGAAGTGCTGGATAAAGCTAACGAGATTTACAAAGGCGATATTATTAAAGGCTGGTAATTTACGGTTTAATTAAGCCTATGTATGCCGGTGCGCATCAATGCACACCCGCCAAACCACCGTAGGGTCGCCATTCATGGCGACCGATTTTCCGCTTAACTGACAACATCCATCCTTCCACGACTTCCCACGTTAATCAGCTAGGCTCAGTTCATAAAATAAGCGCCATATAAAAATGGTGTAAAAATATCGGTCATTGGCGTAAAAATGCTGTACGTAAATTCGCCTGCCACTGTTCGCATCGGTCGCAAACAGGTATGTTCGCCCTCATTAGCTTCAACCCTGATAAACCACAGGAAATCTATGAGTCAGAGTGAAAAACAATCCTTGCCTGCTGGCATGCTGGCGGCCGCAGGGATCGTGTTTGGGGATATCGGTACTAGCCCGCTGTATACCCTCAAAGAGTGCCTCTCCATTTTGCCTAACGGCGCGATCTCCACCACCGCAGTGATGGGATTTTTGTCGCTGATTTTCTGGGCGCTGACGCTGATTGTGACGCTGAAATATGTCTGCTTCGTGATGCGCGCCGATCATGATGGCGAAGGCGGCGTGTTAACGCTAATGTCGCTGGCGCGCCAGCATGTCGGACCCAAAGCGTCACATATTATTGTGTTAGCAGGCTTAATTGGTGGCGCGTTCTTCTATGGCGATGGCGTGATCACCCCGGCGATTTCGGTGCTGTCGGCAATTGAAGGTATCGAAGTGGTGTCGCCTGAGCTGGATAAATATGTGGTGCCGCTAGCGGTGGCGATCCTCACGCTGCTGTTCATCATTCAAAAACACGGTACCGAAAAGGTCAGTAAAGTGTTTGGGCCGGTGATGTTTGTCTGGTTCGTGTCGATTGCCCTGTTAGGTATTCGCGGCATCCTGCTCAATCCGGAGGTGCTGTATGCACTGAATCCTTCCTATGCGCTGACGTTCCTGCTTAGCCATAAAGCGTTGTCGTTTGCCGCGCTAGGCATGGTGGTGCTGGCGGTGACCGGTGCGGAAGCGCTGTACGCCGATATGGGACATCTGGGCAAAGCACCGATTCGCATGGCCTGGCTGGTTATCGCCATGCCCGCGCTAGTGCTCAACTACTTTGGTCAGGGCGCGCTGGTGATTGCCGATGCGCAAGCCATCAATAACCCGTTCTTTAATCTCGCGCCGGGCTGGGGACAAATTCCGCTGATTGTGCTGTCTACACTGGCGACGGTGATTGCGGCGCAGTCGGTGATTAGCGGCGTCTATACGCTGACGCATCAGGCGATTCGTCAGGGATTCCTGCCGCCGATGCGCGTCATATTCACCTCGCATACTGAGTCCGGTCAGATCTATATTCCGGTGGTGAACTGGCTGCTGTTTGTGGCAGTAACGGTGATTGTGCTGGCATTCCGTCAATCTTCGGCGCTCTCTTCCGCGTACGGCATTGTGGTGACCGGTACCATGGTGATTACCGCTTGTCTGGCGGGTGTGGTAGCGCTGCGTAACTGGAAGTGGCCGCTGCCGGTGGCGCTGGTTTTCCTGCTGTGTATGTTAAGCATTGATGTGCCGCTGTTCAGCGCCAACCTGATGAAGCTGCTCTCCGGCGGTTGGGTGCCGGTACTGCTGGCGCTGAGCATGATGGGATTGATGCTGATTTGGAGCAGCGAGCGTAATCGCCTGATCCGCAAACTGAATAACGATCCTGAAAGCTTGCAGGCGCTGGTGCGATCGCTGGAAACCAACCCGCCAAGCCGTGTGCCTGGCACCGCCATCTTCCTCTCACGTAAAGAGCATGAGATTCCGCAGGCACTGCTGCACAACCTCAAACACAACCGCGTGCTGCATAAGCGCGTGGTGCTGCTGCATATCCGCACCACCGATATCCCGCGCGTCTACAACCAGAAGCGCCTGAGCATCACCCAGTTGTCGCCGTCGTTCTGGCAAGTAACTGCCGCTTACGGCTGGCGCGAGACGCCTTCGATGGCGGAGATCCTGCATCTGTGCGGGCTGGAAGGATTGGGTTGTACCGTCAATGAAGCCTCGTTCTTCACCTCGCACGACACGCTGGTGATGAAGAAGAGAAAAGGTTTGATGCGGGTTAAAGGCGGTATTTTTCATTTCTGCCAGCGCAATGCACAGCGCGCACATGAGCAATTTAATATCCCGCCGAATCGGGTCATCGAGCTGGGCGGGCAGCGCGAGTTTTAGTCGGTCGCCATGAATGGCGCACCTACAAAATCCCGTGAAATAACCGTAGGGTCGCCATTCATGGCGACCTTATTTTTTCCGCCAAATGTAACCAGATGCAAAAATAGTCGCGTAAGTTTGAATGAGTTGTGGCTGAATCTTTCTTAACATCTAATTAGCAATTAAAGCTAAAACGCTTAACCTGAAAAGGTGTTTATTAACTTCACCGGCAATGATCACCTGTCGTGAACATTTAGGGTTTAAGCGCATTATCAACAATTGAAAGATTCGTAGCTGCGGCCATGGGTTCAGCGACTATTTGCGAGGAGTATCGCCATGAAACAATTAATTAATGACGTAATATCTATTTTCACACCGCAATCTGTTAAACCCGTTTTAATTCGCGCTGATTTAACTCATCGCGAACTTTCATCAATTCATCCGGTAGGATTTACTTCGGTAAGCTGGGCGACCTCAATGGAAGAGCTGAATGACGCCTTTGTGCAGAAAGCCGTTGCCGCCGGTGCGGTGGGTTATCACATTACCGAAGTGGAATCCCACGAGCCGGCGCACGATGGTCAGCACGTCATGGCCGCTACCGCCACCCTTTACCACATCAACAGTAAAGTGGCCTATGGCTAATGTTTAATTTATTGGAATTTACAGCCTGCCCTTCATCATCGGCAGGCTTTTTTCTGCAAAATAGTCAGCGAGAAAATCAATAAACACTTTAATGCGCGGCGATTCAGAAGCGCGTTGCGTGTAAACCGCCCAAACATTCGCTTCCTGGTACCATTGCGGTAAAACGTGCACCAATTTATTTTCGCTTAAATAGGGTGCGACATCCCAGGCCGAGCGCAATGCAATGCCGTGTGATTTTAAAGCCCAGTTCAAAATCACTTTTCCACTATTCGATGAGTAATGGCTATTCAGACGACAGACGATTTTATTTTCGCCATCGGTTAACGTCCAATGGCCAAACGTGTTGTTATTTTCATTAATAATAAGGCAGCTGTGATCGATTAAATCATCCAGCGTCTCCAGCGAACACGATCGGGCTAAATAATCTGCTGAAGCGCAAAGAATACGCCGATTGGCGGCTAATTTTCGCGCAATGTAGGAATGATTAACATCATTGCCAACGCGAATATCCACATCGGTTCCTGATTGCAATAAATCAATATCGCGATCGCTGAGCATCAGTTTGATTTTGAGTGACGGATGGCGCGTCATAAATTCTGCAATCGCATCGGACAAATAATCCTGACCAAAACCAAATGAACAAGCCACGGTAAGATCGCCAGTCAGTTCGCCGCGCCACTGCTGGAAGTTATTGAGGAAGGAATCCATCTCGTGCACCACTTGCAGCGCGCCTTCAAGCGCCTTTTCACCTTCTGGCGTCAGACGCATCACGCGGTTGGTGCGGAAAAACAGCCGGGTTTCCAGCTGCTTTTCAAGGATGGCAATACGCTTGCTGATGTAGGATGGCGACTGGCCGAGCTCAATGGCGGCGCGGCCAAAACCTTCATAGCGCGCCACGCTGATAAATACATACAGATCTTCAACCGACGGCCAGCCCTCAAGCGGTTTCTGATAACTTTTCCCGGCAAGCAGCATCTTCATAACCATCACAGCGTTAGAGAAATTTAGCCGGTTATAACACAGAATCCAGGAAGGGCTGAAGCTGGCTTAAAAACAGGTCGGGCACTTCCTCATGCGGTGAATGACCGCAAGGTAATGCGTGGCCTTGAATATGGCGCGCTTTATCCTGCCAGGTTTCCACCACGTTATATAACTGGCCAACCGTGCCCTTTTCGCCCCATAACAGCAGCAGCGGCGCTTCAATGCGTTTATCGCTGTCTTGCGCATCATCGTCTAAATCAATTGTCGCCGCGGCGCGATAATCCTCGCACACTGCGTGAATCATCTCTTTCTTTTGATAACAGCGCAGATAATCGTTGAATATTGCCGCTTCGGTGGCGCCCGGCGTTTTTAATTGCCCATCAATGTGTTTACGAAGGAATAATGCCGGATCGTGACCGATCATGGTTTCCGGTAAGGGATAAGGTTGAATCAGGAAGAACCACCAGAAATAGCGCGTGGCGAACTCTTTATTGGTTAACGCATACATGGTGGCGGTCGGCGCAATATCGACGAACACGCAGCAGGAGAGTTTTTCCGGATGATCGAGCGCCAGCCGATGGCCCACGCGTGCGCCGCGATCGTGACCGACAAACGCCACACGCTCCAGGCCTAACGCGTCGATCAACAGGCCGATATCGTCTGCCATCACGCGTTTCGAGTAAGCACGATGCGCCTCATCACTCGACGGCTTGTCGCTGTCGCCGTATCCGCGCAGATCCGGCAGGATCACGCGATATTTTTGCGCCAGTTGGGGCGCAATTTTGCGCCACGCCAGATGATTTTGTGGATGCCCGTGCAGCATTAGCAATGGCGGGCCTTCGCCGCCGATGGCGACGCGCAACGTCACGCCATTCGCCAAACGCACGTCACTCAGCCTAAAGCCGTTAATAAAAGGGGAATCACCGCGTGGCATTATCTCACTCATGCTTGGGCATCCTGTACGATTTGATCGCGTTTCAGCCACGGACGCTGGGCAAAATGCTGCGCTTCAAACTGGGTGATATCGGATTCGTATTGCAACGTCCAATCCACCGCGCTGCCGCCGCCCAATAACATCTCGCGCTTCAGGGCACTGACCGAAAAGGCAATGCGTTGATTATTGAAGAGGATCGCCTGCTGTTCCAGCGACACGGTAATGCGGTTGTTAGCGGCATCATTCGCCACTGCACACAGGCGCTGATAATCCTCTTCGCTTAACGTCAGCGTCAGCACACCATTGCGCTGGCAGTTATCGTCAAAGATGCCGGCAAAGCTGGTGCCGATAATGGCGCGGATGCCGAGCTGATTGAGTCCCCAAACTGCATGTTCGCGGCTGGAGCCACAGCCGAAATTGGCGCCGACCAGCAAGAAAACGGCGTTTTCCCAGCCCGGCTGATTCAGAATGAAATCGGGATTCGGGCTGCCGTCGGGCAAAAAGCGCAGGTCGAAGAACACCCCGCGATCCAAATCCCGGCGATCGATGCCTTTGAGAAACTGCTTGGGCATGATCACATCAGTATCCATATTGGCAGCCGGTAACGGCGCGAGCGTGCCAGTCATGTTGTTAAATGCTTCCATATTAAACCTCTGCAGTCATGAATTTGCGGACATCAACCAGATGACCGGCAATCGCGGCGGCGGCGACCATCGCCGGGCTCATTAAGTGCGTACGTGCACCCGCGCCCTGGCGGCCTGGGAAATTGCGGTTGGTGCCAGATGCACAGCGATCGCCGGGCGCTAACACATCTTCGTTCATCGCCAGGCACATTGAGCAGCCCGATTGACGCCATTCGAAACCGGCGTTAACGAAAAGCGCGGCTAAACCTTCCACTTCTGCCTGCTGACGCACCTGCGTCGATCCCGGCACGATAATGCCGCGTACGTGCGGCGCGATTTTGTGTCCATCGATAATCGCGGCGGCGGCGCGCAGATCCTCAATGCGGCCGTTGGTGCAGGAACCAATAAAGGCATGCGTGATGGCGATTTCCGCTAACGGCGTGCCGGGTTCAAGCCCCATATATTTCAGCGCGCTGCGCAACGTCTGCTGTTTTACCGCATCTTTTTCCTGTGCCGGATCGGGCACGCGACCGGTGATGGCGCTGGCCTGATCCGGGCTGATTCCCCAGGTCACTTTCGGTTCAAGATCGCTGCAATCGATGGCGATGCGGCTGTCAAAGCGCGCGTCCGCATCGCTACGCAAATCGCGCCACTCCGCAATGGCCTGCTGCCACAGCTCGCCGGTCGGCATTTGCGGTTTGCCGGCGATATAGGCAAACACTTTTTCATCTGGCGCGATAATCGCACCGCGCGCACCGGCTTCCACCGCCATGTTACACAGCGTCATGCGCCCTTCCATGCTCAGCGCGTCGATGGCTTCACCCGCAAATTCGATGGCAAAACCGGTCGCGCCCGATGCGCCAATCTGTTCGATCAGCGCCATGATGATGTCCTTCGCCGAACACCCAAACGGCAGCTCGCCGCTCACCGTCACCAGCATGGTTTTCAGCGTGCGATAGATCAGGGTTTGCGTCGCCAGCAGATGCTCGATTTCCGAGGTGCCGATACCAAAACCCAGCGCGCCAAACGCGCCATAAGTGGTGGTATGACTGTCGCCAGCGGCAATTACCATGCCGGGCATCACCAAACCTTGCTCGTGCGCCACCACGTGTTCAATGCCCTGACGCGGATCCAGCACATCAAACAGTTCGATGCCAAAATGCTCGGCGTTCTGGCGGAAGTAATCAACTTGTAACTGCCCGCCCGCGTCGGTCATCGCCTCATCGCGCTCGGGTCGCGTCGGGTTGACGTGATCGATATTCAGCAGAATAGTGCCCGGATTGCGCACCGGACGCTGGTGATCGCGCAGGGCGCTAAACGCCTGCGGGCTGGTGTATTCATTCAGAATCGAGCGATCGATGTAGAGCAGCACATGCCCTTCATCGTCTAACTTACGAACCACATGCTGATCGATCAGTTTTTCATACAGTGTTTTGTTAGTCATGCCGTTGCCCACGCGAAAGTAAAACAAGTCATTAGAGACGTTAGGGTAAACCAGTTTGTGCGCGGAGAATGAACACGCTTCGTGATGTGATGGTTTATGAATTGTGCAGGGAAAGATGCACGGGTTTCATTTGACCTAAGTCGCGTCTCCCGATATAAAGAATAACCGCGCTGCTTAAGCGGTTTATCCCCGATTTATTTCCTCTTCTGCTTATATTTCGCGCTATTTTCCGTTTCGTAAGTTAATTAATTAACACCAATACTTTCTTAACTAAAAACAAGTTAATCATTTAGTAACAATCTCTTAATGTGCAATCCGAATTTTTAACGTTCACCTGCATTGCATAATAAGTAGGACTGGAATGACTCACACCAAAAAGATTGTGTCTGCCCTCTCGCTGGCAGCGCTGCTTGTCTATTCAGCGGTACGCGCTGATGACGCACCGGAAAAAACTGACGTGCTGCTGATTGGCGGCGGCATCATGAGCGCCTCGCTCGGCACCTGGCTGCAAGAGCTGCAACCGGGCTGGAAACAGCTGATGGTTGAGAAGCTGGACGGCGTCGCGCTGGAATCGTCCAACGGCTGGAACAACGCCGGTACCGGTCACTCTGCTAACATGGAGCTGAACTACACGCCTGAGCGTGCAGACGGTTCAATCGACGTTAGCAAAGCGCTGGAAATCAACGAATCCTTCATGATTTCTCGTCAGTTCTGGACTGCTCAAGTGCAGCGCGGTGTGTTGCACGATCCGCACTCCTTCATTAACTCGACGCCGCACATGAGCTTCGTCTGGGGCGATAAAAACGTCGAGTACCTGACCAAGCGTTACGATGCGCTGCAGAAAACCACCCTGTTCCAGGGCATGAAGTTCTCCACCGATCATCAGCAGATCCAGCAATGGGCACCGCTGGTGATGGAAGGTCGCGACCCGAACCAGAAAGTCGCGGCAACCTGGACGCCAGTCGGCACCGATGTTAACTACGGTGAAATTACCCGTCAGTTGATCGGTAGCCTGAAAAAAGATCAGAACTTCAAGCTGGAAACTTCATCTGAAGTCACTGATTTCAAACGTAACGGCGACAATTCCTGGCACGTCACCATCAAAGATGTGAAGAGCGGCGATAAGCGTTCGGTTGATGCGAAATACGTGTTCATCGGTGCTGGCGGCGGCGCGATTAAGCTGCTGCAGAAAACCGGCATCCCGGAAGCAGACAACTACGGCGGCTTCCCGGTCGGCGGTTCGTTCCTGATGACCGAGAACCCAGAAATCGCTAACCGTCACCTGGAAAAAGTGTACGGTCAGGCTTCTGTGGGTGCACCACCGATGTCAGTTCCACACATCGATTCACGTACTCTTGACGGTAAGAAAGTGGTGCTGTTTGGACCGTTCGCCACCTTTTCTACCAAGTACCTGAAAAATGGTTCGCTGTTTGACCTGCTGAGCGCGACCACCACCAGCAACATCATGCCGATGACGCATGTGGGCATCGACAACTTCGATCTGGTGAAATACCTGATTGGGCAGGTGATGCTGAATGACGACGACCGCTTTGCTGCGCTGAAAGAGTACTATCCGAACGCGCGTAAAGAGGACTGGAAACTGATTCAGGCGGGTCAACGCGTACAGATCATCAAGAAAGATGCGGAAAAAGGTGGCTTGCTGAAACTGGGTACCGAAATCGTGACCGATCAGCAGAAAACCCTGGCTGCCCTGCTGGGCGCATCTCCGGGTGCTTCTACTGCTGCGCCAATCACACTCGACGTGATGAAGAAGCTGTTCCCAGAGCAGTTCGCTTCGCCAGAGTGGCAGCAGAAGATACGCGCTATCGTGCCAAGCTTCGGCCAGAAGCTGAACGGCAACACCGCACTGACCCAGCAAGTTTGGGACAACACCGCAGCGACGCTGCTGTTGACCAAGCCGCCGGTTATCAACATGGGTGATCAAGCGGTTGCCCCGACGCAGGCTAAGCCGCGTGCGGAATCAGGCAAACAGGATATGGCGCTGTAATCCACGCCAGAAGTGAATCAAGCCGGACAATGTCCGGCTTTTTTTATTATCTTTTGTAGGCCGCCATTATGGGCGTAATACTCTTCAGTTAAGCGTCTTTCGGTCACCATAAATGGCGACCCTACAAAGGATTGGCGCGTTTTTGTAGGGTCGCCATTTATGGCGACCGACTCACAAACGAAGAATATCTGCGCCAATCGACTCCACATTCGTTTTGCCACAAAACGCCATAGAAAGATCAAACTCATTACGGATGATATTCAACGCGGTCGTTACACCCTGTTCGCCTAGCGCGCCCAAACCATAAAGCATACTGCGGCCGATATAGGTTCCCTGAGCGCCAAGCGCGATGGCTTTCAGTACATCCTGCCCGGAACGAATACCGCCATCGAAATGCACTTCAACCTCTTTGTTCACCGCTGCCACAATCTCCGGCAGCAGTGAGATCGACGAAGAGACGCCATCCAGCTGGCGGCCTCCGTGATTCGAGACAATGATCGCATCGGCGCCCGCTTCCACCGCCAGACGCGCATCCTCAACATCCATAATGCCTTTGACGATCAACTTGCCGCCCCAGCGCTGCTTAATCCACTCAACATCGCGCCAGGAAAGGCAGGGATCAAACTGCTGCTGTGTCCACGCCATCATTGCATCAATGCTGTCTACGCCGCTGGCGTGTCCGATGATGTTGCCAAAGTTACGATGCGTTGTAGCAAGCATCCCTCTGCACCAGCGTGGTTTACCGGCGATATTGAGCAGATTACGCAGCGTCAATTTGGGCGGCGTCGATAAGCCATTTTTGATGTCTTTATGCCGCTGACCAAACACCTGCAAATCCATCGTTACCACCAAAGCGCTGCAGTTGGCGGCTTTGGCACGTTCAATCAGGTTGGCGACGAATTGCCGATCGCGCATCACATAAAGCTGAAACCAGAATGGATGATGGTCTGTGGCCTGCGCCACCGCTTCCAATGAGCAAATGCTCATGGTGGAAAGCGTAAACGGGATGCCGAAGGTTTTCGCCGCGCGGGCAGCAAGGATTTCGCCGTTGGGATGAATCATGCCGGTTAAGCCGGTGGGCGCAATCGCCATTGGCATCGCCACGGATTGCCCAACCATGCTGCTGGCAGTGCTGCGCTGTGAAATATCCACTGCTACGCGCTGGCGAAATTCGATGCGCTGAAAATCGGCTTCATTGGCGCGATAGCTGCTTTCCGTCCATGAACCAGCATCGACATAGTCATAAAACATTTTTGGTACGCGTTTACGGGCTAAATGGCGTAACTCTTCGATGCAGGTAATGACCATTGAGGATTTTCCAATAATATTTGGAAGAGGTCGCCATGAATGGCGACCCTACGACCGTGCTGCACATATTGTAAGGTGCGCATTTATGCGCACCGTGCAGAAGCAGATATTTTTACGACTTTTTATAATCAGTGTAGGCGTTTTGTAATACCACATGGTCGGCAATATATTTGGCATCGTGCCATACGCCGTAAATAAACGATGATGCCCGATTTACCAAATTAGGTAAGCCAAGGAAGTAAATACCACGCTCCGCTGAAATACCGCGCTTGTGGAACGGTATACCATTAGCGTCGAAGGCATCCACTTTCAGCCAGCTGAAATCAAATTTAAAACCGGTGGCCCAGATAATGCTGGTGATACCTGCAGCCTGCAGATCCAATTCTGATAATGGATTAATTAAACATTCTGGATCCGGCAGTAATTCCCATGCTTGCGGTTCGGGCGGTAAATCCAGGCCATTGCGTTCAATATAAGCATCGGCATCACGCAGCACGTCAAAATAGGCTTTGTCGCCCTCAGCAATATTCTCCACTAAACCATCGGCAAAGCTTAGCACGCCGTTATTCCAGGTTTTGGTGATACCAACCAGCGTAATTCCCATATGTGCCAGTCGGCGAAAATCGACCGTTTTTCCCCCTTCATAACCACTTACGGCAAAAGCAACGTGCTGTTTCTTTGGCTTGATTTTGACTTCATCCCACAAGCCCAGCGCGCCCAGCCACCAGCAATAATCGCGGTCGCGATACGAACGTGGCGGACGGTAATGTTCACCGATGGAAAGTGTCACTTCACGGCCAGATTTACGTAATTCCTCCGCAATTTGTGAGCCTGAAGCGCCTGCCCCCACCACCAGCACGCCGCCCTGCGGCAGCTGCTGCGGATTTTTATAGGCCGATGAGTGAATTTGATGCAGTGCAGCGGCTTCCGGCACGATCTGCGGGAAAGCGGGTTTCTGGAAAGGACCGGTTGCCGCCACCACATTGTCAGCTTCAAATTCACCGACCGAGGTCAGTACTTTAAAACCGCTACGTTCCGGCAGGCGCTCAACCGAATACACTTCCACGCCAGTACGCACCGGCGCATTGAGCATTTTTACGTAGTCTTCGAAATATTGCGCCATGCGCTCTTTCGGAGGAAAGGCTTCCTGGGAAATATTATCGAATTTCATTGAAGGAAAACGATCGTGCCAGGCTGGGCCATTGGCAACCAATGAATCCCAACGTTCTGAACGCCAACGTTCAGCAATACGGCTACGCTCGAAAACCACATGTGGCACGCCCATTAATGACAGATGTTCACTCATCGCAATACCTGCCTGACCCGCTCCGACCACCACGGTATTAATTTTTTCTACTGACATGTGAGATCCCTAAAGATGATCGCCCCCGCTCTTTTCATGGAAAAGAGTAATCAGGTGCCGTATGACTGATATTCAGGTTAATAAATGCTGCGCCATTAAATAAGCACAGCATTCAGTGTTAATACATCAATGCCCTGCTTCGACGTTTAATATTTTCCCTAAACCTAAAAACTTATTCGCGATAATTAACATCGTTGCCGTCACCGCAATATAAATAACCGACAGTGCAGCCAGCGTTGGGTCGGCAAACTCACGCACATAGTTGTACATCGCCACCGGCAAGGTTTGCGTGGCTTGCGTGGTAATAAACAGCGAAGCGGTAAATTCGTTGAAGGACAGGATGGCAGCAAATAACCAACCACCAAACAAGCCCGGCAAAATCAGCGGCACGGTAATGGTCCACACCACGCGCAGCGGCGAAGCACCGAGGCTTGCAGCAGCTAATTCAATACGCTGTTCGAGGTTTTTCAGCGACACATACACGCTGCGCAGCACAAACGGCAGCACCAGCACGATGTGGCAGAAGATCACCAGCGGATAACCGCGTCCAATGCCCAGTTGAGAGACCAGCATCAGTAAGCCGAGACCAATGGTGAAGTGCGGAATAAACAGCGGTGACAACAGCACACCTTCCAGCACCTGTTTACAAGGGAAACTGTAACGTTCAATGGCGATCGCCAGCGTGGCACCGATAATCACCGCCAGCGTTGACGCCCACGCCGTCACAATCAATCCCGAACAGAAACCGTGGCGGAAGTCATCGTAATTCACCGCACGTTCGAACCAGCGCAGCGACCAGCCTTTTGGCGGGAAGAACAACACTGAGGTATTGCTGAACGAGGAGATGAACACCACAATCGTTGGCAGTAATACGAACAGCAAAATCGCGATAACCAGCGCGCGTCCCGCCAGTGTGATCAATTTATCGTTGAGGGAGCGGGTCATATCAGTGCTCTCCCATCGCATGGATGAAGCGGCTCATACGTTTCAGCGCCATCAACAGCAGAATGGTCAGAATCAAACCGGCAATGCTGAGCGCAGCGGCAAACGGAAAATTCATTGAAGAGAAGCCCAGCTGATAAACCATGGTTGCCACGGTGCTAACGCGTCCGCCGCCAATCAGCTGCGGGGTTGCGAAAGCGCTGAACGTCCAGGCAAACGCCGTGGTCAGGCTGGAAACGATACCGGGAATCGACAGCGGAATGGTCACCGTCAGCAAGGTCCGAATCGGCCCTGCGCCCAGGCTGGTGGCGGCTTTCTCATAATCGGGATTGATGTGCGACAGCGCAGTCGCCAGCATCATCACCATGATTGGCATGGTTACATGCACCAGCGCGACCACCACGCCGGTTTGAGTAAACATGAACTGGATCGGCTTGTTAATCAGCCCCATTGCCAGCAGCAGGCTATTGAGGAAGCCGCTATTGCCCAGCACGATGATCCACGAATAAGTGCGTACCACTTCGCCAAGAAACAGCGGCGTAATGGCGATAATCAAAATGGTGGATTTGATCCAGGTGGTGCGCGTTCTCACCAGCGCATACGCCAGCGGATAACTCATCAGCAGGCCAAAAATCGCGGTTTTTGCGCTGAGCATCACCGTGTTGATAAAAGCATCGGCATAGATTTTCTTAAATAGCCCGTTAAAGTTCGCCAGCGTGAATCCACCCACATCAAGCGATCCGGGAATATAGGCCCGCACGCTAAACTGCATCACGGCAAACATGGCCACCACCAGCCCAAGCGCCGTAAACGTGGCGGGGATAATGAACCAGGGTAAGAATGTCGGTTTTTTCGTCATAGACGTTGCTGCCTGAATAAAGTGTTGCGACTAACCGGGCGACCAAACGGCCGCCCCTATTTATTAATGCGACATGATGTTTTCAGAGAACCACTGACGCCACTCGGCGGTTTTTTCCGCGCGCAGTTGTGGATCGGTGTTGATGGTGGCATTCCACTGTTCTGGCGTGGTCAGCATGCCAGGCAGTTTCGCCAGTTCCGGATCGATATGCGCATTGGTCACCGTTGGGCTGCCGCGATAGATCTTCGCCACTTCCTGCTGGATTTCCGGTTTCAGCGCGATATTCATGAACTTGTAGGCCAGTTCCGCGTGTTTGGTGCCTTTGTTGATACCGACGGTATCAACGCCCAAAATTGCACCCTCTTTTGGAATGGCCAGCTTAATGTTGACGCCTTCTGCAATCATGCTGTAGGCGTTCATCGACAGCATCACCTGCACCGGCGTTTCACCCGTGGAGATCAGCTGCTGGCTGTTGGCATCATCGGTATAGAAGGATTTGATGTTCGGGATCAGCGCTTTCAGTTTGGCCTGACCTTGTTCCCAGTGCGCGGCATCAGTGCCAGAGAGTTTGGCGGAGACCGCAATGATATGGCTCGGATCCCAGTCTGGCAGCGCAATCGAGCTTTTCAGTTCTGGACGCCACAGATCGTTCCAGCTGGTAAATTCTTCGCCCTTCGGTACTAAATCTGGACGATAGCCGATGGTGTAAACGTAGCCCCACACGCCAAGGTGATACGGGCTGACTTTGGCCTGCTGGACCAGATTCACCGCGTTAGGGATTTTGCTCATGTCGAGCTTTTCAAACAGGCCGCTGTTGGCATACAGATAACCGACATGCGCGGTGGTAAAGGTGACGTCGGTTTCCGGCGAGCCGCCCGCCAGCTTGGCTTTATTTAGGCGATCAATGGTGCCGCCAGTGACAAACTGCACTTCTACGCCGGTTTCTTTGGTGAACTCTTTGGCGATGGTTTGATCAATCAGATCTTTAAAGCTGCCGCCCCAGGTGCTGACAATCAGCTTATCTGCGGCCATCGCATTCCCTGCGCTCAATACACACGTGGTCAATAACGTTAAGGCACCAATCTTACGCAACATATTTTCGTCCCCAATGAATGAAATGGCTGTTATAGCTGCTTTGCACCACCGTCTGGTCCATCGCGTCGCAATGCACTAAAACAGTGCGAAGGCGGTTCTCGGGTGTTGAAGCGATAATGCCGTTGCGTTGAGATTGGGTAAAACAGCATTTCCCTCGCTGTTGCATCAGAATTTCTGAGGCTAAAAAAGCGGCCTGCTTAGCAAGGATTTTCTTAAGCAGTAGTGAGGCAGAAGCGAATGGGCGCTGGCGCATGAACAGGTGATTATGCTGTGAGTCGGAATTTGGCATGAGAAATGCTTGAGCTAAATCGACACTATTAGAATGACTGACGCGACATGAGCGTGTCAGCGATCTCAGGAGAACCTGTATGCTCAGTCGCATCACCCAGCGTCAGCTGGAATATTTTGTCGCTTCCGGTGAAGCGGGCAGCATTATTGGCGCCTCGGAGCGTATTCACGTCTCCTCACCGTCGATTTCCGCAGCCATCACCCATATTGAGTCTGAGCTTGGCGTGCAGCTGTTTGTGCGTCACCACGCCCAAGGCGTTTCACTCACCGCAATCGGCCATCAGGTATTGAAAGAGGCCAAACTGATCCTCGAACAGATGTCGAATCTCTACACCATCGCGTCGGAATCGATGAACAACGTGCGCGGCCCGCTGCGCGTTGGTTGCCTTGATACGCTAGCGCCGATGTTGACGCCGGAACTGGTGTTTGGTTTTGGCCGCGCCTTTCCCGGCGTGCGCATCTCGCTGGTGGAGGGCAATCATGAGTTGCTGTTAAAACAGCTGCGCTCAGCCGATATCGATATCGCCCTTACCTATGATTTGGTGCCCGCCAGCGATGTCACTTTCCAGTCGCTGGCGCAGCTGCCGCCCTATGTGATGGTGGGTGAGCATCATCCGTTCGCCACGCAATCTGCGGTATCGATCCAGGATCTGGCTGAAGTGCCTATGGTGCTGCTGGATATGCCGTGGAGTCGGGAATATTTTCTTGGCTTGTTCAGCGAAGCCGGTGTGACGCCAAATGTGGTGATGCGATCCAGCAGTATGGAAACGGTGCGCGCGATGGTGGCGAACGGTGTTGGCTTTGGTATCGCCAACGTGAGACCCAAAGCGCACTTGTCGCAGGATGGTAAACGCCTGATTCGCGTGCGGTTGGCGGGCGTTAACAAGGCGATGCAGTTGGGTTATGCCACCATGGCGCACGTACAGCAATCCATGGTGGTGAGCGCGTTTGCCGAGCGTTGCCGCATGTTTATTTCCGACCAATATATTCCCGGCATGGCGGCACCGAGTTATTTCGATCCACAAGTGGTGCGGGTGGCGTGATGATGTTGGTCGCCGTAAATGGCGACCACCGATTAATATCCCTGCTGCGGGAATACCTGATGCAACACCGGTTCACCACGCGCGGCGCGCTGGATATTTTCGGCAACCTGCGGTGCGGCGCTGGCGGGAATGGCGACCGACGCCAGATGCGGCGTAATCAACACATTATCCATCGCCCACAGCGCATCTTCCGGCGGCAACGGTTCGCGGTCGAATACATCCAGCGTGGCTTGACCAATATCCCCACGCTGCAGCGCTTGTGTTAACGCCACCTGATCGACAATCGCCCCGCGCGACACATTAATAAACGCGCTACCGGGCGGTAAGAGTGCTAACCGTTCAGCACTCAGCAATCCCTGAGTTTGCGGCGTGAGCGGCAGCATCACCACCAAAACATCGCTGCTGGCGAGGAAATCATCCAGCGCCTCTATTCCGCTGCTACAGGAAATGCCGTCGATGGTTTTTTGCGATCGCGACCAGCCACGCACATCCAATCCCTGACGCACCAACTCCTGCGCGGCGTGCGCGCCCAACTCACCCAATCCCAGCACGCCAACGCGCACGGTTTCCGGTGAACGCGGATGCACGTAATGCCAGCGCCGTTCACGTTGTGCCCGCTCAAACGCCGGAATATCGCGCACATAACGCAGCACGGCAAACAGCACGAAGCTGGCCATCATGCGCGCCATTTGCGGGTCAGACAAACGAACAATCGGGATATCCGGCAAATCATCGCGTCCGACCAGCGAATCAACGCCCGCACCCAGATTCACCAACAGTTTCAGGTTGCGGTATGCAGCGAAAAAGCCGTGCGGCGGTTTCCACACCAACGCGAAATGTACTTCCTCGACGTTTTGCACCTCTTCTGCGCGACAGATATTCACGCCCGGCAGATGCGGCGCGAGCAACGCTGACCACTGTTCAAAGCTGTCGAACTCGCTGTAAAACACCAAGGCACTCATGCCGCATGCGCCTTAATCAACTCGACCACCGCATCAATCGCAAGTTCGTAACCGATCACGCCCAAGCCGGCAATCACGCCGGTGGCGGCTTTTGATACCATTGAATGATGGCGGAACGGCTCGCGTTTCCAGATGTTGCTCATGTGCGCTTCGATGATCGGGCCATCAAACATCAGTAACGCATCAAGGATTGGCACCGAACTGTAGGTTAAACCAGCGGCGTTGATGATCAATCCGGCGGCCTGCTGTCGTGCTTCCTGAATCCAGTCAACCAACACGCCTTCGTGATTGCTCTGGCGAAATTGCAGCGTGATATTGTGCGAAGCCGCCCGGCGCTGGCAGCGTTCACCGATGCTGGCAAAGCTTTCTGTGCCGTAGGTGCCGCTTTTGTCCATGCCGTACAGGTTAGCATTCGGGCCGTTGAGGAAATAGATTTGCTGATTCATGTGAGTTCCTAAGTCGCTATGCGGTGGTCACCATAAATGGCGACCCTACGGTTAAAGGGCCTGTTATTCGTAGGGTCGCCATTTATGGTGACCGAATGACGATTTACAGGGATCAATGTGGGCGCGTGCTGGCCATCGCTGGATGGGCATCGAACAGGGCAAACCAGGCGGCAGTCAGCGGATGGTTTGTTCGCCAGTTAAGGTCGGCAAAGCGGAAATCGAGATAACCGAGCGCGCAGCCGATAGCAATCACACCAAGATTGTCAGGCTGAGTGCTAAAACCACTAACATGGCGTTCAATTTCCGCCAACGCGGCACTGACTTTCTTCAATTGTCCATCGGCCCAACCTTGCCACTGCTTTTCCGCTGGACGCGCGCTGAATTCATAACGCGCCAGCAAAGCGGCATCGACCAAACCATCGCCTAACGCCTGCCGCGATAAGGTGATCCAACGCGTGTCACCGTGCGATGGCAACAAATCGCCCTGCGCGCGAGTAATTAGGTATTCACAAATCACACGGCTGTCGTACAGGCACAACCCTTCTTCCGTGCGCAGCGCCGGCACTTTAGCTAACGGATTAAAGGTGGCAATGCGCTCGTCACGTTCAATCGGATGTGCCGCGGAATCTAACAGCTCAATCTCATGAGTCAGCCCAAGACAATGTGCAGTGACCATCACTTTGCGCACATAAGCGGATGTAGTGGCGTAAAACAGTCGCATCATGTCAGCGCTCCCGGCTGATCCACGCTGAGCAGCACTTTGCCAATGTTGGCGTTGGCTTCAAGGATGCGATGCGCATCGGCCGCCTGCGCCAGCGGCAAAACTTGATGCAGCGTGGGGACGATTTTGCCTGCGGCGATGAGCGGCAGCAGATGCTTGCGGATGCACTCAGCCAGGCGCGCCTTTTCAGCCGCGCTTTTGGGGCGCAGCGTGGAAGAAGTCAAACTCAATCCTTTTCGCATCACCAATTGCAGATCGAGTTCGATCTTCGCGCCCTGCATAAATGACAAACTCACATGACGTCCGCCCTGCGCTAATACGCTAAGATTACGCGCCACGTAATCACCGCCGACGTTATCCAGCACCACATCCACGCCACGACCTGCGGTTTCCGCTGCAATCGCCGCGACAAAATCCTCTTTATGACGATCAATGGCGCGCCAGACGCCAATCTGTTGCAGTGCTGCGATTTTGTCAGCACCGCCTGCGGTGGCAATCACACGCGCGCCACAGGCCTGCGCACATTGAATGGCAAAAGTGCCGACGCCGCTAGCAGCACCGTGAATCAGCACGGTTTCGCCGGGTGCTAAGCGCCCCAACTCAAACAGGTTGTGCCACACGGTAAACGCCGCTTCGGGTACGCCTGCGGCATGCGACAACGGCAGATTATCGGGCAGCGGCAAACACAACTCAGCGCGCGCCACGCAATATTCGGCATAACCGCCACCGTTGAGCAGCGCCATCACCGCGTCACCGATGGCGAAGCCAATAACGTCTGCACCCAACGCCACCACGTCACCTGCCACTTCCAGACCTAACACATCTGTCGATCCCGGCGGAATGGGCATACCGTTGCGCTGCATAATATCCGGACGATTAACACCCGCGCTGGCGACACGAATCAGCACTTCGCCCGCCGCAGGTTGTGGCACAGCACGCTCCACAACCGTTAAAACCTCTGCGCCACCCGGCTGGCTGGCTAATACTACTTTCATCATTTCAGGCAACATCGGAGCTTATCCCTGCTTAGCGGTGGTAAAAGCGCACACGCCTTCATCATCAAAGGTGATTCCCAGCACGCTGCCAACCGGCCAGCGCGTCAGGGAATCGAGCCCAGACTGACGCGCAAACAGCGATGCGCTGCCGAGCGCCGGCACATCAAGATGCACGTCAACGTGATCGCCCTGAAACACATGGGTGATCACCGTGGCGCTCAGGAAGGAGTGCGAAGACAGCGGCCCCAACTGAATGTTTTCCGGGCGCACATACACATCCAGACGCTCGCCAACATTCGCCTGAACACGCTCTGGTGGCAGACGCAGCGCGTTGCCCCCCAGCTCAAGCACCGCCGCGTGATCGCGTCCAGCATAACGTCCCGGCAGAATATTGACGTCACCGACAAAGCCCGCCACAAAAGGATCGCGCGGCTGGCGATAGATCTCATCTGGCGTACCGATTTGGCGCACGTGCCCCGCTGACATCACCACCACGCGATCGCTCATGCTCAGCGCTTCGCCCTGATCGTGAGTGACAAACACCGTGGTGACGCCCAATTTGCGCTGGATCGCTTTCAGTTCGACCTGCATTGATAAACGCAGATTTTTATCCAGCGCGGAAAACGGCTCATCCAGCAACAAGACTTTGGGCCGGATCACCAGCGCACGCGCCAGCGCCACGCGCTGCTGTTGTCCGCCGGAGAGTTCACGTGGCTTGCGATGGCCGTAACCTGCCAGCTTGACCAAGGCTAATGCTTGCTCAACCCGCTCGGCGATTTCGGCCTTAGGCACGCCGCGCATACGCAGGCCGTACCCGACGTTTTTCTCTACCGTCATATGCGGGAACAGCGCGTAGTTTTGGAATACGATGCCGATTTCACGCTGGTAAGGTGGAATTTCGGTCACCAACTCACCATCAATAAAAATCTCGCCGCCGTCGGCTTCCGCAAAACCAGCCATCAGGTTTAGCAGCGTGGTTTTGCCACAGCCCGACGGGCCGAGCAGCGTTATAAATTCCCCTTCTTCAATGGTCAGGGAAATTTTGTGCAGCGCGATAGCGTCGCCAAATCTTTTCAGCACGCCATCTAACTGCACGGCGACGTTACTGGCTTTCGCTGATAGATGCGGCATATCGGGCTGCGGGAATCGGGTAATTTCTGCACTGACCATGAACTCTCCAAAACTGTCTTGCGTGACAACGTCACGGAAATTATTGACTCATCCATGCGGCTAAGCGTTGCAACATGGCGTCACAGGCATCTAACTGCGCGATGCTGATGAATTCGTCGGGTTTATGACCTTGCGCCATGCTGCCTGGCCCACAAATCACGCTGGGAATACCGGCCTGATGGAATAAGCCGCCTTCGGTGCCAAATGCGACGGTACTGAAGTCGCTGGATTGAGTTAAATAGGCGATCAGTCGCGCGGCCTCACTTTGGGCATCAGTCAATAATCCTGGATAGCCGCTGATCGGATAAAAACGGATCGCGCTGTCCGCTGCGATGGCCTGCATGCGTGGCACCAACTCTGTTTGCGCAAACGCATCCAGCTCATCGGCGATGGCTTGCGCATCATCCTGCGGCAAGGTGCGCACTTCGAAATCAAAGGCGCATTCGGCGGGCACTATATTCAATGCGCGGCCGCCGCTGATGATGCCGGTTTGTACGGTGGTAAATGGCGGATCAAAACGAGAATCCTGATGTTGTGCCTTCCGCTCGCCAATCGCCGTTAACTGCTGGATCAATCTCGCGGCATATTCGATGGCATTGACGCCCTGCGGCGCATAGGCCGAATGGCAAGCCGCACCCTTCACTTCACAACGCACGCCCAATTTGCCCTTATGACCCAGCACCGGTTGCAGTTCAGTAGGTTCACCGATCAGGCAGATGGCCGGTTTTTCCGGGCGCTGCGCCAGCGCATCCAGCAAAGTGCGCACGCCAAGGCAGCCGACCTCTTCGTCGTAGGAGATCGCCAGATGCAGCGGCTGTGTAAGGGGTTGTGCCAGAAAATGGGGCACTGCCGCCAGCATGCAGGCGATGTAGCCTTTCATATCGGTGGTGCCGCGGCCGTATAACTTGCCATCACGTTCGGTCAGTACAAACGGCGGCACGCTCCAGTTTTGCCCATCCACCGGCACCACATCGCTGTGGCCGGACAGCATCACGCCGCCATCGCCAGCGGGCCCAAGGCGCGCATACAAATTGGCTTTACTGCGTTCTGCGTTGTGGATCAGCTCACAGCTCACACCCAGATCACTCAGGTATCGCCAGACGAAATCGATCAATGCCAGGTTGGATTCACGGCTGGTGGTGTCAAACGCCACCAGCTTTTCAAGCAGTTGTCGGCTGGTAAACATGGGAACTCCTACTCGTCGCCCGGCACGCCGTAACGGGGTGCCTTGGTTGGATCGATGGCGCGCGTCACGTAATCGTTCATTTGCGGTTGATAGGCCAGCCACAGTTGGTTGAGTTCGCCAATCGCATCGCCTTCCGTCCAGTCAACGCGCAGATCGACAATTGGCCACACCTGATCATCAACGATCGACAATGCCGAGGAGTGCACCGGCCCCGCTTCACCGCCGGCCTGCATGCCCGCCTGCATCGCCGCGATTAAGCGCTCAGCTAAATGGCCGGAATGCTGCTCGAAGGCGCCTACCATTGCCGGAATCACCTCAGGGTTAGCCAGCAAATTACCCGCCGCCACGCAGTGATGACCGGTTTGCGTGTTATTAATGCCAAGGGTTTTATCGCCGCTAAAGCAGGCGGTCCGGCCATTCGCGGCTAACACCGTCACCTGGCGATAATGGTGATATTCATCGCTGGCCAAACCGGCTTTAAGCGCGGCTTCTGCGCTATCGCCTTGTTGCAGGCGATCAAGAATGCGCGGACCTAACGCCGGTAAGGTGATGTTTTGAGTTGATACCGCGCCTACCGCTGAGCGTAGCCATGGGCAACGTGCACCCACCGCAATGCTGGATGAGCTAATGGCAATGCCGATTTGGCCGGTTTCGTCACAGCGTCCCACAATGGATAACGTCATCGTCTCCCGCCTCTTATTCCGCTTGCCAGTCGTCTGGGATTACCGCGATCACATCGATTTCCATCAACCATTGCGGCTGACCTAAACCGGAAATCACCAAGCCGGTGGAGATTGGGAACACACCTTTCAGCCATTTACCCACCACCTGATACACCGGCTCGCGATAACGTGGGTCGATGATGTAGGTGGTGGTTTTAACGATGTGCGACAAGTCGCTACCCGCTTCTTCCAGTAGCTGTTTAACGTTCTTCATCGCCTGATCGGCTTGCGCGGCGGGATCGCCTAATCCCACCAGATTGCCCGCAAAGTCAGTGCCAATCTGTCCACGGACATACACGGTGTTGCCCGCGCGCACCGCCTGACAGAGATCGTTATCCAGCGCCTGATTGGGATAGGTTTCTTTGGTGTTGAATTTACGGATGCGAGTATGTGTGGTCATGCTTGCCTGCTATGCGAAAAGGGTTTGCGCAAGGTATACCTTCCCACGCGTGGCAGCGAAAACAGCATTAACCGAGGTGTTGCTTTAAAAAATCCGAAGGAGCTCACGGTGATGATTTTTAGCATTAAATTGTGATCATCATCACCAGCCGCTTAACCGGCGTTTACCGGGCGCGCGTTCTGCGGTATACCACCCTCCTTCTTCAGCTAACTCTCAGATAAGGATATAAAAATGTTTACAAAGCAGTATGAGGTTGATGAAAAACATATCGATTTTCAGGGCGTGGTCGATGGCCTCTATTATCCGTTTTATATGGAGTGGACGCGCCATGCTTACATGCGTGAAGCCCTGGGTATCGATATGGAAGAAGAGTTTAAGCAGGGCAAAATTTACATGGTGCTGGAGTATTCCTTGCGCTTTCGTAAGAGCCTGGTGAAAGGTGACCAGGTTGAAGTGACCTGTGTGCTGGCGAAGAATGAGAAACGCAATCGCGTTAATTTTGTACAGCAGATTCTAGTCAATGGCGTGGTGTATGCCGATGCGACTTTTGTTGCCACCTGCCTGCAGAATGGACGCCCTTCCATGCCTGATGCAGTGATGAACGCGTTAGCGGATGCTTGATGCGGTTTTGGTAAGGGTCGCCATGAATGGCGACCCTACGTACATTTAGCCATAGAGTTCGGCTTTACCCACTGAAGAGAACAACCGCATCTTATGCGCGACCACCTCTTTTGCAGCGGCAATCGGTTTCAGGAACAATTCACTCGGTTCATGCCCACCGCGTTTAATCTCCTCTTCCAGCATGACAAAAAAGGCTTTCTTCATATCGCTGGAAATATTGATTTTACTGACGCCATGTTCAATAGCTTCGGCAACTTCGCTGTCTTTATTGCCGGAACCACCATGCAATACCAGCGGAATATCCACGCGTGCGGCAATCTCTTTCAAGCGGGGAATATCCAGCTTTGGTTGTTTACCGGCTGGATAAAGCCCGTGCGATGTACCAATAGCAACCGCTAAGGTATCCACGCCGGTCTCTTTGACAAAGCGTTCTGCCTGATCGGGATCGGTAAAGAGGATTTCGCTGTGGCCGCCTTCCGCACTCCCCTCCGCTACGCCGATGGTGCCCAATTCCGCTTCCACCGACACATCCGCAGCGTGAGCGATTTCCGTCATTTTACGCGTCAGCGCAATATTCTCTTCAAATGGCAGCAAAGAAGCATCAATCATCACCGAGGTGTAGCCGGTTTGAATGGCTTTAATATTGTGCTCAAGCGATTGACCGTGATCCTGATGAATCACCACCGGCACGCTGGCTTTAGCGCCTAACTCACGTAGATAAACAATAAAAGCATCACCCACGAAATCATGTTCTACCGGGTGTACTTCCAGAATAACCGGTGATTTAAGTTCTTCCGCCACTTCAATTACCAGACGAGCAAACTCAGCGGAGGCGATATTAAAAGCGCCGACACCAAACTTATTATTCTTAGCCACGCTCAAAAGATTCTTCATGTTGATTAACATCATTCACTCCTTCGGTAAGGGTTTCATTTACGTCTTTCTTAATAAATCGCAGGATTACCGCGGTGAAAACCGCACCCGCAGCAATCGCAAACATATAGGCCAATACATGTGTAATCACATTAGGGATAAACAGGACGAACACGCCGCCGTGCGGTGCGCGTGAAGCGCAACCTAACGCCATGGAGAGCGCACCCGCTAAACCTGAACCGGCACAAATTGCGGGAATCACGCGCAGCGGATCGGAAACCGCATAGGGAATTGCGCCTTCAGTGATAAATGACAGTCCTAATACATAGGTGACTTTGCCGGTTTCGCGCTCTTGAGCAGTGAATTTGCGGCCAAACAGCGTGGTAGCCAGCGCAATGCCTAATGGCGGAACCATGCCAGCCGCCATACAGGCGGCGATAGGTTCATAAATGCCGGTGGACATTAACCCGATGGCAAACATGCACACGGTTTTGTTTAACGGGCCGCCCATATCAAATGCGACCATTACGCCAATCATTAACCCCATAATGGCGGCATTCATGTTGCCCATGCTTTGCAGGAAAGCGGTCAGCGCTTCCAGCAACATTCTGATGGGCTGACCGATAACTAAAATCATTAATGCGCCGGTTAATAACACCGTCAGCAGTGGCACCATCAGAATCGGTTTTAAACCCGCAATCGCCTTAGGCAGATGAATATATTTCACTACCAGCAACGTGATATATCCGGCGAGGAAGCCGGCAAATAGCGCCCCAAGAAAGCCCGCACCGGTGTGCACTGCGAGCATGCCGCCGACCGCGCCAGACACAATACCCAGATTGCCACTGATTGATTTACTGATGCCGAGCGACAGAATCGGCAACATCAGCGCGAAAGCCGCACCGCCACCAATGTCAGACAGCATTTTTGCAATCGGACTGAAATTCGCATCGCCTGGCGTTGCTGCAGTAATACCAAAGGAAAAGCTGAGGGCAATTAATATGCCTCCGGCTATCACAAACGGAATCATCAGATTCACGCCGGTAATGAGATGAATATAGAGCTGCGACAAGGTGGATTTTCCGCTCTGCGTCTCGCTATCATCGCTGTTTAACGCTTCGCTATTGCTGTTCATCTCCGGCTTTAGCGCGCCGCTCATAATATTGCTTAATAATCCGCTGGCATCTTTCGCCGCGCGCGCCACCGGTACTTTAAATATGCGCTTTCCCTTAAATCGGCGTAAATCGATGACTTTATCGGCAGCGATCAATACTGCATCCGCCTGGCTAATATCATCCTGAGTGAAGTGATATTCACTCTCCACCGCGCCGTGGGTTTCAACTACAATGTCGATGCCCATCTTCGCTGCACTTTTTTTCAGATTGGCTTCTGCAATGTAAGTGTGCGCGACGCCTGTCGGACAGGCGGTAATAGCGATCAGTTTCATTATAAACTCCAGGTAAAAAGTTTATACTCCGGTATTATTGACGATTAGCCGATACAACTCTTCGTTGGTTTTGGCATTAATTAATCGTTCAACAATCTCATCATCACCCAATGCCACAGACACACGGGCTAATACTTTAATATGACCAATGCCGCTATCGGCATTGCGTACCGCAAATAAAATCACCAGTTTTACCGCTACGTCCTCTTCAGTTTCCCAGTCAACCGGCGTGCGTAAATTAGCCACCGCCATGCGGGTTTCATTCACTGCCACCGATTTACCGTGAGGTATCGCCACCTGATTATCAAACCCGGTTGGCCCCAGCGCTTCTCGCGCCATCACATCCTGAATAAATAAGGCTTTATCGTTAACAATATTTTCAGCATAAAGCAGTGAAGATAATGCCTCTATCACCTCAAATTTATTACTCGCCACTAAATCAGTAACCACGCATGAGCGGGTTAAAATATCTGACACGATCACTTTATCCAGCATGATGTTTCTCCTTCATATTTTCATCAGAAAAAAGTCTTTCTGAAACTCGCGCAATATCTTTCTTAGAGAAAATTGCCGAGACATAGGCAACCGGTAACTCAATATCCTCTAATTTGATGGTTGAGATAATTAAATCGCACGCCTTCATTTCCAGTGTGTTCGAGAGCTGACTGCCGGGAACGATGGCAATAATTTCCCATTCGGGAAACGCACGATTGATACGACTGGATAACAACTGCGATGTTCCTACACCACTGGAGCAAACTATAATGATCTTCTTAGCAGCACGGAATTTATCCAGCGCGGTTTGTAGGTAAATCGTCAGATAAGCCACTTCATCATCCGAGATATCCGCATAGCCATATTTTTGATTAATACGATCAGCTGCCTTTTTTACCGCATTAAAGGCGCTACCCAGCTCACTTTTAATTTCATCCAGCAATGGATTATGGATAGCGATGCCATAGGCAAGTCGATTGAGCATTGGCTTAATATGCTGAGCTAAATCGTGACGCAGTTTGTTATCCAGGCTAAGGTCGAGGCCTAAATCTTCTGATGATTCACGAATCAGCCCATCTGCGTAGCGATCGGCTTCGCTGTTGAGTGGTAACGGAAGGCTATCGCCTGACGTCAGCGTATGGCGGCCCGATGAAATCAGATATTGATAGATATAACTCACTTCAATCGCCGGTAAGATCATTCGGTACTCATCCTGCAACCAGCTCACGGCTTTCTCGGCAATCGTCCACTCCTTGCCCTCGTGTCGCGTATAGGTTTGTACGTCCGATTGCGCCGTAAGGCCCGCCGCACGTCGAATCGTCACCAGCAGATGTGAAAAGAGATTGGTGTAATAAGGCTCACTGATGGCACAGGTTAATTCATCTTCAATTAAACCAATGAGCGAGATGCAATTATCCACGTTCACCTTGCCAAACTGATCGACTAATTTGGTTCTGGAAAAACGGTCAATTCGGCTATCCGCTGTTTGATACTGACTTAATACACTTACGGTGATGATATCTTTTAACGCCATACGTATATTCAGATCGTTACCGTGGATATAGGTGCCTGAATGGTCGCGAATCAACGTCAAAGCGAATGTAGCCAGCCAGGCCTCGACCTTTTTCAAATCTTCCACAATTGAAGATCGGCTGACAAAAAATTTCTCCGACAGCGCGCTGAGTGATAATGGCGCGGGTGATTGCGTCAATAAATCAGTAGAAATGCCGACCAGGCGTTTAGTGCCCAATATTTCATGATGCTGTTCAGAGACAACTGATGTGCCGCGCGAGAAAACCGATCCGCCATCAAAGCGCAAACCTAATCCTGGCTTACTAATAATTGCGACGTTGATTGTCAGAACAAAATTCATTGATAACGTCAATATCTCTTCGCAGCGTACTGACAGAAATATCGAGAGATTCAGCAACCCGATTCGCCGGAACCCAATCATTCTCTGCGATCAGAAAATCAATAATTCCGTTTTGTCGTTGGTTCAGTGCTGTCATTCTTGACGCCCTTGGTTGTTTTTCACCGTTACCCACCATGGATACGTTTATACGAGAGATAAGCAACGAGGAAAATACTAAATGATGGGCAGAAGATGGACATATCGTTGAACACTTCATCACAACTGATAAGGCGAAAACAGATTTGAACTATGCGCGAGCTTAATTCGAAATAATATCTGAGGGATTATTTTGACGAGGTTATCATTTTTCAAAATAACTTATAAAAACGATCTGGGAAATGCAGGAAGTGTGATGGGCATCGACATGCTAATCGCAGATAGCGACTACTTTCTCCAGCAATTGATGTCTGGGTTTAATGAATTTAATGCTTTGCGCGAAAATTATTTAGGTCGCCATAAATGGCGACCCTACGATTTGATATGTATGGAAAGTAGTGAGATTACGCTCCTGCGCCGGATTGCGGCGCTGCGGGGATGCGTTTCCCCTTTAGCATATTTCGCAGTGCCGGTTCGGCATATTTTGTTATCAGGAAAGCAATGTAGTACAGCACGCAGGCCACCATGATAGGCATCAGCAGCATGACAACTTCACTCTTGATATAGACGTTAAGTTTAATCAGCGTGGCGATCATCTGGTTTTCATGAATCAGATAAAATGCGTAACTGGCAAATCCAACAGCCGTCAGGAAGCGTATCGAAAGCCAGCGCTCCATCTGCTTTGAGTAGAAACTGGCAACAAAGAACACCAGCACCATCAGCAACGGAATGACTGTCATTATGCCAGCATTTTTGACGAAATAGCCGAAGTTAATCAGCATCGCCACGGCGACAATCGCGTAATGGAACAGTTTATCGCGACCGTGCATACGTTCATAAACCAGGCAACCCACCATAAACCAGGAATAATGTATAAAACCAAACTTGGAAATTATATCGATAAGCATCGGATGCCCAAGCGATTTTAATACCGACGAAGCGGATAATAGCAACATTGGCACCAGTAAAGCAGGCAAGCAATATTTCCGGCCCAGAGTAAAGTAAACGGCACCAATAATCAGATAGAAAACCGCTTCGACATACAGTGACCAGAACGATCCCGCCATTGATTTAAATTCAATGCCGGTTAATTGTGTCAGGGTTTCCGGATTGGTAAACATCAATCCAGGCAGCAGATTCCTGACGTACGGCGTCATGGCTGACCATTCCGGGAAGAAACCGCCTAGTGCGAAAAGCAGCATGCTGGCAATAAACATCGCGGGAAACAGCCGCAGCCAGCGCTTTTTCAGGAAACTGATATAGCTGTTGGATTTATCCAGCGTCATAAAAATTACAAATCCTGAAATCATGAAAAATAGTTCTACGCCGAGCCAGCCAAAGCTGAAAAGTGGGATATGTTGTGTTTGCGCGACATAAGGCAATAATTCCGGCCATCGTGCGTAAGCGTGGTAACCGATAACTAACAGGATCGCCAGGCCGCGCATACCATCAAGGTGCGTTATACGTGCGTGCATAATTCCCTCAGGAAAGATGACTGGATGAGTAAAGTCAAATTAGCATTGACAGAGTTTTACAATCAATCAGGCTAATTCTGATTAAAGCAGATTGAAATCAGAGTCTCTTTAAAAAAGAAAGCCATTTATTAATGGAGAAACAATCCTATTTCCATCAAGTATCAATGACTAAATTAATGGAATTAGAAACTCAAATTTTCCATTACAGATTGTGATGCGGTCCCGGCCCAACAGATTCACGCAAAATTAATTCGCCAGAGAAGGTTTTGTCATTGCGCATTTCGCCGCCGTCCAGCATAGAAATCAAACGTTCGATGGTTTCCTTAATCATCTCTGTGACCGGCATTTTCACACTGGATAACGCCGGAATGGTAAACGGCGCCAGCGGGATATCATCGAACCCGATCACCGCCACTTGTGCAGGAACGGCAATCTGCGCTGCCGCAAGCGCTTTGAGCGCGCCCACCGCCATATCATCGTTGCTGGCCACCAGCGCTGAGAAATTCCTACCCTGCTTCAGCAACTGTTCCACCGCTGCCATGCCGTTTTGCGCCTGCCATTTTCCTTCGACCACCAGCGCATCATTAATTGGAATACCATGTTTGGTCAGCGCTGCCTGGTAGCCCGCCAAACGTTCACGCCCGGTCGGCGAATCCAGTGAACCGGTGATAAAGGCAATATCTCGATGACCCAGCGCAATCAGCTGCTCCACCGCAGCGCTGCTGCTGCGCTGTTGATCGGAATAGATGCAGTAACTGTCGTGCTGTCGTAGACGACGGTTAATCACCAATATCGGGTGTTTATGCTGCGCGATGATGTTGTCCATTTCATCGGTGGTGAGAAAACGCGGATAGATAATCACACCATCGCAACGCAAATCGAGCAGGAACTGAATGGCTGCGCGCTCCTCTTCGGCGCTGTGTTTACCATCCACTAACAGCAGCTGACGTCCCTGCTGTTCCATCAGGCGCGCGGAGTGCTGCATCAACTCGGTGAAGTAGCTGCCGGTATACAAAGTGTTGGTAATCACCAGCCCAATCGTCTGGCTGGATTTGGTTGCAAGATTGCGCGCCAGCAAGTTAGGGCGGAAATCGGTGGCAGCAATCGCCTGATACACCTTCTCGCGTTTTTCCTGGCTGACATAACCATTGCCAGACAACACGCGCGAAACGGTTGCTTTTGATACGCCGGCTACTTTTGCCACCTCGATTATGGTCGCCATGTTTCACTCTTTTTCGATGCTCATCGCATCAGTGTACCTAAGCGACGAAATGTACGGCAATTTTTCTGCCATCCCCTTATCAGCGCCCTTTCACTGACAGCGATCAACTTCACACTTTCAATCATTGAATTTTAAATTTCTTGCCTGGTTTGCATCACATCTTCATGATTTTGTGAAACCGGTTTCTTATGATTAAAAATCACCCAGAAAACCGCTGTACCTCTACCAAATAATCAGAGATCAAAAATCCATGGCTAAAAATTATGCGGACGTTTCGCGCGCCATCGTGGCTGCGCTAGGCGGCCTGAACAATATCGAAGCAGTGACGCACTGCATGACGCGCCTGCGCTTCGTGGTGAAAGACAGCGCGCACATTGATAACGCCGTGCTGAAAGCCATTCCCGGCGTGATGGGCGTCGTGCATACCGATACGCAATGTCAGGTGATCATTGGTAACAACGTGAACCTCGCCTATCAGGAAGTCCTGAAGCTCGGCACACCGAACAGCGACGGCGCGGCGCCTGTGAAACGCAAAATCACCCTGCGTAGCATCGGTGCCGGGATTCTGGATGCGCTGGTGGGCACCATGTCGCCGCTGATTCCGGCGATCATTGGTGGCTCAATGGTGAAGCTGCTGGCGATGGTACTGGAGATGAGCGGCGTGCTGGAGAAAGGCGCCTCCACTTTAATCATTCTCAATGTGATTGGTGACGGCGCGTTCTTCTTCCTGCCGATCATGGTGGCCGCTTCAGCCGCGCTGAAATTCAAAACCAACATGTCGCTGGCGATTGCCATCGCGGGCGTGCTGGTGCATCCCAACTTTGTCGATTTGATGGCCAAAGCGGCGCAAGGTCAGGCGGTGGAATTCGCCTATATCCCGGTGACGGCGGTGAAATACACCTACACGGTGATTCCGGCGTTGGTGATGACGTGGATTCTTTCGCACATCGAATACTGGATCGACCGCATTACGCCGGCGGTTACCAAGAACTTCCTGAAGCCGATGCTGATTGTGCTGGTGGCTGCGCCGATCGCTATTGTGCTGATCGGACCACTCGGCATCTGGATTGGTAGCGGTATTTCGGCGCTGGTTTACACCATTCACGGCTATCTTGGCTGGTTGTCGGTGGCGATCATGGGCGCGCTGTGGCCGCTGCTGGTGATGACCGGTATGCATCGCGTGTTTACGCCAACCATCATTCAAACCATTGCTGAAACCGGCAAAGAAGGCATGGTGATGCCGTCGGAAATTGGCGCCAATCTGTCGCTGGGTGGTTCTTCGCTGGCGGTGGCGTTCAAAACCAAAAACCCAGAACTGCGTCAAACCGCGTTTGCGGCGGCGGCATCGGCGATTGTCGCGGGCATTTCTGAACCGGCGTTGTATGGTGTGGCGGTCAGGTTGAAACGACCGCTAATCGCCAGCCTGATCAGCGGTTTTATCTGCGGCGCGGTAGCCGGTATTGGTGGGCTCGCCAGCCATTCGATGGCCTCGCCGGGCTTGTTCACCAGCGTGCAGTTTTTCGATCCCACCAATCCGATGAGCATCGTGTGGGTCGGCGGCGTGATGGTGCTGTCGGTGGTGCTCTCCTTCATTCTGACGTTGATTCTCGGCTTTGAAGATATTCCGGTTACCGAGCCCGCACAGCCAAAGCCGGTGACGGATGATGTCAAACCCGCCAACGTTAATTTATCCAAGGTGTAAAAGAGGTTTTTATGTCTGAAGTGACATTTCCAGAGGGATTTTTGTGGGGCGGCGCGTTAGCTGCCAATCAGTCAGAGGGGAGCTATCTGGCGGGCGGTAAAGGCTTAACCACGGTGGACATGATCCCGCACGGCGCGCATCGCATGCCGGTAAAGCTGGGTCAGGAGAAGCGCTTCGCACTGCGCAGCGATGAATATTACCCAAGCCATGACGCCATCGACTTTTACCGCCGCTACAAAGACGATATCGCGCTGATGGCGGAAATGGGCTTCACCGTGTTCCGCACCTCAATTGCCTGGAGCCGTATTTACCCGCAAGGTGATGAGCTGACGCCCAACGCGGAAGGCATCGCCTTCTACCGCAGCCTGTTTGAAGAGTGCCAGAAATATGGCATCACGCCGCTGGTGACGCTGTGCCACTTCGATGTGCCGATGCATCTGGTGACCGAATACGGTTCGTGGCGCAATCGTAAAATGATCGAATTTTTCAGCCGCTACGCGCGTACCTGCTTTGAAGAATTTAACGGTCTGGTGAAGTATTGGCTGACCTTTAACGAGATCAATATCCTGCTGCACAGCCCGTTTTCTGGCGCAGGTTTGGTGTTCGAACCGGGCGAAAATCCGGAGCAGGTGAAGTATCAGGCGGCACATCATGAATTGGTGGCAAGCGCGCTGGTGACCAAAATCGCCCATGAAATTAACCCGGAAAACCAGGTTGGCTGCATGCTGGCGGGCGGCAACTTCTATCCGTGGTCGTGCAAGCCGGAAGACGTGTGGGCGGCGCTGGAGAAGGATCGCGAAAACCTGTTCTTTATTGATGTGCAGGCGCGTGGCGCTTACCCTTCCTATGCCGCGCGGGTGTTCCGCGAGAAAGGCGTGGAGATTGCGATGGAACCGGAAGATGCCGCCACGCTGCGTCACACCGTCGATTTCGTCTCCTTCAGCTATTACGCCTCACGCTGCGCCTCGGCAGAGATGAACGAGCAAAACAGCAGCGCCGCCAACGTGGTGAAATCGCTGACCAATCCGCATGTCAAACGCAGCGATTGGGGCTGGGGCATCGATCCGCTCGGCCTGCGCATCACCATGAACATGATGTATGACCGCTACCAGAAGCCGCTGTTCCTGGTGGAAAACGGCCTCGGCGCGCGCGATGAAATCAACGCCGACGGCGAGATTAACGACGATTACCGCATCAGCTACCTGAAGGAACACATTCAGGCGATGGGCGAAGCGATTGCCGATGGCATTCCGCTGATGGGTTATACCACCTGGGGCTGCATCGATTTGGTGGCGGCATCGACCGGCGAGATGAGTAAGCGCTACGGATTTGTTTATGTCGATCGTGATGATAAAGGCAACGGCAGCCTTGAACGCATCCGCAAAAAATCGTTCTGGTGGTACAAGCAAGTGATCGCCAGCAACGGGCGGAATCTGGACGCGATTTAAATAGATGGTCGCCATGAATGGCGTAATGCTTTTCAGTTAAGAACGCATTTTGCTTTGAATAGGTAGCGGGCTCTGACACATCTGCTGCGTCACGGGCCGTCCTCGCGCCGCTAGCGCGGTGCCTTCGGCTTCCATGTCGTGCCAACGGACCGTTCGCGGATCGGCCGTCCTGGCCGACCCCGAACTGCCTCATGCATCCATGCATGAGGCTCCTGGCCCGACGTAAAGGCCTCAGCGCTGCGATTGGCCCTTTTGCCGCAGCAGACGCGCCAGCGCCTCTGGCAAATGTGCCCTTTTCAATAACGCGCACTGAAGCTTATGAGCAGGCCGGGGACACGTTTGGGCAGGCAATCCGCAGCGCTGAACGAAGCGAGGAAGCCAGGAGAGCCCGCAGGACGCGGGCGAAAGGCGGAGCCGGGACAAGGAAGTCCCGTCTCCGCCGGTCCGTCAGGCAGACGAGCGAAGTGAAGGGACCGCGTAAGCGGCGCGAGGACCGCCGGACCAAAAGTGCCCCCGGCCTGCGCACTCATGCCATGAATGGTGACCCTACTTAATGATCGGCCATGCTTGTTGCGGGAACAGATAGAGCCGAATACTGAACAGATGGAACAGCGGCGTCAGCACCTTTTCATCGTGTTTCGCCAGTTGTTCCAGCTTCAATAGCAGTAAATCCAGCTCCTCCTGCAAATCCGCATGCGGCGGCGTTTGCAGCGATTTCAGGCGGCGCTTAAGAAACAGCGCCAGCTCATGAAACATCTGTCCGCTATCCAGCTGATATTGCTGCAGCAACTCTTTGTGGCGCGCGTAATAGTCAAAGCTGTTGACGCCTAGCCACACTTCCTTGAGCAACATGCCAGCCGAACGCATATCGGGATGCGGATCGAGGCGTAAACGCGGCAGCACCACGTTCACTTTATCCAGCATCAGGCTGATAAAACGTTGACGTCCCAGCAGTGACGAACCATTGCGCTCGGTCTCTTTAATAAAGCGCAACAGCTCGCGCAGACCTTGTCGCACGGCGCGGCGCGCAGTCCATGAGGGACGTTTGTTGCGCATGATGGCGGTGATGATCACTGCAAACATTACGCCCGCCATAGTGGCAATCGCGTTGTTGATCAGCAGCACCAGATCGGGTTTTAAATGGTGGCCGAGGCCAATAAATCCCGGAATCTGAATCGCCACGCTCAGTCCAATCATGTTGGTGGTGGGACGCGCGATCATCAGTGCCAGCAGCAGCAGGCCGGGCGCGAGGCAAATCATCAGGGCTTCGAATGAGGTCGCTTGCGGGATCAAAAGCGCCACGTAAATCACGCTGATAATGATTGCCACGATCACGCCACGCACAAACAGCTTCATCGAGGTCAGCGGCGTATCCTGACTGGCGAGCAGTGAGCAGAGAATCGCTGCCATCACCGGTGCCGATGCGCCATCACGCCAGCCCGTTCCCATCCACAGTAAGCAGGAACCGAAGGTGGCACAAAAAGCGGTTAACGCTGACAGCCGGATTAACCCTTTATCGAAAAAGCGGTGCGTGCGTTTACCGCGCGCCAATGTGGTGTCGCCCGACAGATCGCTCACCAATCCGCCGACGCTTTGATAAGCACCCGCAATACGCACAAAATCCGCCAGACGTTCCATTAACCCGGTAAACAGCAGCCAGTTTTCGGTGGGTAATTCGCCGTTTTGCCAGGCGAGGTTGAGTTCAGCCTGACACGCGCTCAACGTCTGTTGAATGCCGCCGGTCTCCCCCACCGCTTCACCGTCGTTGAGCCACAGCAGAAACAGCTGAAAGGTCTGCGCCACGTTTTCCGGGAAGGCGACTTGCAGTGTTGAAAGCCGCTGCAGGCGCATCTCAATGGCCGTTAACGTCGGGATCAGATAGGAGAGATGTTGATACTGCACGCTTACCAGCCGAATCAGTCGCCGCGCGGCATCACCTTCATAGACGCAATGGGTGATCAGCACTTCCACCTGCTGCGGATGGGTCGCCATGCGAATCAGAATGTCGTCACGCTCGGGCGAGCTGTCGCTGGGAATACCCGAAAGCAAATCGCTGCACAGTTTACGCGCGTTGAGATACCAGTGGCTGACGCTCTGCTCCAGCAGGCTGCGCATTGATACCGGAAACAGCAGCGCATGCACCAGACTGCTACAGACGATGCCGAGTGTGATCTCTTCGATACGTGAAATCACCGTGCTGGTGATTGACAGCGGCGTGGTGACTTCCGGAAAACCCATGATCGCCGCGCTATAACCGGCCAGCATAAACACGTAACTTTTCGGCGTGCGGTCGTGCAGCGACAGATAAAGGCAAACGCTGACCCACAGCGAAATGCAGAAACAGAACAGCAGCGGATGCTGCACGGTTGGCGGAAAAATAAAGAAAACGAACACGCCACCTAATAAGGTGCCGAGCAGGCGGAACACCGATTTTGAAATGGTTGAGGCGGAATAGAGCTGCGACGCAAGCAAAACCGTGGTCACCGCCCAGGCCGGTTTATCCAGGTTCAATTCGAGTGCGAAATAGAGTGCCAGAAAGGCGGCCAGACAGGTTTTTACAGCAAAAAAAACGGCGTTTTTTGACAACCACTGCATGACACGGTGACCAGGATGTACTGAATGTTGCGTATCCTGCCAGAATGTGAAAAAGCCTCACCTCGATAAATATGTCGAATTGTTTCGCAATCGAAAATCATGTTCATGGCGCGATTTGCCTGCGATGGGAATGTGTAAGCTCTGCTAATGGAATCACAAGGGAAAGATGCGGTTTTGTCGCTAATTTACTCATCATCAGCGTTTTGAGCCGCTTTAACGCACATCAGTTATCAGGACAATAAATGTGTGTTGGATCACACTTTGGCCAAATACGCCCTTTTTGGCTTCTTATCCATAAAATAATTTCGCGCAGAGACAGGTACAAATATCGCGGGGATTTTCTCAGGGTGTGCATTTATGCATGCAAGGTCGCCATGAATGGCGACCCTACCGGGGAGATGTGTACTTTTTTAACCGCAGCGATGGTAATATTTGCGCGCTGAACAATGCGAAGAACTTTCGGGAACGCAGTATGTTACGTAAACATCACATTCTTCGGGAAGCCGACGTGCTGCTTTCCCTGCTCCACATCTGCAAAATCGTCATTACTGCCCTTTTTCTGCTGCTGTTTATTTCTCGCTCAGCTATTGCTGAAATAAAAGACGATAAAGCCAATCGCATTGTCAGCGGCATTATTAGTTTTACCCATTGGCCGGGATTAACCGGTGCGCCGCAGCTTTGCATATTTTCTTCTGCACAGCATCTTTCGCTGCCACAAAACAAAGTGCCTTCATCTGTACCGTTTAGCGTGGTTTATCTCTCCAGCGAGAGCGAACTGGCGACGCAGCATTGCGATGCGGTCTATTTTGGCGATCAGACTCCGCAACAACAGGTTGAACTGTTTGAACGTTTCAAGGGTAAAGCGGTATTGACCCTGGCTGAGAACAATGCGGAATGTACCATCGGCGCCGCCTTCTGCCTGATCTTTAAATCAGATCACACGCTGTTCTCAGTCAACCTTGATTCGCTTGCCAGGAGCGGCGTCAAGGTAAGTCCGGACGTGTTGTTGCTGTCCCGCAATGGAAGCAAATAAGATGAAATTAGAAAATTCAATTAATGATAAATCATCGATTCGCAACAAGTTGCGTAAGATCAGCACCATTAACTCGGCGGTAATTTTACTGCTGTGCTGGCTGTTGCTCTCCTCGACTTCCCTGCTGTTTATTAAAAGCTACGAGAAAAGAAACCTCGAATTAATTGCCGCCACGCTCAGCACCACGCTTACCGCCGCCACGGTTTTTGAAGACAGTTACGACGCGCATAATAAAATCGCGCGACTCGGCAATGAAGGCATGTTCGATTCGGCGAAATTAGTGACTGACGATCAAACCGTTTTAGTGGACTGGCATGATCAACAGGAACAAACCGGCTGGTATCCGCGTTTATTACGTGAGTGGATTTATCTCAAACCGTTTAGCGTCAATATTATCCACTCTGAAACCAATGTCGGTACGCTGACGTTGGAAGGTACGGTGACCGGCGCGGCGGATTTTATTCGTTATTCGCTGATGATTCTGACCAGCGGCATGCTGTGCGTATTAATCATCTCCTTCATGCTGAGTGAATTCCTCCATCGCGGCATTCTCGCCTCGTTGCGCAACATCACCAGCTCGATTCATTATGTCATCCATTCCGGTGATTTTTCCTTACGTATTCCAGAAAGTCCGACGCGCGAGTTTCAGCTGTTTTCGAATGACCTCAACTCGTTGCTGACAGAGATGCAGACGCTGCAGGCTTCTCTGATGCGCGATAACCGCACGCTGGCGGCTAAAGCGCTGGAAGATCCGTTGACCGGCCTCGCCAACCGCGCCGCCTTTGTGGCGCGCTTAACACAGTTGCTCGATCAGCAATTGGCGAAAGAGCGCTTCGTTTTGCTGTTTCTTGATGGCGATCGCTTTAAAAGCATCAACGATAATTGGGGCCATGCGGCCGGTGATGAGGTGCTGAAAGCCATTGGTTCACGCCTTTCAACATTGGCTTATAAGCAGGATTTGGTCGCCCGTCTAGGTGGCGATGAGTTTGCCATGTTGGTAAGCAGCCGCGCCAGCGACGCGCAACTGCAGTTGCTGATGCAGGATATTAGCGAGTCGATCAGCCAGAAAATCATTATTGCGGAAGGCACATCGATTTCTACCTCGGTGACCATTGGTTACGCCTGGTCGCAGCACGGTGATACCGTTGAGTCGATTCTGGAACGCGCAGATATGAACATGTACAAAAACAAGGGAATGAGTAAGGTGCGGATATGAAGATGAAAATTTTCCTGATGGTGTGTGTGTTAGCGCTGGTCGGTTGCCAGACAAAGGGACGTTTCAGTGACGAGCAGATTGCGGCGATGCGTAATGCCGGATTCAGCCAAAATAGCGAAGGCTGGGGATTAGGCTTGTCGGACAAAATCCTGTTTGGCGTCAATGAAGCGCAACTTACTCCCGCCAGTAAAGAGAATATTCAGTCGATGGCGAAAAATCTGGCGGCGACCGGTATTCACCATGTGCGTATCGACGGTCATACCGATAATTACGGCAAAGCGGATTACAACCAGCAGCTGTCATTGAAAAGAGCCAACGCCGTCGCAACACAATGGGCAACAGGCGCCGCGATTCCGCGCGAAAATATTATTACGCGCGGATTAGGCATGAGCGCACCGATTGCCAGCAACAACAATGCGCAGGACCGCGCGCAAAATCGCCGCGTGGCGATTGTAATTACGGCGCCGTAATTATCTGGCGCGCAATCGCATAATCATAAAGGCGGTCGCGCGCTAAATTCTTCATCTTTACTTCGCACATAATATCGAAGGCGTTAAACGACAGCGCCCAATCATTTAAGCTTTGATTGAAGTAATAATCGGCATGGGCGCGAAGTTTGCTTTTCGACACCGCCAAATCCTGCTGATCCGGGAAACCGTGATCGGGAATCAGACCTTCCTGCGCAATTGAATAGTGCAAAACGGGCCGCACACCACGCCACGACTCTTTAATCAGCGCGATGCGCGCATCGTCTGCCTGAATATAGTGGTTCTCTTTCACCCAATGATGGTGAATATCCAGCACTACCGGACACAACTCACGCGCCTGCAACACATCGTCCAGCGAACAGGATATTTCATCATTTTCCACCGTTAGCATATTGCGCGCTTCAGGACTCAGCCGCAGAAACGCGGCGCGAAATCCCTCATAGCCCTTTTTACCGTTCATATGGATGTTGATTTTGAAATCCTGAAACTGGCGGCCATAACCCATTAATACTGCGCAGGTGGTGTGATACTCCACGTCTTCAATTGCACGATCGACCACGCCATCGTTATCGGAAGCCAGCACCGTATATTGACCGGGATGGAACGAGAGCCGGATATTATTGGCACGCGCCAGCTCGCCGCAGCGGCGTAATAACGTTGTGAGATCGGGCAATAATTCGCCATATAACTGCGTGGCTTCCGGCACGGTATACAGCGGCAACAGATCGCTGCCGATGCGCATCATGCGCAGCGCATCCGGCTGAGTAGCAAGCTGTTCGAGCGTGAGAAGGAGATTGTGCAGATTGTTTTGCGCCAGCTGGTTCAGCAGCGTGATGCGTGAATCATCGTCAAGGCTGAGAAAACGCGTGCGCGTGGTGCTTTTGAAGGGATACGGCTGTTTAGCCTTTTGATCCAGATACTTACAAGCAAAGCCTAATTTCATTTCATCCCCCCGTTTAATCAGCCTGAAAGCTTAGCTGTTATTTGGGAATGTGCACGGTTGGTCGTCATAAAGGGCGATCAACCGTGCAGGGTTTTGAAGGGTCGCCATTTATGGCGACCGCAACAAATCACACGTCCGGGAACGTCATATTGCTGCCCGGCGCTTCACGATGCAGATGGATAAAGTTCAGGTGACGCTCGTACTGATCGAGAATATCGATAATCACCTGCTCTTTGTTGTAGTCCATCAAATCGTTGCCCTGGCTGCCTTCCAGCAGGAAGGTTTCCAGACGGTAATAGGTCGACTTACCGCTGCGTGCGCGATAGGTAAAGCCCGGAACCGAATACTGCTGCGGCCAGATTTGATAAACGAAATCCTGCTCATCACCCAGCAACACGCGCAGATCGAGGTGGCCCAGCGGCTGCCCCTCTTCTGGCTCGGCACGCTCCAGCGAGATACGTCCACCGCGCAGCTCCAGCTCTTTCGCCACATCCTGCATCGCCGGGAACAGCACCTCTTCCATCATCTTCTGCGTATAGCGCGTGCCCGGATAGTTCATCAGGCGCGACAGGCGTTTCTTCCAGCTCAGGCGATCGTTACTGGCCGGAATGTACGGCGCGGTGTCGCGGCTGGCGCTGGCGCGGCGATGATCCTCGACCTTCAGCGATTTATACAGCCCGGCCATCACAAAGAAGATCACAAAGCTAAACGGTAAGCCCATGATCACCGTGGCGTTCTGCAGGGCAGAAATCCCGTTGGTCATCAGCATACCCATCGTCAGCACACCAATCGCAATCGACCAGAAGATACGCAGCCAGTTCGGTGCATCGCTGTTGATGTCTTTCAGCTTCGAGGTGAAGTTACCCAACACCAGCGAACCGGAATCCGCCGACGTCACGTAGAACAGCATACCGGTGATGGTGGCCACCGAAGCACTGAACTTGAACGCCGGATACTGCGCCAGCAAGCTGTAGAAGCCGCGTTCAGCATGCGCCATCACTTCCTGGGCAAAGCCGGCGTCGCCATGAATAATTTCATACAGCGCCGCGTTACCAAACACCGACAACCACAGCAGCGTAAAGGTGAACGGGATAATCAGCGTACCCAGCACGAACTCACGAATAGTACGACCGCGCGAGATACGGGCAAGGAACAAGCCAACGAATGGCGACCAGGCAACCCACCACGCCCAGAAGAACAGCGTCCAGCTATTCATCCACTCGCGTGGCTGATCAAAGGCAAAGGTATTCAGCGTCATACCCATAAAGCGATTGACGTAGTCACCGACGTTCAACACCAGCGCGTTGAGCAGGAAATCGGTTTTGCCCATAAACAGCACGAACAGAATCAAGCCCAGCGCCAGCGCGACATTCAATTCAGAGAGAATACGGATGCCTTTATCTACGCCGGAGGTCACTGAGATGGTGGCGATGATCACCGACAGCACGATCAGCGCGGCCTGTGCCGTGAAACCTTCCGGCACATCAAACAGCACGTTGAGGCCGTAGTTCAGCTGCACCACCCCAATTCCCAGGGTAGTGGCGATACCAAAAATGGTGCCGATCACCGCAGCGATATCCACCGTGTGACCAATCGGGCCATTAATGCGTTTGCCAAAAATTGGATAAAGCGCTGAACGGATAGTGAGCGGCAGGTTGTAGCGATAGCTGAAATAGCCGAGCGCGATGCCCATCAAGGCGTACATCGACCAGCCGGTGACGCCATAGTGGAACAGCGTCCACACCATCGCCTGACGCGCGGCTTCCATGGTCTGCCCTGCACCTTCTGGCGGCTGCATATATTGCGTTACCGGTTCGGCAACCGAGAAGAACATCAGGTCAATACCGATACCGGCGGCAAACAGCATCGCCGACCAGCTCAGTAAACTGAACTCGGGTTTAGATTGCTCCGGCCCAAGCTTGATAGCGCCATAGCGCGAACACGCCATATAGATGACGAACACGATGTACAGCGTGGCAGCGAGCATGTAGTACCAGCCAAACGTGGACGTGACCCAATTGACGGCGGTCAGAAGCCAGCTGGCAGCGAGTTCGCTGTAAAAAATCGTGACAAGTGAAAATGTCAGAATCAGTCCGGCTGAGGTGTAAAACACCACAGGATTGATTCTGTCTTTTTCACTGGCAGGTGGATTAATCATCGATTACCTCTGGTTAATTTCCTGTAGTACGTGCCAATGAACCCTGATTCGGCCGCCATAAATGACGAGCCGACGAGGGAAGTGCGGTTTTCGTGGGGTGCGCGTGAGTACACACCTGATGAGATCCCTTCAACCCACCGCTTCGTTTTTGTAACAATCCAAGCACAGCATCCTAACAAATTTCTTTTTTATATTGAACGTGCAATCAAAAAAAGTTTTAATAGTGTTCTAAGATTGAAGTGGAGCTGGAGTGTTATGCCAAAGGTGGGAATGCAGCCGATACGTCGTCGGCAACTGATTGATGCGACCCTGAGCACCATTAACGAAGTCGGGATCAACGACGCCACCATTGCGCAGATTGCGCGACGTGCTGGCGTATCGACAGGCATCATCAGCCACTACTTCAAAGACAAGAACGGTCTACTGGAAGCCACGATGCGTGACGTAACCCGTCAACTGCGTGATGCGGTAGCTGCAAGGTTAAAACCGCTGGCCGGCGCCAGCACCGAAGCGCGCCTGCTGGCGATTGTGGAAGGCAACTTTGATGATTCGCAGGTGCACAGCGCCGCGATGAAAGCCTGGCTGGATTTCTGGGCCAGCAGCATGCATCAGCCACAGTTGGGGCGCTTAGAACGCGTAAGCAGCCGTCGTCTGTTTTCCACGCTGGCAGCCGAATTTCGTCGCGTTATTCCGCGCGAAAAGGCGCGCCTGGCGGCACATGGCCTTGCCTCGCTGATTGATGGCCTGTGGCTGCGCGCGGCGCTCAGTGGCAAACCGTTCGATTTGGCTATCGCCAGACAGCTCACCACCCAATTCATTCGTCAGCAATTGGCTGACCAGAATCACTGAGGAAGGAGAAATCATGTCCCGATTCACCGAGCAACACCTTTATATTGATGGCGCAGGGGTTCCCGCTGCGGCAGGCAACACATTCCAGACCATCAACCCGGCAAACGGCGAAGTGCTGGCCGACGTGCATGAAGCCGATCGCGCAGACGTTGATCGCGCCGTTGCCGCAGCGAAAAAAGGCCAGAAAGTTTGGGCGGCGATGACCGCCATGGAACGTTCGCGCATTCTGCGTCGTGCGGTCGATATCCTGCGTGAACGCAACGACGAGCTGGCCGCGCTGGAAACCCTCGATACCGGCAAACCGCTGAGCGAAACCCAATACGTGGATATTGTGACCGGTGCCGACGTGCTGGAGTACTACGCGGGCTTGATTCCTTCTCTGGAAGGCCAGCAAATCCCGCTGCGCGACACCTCTTTCGTGTATACCCGCCGCGAACCGCTGGGCGTGGTGGCCGGTATCGGCGCGTGGAACTATCCGATTCAGATCGCTTTGTGGAAATCCGCGCCTGCGCTGGCCGCCGGTAACGCGATGATCTTCAAACCGAGCGAAGTTACGCCGCTCACCGCGCTGAAGCTGGCAGAAATTTACACCGAAGCGGGCGTACCAAACGGCGTGTTCAACGTGTTGAACGGTCGCGGTGCGGTCACCGGCCAGCTGCTCACCGATCATCCGGGCATCGATAAAGTCTCCTTCACCGGCGGCGTCGCTAGCGGTAAGAAAGTGATGGCGAATGCGGCAGGCTCAACGCTGAAAGACGTCACCATGGAGTTGGGCGGTAAATCCCCGCTGATCATCTTCGATGACGCCGATCTCGACCTCGCCGCTGATATCGCCATGATGGCGAACTTCTACAGCTCGGGCCAGGTTTGCACCAACGGCACGCGCGTGTTTATCCCGGCTACGTTGCAAGCGGCGTTTGAAGCGAAAATCGCCGAGCGCGTGGCGCGCATCAAGGCGGGCGATCTTAACCATCCCGATACCAACTTCGGTCCGCTGGTGAGCTTCGCACATCGCGACAACGTGATGCGCTTTATCGAATCCGGTATCAGCGAAGGTGCGCGTCTGCTGTGCGGCGGTAAACGCCTGAGCGGCGCGGACTTCGATAACGGCGCGTGGGTTGAACCTACCGTGTTCACCGACTGCCGCGATGAGATGACCATTGTGCGCGAAGAGATCTTCGGGCCGGTAATGTCGATTCTGACCTACGAAAGCGAAGAAGAAGTGGTTCGCCGCGCCAACGCCACCGAATTTGGCCTAGCGGCGGGTGTGGTAACTCAGGATCTTAACCGCGCGCACCGCGTGATTCACCAGATTGAAGCGGGTATATGCTGGATCAATACCTGGGGCGAATCTGACGCCGCGATGCCTGTCGGCGGTTACAAGCATTCGGGTGTTGGCCGCGAAAATGGCTTGATGACGCTGCAAAACTACACGCAGGTGAAATCGGTGCAGCTCGAAATGACCCGTTTTCAGTCCGTATTTTAATTTTGGCTTTTAACCTGAGGAACGACTAATGGAATTTGATTACATCATTATCGGAGCCGGATCCGCAGGGAACGTTTTGGCAACAAGACTGACCGAAGATAGCAGCGTCAATGTGCTGCTTTTAGAAGCGGGCGGCCCAGATTACCGCTTCGACTTCCGCACGCAGATGCCTGCGGCGCTGGCTTTCCCGCTGCAGGGAAAACGCTACAACTGGGCGTACGAAACCGAACCTGAACCGTACATGAATAACCGCCGCATGGAGTGCGGACGCGGTAAAGGTTTGGGCGGATCGTCGCTGATCAACGGCATGTGCTACATCCGTGGTAACGCGATGGATCTCGATAACTGGGCCAATGAGCCAGGTCTGGAAAACTGGAGCTACCTGAACTGCCTGCCCTACTATCGCAAATCTGAAACGCGCGATATCGGTGCCAATGATTATCACGGCGGCGAAGGTCCGGTGAGTATCACCACCTGTAAACCAGGTAACAATCCGCTGTTCGCGGCAATGATTGAAGCCGGCGTGCAGGCGGGTTATCCGCGCACGGACGATCTGAACGGCTATCAGCAGGAAGGTTTTGGGCCAATGGATCGCTTTGTGACGCCGAAAGGTCGCCGCTCCAGCACCGCGCGCGGTTATCTCGATACCGCTAAGACGCGTCCGAACCTGAAAATCGTCACCCATGCGACCACTGACCGCATTCTGTTTGAAGGTAAACGCGCGGTTGGCGTGCAGTATCTGCTAGGCTCCAGCAATACCTCGCATCAGGCGCACGCGCGTCGTGAAGTATTGCTGTGCGCCGGTGCCATCGCCTCGCCGCAGATTCTGCAGCGTTCCGGTGTCGGTTCCGCTGAACTGCTGAAACAGTTTGATATCCCGCTGGTGCATGATTTGCCGGGCGTGGGCGAGAACTTGCAGGATCACCTCGAAATGTACCTGCAATATGAGTGCAAAGAGCCGGTATCACTCTATCCGGCACTGAAGTGGTGGAACCAGCCGAAAATCGGTGCGGAGTGGCTGTTTAACGGCACCGGCGTCGGCGCCAGCAACCACTTTGAAGGCGGCGGCTTTATTCGCAGCCGCGAAGAGTTCAGCTGGCCGAATATTCAGTATCACTTCCTGCCGGTAGCAATTAACTACAACGGCTCGAACGCAGTGGAAGCGCACGGTTTCCAGTGTCACGTTGGTTCGATGCGCTCACCGAGCCGCGGCCATGTGCGCCTGAAATCACGCGATCCACGCCGTCATCCGGCGATTCTGTTCAACTACATGTCACATGAACAGGATTGGCAGGAGTTCCGCGATGCGATTCGTATCACGCGCCAGATCATCAACCAGCCGGCGCTGGATAAATATCGCGGTAAAGAGATCAGCCCAGGCCTGGATTGCCAGACCGATGAGCAGCTGGATGAGTTTGTGCGTAATCATGGCGAAACGGCTTATCACCCGTGCGGCACCTGTAAAATGGGTACTGACGAGATGTCGGTCGTTGATGGCGAAGGCCGCGTGCATGGCGTCGAAGCGCTGCGCGTGGTGGATGCGTCAATCATGCCGTTAATCATCACCGGTAACCTGAATGCCACTACCATCATGATCGGCGAGAAAATCGCGGATAACATTCGTGGCCGCCAGCCGCTGCCGCGCAGCGAAGCGGATTACTTTGTTGCCGGTGATAAACCGGTGCGCGCTGAACCGATGCGTGGATGAGATTGATTTAAGGGCGACGTTAGTCGCCCTTTTCTTTTGTCGCAAATTCAAGCTGCAACTCGCGTCTTAATCATTGGACAAATTGAACACCGCACAATGGTTACATGTTACTATTAATAATCAATTAAAAGTATGTTGTAACTACAACCCTTAATTCTCGCCCCCGTCGCATTTGGTAATACAAAGCAACGCCCTCTTCATCTTCTCTGCTGATTTATCTGCTTCAATAAGCCTCTAATTTCATGAGGATTCGCCATGAACCGCCGCCACTTTTTATCGTATCTGACACTTTCCACGCTGGCCGTACGTAGCGGGCTAACCTTTGCTGCTTCAGCGAACGTAACAACCCAAGTTTTACCGCTGTGGCCTGATTTACCGCCGGGCGGCGGCGGTCCTGCTGGCGATTTGGTTATTTCAGCCAAAGGTGCGCAGCGTAATATCGTGCAGCCCACACTCACCGTATTAACGCCGCCCTCGCCCAACGGCCGCGCAGTATTGATCGCCGCAGGTGGCGGCTATACGCGCATTGAAATGGGCAAAGAAGCCTGGCCAGCCGCAGCCTGGTTGACGGCACGCGGATATACCGCTTATGTGCTGAGCTATCGTTTGCCGCATGAAGACTGGAACGATGGCGCGATGGTTTCACTGCAGGACGCACAACGCGCGCTGCGCCTGGTGCGGCAGCGTGAAAAGCATGTCAGCGTGCTGGGATTTTCCGCCGGTGGGCACCTGCTTGGAATGGCGGTCACGCGCGCGGATTTCCGCTCGTATAGGGCCACCGATGCACTGGATAACCTGCCCGCCACCGCCGATCGCGCCGCGCTGATCTATCCCATCATCACGCTGGAGCCGCCTTACACGCACACCTCAACCCACAAAATTCTGGTGGGCAAAAACGCGCCTGCCAGTGAAGACGCCGCATGGTCGGTGCAGGAGTTTGTTAATCCGCAATCGCCGCCTTTCTTTCTGGTGCAGGCGGAGGACGATCCGATTTCCGATCCAAATAACACGCTGATTATGGCTGACGCCTGCAAGCGCCAGCACGTGCCCGTGGAGATGCATCGCTACAGCAACGGCGGACATGGATTTGGTATGGGCAGGCCCGGCACGCCGACAATGGCGTGGCCTGAGCACTATCAAAGGTGGCTAGAGCGTTAACCGACTTCAGACATTTGTTTGCTAGCCAATCCCGCCAGCAAAGTCTGCGAACTGGCCACCGCACCAAAAATCCCGCCCTGCATATGGATCATGCTGAGCGCCGCTTCGTGGTGTTTCAGCTCGGTCGCCGCACAGCAATCAGATAAGACTAAACACTCGAAGCCGCGATCGTTGGCTTCGCGCAGCGTGGTATGCACGCAGACATCGGTGGTGATGCCGCTGATGATCACATTGCGAATGCCCCGGCTGCGCAGGATCAGTTCGAGATCGGTGGCATAAAACGAGCCTTTACCCGGTTTATCGATGATGACTTCACCCGGCAGCGGCGCCAGTTCCGGGATAATCTCCCAACCCGGTTCACCGCGCACCAGAATGCGCCCGCACGGACCGGGCGCGCCGATTTCTGCCTGCATGCGCTTCGAACGCCAGCGCTTGTTCGCAGGCAAATCACTTAAGTCGGGCCGATGCCCTTCGCGTGTATGGATGATCGGGAAGCCCAACTTGCGCATCGTTGCCAGCACCTGCTGCAGCGGCTTAATCGGCGCGCGCGTTAAAGCAATGTCGTAGCCCATGCTATCAACGTAACCGCCCTTGCCGCAGAAATCGGTTTGCATATCGATGACGATCAGCGCGGTATCCTGTTGGCTGCAGCGGCCGTCATACGGCCACGAGTAAGGGGTTGAATCAATGGCGTAATCAGGCATTTTTTTCCTCCATCACATTTACCGTACTTTCACGTTTCAGTTTCACAATCAGCGTGTAGCTAGCGGCGGCAGTGACCAGACCAATCACTGCTTCACCAAACTGTGGGAAAGCGATATGCGCAATCACCGCACACAAGCTGCCGATCGCCCAGGCGGCAAAGGCGCTGCCGCGCAGACGGCGCAATTTGCGCTGTTCGCTGATTTTGGCCATGAAGATCAAATCGACAATCATCACCGCGCCAAACGGCGGCACCACGATACCGAGCAAACTCAGCCATTCAAGGAAATAGGACCACACGCCAGCCAGCGCCAGCGCGCCGCCGATCACGCCGAGGATCACCGTCCATAAGCGCATTTTGCTGCTAAAAAGATGGCTAAAACCAACCGCGCCGTTATACAAGCAGTGCGTACACACTGAACCGAGGTTGATAAACACAAACAGGAAGGCAATCACCGAGAGCAGCATGCCGTGACCCATTAGCATTGGCAGGAAGTTGCCGCCGTTGCTCGCGGGATCGACTGCCGCGCCTACCGCCACAATCACCACGCCAAACAGATAAGAGATGACGTTCGCCACCGGGAACGCAGAGAACGCGGCAATCACCGCCGATTTACCGTCTTTTGACCAGCGGGTGAAATCTGCCGTCATGGTGCCGGAATCGGCAAAACCGGCCACCACCATGGTTACGGCGGTGCCCATGCTCATCGCGCCCACCGCGCTGCTGCTGCCGGTAAACTGCGTGATGGTGCTGAAATCATGATCCTTCCCAATCAGCCACAGCGCCACCAATCCCAACACCACGAACAGCGGTGCCGCGATCATGCCGAGCACTGACAAGGCGCGCACGCCGAGGAAGGTGATGGCGGTATACAGCACCATGGCAAACGCCGTCACCGCCAGCGCGTTCCAGCCAAAGGTCTGGTTGATCACCGTCCCGGTTAAGCCGGTCTGGAAGGCGTACCAGCCGATCACCACGATTGAGAGAAAGCCCGAAACAAAAATGTAGCCTTTGGTGCCGAAGGTGCGTTTCGCCTGCAGCGCAAAGTTCATGCCGGTGTTACCCGCGAACCAACTGAGCGCGCCAACATAGGCAAACAGCACCAGATTACCCAGCAGAATGGCAATCAGCGCCGGCCAGAAGCCAAGATGCCAGGTAATGATGCCGCCAAACAGCGCATTGGTGAGGATCATCGGGAAACCAAACCACACCGCCGACACCGAACCGGTCGAGTGGCGATGGCTGAGCGGAACCGGTTCGTGCTCGAACTCCTGCTCTAACGCCGGTGAATTTTTGTTAGTCATGGGCAACTCCGATTGAAACAGGTGTGATGTGATTCCAGGGTTGTATGCGCTCGAATGCGGCACTTGCCGCCAGCACCAGGCCATCGTCCAGATGACGACCCACGATTTGCATGCCAATCGGCAATCCGCTGGCGGTAAAGCCCGCGGGAACAGATGCCGCCGGTTGGCCGGTAAAATTGAACGGGAAGCAGAATGAGAGCCAGTGATCGCTACGCACCATGCGGCCATTGATAATCTCCGGTCCCTGCATGTTGAGCGGGAATGGCGGCACCGCCAGCGTCGGCGACAGCAGCAGATCGTAATGCTGCATAAAGCGCCACATCTGATTGCACAGCTTTTTACGCGTGGTGTTGGCGTCGGTAAAGGTTTCAGCCCGCCAGTCGTGTTGCAGCATGGCGCTGAGATGCGGTGACATACGTGAACCGAGTTCAGCTTGCATGTTACGCATGCCGGAAAGATCGCTCTCAAAGGCCACCAGCGCGGCAAAAGTGGCACCTTCATCGGCGATGCCGGGATCGACTTCATCCAATTCGGCGCCAAGTTCACGGGCAAAACGACGCGCAGCATGAGTGACAATGTCACGCACTTCAGGGTCGACGGCGATGTAGCCGAAATCCGCGCTGAAGGCGATGCGCATACCACCGAGTGGCTTATTCAGCGCGGCTAGCCAATCGACGTCATTGCAGGGAATCGAGTGGCGATCGCGCATATCGGGCCCCGCCATCACCGACATCATCAATGCGCTGTCGCGCACCGAACGCGTCATTGGGCCGATATGTTCCAGCGATTCCCAGCTGGAAACGCCGGGATACCGCTCGTCGCGACAACCCGGCCACAAAGGTACGCGCCCCATTGACGCTTTCAGGCCAAACACGCCGCAGTGCGCAGCAGGAATGCGCACCGAACCGCCGCCGTCGCTGCCTAAGGCAATCGGACACAGGCGCGCTGCCAGTGCCGCACCGGAACCGGCGCTGGATCCGCCCGGCGTTTTGCTGAGATCCCACGGATTGCGCGGTGATGGAAACAGCGGATTATGCCCGACACCGCTGTAACCAAATTCCGGCGCGGTGGTTTTCCCCAGCAGCACCGCATCAGCGGCCAGCAGGCGTTCAACGGTGATGTCATCCTCATCCGGAACGAAATCGGCGTAGGCATACGATCCCGAGGTGGTTTTCACGCCGGCGGTGCATATCAGGTCTTTCACCGCCAGCGGCACGCCCGCCAGCGCACCCAGCGATTCGCCGAGCGCGCGCTTTGCATCCACGGCAGCCGCCTGTTGCAGTGCCAACTGCGGTGTGGCGGTACAAAACGCCTGAATCTGCGGGTCACGCTGCTCCATACGATCGATTGCGGCTTGCGTCACTTCCTGCGCCGAGACGTCGCCGCTCCGGATTAACGCCGCCAGCGTGGTGGCATCCTCATCCAACAGTGCATCAAACATGCGAATACTCCCGATTTATGACTTATCGGGAACGTTGCAGTTTGCGTGCCAAAAAACACCAGAAATGAGGGTGCAGGCCGCCAGGCCAGATGGGATACGCTCTTGGATACAAGATCGAATACTTATGTTTCTTTACAATACAGATGTGGATACTAGAAGCACGAAAATGGCGCAGCCATGCGCCACGATGGAGAACGGCTTAATCAGCCGCAGGGATTAAATCCACCAGAACCTGTTCGAGCACCTCAACCACGCGTCTGACGCGCAGCGGGATGAAGCGCGCATCGGGAAACACCGCGTAGAGAAAACGGTCTGGCAGGCGATATTGCGGCAAGATGCGCACCAGCGATCCTGATTGCAACGCTTCGTGCACCAGCGGTAATTGCATGCCGCCGACGCCGATATTCGCCTGCAGCGCCTGCAATAACCCTTCGCTGCTGTTGGCACGAAACACGGTATTCACCGCCAGCGCCACGCTGTCCTGATGGGATATCAGGCGCAGCGGCGCCTCTTTATCGATGCCGCTGAAGCGGACATGCGGATGCTCCGCCAACTCTGCCAGCGTGGTGATCGGTGTTGCGCGTACCCGCTCAGGCGCAGCAAACAGCGGTGTTTCAATACGCGCCAGTAAGCGCGCCGGAAACATCTCAGGCGGCGTTTCACTCAGGCGCAACGCGATATCCACGCCTTCACTCACCAGTTCAGCCACACGATCGTCGAGCGCGATGGTCAGATGCAGTTCAGGGTTCGCGCGTTGCAGCGCCAGCAAATGCGGCAGAAACCGCTGGCCTAATCCGCTGGGTAACTGGATATGCACCCTACCTTGCAGCGCTTGCTGCGCCGGACGCAACTGGCTCTCTACTTCCTGCATCGCGGCAACCAGCGGCTGCATCTGCTGTAAATAACGCTCGCCCTGCTCGGTTAATTTCATGGCGCGCGTGGTGCGGTGCAGCAACACGATGCCGAGTTCCTCCTCCAGCGCGGCGATTTGCTGGCTCACGGCGGATTGTTTCATGCCGCACAGGCGTGCCGCCGCCGAAAAGGATCCGGCTTCCGCCACGCGCATGAAGGTGTTGATAGCATTGAGTTTGTTATTCATTTAATGATTTTTCTGATAAGTGACATCTGAATTATGGGATATCAGCAATAAAAATAATAGATAACACTACCGCTGTATTGTTCACAGGAGAATCATGATGTCGCAAACACATAACGTTGCATTGGTGGCAGGCGCAACTGGGATTGTGGGCAGTCAGCTGGTCACCGTACTGCGTCAGCAGGATTGGCAGGTGATCGGCCTGACGCGCCAGCCCGGAGCCTCAACGCACGATATCCCTTTCATCCATGTTGATCTGCTGGATGCGCAACAGAGCGCACAGGCACTGGCCCCGCTCAATCAGGTGACGCATATCTTCTACAGCGCGTGGCAGAATGCCGAAAGCTGGCGCGAGATGGTCGAGCCTAACGTGACGATGCTGCGCAATCTGGTGGTTAACATCGATAAGGTCGCGCCGCTGCGCAGCGTCAGTTTAATGCAGGGATACAAAGTGTATGGGGCACATTTGGGGCCTTTCAAAACGCCCGCGCGTGAGAGCGATGCTGGCGTGGCAGGAGCCGAATTCAATGCGGAACAGCTGCGCTGGCTCAGTGACTTTCAGCGCGGTAAAAGCTGGCACTGGCATGCCTTGCGTCCCGGCGTGGTCGGCAGCGCGCTGCCCGGCAATGCCATGAACCTGGCGCTGAGCATCGCGATCTATGCCTCGCTGTGTAAATCTCAGGGTTTGCCGCTGCGTTTTCCCGGCTCTTCACTCGCCTGGCACAGTATGGTCGATCACACCGATAGCGGATTGCTCGCGCAGGCCACGCTGTGGGCGGCCAATGCGCCTGGCGTCCACAATCAGGCATTCAACGTTAACAATGGCGACTTGTGGCGCTGGAGCGAACTGTGGCCGGCGATTGCCCGCTGGTTTGAACTGGAATGCGCGCCAGCGGTAAATCTGTCGTTTCATCAGCTTTTCCAGGATTACCGCGACCGATGGCAAAACATCGCTGAACAAAATCAGCTGATCGAGCCGGATATCTTGCAGCTGAATGATGGGCAATTTGCCGATTTTGTCTTTGGCTGGGATTACGACATGTTTGGAGACGGCAGCAAATTACGGCGCGCGGGTTTTAGCGGTTATCAGGCAACGGATGAGATGTTCTTTACGCTGTTTACGCAATTACGCGCAGCTCGGATTATCCCTTGACGCCAGCAGGGAAGCCTGCGCTTCCCTGTTGTTACTCGATTAATGCAGAATGGTTTTGGAGAAAAACTGAATCACCACAATGCCAAGACCGATTAACATCAGCCCGATAATCGCTGGCCAATCCAGCTTCTGGCCATAGAAGAAGTACGACATTACGGAGACAAGGAAGATGCCCATTCCGGCCCAGATAGAATAAGCGATGCCGACATTCATCTGCTTAACCACCTGCGAAAGGCCATAAAATGAGATTGCATAGCCCACCACCACCACGACGCTCGGAACCCACCGCGTAAATCCCTGCGAGGCTTTCATCATGGTTGTTGCAAGTGTTTCCGCCACGATTGAAATAGCGAGAATCAGGTAAACATTATTCATTTCAGCATCCTTTATCTGATGTTGGTGCCACATTAAACAATCATATCCCGTTCCACACAATCGCTATATACTCCGGTGCATATCGAATTCAGGAGCCTTTATGCCCATCTCATTTAAGCGGATTATTCTCGCGGGGTTTCTCACGTTTACCTCCCTGCACAGCTATGCCAGCCGCGTCGTCACCGATCAAATTGGCCGTCAGGTGGAGATTCCAGACAAGATTGATCGCGTTGTGGTGCTGCAGCATCAGACCCTGAACCTGCTGGTGCAGCTCAACGCCACCGATAAAATCGTCGGGATTTTGGCGAACTGGAAACAACAATTAGGTGAAGGTTATGCGCAATTGGTGCCAGAACTGACGCACAAAGCGATGCTCGGCGATTTGACGCATGTCGATTTGGAAAAGCTGGTGGCGCTGCATCCGCAGGTGGTGTTTGTCACCAACTATGCGCCGAAAGAGATGATCGACCAGATTTCTGCCTTAGGCATTCCGGTGCTGGCGATTTCACTGCGTCACGATGACGCCGGTCAGCAAGGCAAAATTAATCCCAGCATGCAGAATGAAGATCAGGCTTACGATCTCGGCATTAAGGAAGGCATCACGCTGATTGGCAATGTGGTTAACAAGCCAACACAGGCGCAGGAATTGATTGATGCCGCCTTTGCCGGACGCAAAATCGTCAGCGATCGTTTGAAGAATCTGCCAGAACAGCAACGCGTGCGCGCTTATATGGCGAATCCCGACCTCACCACTTACGGCTCTGGAAAGTACACCGGCTTGATGATGGCGCATGCGGGCGCATTCAATGTGGCGGCTGCGACGGTGCAAGGTTTCAAACAGGTCAGCATGGAACAGGTTGTGGCGTGGAATCCGCAGGTGATATTCGTGCAGGATCGCTATCCCAACGTGGTGCAGGCGATCCAGCAGGATGCGCGCTGGCAAACCATTGACGCGGTGAAAAATCATCGGGTGTGGCTGATGCCGGAATACGCCAAAGCCTGGGGCTATCCGATGCCAGAAGCGATTGGCCTCGGCGAACTGTGGATGGCGAAAAAGCTCTACCCGGAAAAATTCCGCGACATCGATATGCAACAACAAGCCGACCGCTGGTATCAGCGCTTCTACCGGACGCACTATCATGACCATGCTGAAGATTCTGGCCGCCGGTAGTTTACGCGCGGTGTGGCCGGATTTGGTGGCGGCATTTAGCGTGCTTTCCGGCCTCAAAGTCAACACCGATTTCGCTCCAGCGGGCCTGCTGCGCCAGCGCATTGAGGCCGGTGAACCGTGCGACTTGTTTGCTTCCGCCAATCGACAGCATCCTGAAGCGCTATTGCAGTCGGGACGCGCAGCAGAAGCAGGATTGTTTGCCGCTAATACGCTTTGCCTAACCATAAAGCGTGACATTGTCACGCAAGCGGATGATTGGCTATCGTTGCTGTGCCGGGATGATTTGCGCTTAGCGACCTCAACGCCGCGCAGGCTTTCGCGGCATTTCTCTCATCCGCTGCGGCGCAAAAGCTTCTGCAGCAGCACGGTTTTATGGCGTTTACGGATCGGTAGCCGAACGCTTATAACCAAGCTGCTGCTGTAGCCAACTCGCCGCTCTTTTATAGCGACTCAAGCGCTGTGCCGGTGCCAAAACCTGGCGCAACAGCAGGCAATAATCCATCACCAATCCCGGCGTCCAGGTCATGCCTTCGGCGCGGCTGCGCACCAGGCTCAACAGCCAGAAGTCAGGATTGAACAGCACCCATAGACCCTGTAAACCGCGCTCGCCAAGCAAACCTTCGGTGGCGACATCCAGCGCCTGAATCACGCTGGTGGAGCAGTTACGCGAGGTCAGATTATAGCGCGTGTCGCTGGCGTTGCTGAGCCAGAAATTTCGCAGCGCCTGCTGATTGTAGTGTGGCAACGTCAGGCGTTTGTCGGGCCGGCACCACGCCTTGATCTCTTTCTCCAGTGAAGGCAGGAAACACCCTTCCACATCAAACTCCTCTTTCGCCCGCAGCGTTTTCAGAAAGCCACGAAAATCGCGGGAAACGTCATCCGCAGGATAGAGGCTGATGTAAATCTCTTCGCCCATCTCCAGCGAGGTATGGCCGGTAGAGACTTCGCCGCGATGGTCAATCGCCGCCACCCAGCGATCAAACCATGGACGACGCCCCGCCACATCGCCGGAACCCACCGGCGTCCAGATGTAGACGTTAAGAGGCGTACTCGGCGCATGCTGCCCCATAGGTGGATGCACATAACCTAATCCGTGCGGCGCACGCAGACCGGCACGCGTAAACATTGGCAATGCAGTGACACTCGTGTTGACGGGCAAGGCGTGGATTTGTGCCGTCATCACCAGCAGATTGATGCCCCAACCCAACAGCAACAGCGCAAAACAGAGCGGCACAATCACATGCGGTGATAGCGGCCAGTGGGTGGCAATCAGCACGCTGAACACCAACTCGCTACAGCCGAGCGTTAACTTGCGCGTCCAGCGCCGACAGCGCATCAGACAACATGAGATGACGCGAAAACCGCCATCGAGTAAAAACACCGTAGCGAATGCCAGTGAAAGGCACACGCCGCTGTCGTGAGGAGCGAGAAACACCAGCGCGCCAAAGATCAGCAATACCGTCGATTTCATCAATGACGGCCAGGCGATACCGGCAGGTGCGTAAAACGCATTTAACGCTTCCGCTCCGCCCTCTAATGCCAAAAACATGCCTAAGAGCTGCAAGGGAAAGGAGACCGTTCCATGTTGCAGCAGATCCATCACGATCCCGGCACCGGCCCCCAGACAAATCACACCTAATGCGGCGAGATACGGCCAGCCGGATCTGAGTGCCGGCCCACCCATCAGCAGAAACAGTAATCGCAACAAATGAACACTCCAGCGCTTAACTCAAAGCTCAGTACGCTCTGTAGACGCGGGCAATCTGCAGGAGTTCGGCGATCGCCCTCTAATTCTGACTTCGTTTACTGATGGTTGTAACAATGAGGGCACTGTACGTGGCGAAGCTTAGAATTGGCTTAACGATTAACCGGTTTACACGGCGATAGCCACTAACACTATGCATAGCAGCAGAACATAGGTACGCGCATGCCAGACATCGGGCACCGCCGGAATACAGCGGCGGGCAAACACCATCCCGATAAAACCGGCGACCACCAGCAGCAGTAAAATTTTCAAGCTGATAAAGCCGAGATAACCGCTGGCAGGAATCTGCTGCCAGCCGCTGATGGCGTAAGTTATCGCGCCAAAAATGGCGACCGGCAGCGAAAGCGGATTAGCCGCGCTGACGCAATCGCGCATGGCATAACCATGACGACGCAGCAGCGGCACGGTCATTACGCTGCCACCAACGCCGAGCATGGCAGCGATCACGCCAATCATTGTGCCGCCCGCGCTGACGGTCAGCCGCGTCAACATTCGCGGTGCAGTGCGGCTAAAGAAGCCTTTCCGTAGCAGGCAATCAGCGATAGTCACCACCATGTAAAGCATAAACAGCCTGCGCACCCACATATCGCTCATCACACCCGCCAGCCACGATCCGATCACCGCACCGAGCGCGATAAACCAGATTAGCGGCAACAAAGGGACATCATGCAATTTGCCCGCTCGCCAGTTTTGATAGCTGGCCCAACCGGCGTTGAAAATCATCACGGCGGTCGAGGTTGCCACCGCGATATGCATCGCCTGCGACGCCAGTAGCAGCTGCTGCAACAGCAATTGATAGACAAACGGCACCACCACAAAACCGCCGCCAAAACCAAACAACACCGTGGTGATGCCGGTCGCAAATCCCGCCAACCCAATAATTAACAGCTCGTTCATCGCCTTTCTCTGCATCATGAAAAGAGTGATGCAGCTTACGCAGCAAGCAGCCCGCTTCCCATTTGCGCAGCGCTCATTTACCCTTGCAAATCAGTCAATTTGCGGTGGATGTCGGGGATGCGAAATAGTCACATTGATGAATACGACTATATTGATCGTGACGTGGTGGCGCTGGGCAATGACTACGCGCAGGGATTTGTACTGCCAGAGCATCGCCATCGCCGCGCGCAGCTGCTGTATGGTGCGACGGGTTTAATGCACGTCGCAACGCAGGCGGGCGAATGGGTGGTACCGCCACAGCATGCGGTGTGGATTCCGCCGAACACTGTGCACAGCGTGAAGTTTGTCGGCGTCTCGACGCGCAGCCTGTATATCGAGCCGATTTGCGCGGCAGCATTGCGCGATCGCTGTAGCGTCATCAGCGTCTCGCCGCTACTGCGGCAGTTGTTGATTGAAGCGGTTGATTTACCACTATTATATACATCCGATCGCGATCGATCGCTGGTGCAGTTGCTGCTGCTGGAGCTAGCGGCGATGCCTGCACGTGAATTCGATATTCCGCTGCCACAGCATCCGGCACTGTTGGCGCAATGTCAGAACTTCTTACTGGCGCCAACCATTCATGATGCGGCCGATGACTGGGCCAGCGCGATGTTTATGAGCCCCAGCACCTTCCGCCGCCATTTCCTGCAGCAAACCGGCTTGTCTTTCTCGGCCTGGCGACAGCGTGCCTGCGTGGTGACGGCGCTGGCGTGGCTGGTGGCGGGCAAATCGGTAAACGAGGTGGCGCTCTCGCTCGGCTATGACAGCAGCTCCGCTTTCTCCACTATGTTTCGTCGCGTCACCGGTCAGGTGCCATCATTTTATATCGACCACAATTGAACGAATTTTCGCCACAACTTTGGCGATTTCAGGCTGAAAACCGGCTTTTCGTAGCCAGAATTATTTGCCTAACACACTGATTATTTTGTCATTCCTTCAAGCCCAAATGCATGTCGAACTTTCAGGCGTTTAACTGCTGCTGCACCGCATCTAAAAACGCCCGCAGCGCTGCCGGCTGCCGTTCACGCGACATGTAAAGGCCAAAGATCGCCAGCGTTTTTGGCTGATAAGCCGGCAATACGGTTTGCAGCTGTCCATTGTCGATGGCATGACGCGCTTCCATTTCCGGCACCATCGCGAGTCCACAACCGGCAATCGCCGCATCACACAACACCGACGAGATGCCGGCGCTGAAATTACCGTGCACCGCTGCGGAGATTGTTTCGCCGTGCGCATCTAAAAATTGCCAGCTCTGCCCAGCGAAACGGCTGTAATGCAGGCAGTTATGCTGCGCGAGATCGGCTGGCGTGTGCGGCGAACCATGCGCCTGCAGATAGCCCGGTGACGCGCAAATCACCGAAACACACTCGCCTAAACGTCGGGCAATGGCGCCAGGTTCGGGATCGTCGGTAATGCGCACCGCCACATCAATGCGCTCACCGATCAAACTCACCGGCTGATTGTTGATCTCCAGCTCGATGCGCACCGCCGGGAAACGCGCCAGGAATGCCGGGATCATCGGCCCCAGAATATGCGTGGCGGTGGAGTGCGCACATGCGACGCGCAACGTGCCGTGCGGCTCGCTATCCGCGCCCTGATCGGCAATCTCTTCAGCCAATCTGGCTAGCGCGCGCGATTTTTCGAGGATCTTCTCGCCAGCGGGTGTGATGGTTAGCTTGCGCGATGATCGGTGCAGTAAACGCGCGCCAGCCCACTTCTCCATTTCATCCAGGTAGCGGCTGACCATCGGCCGCGAAATATCCAGTGCACGCGCCGCAGCACTTAAGCTGCCCAGTTCGCAAATGCGGTTAAACACTGTTGCCGCAGTGACTCTGTCCATGTTGGCTCCATCTGATCGTTTTATGAAACTGATCATATCCAGTTTCGGGAATTCTACCAGCCAGCGATTTCCCTACAATAGAGCCACAAATACGGCGAAGTGCCGGATAAAGGAAAATTCGATGAAAATGAAAACGCTGACACTGGCATTGGCCTTTGCCACCCTGCCTGCCTTCGCTGCACCACTCAATCTAGAAGTGTATAACCCGCAGGAGAATGGCATTTTCCCGGTCTCTTCCACGCTGGTTTCCGGTCCGCATGAAGCGATACTGTTTGATGCGCAATTCAGCACCAAAGACGGTGAAAAACTGGTGCAGATGATTAAAGCCAGCGGTAAAAAGCTGACGCAGATTGTTATCACCTCCGGCGATCCTGACTTCTATTTTGGTCTGGAACCGATTGTAAAAGCGTTCCCGCAGGTGAAGATTGTGGCGACGTCGGACGTGGTGAAACACATCGAAGCGACCAAAGCCGCCAAGCTGGCGTATTGGGGCCCGCAGATGAAGGACGGCGCACCAAAACAGCTGTATGTTCCGCAGGTTACGCATGCCACCAGCTTTAAAGTCGACGGTGAAACGCTGGAACTGCGTCACGCCAATGATTACGCCGCTTACGTGTGGATCCCTGCCAACAAAGCGATTCTCGGCGGCACCGGTGTGGCTTCCGGCATTCACGTCTGGACCGCCGATACGCAAACGCCAGCTGTTCGTCAGCAGTGGCGTAATGTGCTAAGCGAGATGCAAAAACTACAGCCTAAACAGGTGATTCCGGGCCATTATCTCGGCGAGCGCCCGGCGGGTGATGCGGCAATTACCTTTACCTTGAACTATCTGCAAACCTTTGAGAAAGCGTTACAGCAGCATAAAGGTTCAGCGCAGGTGATCGAGACCATGAAAGCGGCTTATCCGCATCTGCCGGAGGAGAGTTCGTTGGATCTGAGCGCCAAAGTGAATACCGGCGAGATGAAGTGGTAATGGATGTTTCCGTGAGTGAGGTCGCCATGAATGGCGACCTCTCGAAAGACCGCAGGTAATCCAGCAAATACAAAGCGCATTTGATTTGATAGGATTTTGGCCCGAATTTGCGAAATAAGGTTGCGGGTCATGCCCCAAAAGAAGGCGACGCTGATTGGTTTAATGGCCATTCTGCTGTGGAGCGCGATTGTAGGACTGATTAAAACTGTCAGCGAAGGATTTGGCCCGGTGGGCGGTGCGGCGCTGATCTACAGTGCCAGCGCGGTTTTGCTGATTTTCACTGTAGGCTTGCCAAAACTGCGTGCTTTTCCGCGCCGCTATTTGATTATCGGCAGCGTACTGTTCGTCTGTTATGAACTCTGCCTGTCGCTTTCACTAGGCTTTACCCACAGCGGACGCCAGGCGATTGAAGTTGGCATGGTCAATTATCTGTGGCCAAGTTTGACCATCCTTTTAGCGGTGATAGTGAATCGGCAAAAAACGCATCCGCTGATTATTCCGGGCATGTTGCTGGCGGTTGCAGGCATTTGTCGCGTTTTGGGCGGCGATCAGGGTTTTTCATTCAGCGAGATCGCCAATAATGTGATGGATAATCCGTTGAGTTATGGCCTGGCATTAAGCGGCGCGGTGATCTGGGCGGTATATTGTGTGGTAACAAAAAAAATTGCTAACGGCAGCAATGGCATAACCCTGTTCTTTATCCTGACAGCGCTGACGCTGTGGCTGAAGTTTTTGCTCTCGCCACAACCGCCGTTTGTGTTATCCGTTGGGGTTTGCATCAGTCTGGCGCTGGCTGCGATGGCGATGGGCTTTGGCTATGCTGCATGGAATGTTGGCATTCTGCATGGCAACGTCACCATTTTGGCCGCCGCGTCCTACTTCATTCCGATCATCTCATCGCTTCTCGCCGTCTTTATATTGCGCTCGCATCTGACCATCGCTTTCTGGCAAGGCACCGCGATGGTTAGCGTCGGATCGCTAATGTGCTGGTGGTCAACGCGCGTGCAGCAAGCGTAATGCTTATCCTTAGCACAAAATTTTCTCGCTGATCATTTCCTGCACAACCTGCGTTATGTTGCTATTATAGCGACGCAACACACAGCAATGCGTTGCTACGAGAATTTCAGATTGGTAACGTTTACCTGGCCCGCGCTTAGCGGGCTTTTTTTTTGCCGGTTATATATAACGCGGCTTTTCAGTACGGAATCCGAGGCCAATTAAGCGACCAAAGAGGTGGCGCAGGAACGGAAAGCGGCTGATCATCTGTGGCACTTTGCTCGGTGTGGTGCGTTTGCGTTTGTTGCTGCTCATTTTGATTTGCAGGAACTGGGTGGCGACCGTTGGAAACTGGCGGCGCCGCTGCACTTTTTGCAGATCCTGTAAGGCAACATTCCCCTGCTGCAGCGGTTTGGTCAGCATATTGGCTGCGGCCACCGCATCCTGAATCGCCAGGTTAACCCCAACCCCGCCAATCGGCGACATCGCATGAGCAGCATCGCCGATACAGAGCACGCCGGGTTTCATCCAGTGATCAAGGCGGTCGATGCGAATTGACAATAGCTTGAGTTTGTCCCACTCATCGACTTCCGCCATGCGCTCTGCACTGAACGGTGCCACCTGCGCCATGGTGCTTTTCAGCGCGTCCAAACCCGCCAGTTTTAACTCGTCGAACTGATTTTTCTGGATGGTGTAACCGCACTGCCAGTAATCACCGCGATCGATGACAATGAAGTTCTGCTTCGGCCCTTTATGTCCCATACCCAGCTGCGGATCGTCAGGATGTTTCTCCAGCCTAAACCACAATACATCGCGTGGCGCACCAAAGCTTTGACCGGTTAATCCGGCTTTAGCTTTGACCTGCGAATTGCGGCCATCTGCGCCTATCACTAATGAAGTACGAATAATGTGACGCTCGTTACCCTGTAACGTTTTAACGCCACTGATTGCGCCATCCTCATAAATAAAGTCATCAAATGCGGTGGATTGCAGCAGAGTAAACCCCGGAAATTCAAAAGCTTTTTTCGCAAGAAAGTTGAGAAAATCCCACTGCGGCATAAAGGCGATAAAGCGGCACTGAACCGGCAAACGTGAGAAATCGGCCATAGTGATCTCTTCACCAGCCACTTCCGCTTGCAGCTTCTCCGCGCGTTGATGCGGTAAGGTCAGCAGCTCATCCAGCAAGCCAAGCTGGCGCATGATCTCCAGCGTTGAAGGATGAATGGTGTCGCCGCGAAAATCGCGCAGGAAGTCGGGATGCTTCTCGATTACCACGGCGCGTAAACCCGAGCGCGCCAGTAAATAGCCCAGCATCAATCCCGCCGGACCGCCGCCAACGATACAACAATCCGCGCTTAGCGCGTTTACCTCAGCTGCCTGCATCCTGTGCCTCACGCCAAAAATGATAATGGTTATCATTTATAGCACAGGCTGGCATTAATGTGAGGAAACGAATCGCGATGGCTCGTGCGCCGGCGTCACGGCAAAGTGACGCTGCATGCGTTTGATCTCTTCAGCGGGCGGTAACCCAAACAGACGTTTGAACTCGCGATTAAATTGCGAAGCACTTTCATAGCCCACCGCGTGGCTGGCCGATGACGCCGTCATCTCCCTACGCACCATCAACATGCGCGCCTGATGCAATCGTACCGATTTCACATACTGCATCGGCGGCTGATGGGTGATGCTTTTGAAATGGGTGTGAAACGTGGGCACGCTCATGCCCGCCAGCGCCGCCAGTTGTCCGAGCGTTAGCGGCTGCGCATAGTGCGCGTGAATGTGGCTCAGCGCTTTGCCCACTTTGCCAAATTGCCCTTGTAAGGTGAGCGCCGCTCGCATCGCGCTGCCCTGCGCACCGGTCAGCACGCGATAATAGAGTTCACGTACCAGCGCGGGGCCAAGCATCTTTGCGTCCAGCGGATGATTTAGCGTGGTGAGGAAGCGCAACACCGTTTCGCGCAGCGTCTGATCCATCGGACTCGACATCATGCTCTGCGCTGCCTGGCTCTCAAACGTCACGTCCTGCTGCTCCAGCTGCAACAGCAATTCAGTCGCCACAGTGAAGTCGAGATGCAGATAAATCGCCAGCAGCGGATATTCCGCTGACGCCGCCGTTTCCATGGTAAAAGGCACTGGCACCGAAACCGCCAAATAATGTTGCTCATCGTACAGATAGACTTGATCGCCAAAGAAACCGCGCTTCGATCCCTGACACACAATCACGATGCCCGGATCGTACAGCACCGGCGTGCGCGCCAGCGGCCGATCGGAACGCAGGATGCGCACGTCCGGCAGCGCAGTCAGGTTGTAACCTTCCTGCGACGCTAGCGTTTTAAGCAGTTCTACCGTTTTCAGCTGGAGCGTTTCTTTCATCGAGAAACATCACCTTCATAAGATTAGGCAAGGAATATACAAAATAAGGTCTTATTGCCGTTTAATCGTCAGATTATTATGCATCCTCTACTTTTTGAGGAGAAACCGCAAATGTCCAGGACTAAAACATTATTCATTACCGGCGTCAGCAGCGGATTTGGTCGCGCATTGGCACAAGTTGCACTAAGTCGTGGCTATTGCGTGGTCGGTACGGTGCGCAATGCTGCCGCAAAGGCTGAGTTTGAAAGTTTGCATGCGGAAAATGCTTTCGCCTATGAGCTGGATGTCACCCATTTCGCCGCCATTGATGCGGTGATTGCCAATGTTGAATCCCACGTTGGCCCGATTGATGTGTTGGTGAACAACGCCGGGTACGGTCATGAAGGGGTGATGGAAGAGTCATCACTTGAAGAAATGCGCCGCCAGTTTGATGTCAACGTGTTTGGCGCGGTGGCGATGATTAAAGCCTTGCTGCCCTTTATGCGCCAGCGCCGTCACGGCCACATCATCAACATCACCTCAATGGGCGGTTTTATCACCATGCCCGGCATCAGCTATTACTGCGGCAGCAAGTTTGCGCTGGAAGGGATTTCGGACACTCTGAGCAAAGAGCTGGCGCCCTTCAACATCCACGTGACCGCCGTTGCTCCGGGATCGTTTCGCACCGATTGGGCCGGTCGTTCCATGGTGCGCAGTGAACGCAGCATCGCCGATTACGATGCGCTGTTTGACCCGATTCGCCAGGCACGAGAGGAGAAGAGCGGCAAGCAGTTGGGCGATCCGCTCAAAGCCGCCAGCGCGATGCTGGAGGTGATCGAAAGCAGCAATCCCCCGGCGCATATGTTGCTGGGCAGTGATGCTTTGGGGTTGGTACGGCAGAAGAATGAATCATTAAGCGCAGAGATAGATTGCTGGGAAACGCTGACGCGATCGACGGATGGCTGATGGAATCAAAACGTTGGTATGCAGGTGCGCATGAATGTGCCCCCTACAAAAAACGCGCCAAGCCTTTGTAGGGTCGCCATTCATGGCGACCTAAAGACGCTTAAGTGACGAGTATTGCGCGGAATACACTCAGCATTGCCTACCCTTTCCTTAAGTTATTGTTAATAATAAATTAGCACTTTTGGCCAAATCGCTGCGTAGTTGATTCGCCATATTCCTGTACATATTAATTAAACTTGTATAAGTTTGATGGCGAAAGTCATACGTTAACTTAAGGATGGAACCATGCGTCAGGATCGCAATCTTTCAACAGCGTCGGAAGCTATTGCGCGCTACTTCAAAGAAGCCTCTTTGCCTTCGCAGCAGGAAACGCTGGGACTAATTGTGGTTGAGATCTTACGTTCAGGACGGACGCTAAGCCGTAAAACGCTGTGTACTAAGTTGCTGTGCCGTATGGAACAAGCGCGCGGTACTGAAGCAGAAATTCACTATCAGCAGTTAATTGGACTGATGTTTTCTGTAGAACGAGAATCCTAAACCAGGCGCTGCTGTCCTGAGAATTAACCAAGTGGTTTCCGCCTCATTCGCGCCCGGTTAAGACTGAATCCACTTTGTTATTTGCCGCAGGTCTGCCGCGGTAACCAGAGAGAATCTATGTACAGAAGTGATGAAGAACGGCTCACCGACATCATCATGGGCGATGCAATTTTACAGTTGCTGAAAAAATCCGGCCCGCTTTCACCTCGCGCGTTGCTGGATAAATTGCGTGGGATGGCGTCGATTGAGCGCGATCCACCGCGCCAGCAAGCACTAAGTCGCGCGATGTCGGAAGTGATGAATCATATTGAAACACCGCAGTCGAACGGAGTGGCGATCAAGAATACCGACAACGTGACGCATATTTTCCGCAATCGTGACGGTTCAGGTAATGGCACCAAGCATTAAACATTGGGCGAACGCCGGTTAATCCGCGTTCGCCTTTTGGTTTCATAGCTGTTAACACTTCACCCTTGTTTTCTTCTGGCACTCTGTTAGATTCAACACTCACACCACATTCTGGCGAGCTTTTATGTCTATCTTCAACGCGTTAATCACAGAAACCACCACCACCACCGCATATGGCGGCGGCGTGTGTGCATCTGTAGCGAAGAGATAAGCTCCAGCATCCTCAGCCCCGTCAATCACTGGACGGGGAATGGTCTCCGTTCATAGCATGCAGAAAGGAGACACACCATGCAGCCACAACATAAAGCCTTGTTAGTCATTGATATGCAGAATGGGTTATTTCACGCTACGCCAGCGCCCTATGCGGCGGAATCTGTTTTAGCCAATATCAATCAGCTGATCGCGTTAGCCCATCTAGCGCATGCGCCGGTTTTCTTCGCTCGCCACTCCGGACCGGATGGATCGCCCTTCGCCGAAAGCGGTCCGCTGACTCAATTGATTCCTGAACTGCAGATGGATGCATCGCACGATCGGGTATTTGTGAAGCGCTATCCCAACTGTTTCCGCGAAACTGAATTACTGTCAGCCCTGAAAAGTGCCGATATTCAAGAGTTAGTGATTGTTGGAATGAAGAGCGAATACTGCGTGGATACCACTTGTCGTGCTGCCGCAGATTTAGGTTTTCGCGTTGTGCTGATTGAGGATGGACATACTTCGGTGGATAACGGCGTGCTGAGCGCTGAGCAGATTATTGCGCACCATAATCAAACCTTGGCTGGGCCCTTTGTGCAGCTATCAGCGTGTGTCGAATATTCATTTGCGGTGTAAATAGAGATTTGGTGCGCAGCAATGCGCACCGCTGGTTCTTGCTATCAATGCCGAATCGCACAGCCGCACTGCGACATTTCGCCCGGCACATGCTTGCCGTGATGCGAATGGCGCACCTGTAACTCGCCCTGCTGCCAGGCGTTACTGGTATCAGCGAGGTTCTCCAATAAACGATTCAACGCTTCAGCCACCAGCAAATCACGACGCTGCGCCCAACTGGTGAGATGCCAGGTTGACGCGCGCGCTTCATCGACATCATCAAAACCCACCACCGCAACATGAGCACCTTGTGCGAAGTCACGCACCGCTTGTAACGCACCAAACGCCAACACATCGCTTTCGCAGAACAGCGCATTGATGCGCTCGGCAGCACGCGTTTTCTTCAAATACGCCATCATCGCCTGATAAGCCAGCTCGCGATCGTTGCCACCGGCAGAGAGCTCGATTTTCAGTTCTTTCTGTTCTGCTTGCAGGCTGGCGACAAAACCATCCAGCTGGCGCGCAGTCGCGCTGTTTTGCTGGCTGTGCATAAAGCCGAACCGTTGATGACCTTGCGACAGCAGCAACAATCCCATCTCTGCACCTGCGTCATAACCATCGGCAATCACGACGTTGGCATCCGCGCTGGCGCTGTGGCTTAGATGGACGGTTTTGGCCTGCGGCAGGATATCGGCTGCCACACTCAACTCATCGCTGAACAGCGAGGTCAGAAACACTAAAGCGCTGACAGGAAGTTGCGCGGCGTTATGAAGCGCGCTTTGATAACTTTCACGGGAATTGGCATTGAGCAGCAGCGTAATCAAGCCGCGTGCATTCAGCTGGCGCGTAACTTCATTGAGCAGTTTTACGGTATTGGGATTGGTGAACTCATCGCTGACAATGCCGACGATGTTTGAATTTACGGCCATGGACTGACTCTCCTGCAACTTAGCGTGCGGTAATTATTTGTAGGTAACAAAGTTAAGCATTCCACGTTACCCGAATAATCTGCGAGCGCCAATCGCTTAGAGGTCAGTTCAGATTTTGAAGATCATAAATGATATCGGACGGAGATAGAGCGCCAAGTCGTAGGGTCGCCATTCATGGCGACCATCTCAACGCCTTAGCGCTCAACTACTCCTCCAGCAAAATCGCGAATCCGCCATAAATCATGCGTTTACCGTCGAACGGCATATTCTCGCCCATCTCTTTCATGCGCGGATCGGACATCATTTTGGCATTGGCGGCGTCACGCGCTTCTCGCGAGGGATATTCGATCCAGCTGAAAACCACCGTTTCGCCCTCTTCGGCTTTTACAGCGCGATAGAAATCGGTCTGCGTGCCTTCAGGCACATCGTCTGCCCAGCACTCGACGATACGCGTGGCGCCAAACTCTTTGAACAGCGGCGCGGCTTTGGCCGCCATGGCACGATAATCCTCCTTATTGGCTTCCGGCACCGCTACGACAAAACCATCAACATACGACATAGCTCATTACTCCGTCGTGATTTGCGCGGTCAGTAATAACCGCCCATCAATTGTACAAATAATGTGCGATGCGAACCGAAACATAGATGGAAAATTGCGCGCTTACTCGCAGATTCTGCGCGAGCCAGGCGATTTACGTTACACTGACGCCTTTGATCGTTACGTTACCGAGAAATCTATGCGCATCACCATTGAACCGGCCGATCAGCCGTTTATTCACCGCTTATTGGCTGAAGAGATTGAAAGTATTGACACCGCATCCACCAATGCCACGTTATTACAGCAGGCGCTGCACAGCGCGCGCCAGCAGAAGAATCACGAAGCCGATCTCGACTGGCGGCGCAACGCGCTGTTTCTGCTGCTGTTTGTGTTTTTATATGCCGCGCTGGGTGCGTCATTAACTTTGGATCTCACGCCGCAGGCATCCAGCCATAAAAGCCTCGCTTATGCGCTGGAAGCGGTGCCGGTACTGATCGCCTTCTCCGGTTTATTTGTCTCGCTGCTCTACGTATTTCTCACCCGCAGCGGCGCACGTCGTTTGCGTAATTGGGAACAGGGAATTTTTGTGCTGGAGAAATACAGCGGCGCGAATTTCAGTCGGCAAATTAATGAAATGGGATCACGCACCACCGATTATTCGCAGTCGGCAATTAACGTTGCGCTGGCGCTGTTTATTTGTGTGACCTGGGTGGTGATGTATAACTATTTCACCTTCACCACCAGCGGCGTGATTGGCAGCGTGATTTCGTTATTCATTACCACTATGACCTACGTGATTCTGGATATTCAGCTGCTGAAATCTAATTCATCCATCGCCATTGATGAACCGCTGATTCCGGCTGAAGAAGAGAAAGAGAAGCCTTAAAAATTTTGTAGGTGCGACATCCTTGTCGCACCTAATTTTGTTAGAGTTCTTCGCCGTTGCTGGCGATGACCCGGCGATACCAGTCAAAACTCTTCTTCTTCGAGCGGGCAAAATCTCCGCTACCATCATCGTTTTTATTTACGTAGATAAAGCCATAACGCTTGCTGTATTGGCCAGTGGTAAAGGATACACAGTCAATACATCCCCAAGGAGTATATCCCATAAGATCGACACCATCTTCGGTGACGGCTTTTTTCATCTGTTCAATATGCGCGCGCAGATAGTCGATGCGGTAGTCGTCATTGACCTCGCCCTTTTCATCCAATTTGTCGATGGCACCAAAACCGTTTTCAACCACGAAAAGCGGCTTTTCATAACGCTCATAGAGAATATTCAGCACATAACGCAGGCCTACCGGATCGATCTGCCAGCCCCAATCGGAGGCTTTAACGTGTGGATTCGGAACACTTCCTTCGAATCCTGATAGTGCGGTCCCGCTGCCGGCATTTTCTTTACTGACTGCATTACTCATGTAATAGCTCAGCCCGATATAATCGGCACATCCTTCGCGCAGGATCTGCGCATCATCGGGCTCCATCGCAATGTGGTATCCCTTGCGCTGCCATTCATTGAGGATATAAGCCGGATAATGACCGCGCATGTGAACATCACTAAAAAAGAATCGTTCCCTCATCGCTTCCTGGGCATACATCACGTCATCTGGGTGACAGGAAAACGGATACAGCGGCACCATGGCGATCATGCAGCCAATTTTCAGTTCAGGATTAATGTCGTGTCCTAACTTCACCACTTGAGCACTGGCAACAAATTGATGATGCAGAACCTGATACATGCACTCTTCAGGATTAGGCTCGTGGGTGAAAATAACACCGGAACAGCAATAACCGAAAAGCGGGGTTTTCCAGTTGCGCTGATTATTAATTTCATTGAAGGTCATCCAGTATTTTACTTTGTGCTGGAAGCGTTCAATAACCACTGCGCTGAAGTGGACAAAGAAGTCCAAAACCTTTCTATTTTTCCAGCCGCCATATTCGGTGACCAGGAAATTGGGCATTTCAAAATGGGACAGCGTAATAACGGGTTCAATCCCGTATTTCAACAGCTCATCAAATAATGCATCGTAAAAACGCAGCCCCTCTTGGTTCGGTAAAGCTTCATCGCCGCGCGGAAAAATACGCGACCATGCAATTGAGGTGCGGAAGCAGCGGAAGCCCATTTCGGCCAGCAGCGCGATGTCTTCAGGATAACGATGGTAAAAGTCGGATGCCTCGTGATTGGCATAAAAGCAGTCATCCTGAATGCCCGAGGTGATAACGCGATCAACGCCGTGCGCCCCGCTGGTCAGCACATCGACAATGCTCGGGCCTTTTCCGCCTTTATCCCACGCACCTTCGACCTGGTGAGCCGCAACCGCGCCGCCCCACATGAAATTTTTTGGGAATTGATTATTCATAATAAGTATCTCTTGATCAGATGGTGCCAGGCTGCGGCACAGGGCGAACGTCTGGCTGGCTGTCTTCTTTGAATCCCGCTACCCAGGAGAAGACCATGCCCAAAACGAATGCAACGAAAATGGATATCAGGAAGCCGAGGAATTGCGTCATGTGCCCTTCTTTAAAGAACACCGGCAGGACGGCAATACCTGGAATGCAGTAACTCCATGAAACCGCGTTGAATGCACCGGCAATCATGCCGCCTGCAGCACCCGCGAGGCAGCCACAGATCATTGGCCGTTTTAGGCGTAATGCCACACCGTAGATGGCGGGTTCAGTGATACCAAACAGCGCCGTCACACCTGCAGAGAGCGCCATACGCTTGAGCTCAGCATCTTTCGCCTTCAGGTAGACGCCAAGCACCGCACCCGCCATGCCAAATACCGCAGAAGCTTGTAAGCCGGTAAAGGTGTCGTAGCCCAAGGTTGCATAGTTGCCGACGGTCACGGGCGTGATGCCCCAATGCACGCCTAATGTAACCAGCGGCATCCACAAGGCACCGACCACAAATCCGGCAACGGAAGGACTGAGGTGATAGAGCGTGTTGTAAACGCCACCGATGGCGCCACCAATCATGTTACCGACCGGACCAAATGCCAGCAGCGTGAGTGGAACCATGATGGCGAGACAGAACATCGGCGTGAACAGGTTGCGTATCACCATCGGTAGCAGGCGCTCAAAGAACCGCTGAACATACGACATGCCCCAAACCATCAAAATAATCGGGATCACCGACGAGGTGTAACTCAGATACTGAACCGGCAAGCCCATAAAGGTCAGCGGCGCGGCATCCAGCGGAATGCCAGCAATCTCCACCAGCACTTTTGAAATAGCCGGGTTTTCAACCGCGCTCTGCATCAAAGCATGCACAGCTGGATCGGCTGAGTTGGCGGTGAGTATTTTGTTGGCCGTCAGCATATTCAGGTAATCCGGCGACACCAGCGCACAGGCGGCGATTACCGCTGTAAACGGATTTACGTTGAATTTTTTCGCGGCGGTAAAAGCCACCATGACGGGCAGGAAGGTAAAGCCGGTCCACGAAACAAAATTAAGAATGCGATAGGTGCCGCTTGCCGGATCCATCCAGCCGATGGCGGTCAGCAGCGAAATGATGCCCTGCAGCACACCGCAGGCTGCCAGCGGATAGAGGAAAGGCGCAAAGATGCTGGAGATGATATCCATAACGCGGCTAACAATACCGACATTAGGCGGTGTTACCGCAACACTTTCATCGATATTGAGTAGATTTTGCACTTCGCGGTAAGCATCACCGACGTGATTGCCGATAACCACCTGCATCTGGCCGCTGGCCTGCATCGCGGTAATCACCCCTTTCACCCGCTTGAGTGATTCAACCTCGACCAGAGCATAATCTTTAAGCACAAACCTCAGACGTGTGGCGCAATGCGTGACACTTATCACGTTATTATCGCTACCTATCAGCTTTACGATCTCTTTCGCAGAATCCGTATAATTTATTGCCATGGTTTTCTTCCATTGCCAGAGGGAATTCAGTCCGTCAGAGGCGAACTCATCGCGGCAATGTTAGAAAATCGCTTTGGCAATGTCACGAAGTCACAATATGTTATAACCGGTCGACAATTACAAAAATGTCACACCACGTGACATCTCACTGACATTATTCACCACCAGTTTTCTGCCTATTGATTCAAGAATAAAAATAACCGGAACCTGCGTGGTAATATCGTATTCGTTATCAATTAAAATGCGGGACACATGATAGGGAACAATAAAGTCAGCGAGTTTTGCCAGGGTTGAATCAGGATTACAGGTTATCGCAATCACTTTGCAATGGTGAATAACAAATTGTCTGGCGAGTTTCACTATTTCGGGGGTTTCGCCAGAGACAGAAAGCACGATAGCCACTGAACTCTGCACCATGTCCGAGCTCACCGGATAATAGGGATCGTCAATGTGATTGCTGAACTTGCCCATGTTAGAGAAGAAACGGGCGCCATACCTGCCAAGCGTGCCAGAGCTGCCAGCGCCGGCAAAGAACACCCGTTCTGCATCACGAATATACTCTGCTGCCTGCTTAATCATCTCATCAAACTCATCGTTTCTGATGCTTTTAAAAAAGGTTAATATTTCCTCAGCGCCATGAGGAATAAGTAATGTGCTATTTCTGTTCAGGTGTAACTTCATACTGGCTTTGAGTTCTGAGTAACCATTGAAATCCATTTTTTTACAGAATCGCAGAATCGTTGCGGTAGACACACCCGAATTATCGGCAAGCTCCCTTATCGTCATATAAATAACGGCATTAATGTTTTTGATAATATAATTGTGCACGCAGCTTTCGAGGGCGTTTAAAGTGGATAACTTTCTTGCGTCAAACATATATTTAAACATCCTGGCAGGTCATTTATGACGTTTATCATGTCACAAACCGTGACATGCAGGGGATGTTTAAGGTAGAAACAGGCTAATTGCTTAAAAAGAAATGTTGTTAATTGTGATAGCTCGCACATTTCGGACGTCGAGAGACGGAATCACTATTAGCTTTCTAGTGCAGCAAGGATTGCGGCTTCCATTTTCTCCGGAGTGGTGATTGGCGCAAAACGCTTGAGCGGTTTGCCATCACGTCCGATGAGAAACTTAGTGAAGTTCCACTTGATGCGCCCTCCCAGCACGCCGGGCAATTCGTCTTTTAGATAGCGAAAAACCGGATGCGTTGCGGCGCCGTTGACCTCAACTTTCTCAAACATCGGAAAGCTCACACCGTAGTTAATTTGGCAGGTCTGCGCGATATCATCGGCGCTGCCGGGTTCCTGCTTACCGAACTGGTTACAGGGGAACCCCAGGATCACCAGCCCCTGAGCGGCGTGCTTTTTGTAAAGTGCTTCGAGACCGGCATATTGTGGCGTGAATCCACAATGGCTGGCGGTGTTAACCACCAGAACCAGCTTGCCGGTGAAATCGGCCATTGAGATAGGCTGGCCACGCAGGCTGATGGCATTGAGTTGGTGAAAGGTGGTCATATCAAAATCCTCAGAGCAATAGCGGTTTGGCGTCGATATTGCCACTTAGCCATCGCTAGTGCCTCAAATATTGAACGGCGTGACGACAATAACGCGTGATGATGCCGTTTCATCTTCGGCTTCGGGCAAAAAGCCGTGAAAACGCAGGATTGCTTTAAACGCCGATCGCGCATCTTCATGAAGATCATGGTCAATCACCGCATCCATCTCTTCAGCAGCGAGTAGCCGGCGATTTTCTTCATCCAGATCATGGCCAATGAAAACGTTTACCTCGCGGTGCATCGCTGAAAAAGCCTGCAAAATGGCACCATTTCCGCCCCCCACGCTATAAATAGATTGGATCGAGGGATCCTGTTCCAGCGCTGTGCACATCTGGGTAAAAGTGAGTGAATCGATACCGTAACCTTCACTGACAGCTTTAATCTTCAAATACGGCGCTCGCTGACTCAACGCCTGAATGAAGCCCTCCATGCGCTGCTCTTCCCCGCGAAAGCCCGTGCTGCTGATCACAACGGCGACCGTTTGCACGGCAGCAGGCAGCCACCGCGACATCAGCCAGGCCGCCGTTCGACCGGCACCATCATTATCCATGCCGACATAGCTGATGCGCTCGCTTGACGGTAAATCAGTAACGAGCGTTACCACCGGCACGTTGAGGGCCGCCAGCTCCGCAATCGTATTCTTGAGCAAAGGGTGATCGCTTGCTTTGAGCAACACGCCATAACTGTCATTGCCACAGCGGCGCAGCTCACGCTGCAGATCTTCAGGCGAGATCTCTTCAAAAATGTGGCAACGCAACGTTAGTCGGAAAGGCGCGAAGCTGTTGATTTGACTAAGCAGCGCCGCTAGCACTAACGAACTGAATCGCTCTGGCGCGTGCATCACCAGATCGATCGGTAGCGTGCGACCGCTTGCCAGGCTGGCGCGCTGCTGTAATTCCAGGTCGCGGATCGCCTGAGCAATGCGTCGGGCAGTGCGTGGACTGACACTGCCGCGTTGATGCAATGCTCTGTCGACCGTGGCTTTGCTGACGCCAGACTGTGCCGCGATTTGCTTAATGGAGAATGACCTTGCCATAAGTTGAGGTCTTTTTGAGGTTATGTCGCCGTATTGTTAATCGAATGTAATTGCTAAGGTCACTGTGAGCAAGTGGACAGACCTTACCTCACCCAAAATAACAAAGGACATGAAATGAGCCTGAGTGACAGCAGCAGATTTAAAAACAAAGTGTTCGTCGTGACCGGCGGAACACAGGGATTAGGCGCAGCCGTTGCCAGTCTTCTGGCAATTCGCGGAGCCCGGGGCATTGTGATTTGCGGTCGTAATGTTAAAGCCGGACACGAACAGGTGGATATTCTCAGTCAAACCGGTTGTGAAGTGATATTTGTTGAAGCAGATATCAGCTCGCCAGAAGCCTGCGAAAAAGTAGTGGCGACCGCAGAAAAGGCGTTTGGAACCCTGCACGGGCTGGTGAATTGCGCAGGCATGTCCGATCGCGGCACCATCCTCAACACTTCCCCGGAATTATTTGATGCGATTATGGCCGTCAACGTTCGCGCGCCTTTTTTCCTGATGCAGGCAGCGATCAAACTGATGATTGCCAAAGGCATTGAAGGCAGCATCGTCAATATCATCACCATGACTTCTCATGGCGGTCAGAGCTTCTTAACGGCATACGCCGCATCCAAAGGTGCGCTGGTCACACTGACTAAAAACGTGGCCTTCAGCGCCATGCGCAATCGCATCCGGGTAAACGGTCTGAATATTGGCTGGATGGATACGCCACACGAGCACGACATCCAGCGGCAATATCATGACGCTGATGAAAACTGGCTTCGCAACGCTGAGCAGGCGCAGCCTTTTGGTCGTCTGCTCAAGCCAGCCGAAGTCGCGCGTGGCGTCGCATTTCTCCTTTCTGAGGAGTCAGGAATGATGACGGGTGCGGTGATCGATTTCGATCAAAGTGTGGTTGGTTGTGGTGATAACGGTGGCTTCCAGCCATCACAAGCTCTGACTCTGTGAGGCAAAAAAATGAAGAATATCTACATTAACGACAGTCATATTTCGCTCGACGATTTCGCCACGATTTGCGCGCAAACCCTGCGTAAAGACGATTTCCCGCTGGCACGTTCGGCTGATAAAAATGTGCTGATCTATCATCGTGACGACCTGCTGGCGGCTGCAACAGCAGACCGTCAAAACATGCTGGCTGAACTGCATCGTGCATTGTCCAGCGGCCCCGGTGTTCTGGTGGTTCAGGGGTTATATGGCGATGTCTCAGCCGTTGATCGCAGCAGTAACGTCTTTGAGGATATCCTCGCCAGTGAAGCGGCAAACGGCGGCGGCGGCGATCACTTTGCCAAAGCGGGCAGTAACGGGCGTATCTGGAATGCACTGCAAAAAGTGGCGGAGCGGGATGCTGATGCCTTCATCGATTACTACAGCAATCCTTTGCTGGCGCTGATTTGTGAAGCTTGGGTCGGGCCGGGATATGAAATTACGGCGCAGGTTAATCAGGTGCGTCCGGGCGGTAAAGCGCAACAGCCGCATCGGGATTACCATCTCGGTTTCCAGGTAAATGACGTGGTTGCTCGCTTCCCTCTGCCGTTGCAGATTCTGTCGCAATATCTGACGCTTCAGGGCGCGGTGGCTCACAGTGATATGCCGATTGAATCTGGTCCAACGCAACTTTTGCCCTGGTCGCAGCAGTATGCCGAGGGATATCTGGCATGGCGCGATCCGCGTTTTATTGAGTTCTTCCAGCAGCATGCCATTCAGTTGCCGCTGCAAAAAGGTGATGGGCTGTTCTTCAATCCGGCCCTGTTTCATGCCGCTGGCAATAATGTCACGCAGGATCACGTGCGTACGGCCAATTTGCTGCAGGTCTCTTCCGCATTTGGCAAAACCATGGAGAAGGTGAATCACGTTAAAGTGATGGAAGCGATTTATCCAACCCTGCTGAGTAAAGATCTGAGCGATGAAGAATTACAGGCAATTGTGGCGGCGAGCGGTGAAGGCTACTCCTTCCCGACCAATCTGGATACCGATCCACCACTGGGAGGACTGGTCCCCAAAACACAACAGCAGTTGTTACTGGAAGCTTTACAGCAACGCTGTTCAGCGGAAGAGTTCAGCCAGCAATTAGACAACCACGAGAGTAAGAGAAAAGCCTAGGCGTGTTTTGCAAATGATGTGGCGTAATGCCCTGACGTTAGTGTTACGCCATATCGATGAGTTTATATCTGATTTGATGAACCGGATTAGCAATAGATCCTGAGCCGCTAATCCGGTAATAAGCGTTGTGCAATAGTGCCTGACTCGCTGCTGTTCTCTCAGTCGCGTACGGTGACTTTCTTCAGTGACGTATAATCTTGACGAAATATCACAAACGTCATTGCGACCGCACCAAGCAGTAATAAACCACTCAAGCCGAAAGCACTTTGCCATCCCAGTCTGTCGAATATCAGACCTCCTGCTGTTGAACCCAGCGCAATGGAGAGTTGGATGACAGCAACCATTAAGCCACCACCCGCCTCTGCATCTTCGGGTAGCGTCCTTGCGATCCATGTCCACCATCCGGTTGGCGCGGCGGTCGCAAGCATTCCCCACAGGCTTAGCAAAACGGCAACAACCCACATGCTGTGACCGAACAAGAGTAACGTTCCCTCAATCGCTGCCATAACCAGAGGTATCATGATTAATGTCGGATAAAACCTTGCGTTCAGGAAGGTCGAAACAATCATGGTGCCGATAAAACCTGCTGCACCTATAGCAAGCAAAATCAACGACAAGCCAGAAGCACTCACTCTGGTCACGTTTTCCAAAAACGGCCGCACGTAGGTAAACAAGGCAAACTGCCCCATGAAGAACAGTCCGCAGGCCAGCAGCCCTGTTGCTACGGTTGAGACTCTAAATAGACGAAGTACCGATCCCTGTGGTTTGCGTTGATTATCGCTTTCCATTGAAGGCAGGCTGATGCATTGCCAGATGAACGCCGCTATCGCCAGCGGTACGAGAGATAAAAAGGCACCCCGCCATCCAACGGTCGCCCCGAGATAGCTACCCAACGGTACCGCGACAACCGTGGCCAATGCGTTCCCGCCGTTAAAAATCGCCAGCGCGCGGGGAACCTGATGCTGCGGCACCAGCCGAATGGCCGTCGCCGCCGACATTGACCAGAATCCACCAATCACGATACCAATCAGCGCCCGCCCCAACATATAAATCGGATAGCTGGCCGCCAGCGCGACAATCATTCCTGATACCGCCATCAGAATTGTCAGCCCCAGCAGAAGATATTTACGATTCAGATCCCCGGCAATGCGGGAAATTGTCAGGCTGGTCAGCACCGCCAGTGCGCCTGAAATGGCGATGCCCTGTCCTGCCAGCCCCTCCGTGACGAGCAAATCGCTGGCAATAGGCGTCAGTAGACTTACAGGCATAAACTCAGAAGCGATCAGCACAAAAACGCAGAGCGTCATGGCAAATACGCCGCCCCAATACGCATGGATTTTATTGTGTGGAGGTTGAAGACTTTCGGTAGACATTATCAATTCCCTGCGTTACATCAGACAGGTTAACGCCACCCGAGGATTACAGGTGGCATGGTAAAAATGCATTATTTCAGTAAGTTAGTTTAAATTTGATTTAAAAAATTGTTCAAATTTAGCAAACGGGATCTTTCCAGCAACGTTGTCATATAAGTCCACATGGTTTGCCCCTGGAATAATTACCAGCTCTTTCTCTTTGCTCCCGATCGCTTTAAAGGCATCTTCAGCAAAATAACGTGAATGGGCTTTTTCACCGGTCACAACAAGCACGGGGATAGTGATTTCATTTGCATAGCTCAGCAGCGGCATATTCATAAACGACAGCGGCATGGTTGCATTCCATGCGCCGGTTGAGTTAACCGAGCGCGCATGGAAACCACGCGGCATTCGGTAATAATCAAAAAACTCCTTCAAAACTGGATTTGGATTAGCGGGTAACGTTTCCGGCAGAATACGCTCAGAGGCGCTGGCTTTACCGTTTTCGTCGACATAGATGTTGTGACTGCCAGCCGTGAAAGTGCCGCTCTCCGCATCCTTCCAGCGCTGCGCGTTCAGATACTGCAACACAGCACGACGATCGGCGGTGGTGTAGCGGTCTTTGCCATCGCCCACACCATGACCCATCGCGCGGCTCATGTCATACATCACGCTGGTTGCCACGGCTTTAACGCGGGTATCCATAGCGGCGTCGTTTAACGCCATGCCGCCCAGGCCACAAATACCGAGCAGCCCGATTCGGTTGCGATCCACCTCTTTTTGCAGACCCAAGAGATCAACCGCTGCACTGAAATCCTCGGTATTGATATCTGGAGACGCCACATTACGCGGGTAGCCGCCACTTTCGCCCGTGTATGAAGGATCAAACGCGAGGGTAACAAATCCCTGTTCAGCCAGCGTCTGCGCGTACAGGCCGCTGGACTGTTCTTTGACCGCACCGAAAGGCCCGCTGACGGCCACGGCTGCCAGCTTTCGCTCACCGCGATCCTTCGGAAGATAGAGATCCCCGACTAAAGTGATGCCGTAGCGGTTCTGAAAGGTCACTTTACGATGATCAACGTTGGTACTTTCAGGAAAGGTTTTGTCCCACTTTTTGACCAGCGAAACGGGTGCGTTCGGGTTGTTTGTATCAGCATAACTCATGGTTGTAACTCCACTAAATGATGCGCATAGCAGCAATGCAGGTATCGCAGCTGTCAGTTTTTTGGTGAAAACATTCATCAAAATCCTCCTGAAAAACCTAAAAGAGGCAGGTTTCATACTGACAACGCTGCTGTGCTTTATTGCAATACGCACATTTTAGTCAGCAGTATGCGTTCTGATTAGAGGGCAATATTTGCTAAGATTGATATCAAATTGTTCTAAATGGCGATGCGGATACGAGGACGGGATAATGGCAAAACGGGAAAACTACAACGATCTCTATTTGTTCATGCTGGTGGTGCGCGAGGGAAGTTTTACCGCCGCAGCGCAACGCCTTGGCCTGGCGCAATCAGGAATCAGTCGTTCAGTACGTGAGCTTGAAGAAAGACTGGGCGTTCAACTCATTGTTCGTACCACGCGCAGATTATCGCTCACCCATGCCGGTGAGCAGCTCTATCAAACCGTTGAGTCAGGATTCGATGCTTTAGATACGGGACTCGCTACGCTGGCCCACTATCGCCAGACGCCATCCGGTACGGTACGCATCAATGCCAGCCAGCACGCGATTGATAAAGTGCTGCTGCCGAAGCTTGCGGTGTTCAAGCAACACTACCCGGATATCAGACTGGAACTCATCAGCGAAAGTCGGTTTGTCGATATTATTGCGAAAAGATTCGATGCGGGTATACGTCTGGGGCCAGAAGTGGGCAAGGGTATGATTGCTGTGCGCATTTCGCCCGACATGGAGATGGTCGTTGTCGGTACGCCCGAACACTTTCGTCGCTACGGCTTTCCGCAAGTTCCGGCAGATTTAGCCGTTCATCCCTGCATCGCTTACCAGTTTGGTGATGGCAGCCTGTACGCATGGGAACTCAATCAGGATGGAAAAAAAATCACCCATCGGCCGCAAGGCCAATGGGTTTTTGCTGACAGTTATATGGAAGCAAAAGCCGCCGCTCTGGGTCTGGGACTGGCTTATGTCCCGAAAGAGTTGGTATCTGAGGATCTGGAACAAGGGAAACTGATCAGAGTACTGCAACGTTACAGCCAACGTCTGGAAGGTTCATTTCTCTATTATCCACATCGCAATGTGTCGCCCGCTTTGCGCGCGGTGATTGATACGCTGAGAATTTAGGGGATAAGAGCCCTAAGCATCCGCAGACTCTTTTTTTGTGTAGATCAAAAGGATCGGACAATATTTAATTAGAGGCTTTCCCAGATTTCAGGCTTATTGCACTTTTCACATAATATTTTTCTATTACCTGATAAAACAGATTGGATTCTTGCTTAATGCAAGGCAGATATCCTGTTTCATCGGTTATCAGCCACATAACTTTTTAATTAGCATTGGTACTCTCTCTACCGAAGTATTCTGGAAAGCCAGTAAAAAGATGCAAATACACGTCTTTTGTCTGCATACCCGTGCATAATTAAGCGTGTCTGAAAGCAGCAGCATAGGGCGGATTTTTATTTGGTATCAACAACCTGTGCAATCATGACGCATTCAGACTTTTTCTTAAACATCATAACTACATATAGATCGCAAATACCTATTTACCATTTTTAATTGCAAGCATATTTCAATTAATCCTGTTAATTTTTTGCACTCGCCAGCAGGGGGAAAAATGAAGATTATCGTGGGGGGTAATGGCTACCCGGAAAAGAGAAATATCATTACAGACCCTTCACATCGCTACCTGGATTACCGTCCCAGAAACATCTGGACCTGGATCAACGTTATAAGGCAGCGCTTATTGCATAAAAACAAGCTCTTTATTTTCCGCCCACTGCCCCTGATGTCTTCCGTTGATGCGGACATTATCCACCTTTTCAATGAAGTCTCTTCGGGGCCGGGCGACTGGGTGGCGACCTTTGAAACCGAACTGCCTCGTGTTCTGCCCGTTGGCGGAATACAGAAATTTGCCAACCCCGAGCTGGCGCGGGAACTCAGGTACGTCTGCTCTCCGCGCTGTAAGGGCATCATCGCTATCTCAGAAGCCACACGGCAGATTCAGCTGCGGCTGCTGGAACATTTTCCTGAAGAGCAGGCCATCATTGGGCCCAAACTGCACGTACTCCATCCTCCGCAGCCGATACTGCATAAAAAAAGCGTGGTTGTTCAGGAAGGACCGGTGACATTCACCTTCGTGGGTAATGAGTTCTATCGCAAGGGAGGTGCAGAAGTAGTGCTGGCCTTTACCCAGCTTTTAAGGGAAAACCTGATAAGTGTGAACGACGTGCGCGTAAATCTGGTTGGTGATCCTGGCAAAACGCATAATGTGGCTCACCAGGCGTTCCAGGATGACGACGTTTTTAGAAAATGTGTGGAAGATAAGCTGCGTGATTGCCCGATATTCCGTCACCATACGTCGCTGACCAACGACGCGGTGCTGGCGTTAATTAAGACCTCTGATGTCGGGCTACTACCAACCTGGCAGGAGACGTACGGCTTTTCCGTTCTGGAGATGCAGGCATGCGGCTGCCCGGTTATAACGACGAATGTCAGGGCTCTGCCAGAAATCAACCCAGAAAATGCCGGCTGGCTGATCCGCTGCCCCCTGAATCCGATGTTAGAGCTAACGGTAGTCTCATTGAAGGACAAAACCGTTTTGAGAAATGCCATCGTATCTCAGTTGAAAACCTACATATTGCAAATCATCAGCGACAGAAAAATCGTATCAGAGCGCGCTAAAAATTCACTCGCGCGCATTTGCCTGGAACACGATCCCGTGTTGTTCAGAAAGCGACTCAATGCGATATATATGGGTTTTGAGACTGACAAAAATGAAACGTTCATTTGATCGTGTGCAGTCCATATTGCTGATGGCGGGTGAATTGTTCCCTTTTATTCAACTCAGAATACTGCCAGTAACCCACATTTTTGACACGAAACTGTAAGCGGAACATTAAAATCCTTTGTATCCATCCCTTAATAATTTTACCTTTTATGACACACTCTTATGTCAGCCAAACCCGGTTTATCAGGGATAAAATATAAAGGACTACATTCATGCCTGGCGCAAATATACGTGCCACGTTCGGAGGGGCGCTTCTATTGATGTCCGTCTTAGTTTCAGCGTCAGAAACTCAGCCGATACCTGCAGTGCATTCGAACTCGCAACGCATCTCTGTAGAGACGCAAGGCGCAGGACCGGATGTCATATTGATTCCGGGGCTGGCGTCGTCTCGCGAAGTTTGGACTGATTTAGCAGCAACTTTGCGTAAAAGCCACCGAGTTCATCTTGTTGAACTTGCCGGTTTTGCAAGCACACCTGCCCTCTCCAATCCAGATGGCAAGGTCATCGCTCCGGCAGTTGACGCCATCGCTGATTACATTCAAATCCAGCACATTGAAGCACCGGCGATCATTGGCCATTCGCTTGGGGGGGAGATTGCCCTGATGATCGGGGCCCGTCATCCTGACCAGGTCAGTCGTTTGATGATCGTCGACGCCTTGCCATTCTATACGTTGATGATTGATCCCGCGGCGACCACAGAGACTTCTGAACGGCATGCAACAGCGACGCGGGATTGGCTACTGGGACAGTCGCCGGAGCAATTCAAAGAGTTTCAGAAAACATCCCTCATCCGTTTAGTGAAGACTGAGGCGATGAGACCAGCTTTGGTGACTGCGGGACTCAATTCTGATCGTAAAACAGTTGCGGATGCCGTGTATGAATTGATGATTACCGATCTGCGCCCCGAACTCGCCCGCATCAAAGCGCCGATGGAGATCGTGTACGCGTATGACGCTTTATTCGGCGTTCCTGCAGCCAGCGTGGATGCCATGTATCGTCAAGCCTATGCATCTGCATCCGATGTCCATTTCACGCGCATCGATAACAGCTTTCACTTTGTCATGCTTGATCAGCCAAAACGGTTTTCCCAAGCGGTAACGTCATTCTTAAACCAATAAAGGATGTAGCTGGCCTTCATTTAAATCGTTGTTGTAGGAAATGGTCAGGTCAGCGTATCCCTCACCTTTAGTCCAATAACCAGCGCGGCAAAAAACATTATGCAACCAGCGGCGATGAAAACACCGGTTACGCCGCTGAGACCAAAAAGTAATCCTCCCAACGCAGCACCCGCAGCAATTGAGGACTGAACGGCTGCGACTACCATGCCGCCAGCGGTTTCAGCCTGATCGGGAACGGAACGCGCTACCCAGTTTGACCACGCAACGGGAACGCCACCAAATGCCATTCCCCACAACGCAACGAACAACATCAATCCTGTTTCCTTGAGTGGCAGCAAAATCATGCTTAATGCCGCCACACCAACAAGTGCTGGCATCAGTATCAGGGTAAGACGCAGGCTTTTCTCCATCAGCCACCCGGCAAGCAGCGTTCCGATAAAATTAGCGACGCCAAATCCAAGCAATATCAAAGACAAACGATCCACATCAAGTTGAATAATATTTTCAAGAGCCGGCCGAATATAGGTAAACAGCGCATACTGACCCGTATGGGCAATTACACACCCCGTCATTCCCACCGCAATGCCTGGGCGGCGGAGTAAATCCATGACAGATGCCGTTACCATCATTCGACGCGGAGCCATTGCGGGAAGGGTAAACAGCTGAAAGAGCAGAGTCAGTACGCCTACTGCGGTTGCAGCGATAAAAGCGCTACGCCAGCCATAAAGCCCACCTAAATAGCTTCCCAGCGGGATCGAAACTACGGTTCCGACAGCGATACCGCTAAAAATAACGGAGAGAGCACGCGGGACGCTTTGAGCAGGAACCAGCCGCATAGCTACAGCAGCTGCCATGCTCCAGAAGCCTCCCAGCGCGATGCCCAGCAAGATGCGCATGATTAACAAAACAGCCAGACTGGATGAAAGTGCGACAAGCAGGTTAGAGGCAATCATCAGCACGGTAAAACCCAGCAAAACAGTACGGCGATCATAATTACGCGTCAGGCGGGGAACCATCAGACCCGCAAACAGGGCCACCACAGCCGTTACTGTCACAGCCTGACCAGCGAGCGCTTCGGTCACACCGAGATCGGCGGCCATGGGTGTCAGCAGGCTGGCAGGAAGATATTCTGCTGTCAGTAAGCCAAACACCCCCATAGTCAGTGAAATCACGGCCATCCATGCGGATTCTTTGGGTTCAGAACAGGTTAAACTTGCGGATACAGCTTCAGTTGCTTCATTTCTCATAACACACTCTTTCTGGAGTAAAAAATCACAGCTCCAAGTCTAGAGTCGAGCAACTGGACGATCTATGATGCCTCACCCTGATTTTTTACCCGAAACTCCGAATATGCATGTGAATAAATATTTTGCCCTGTCATCCGAGCTCATCAGTGAATTGCTGCTGGAAATGCGGCTGCGTGGTGTGCAGTATCGTCGCTTGCAGACGGGTTCTGAGTTTGGCGTCGGTTTTAGCAACAGGCCGGGACACGCCTATTTTCATTACATCGCCGTGGGTACTGCGCTGCTTCGCACAAGTGAGGGTACGTTGCACGAACTGCACGCCGGCAGCATGGTGTTCATGCCGCAGGGTGAGGAGCATCAGCTTTTATCGGATGCCAGCTGTTCATTTCAACATATCGACACGTTCGGCTCTGCGCCATTAGGCGAGGCCGTCAGCGGAATTAACACCTGCCCGAGTTCGCATCCGACACCCAGCACGGTTCTGTTTTATGGCTGTATGGAGTTCGATCTTGGTGGAATGCAGGGCCTGGGTAAACTGATGCCGCAAGCCATCGTGGTTGAGGCAAACGAACAAATTTATCCGGGGCTGGTTCCCGTTCTGGGCGCGATGAAATCGGAAATCTGTTCCGGACGCGCGGGCTTTGCGGGCATTCTGGCACGCCTCGCAGAAGTGGCGGCGGCCATGATTGTGCGTGGATGGATCGAAAACGGTAGCGAGAACGCCGCAGGCCTGATCGCTGCGTTACGTGATCCACGACTTGCCCGCGCCATTCTGGCCATTCATCGTGATACAAGCCGGGAGTGGTCTGTTGCCGAGCTTGCTGCCCAGTCGCATGTGTCGCGTTCTGTTTTTGCTGAACGCTTCAAATCAATCATCGGCATACCTCCCCAGCGCTATGCAAGAGAAGTGCGAATGCGCATCGCGGGTCACTGGATTACTCACGATAAGATCTCAATTGACACCGTTGCTCTACGTCTTGGCTATGCCTCGCAGGCAGCGTTTAGCAGAGCGTTCAAGCGCATCAATGGCTATCCGCCGGGCGCTATGCGTCAGCGATCAGAGAGAGGCGCTAATACTGTAAATGAGTGAATGTTATTTTTATCATATGCAGGGTTAACTTTAGGAGGCCGTTCTCTACATTAAAAACTGAGCGGTTCAATAAGTGTGTTGCATCCATCGGTTGAATTCACATCACAAAGCGGCCAAGCCCGAGGAAAACGACGTCTGCTGTGAGCGAAAAGCTGACATAATTTGCCGCCTTAAAGTGTATATTCCGTTGTTTTTTTTGACATTATTATCAAAATTATTTCGTCATACATGGAGTAAGACTAATGAGTTTCCACATAAGAACAGCTCGACTTTCTGATATCGAGGGAACGTTCGACGTCAGAACATCGGTAATCGAGAATCACCTGAGCCGTGAAGAGATGCGGCAGATGGGTATTACCGAAAGCGTGGTAGGCGATATGGTTGAAAAAAGTCTTTGCGCATGGGTTGCGACTGAAAATAATAAAATCATTGGCTTCTCCATGATATTTCCGGATGAAGGATGTCTGTTTGCGGCCTTTGTTCTGCCTGAATATGAAGGCAAAGGAATAGGTCGCAGGCTTGTTATGCTCGCCGAGCAGGAGTTATTCCAACATCATGATATTGCCTGGTTGGAAACCGATAAGAATAGTCGCGCGGCGAAATTTTATATGCAGCTCGGTTGGGGTAATGAAACAGATCTCAATGGCACTGACATCAAATTAGAGAAATCTCGTGACGTTTAATTCACAGAATTTTCATCGATGTCCGCTCATGGCCCTAAGCGAACAACTAATTTGAACACCGTCCGCTGTGAGCGAGGAGCAGACCGTCAGGTTTGCAACTAGACGGCCAGTGGACTGGCAATAATAATTGAAATTATACCCATGCCTTATTTTGGATAACCACTCTGTATCCATCTGGGTCAACAAATGTCCTTCCGTTGATATCCCAGTAAGGGTTAAATGAGTTCGTCATGTTGAATCCGGCTTCTATCATCCTTGCACAGGCATCTATCCACGCATTTTCATCTGAATAATAAAGAACGAGTAAATCCTCCTGAGTTTGCAAAGGTTGAATGGGATGACTAAGGCAAAAGGTGAATTCAATGTGCCAGTCTAAGCCCTTCCGTCCTAACATCAGTCCATTGAAACCGTCATGATCATTGAATTCAGCTAATTTGTGTAAATCCAGTCCCTGACTATACATCAGAAAAGATCGTTCAAGATTGGAGACGGGTTTGGCAATACGCATATGAGTAAACAATTAGATGTTCTCCGCTGAAGTTTTTTTCTTGAGCGTTAAAATTCAGCTCAAGTTTACACATGATCATATTCTCAATTTATCCAGGAGAGCTTACAAAATGTCCGCTATTGACGCGAAGCTGACCTGTGCGCTGCACGGTCTGCAATGAGCGAAGAACGGACGTTACGGTCCTGCCTGGACACTGCTATAACATTTCATTCATGACGGCCAGATAGGTTGAATGATGCAGTTCGGGACTTAAAGGAATTAACAAAAAGCATAACCTATTGTGAATCTAAAGAATCTCTCGGTATAACCTTCTTAAGGTATAGAGAGACGCACACAGGTATAGAGGAGAAGGATAATGATTTCAAAGGATAATGCAGAGCATTATGTCTGGGGCGACGATTGCGACGGTTGGTATCTGTTAAACCGCCCGGACATGCTGGTTATTCATGAACAAATGCCGCCAGGCACTTTTGAAAAACGACACTTTCACTCCGTTTCAAGGCAGTTTTTCTTTGTTATTACTGGCATTCTTTCTGTAGTGGTCAACTAAAACTGGCCACCGCTTTAGAGTTTTTCCAGTATCGGTATTCCGATTCGTTCGGTGGTAATCCACCGTTATATTCATGCGGCCTGAGTGAGCTGTAATACCCGACGATATAGTCTGTGATCGCACGAGCTGCTTCGCTGAAGTTAATATAACCAGTCACCGGCACCCACTCGTTTTTTAGGCTTCTGAAAAACCGTTCCATTGGGCTATTATCCCAGCAGTTTCCACGACGGCTCATACTCTGTTTTATCCGGCATTTCCACAGCAACTGGCGGAACTCCGTGCTTGTATAATGACTGCCTTGATCACTATGGAACATCACACCAGATGGCCTTCCTCGCGTTTCCCATGCCATTTCCAGCGCTTTCATGGTCAGTTTGCTGTCGGGCGAGAATGACATTGCCCAGCCGATTGGTTTTCGGGAAAACAAGTCGAGGACAACGGCAAGATAAGCCCAGCGTTTGCCGCTCCAGATATAAGTGACATCGCCACACCAGATTTTGTTGGGTTCCGCTACAGCAAACTGGCGATCAAGCGCGTTTGGGATGGCAACATGTTCCTGGCCTCCTCGCTTATATCTGTGCTTTGGTTGCTGGCAACTGACTAAGCCTGCTTCCTTCATCAGCCGCCGGACAAGCCAGCGTCCCATCCTGCGACCACTGAGCGTTGCCATTGCCGCAATGCTTCTGGTGCCCGCCGAGCCGTGGCTGGCACTGTGTAGCTCCCGGACCAGACTGCGCAGCTGTACCCGCTCAGCATCGGGTTCAGCAGGACGACATCGCCAGTATTTAAAACTGCTTCGGTGGACTCCAAACACATGGCATAGCAGCGCCACAGGATAACGCGCCCTGAGTTCGCTGATTAGCGAGAATTGTTCAGGGAGTCTGACATCAAGAGCGCGGTAGCCTTTTTTAAAATATCGTTCTCCATTTCAATGCGTTGAAGCTTTTTCTTTAATTCACGTATTTCGATTTGTTCAGGTGTTATGGGGGAGGCTTTGGGTGTTTTACCCTGGCGTTCATCACGAAGCTGTTTTACCCAGCGCGTCATCGTGGAAAGGCCAATATCCATGGCTTTAGCGGCTTCAGCCACGGTGTAGTTCTGGTCGAGAACAAGCTGAGCGGATTCACGTTTGAACTCTGCACTGAAATTTCTTTTTTTCATTCGGACACCTGTGTTGTTCTGAGGTGAGCATATCACCTCTGTTCAGGTGGCCAAATTCAGTAAACCACTACATTCCATGGAGTTGGAAGGAGAAATTCATAATATTAAGGCTCTGCAGGGCCTGGAAATCCCACCGGGTTCAAAGCATCAAGCCAGAAATGACACTGGGTCTCCCGTAGAGTTTATTGTAATTTCGCATCCGACAACACGAGGGGATCGTTCTGACCTTCCTTCACCCTACTGACAGCTCGCGAGTATTTGCCAGTCCGCTTCTGGCACGAAGCGGTTATCTGACAGACCTGAAGGTCCACTGTGAGCGAATAGCAGACGTCAAAATGATAGCTACAGGGATGTTCTCCGCATTAAACATAATAACCCAGCGCCGAACCATTCATCGAGTACACCTATTGCCTTGATAGTTAGCACGATCACAATATCAGCACTTATTGTTAATGTGCTAATAGTAACCTTGGTTATCATTATCTCATCGAAAGCAAACACGCTTTCAACCATAAAAACCAAGGATAAAGACCATGAAAACTATCAAAGCTATGTCTATCGCCGCCGTTGCAGCTCTTTCACTGATGTCAGCAGCCAGCTTCGCGCAGAGCGTTACCGCAACGTCCCTGACTATGGACGGTGCCGAGGCCAAAATCGCCGCGCAGGCCCAGCAGCAGGGCGCGCAGTACAAAATCATTGAGGCCAGCAACGGCAACGTCGTTCACATGACCGCTGAGCTATACAAATAACGGATGGTCGCAAAAGGAAGTGCCAGGAAAGGTCGCCCACGGGCGGCCTTTTTTGTATCTGAACCCTTATACAGGCACATTGAACAGAACATCTCAGCAGCGAACCTAAGCAGTGTCTTCAGCTGGCGTTCCCTGGTGAAAAACCAGAGTCCAGTGTCCTTTATCCGAATACAGCCAGCAGGAAGAACGCAATGCAGGACGACTGCCGTCATCATAAGACGTCCGGTAGTGAAGCATGGCGCAGCCTACCCCCATTTCGGTGAGTCGGAAATTACTGCTGATAATAGGTGATGCAGTTTTCTCGTTTAATAGCGACGTGATCGTCTCTGCACGATCAACCATCACGCCTGACCTTGTGATTTCCAGGAGTTCAGGGTGGAGAAGCCGCTCAAGCCACTCCCGATCGTTTCGCCTGTCATCGTGAAGGCTGCATTCCAGCAACCTGAGCTTTTCCAGAAGCATTCTGCTTATCCTCAAGTGATCCTACCGGATGCTCTCTTCTAACATAAAAGTGCTTCAGTGAACCGCTGAAGATTCTCAGGATGCTTACTGCCTCACTAGAGATTTGCTATGTTTTATTTTCATAAAACAAAAGTGAGGTAAGAGAAATGATCGTCAGAACGTGGCATGGCTGTGTTCCGCTTAAACACGCTGAGGGTTTTGCAAAGCATCTTGAGAAAACCGGTGTGAGGCATTCAAGAAGTGTAGAGGGAAACAGAGGCGCATTCGTGAAAAGGGAAACACAGGACGGTTGGGAGCATTATTTCCTTGCCACCTACTGGCAGGATCTTGAGGCGGTAAAGGCCTTCGCGGGAGAAAATTATCATATTGCGGTCAAATACCATGATGACGCGAAGTTTGAACTACTTTCCGACCCTTACGTTTTCCAGCATGAGGTAGAAACTACTTCACAGCTCTAGCTATATCTTCGAGTAAAGCTATCTATCACCCTGATCGAATTTCACGTTCATTCTGTTCGGATTTGCTCAGACTTCTGCATGTCATGTCCGTCTTTAGCACCGAGCGGACATGTCTGCATAGTGAGTTCCGCTATGAGCTGTGAGTTCAATGGGTCGATGCAACGCTATCCTTAATCGAAGGGGGACGTTGCCATGAAACGAAGAACGCGTATTAACTACACGCCGGAACAGAAAGCGATTATCTGGGACAGATATAAGCAAGGGGATTCCTTGCATGATATCGCCAGAATGTTCGACAGATATCATTCTTCTATTATGCCCACTATCCACCAGACTGGTGGATACCGCCCCCCTGTCCGAAAGCGTCATCCGTTAGCGCTTTCACTTTATGAAAGAGAGGAAATATCCAGAGCGCTGGTAGCAAAAATCAGCATCAGGGCGATCGCAAACAAACTCTCGAGAGCCCCCTCAACGATTAGCCGGGAGATCAAGAGGCACGGTGGTGCAAAACAATACCGTGCATCAAAAGCGGATACTGCTGCGTGGGAAAATGCTCTGAGACTAAAACCTTGCAAGCTAATTGAAAGACCCACACTGTGTAAAATCATCGCAGAGAAGATGTATCAGGACTGGTCGCCGGAACAAATCACCGGTTGGCTGAAACGCTGTTATCCGGATAATCAGGAAATGCATGTGTCACACGAAACGATATATAAAACGCTTTTTATACAAACCCGGGGGGCATTAAAAAAAGAACTGCAGCAATGCCTCAGAAGCGGAAGAGTCGTGCGTAGATCCAGAACATCATCGCTTAAAGGGAAAGGATTAGGGTCAATCCCGAATACGATCTTTATCAGCGAAAGGCCACCTGAAGCCGCCGACAGAGCCATACCAGGTCACTGGGAAGGTGACCTGATCCAGGGCTCTAAAAACTCCTATATCGTCACCCTCGTAGAACGTCATTCCCGTTTTGTTATGCTGGCCAGGATCAGGGACAACAAGACCATAACGGTTATATCTGCACTCATCAAACAAGCCCGGGAATTACCTGCTGAGCTTTATAAAACATTAACATGGGACCAGGGTGCTGAAATGACTAACCACACCCGGTTTACTGTAGCCACAGATATCCAGGTTTACTTCTGCGATCCCCACTCCCCCTGGCAACGCGGCTCCAATGAAAATACAAACAGATTGCTTAGGCAGTATTTTCCAAAAGGAACTGACCTATCGGTTCACAGCCAAGAAAGACTAAACAGCGTTGCCAGACAGCTCAACGAAAGACCGAGAAAAACGCTAGACTATGAATCACCCGCAGAGCGTTTTAACCAATGTGTTGCGTCCATCAGTTGAACTCACAGCCAATAGCGGACGTTGTTAAAAGCAAGGTGTGCTAACTTGTACGAAGCTGCTCTTAGGAGGTTTAATTGAATGCGCTATAGCTGCATGAATAACACAAAATGGGATGAGATCAGGCTGGCAATGGTCACTATGAAATCGCCTCCTATATGGAAAATCACTTATATCAATGGCTATGAAACTGCAGTTGATGGCGAGTGGTTTTATCATTTCAGCGAGGGCGGCTATTTAGACATCTACTATCTTGATGTGATAACAAATTCAGCTGATCAGCACGCTTCAGTTGGCGCTATTCTTCGGACTATTCATCTACCTGGAATGGAGACTGCAACCGGTTATAGAATTTTTGGGTACGCAGATTCATTCAGTAATGTGAATTATCTTTAGCTGGACAAAATCGTTAAACGTCCAGCAGGATAACTTTGATCGTAGTATCGAATTGGCTTCCGCTTTTCGCTCATGACCGTCCCTTAGTCTCACTTGAACTATATAAACTTCCCCAGACATTAACTTTTTTGCCAGTAAGTCTCTCAATAGCCTCAATTGCGTCTGGATCACCATGGCGAGCCATGCAATAAAAACAATCGCCGCCACAGTCAAAATTCATAGTTTCTGGTGTTTTGCTCATCGGTTGGCCGCAGGTCTGGCAACTGTTTACATTCACTGGAATGACATCCTGTTTAGATTTTCACTAATATGTTGCTTAACATAACATGCCAAGATCGACCTGCTCCCTGATAATTCTCATAAAATGCTTCTGGCAATGTCCGCATTGCGCTCAAAGTTGCCTGTCATGTCTCTTTAAGAAACAGGCTTAACGTAGGAACATTAATCATCAAAAACATGCTTGTTGAGTTATGCGTTTTCCCACTAATACCACTTTGAAGCTTTGGGGGTCGGCATTGAGTACCGCATAGCGTATCTGCGGACAAATCAGTTCTAAGCTTCGTTTGCTACAATCAAGCTGTATTAAAGTGCGTGCGCCAGATTGGGTTTGCACCCTATTGGTCTCAGGATAATCGCTGCAATCAAATCCTTTTTTACTTAACTTTTCTTTCGCCGCAACCAAGCTCATTCCGATAACATTTAGGCTCTCAACTTCTCTGGCATGCGATTTTTCAGAAACTCGAGTCAGTGAGCACCCGCTCAGTAATTGAGCGAAGAGTAAGGGGAATATAAGGGTTAATATCTTTTTATTGTTTGTTCTCAGCATAACGCGACCCTTTAGGTTTATACCGTTGAGCGATACTGTTAAATTATGCGCCAGCTTCATGCAGCGAAAGAGCTAACCGTTCGTGATAAACACCGGTTGCTTCCATAATAAGGTGAACGTCCTCCAAGCCACAGTGCTGCATTCGAAGCCAGCGGATGATATTAGCTGCAGCACTACTGTCATTTTTTTCTTTTTGGTCCGTATACGACCCTTTATGCCATCATAGAGGATGCAAAGGTCGTATACCTACAGGAAACATTTTCCTTCTCCTCTCACATTGACCGTCACGCCTGTTCGCCTTGTACATTCGGAGTCATGCTCCCGGTAACCGTTCAACAAAATGTGCTGGCGTGTGAGGTGAAACGCAGGGCCGCAAGCTGTCAGGCAGGATCAGTAATTCAGACTGTCCTCAGGGAGGGGCCCGGCTCACTCCGCTTCGTGTGATGATAGCTAATCACCACATAATGTTAGATACAAGGGAGGGGGATGGACTGGCAGGCTTTATGGGTCATCAACCGGCTACGCCGGGCGTACGGCGCTGTTTACCATCGGAGTTATATATCGCGTCATCTGGCGCCTCCATGACGCTAGGGCGTCATTAAGAAGGCCGGCAGCGCACTGCTCGGCCGCCCTAATTGCTTTGAATCGGAATTATGATGAAACATTACGTCCGCAGTATGCCACAAGCGGACGTTGCTAATTCCGCGTAGTATTAATTACACAGTAGCGAACCACCGTTTTGCCAGGAAGCATTGTAGTTACATTAGATGTTAATGTATTTTTGTTATCTTCTGAATTAGTTGAACTTTTAGGTGATATGGGTGAATACTTTATCATTAGATGATCTTGGCCCACGCATATGCATCATGGGGCCATCAAATAGCGGTAAATCCACACTGGCAAAAGCAATTGCTTCTAAGACGTCATTCCCTTTAATTCATCTGGACCAGTTGCATCATTTACCTGATACAAAATGGGTTCCCCGTGTACCAGAAGATTTTTATCGGTTACATGAAGAGGCTGTTAGTGGAGAAAGATGGATAATAGAGGGCAATTACACAAAGTGTATTTCTTCCCGGCTTGAACGTGCTACAGGGTTGATACTGCTTGATGTGCCGGTAGCAATTGCATTGCAACGCTATATTCGGCGATGTTATTCGTCAAAGCCCAGGATCGGTGGTATCACTACCCGAAGGGAGAATGTGACATGGGAAATGCTTAAATACATTGTGCGTATTGCGCCTAAAAACCGCCTTCTCCACAGGAAAATTTTCGAGCAGGCAACCATTCCAAAGTTGATGTTGTCATTACCTCGCGATATTAATGCCTGCTATCGAAGCTGGGATATTTCATAGCATTTTCAATATATTATCATGCTTCCGACTAGAGCCTATCATTCATTAGAGCGGTAACTCGCAAAATTTCATAACCAGCTACCTTCAATTTACAGTGAAGATCATTAAACCTGTCTGCTAATCGCTCACAGCAGCCCTTTCGTCCATGCATTGGGCAGTTTTGTGTAGCTGCGGGTATTTCAAATTCAGTGTGTTAAATTTAAACGCTGCTATCGTTTGTTTAAAACAGGAGCCCATAAGTGAACATCGACTGGCATAGTTCTTCATTAACACGTTCTACAATCGTGGATAAAAATTATAAAAATACACAAAACGTTCGCCGTTTCATGATGGATGAGTGCGGTTCAGATTTCCGTTTTGATCGGGAGTTTTAGTCCTGGATACGAAATGACGTACCAAAAAATCTGGGTGAAGTGGTTGCTGAGTGGAAGCGCAGACATCCACTTTAGGCTAGGAACGTAGGGTCTTCGCTTATTGGAGTGACCCCGAGCCCATAGACAAATCTGCCCTATATTTGGAGTGACCCCGAGCCCATAGACAAATCTGCCCTATATTTTGAGCATAGGAGGAGTCTATGGGCACACCACGATTTACCCCTGAGTTTAAAGAAGAAGCAGTCCGCCAGATCACCGAGCGGGGCTATTCCGTCGCCGACGTATCTGAACGCCTGGGCGTCTCGCAACACAGCCTTTATAAATGGATCCGCTCTATAAAACCTGATGCCAGCGGGCACCAGGCGCAGGATCTGCTGGATGCCCGGACGGAGATCCTCCGGTTGAAAGCGCAACTCAAGCGAACTGAGGAGGAGCGGGATATCCTGAAAAAGGCGGCGCGGTACTTTGCAAGGGAGCCCGACTAAAGTACCGCTTCATCAACGATCACCGTCAGGTCTGGTCGATCACACTGATGTGTCGGGTTCTGAAGGTTGCCCGTTCCGGTTTTTACGTCTGGCTCCACTGCCCGGTATCAACTGGAGAGCAGGATAATCAGCGACTGCTGACGCTTATCCGCGACTCTTATACCCTGAGTGGCGGCGTTTATGGATACCGGCGGGTCCACAGTGACCTGCGAGAAATCGGGGAGGTATGCAGTAAAAACAGGGTAGCGAAAATTATGCGGCAGAACAGAATCAAGGCCGTACATGGCTATAAAATCCCGCGAGGAGCACGGGGACGTCCGTCAGTCATCGCGCCTAACCGGGTACAGCGGGAGTTCACAGTCGTTAAACCGAACCAGGTTTGGGTAACGGATATTACCTACATACGGACCTGGCAGGGCTGGCTGTATCTGGCCGTGGTCATAGACCTGTTTGCCCGCAATGTGGTGGGCTGGTCAATGAAACCCTCACTGTCGCGCGAACTGGCGCTGGATGCTCTTCTGATGGCCGTCTGGCGACGAAGGCCTGAGGAAACCGTTATCGTACACAGCGACCAGGGAAGCCAGTATGGCAGCGATGACTGGCGACGGTTCTGCCAGGCTAATAACCTGTCACCCAGCATGAGCCGGCGCGGCAACTGCTGGGATAATGCAGTGGCGGAATCCTTCTTCAGTTCGCTAAAAAAAGAGCGCATCAGAAAGCGGATCTATAGAACCCGGGACATGGCCCGGGCTGATATCTTTGATTATATCGAAGTGTTCTACAACCGGACCCGACGCCACAGCCACCTGGGAGGCGTCAGTCCAGAGGCCTTCGAAAAGGCCTCGTCGTGAGGACAGCGAATGTCTACGGGAATGGGGTCACTCCAATCCTGATGTAGCCATTGAGATGCAAGAGAGTATTGCAGGAACACTTCAGTCCCTTGATGAAGTTAACCGAAAAGATTTAGCGGATGTCTTTGAAAGTATCTCGGCTCTTTATAATGGAGAAATTGCAGATTACGTCAGGTCTCTACCTGATAATTATGGCATCAAGTAATGAGCTCATTAATTATTGCTAGGTCCGCTGTTCGCTCCTAGCAGACGTTAAGTTCCTCGGACTTGGCCGCTTCGTGCCAGAAGCGGACCTAAAATTCTGAATAAATGCAGCAAGCATGTGGCGAGAAAGCACCCAAAAAACTAAGCCCAAACTTGTCTTATTTTACGAGCGTTTCGCAATCATCAGTACCAAAACTACGTGATCGACAAACTTGATCAAGCTTTCTTGCGGAACAGGTGTGCCAGCAGGTCCCGCGTAATGGGCCAGCAGCGCGACCACCGTCTCCCCCAGGACATCGAGTTGGACCGAAGTTAAAGGTTCGTATCCCTCATCAGCGGCCTGTGCTGCTAGCTTAGCCAGTTCTGTGCGAACAAACAGGCTGAAACGCTCGGATAGAGTTCTGTATAAATCTGGCTGCGACCTTGCCATTTCCATCGTCGCGGTGACGATTTCAGAATTGTTGTCACAGTTTCCGGCCTGTTCCATCAATGCAATCAGATCGTCTCGTAAACCGGTGCCTGGGTAACGGGGCGGATTTAATGGATTTAGCGTCGCAACAGCATCGGCAACGAGATCCGCCTTAACCTTCCAGCGTCGATAAAGCGTTGCTTTTGACACTCCTGCACGCGCCGCTACATCGGTCATCGTCAGGCCGTGATATCCATTTTCACCGAGCAGTTCAAGCGTTGCACCAATAATCAGCTCGTCGCGGGTTTTGTCCTGAGCACGCCCTCGCACAGCTGGCGGCAGACGACGTGGATGTTGGTTAAGTTGGTCACTCATAGTGCCTCTAAAATTCATGAAAATGAAATAGGAAACGCAATATTACCGAAACTATTGCGTTTCGTATATATCTTACTCATAATGATTACAACATATCCCGGCGCCTGGTGCGCAATACTCTTCTAACGTGAGGTTTTCTATGTCTGACTTCAATGATCTTCCTGTTCTCGTCACCGGAGCTACCGGCAAACAAGGCGGTGCTGTAGTTCGTGCGCTGTTACAGACCGGACGCCCCGTGCGTGCGCTGACGCGTGATCCGCATTCAGCTGGCGCACAATCTTTGACAGCGCAAGGTGTAGAGGTATTTCAGGGAGACTTTAACGATCCTTCCAGCCTTGATGCAGCACTTGCAGGCGTGGACGGCGTTTTCTCTGTGCAAATGGGTTCTCAGCCCTCTGATCCTGAGACTGAAATTTTAACAGGTAAGGCACTTATAGAAGCTGCACACAGGGCTAAAGTGCGCGTAATTGTTCATACCTCTGTCGCTCGTGCTGGCGATCAAGAGAACTTTATCGGATGGGAAGAGGGGCGCTGGGAGCCGCTGTACTGGGACAACAAAGCGGCTGTAAATGAGATGGTTATGAAGCAGGGTTTTCCCTACTGGGTGATTCTGAAGCCTGCTTTAATTATGGAAGACATCATTCCTCCTATGGTCGATTTCATGTTCCCAACTCTTTCCGAACGCGGCGTTTTCGATACAGCTATTGAACTTGATATCCCTCTGGACTGGATCGCAGCAAAGGATATTGGGGCGTTTGCCGCCGCGGCCTTTAATGACCCTGCACGTTTTAACGGTCATGAAATAGATCTCGCCGCACAATCCGTCACTATTGAGGAGCTTGCCGCGAAGATTGCAGAGGCAACCGGGAAGCCTGTATCAGCTGTCACCTCATCTGAGGATGAGATGCTTGCACGTGGCGATCATCCGCTGCATGTCAGAAGTCAGGTATGGAACAATGTTGAGGGGTACAAAGTTGATCTTAATGCTGTGCGCAGCTGGGGCGTGCCTATGACAACTCTTGATGAGTTCATTAAGCAAAATCAGGATAAATTCGTAATCGGTAAATGATTAATCTGTTTTGAATTGCCTTTGAAATCTCTACTACTTTCTTTGACATCTCTTCGTCAAAATAAATTGGCTTTGAGATGTCAGCGTAATGAACAGTAATGTCCGCTCTTCACTGTGAGTTCAACTGATGGATGCAACACATTGGTTAAAACGCTCTGCGGGTGATTCATAGTCTAGCGTTTTTCTCGGTCTTTCGTTGAGCTGTCTGGCAACGCTGTTTAGTCTTTCTTGGCTGTGAACCGATAGGTCAGTTCCTTTTGGAAAATACTGCCTAAGCAATCTGTTTGTATTTTCATTGGAGCCGCGTTGCCAGGGGGAGTGGGGATCGCAGAAGTAAACCTGGATATCTGTGGCTACAGTAAACCGGGTGTGGTTAGTCATTTCAGCACCCCGGTCCCATGTTAATGTTTTATAAAGCTCAGCAGGTAATTCCCGGGCTTGTTTGATGAGTGCAGATATAACCGTTATGGTCTTGTTGTCCCTGATCCTGGCCAGCATAACAAAACGGGAATGACGTTCTACGAGGGTGACGATATAGGAGTTTTTAGAGCCCTGGATCAGGTCACCTTCCCAGTGACCTGGTATGGCTCTGTCGGCGGCTTCAGGTGGCCTTTCGCTGATAAAGATCGTATTCGGGATTGACCCTAATCCTTTCCCTTTAAGCGATGATGTTCTGGATCTACGCACGACTCTTCCGCTTCTGAGGCATTGCTGCAGTTCTTTTTTTAATGCCCCCCGGGTTTGTATAAAAAGCGTTTTATATATCGTTTCGTGTGACACATGCATTTCCTGATTATCCGGATAACAGCGTTTCAGCCAACCGGTGATTTGTTCCGGCGACCAGTCCTGATACATCTTCTCTGCGATGATTTTACACAGTGTGGGTCTTTCAATTAGCTTGCAAGGTTTTAGTCTCAGAGCATTTTCCCACGCAGCAGTATCCGCTTTTGATGCACGGTATTGTTTTGCACCACCGTGCCTCTTGATCTCCCGGCTAATCGTTGAGGGGGCTCTCGAGAGTTTGTTTGCGATCGCCCTGATGCTGATTTTTGCTACCAGCGCTCTGGATATTTCCTCTCTTTCATAAAGTGAAAGCGCTAACGGATGACGCTTTCGGACAGGGGGGCGGTATCCACCAGTCTGGTGGATAGTGGGCATAATAGAAGAATGATATCTGTCGAACATTCTGGCGATATCATGCAAGGAATCACCTTGCTTATATCTGTCCCAGATAATCGCTTTCTGTTCCGGCGTGTAGTTAATACGCGTTCTTCGTTTCATGGCAACGTCCCCCTTCGATTAAGGATAGCGTTGCATCGACCCATTGAACTCACAGCACTAAGCGGCCTCCCATACTTTATTTGATATGCCATCGAACAAGAACACCCGGGCTCAAAGGCAGCTTATTTTTTAACCAGTTTTGCTGGAGTTTTGCAGAAGACCTCTGACGTCCATTTTCACCGAGCTGGCTCATTATCGATGCCAGCACCCTGCCCGGCACGTCATAGCGATCGCCGCCACATCTCTGGCATTTTTCACTGGAAAGTGCCCCTTTTCGCCACTATTATCAGCTTACATATTCACCCACTGATAACTAAGGAGGATTACTATGCTGCTGTGTGAATTGTTTCTTTACTCACACTTTTATAGTAATTGGCCGCGTTCAGGCATTTCCGCACTCGTGCTGCGATAATCCGTCCTGAGCGAAGTTTACTGAAAATCTAATCCCTTCCTCCGGCTTACCGGGTTGTCGTCAGCGATTTCTGACGTCAGGCTTTTTTGCGCCTGCAACTTATGAGTAAGCACATGAGCACACTATTATCTGCCCACGCTGTTGGCTTTGATAACGCCTTCGGCACGCTGTTTCACGATATCCATTTCAGCCTGAAAAAAGGCGATCGCATCGGTTTACTGGGTGATAACGGCACCGGTAAAAGTACCTTATTGAAAATCCTCAGTGGCGATCTGGAACCCAGCCACGGCAGCGTGACATCGGCTAATCACTGTTTACTGGCGCGTATCGAGCAGCATCTGCCTGCAGAGCTGCATAATAATTCGCTGCTGAATAGCGTAATGGCGCGCCTGCCGGAACAAAGTGATCGCTGGCGTGCAGAAGCGCTGTTGGGCAGCCTGGGTTTCACGGCTGCACAACAAACGCAAACCGCCGCGACCTTAAGCGGCGGCCAGCATATGCGCCTGCTGCTGGCACGTGCGCTGATCCTGCAGCCTGATCTGCTGCTGCTCGATGAACCCAGCAACCACCTCGATCTGCCAACGCTGTTGTGGCTAGAGAATTTCCTTAACGGCTGGAGCGGCAGCTTTGTTCTGGTTTCCCATGACAGCACCTTGCTCGATCGGGTGACCAACTGCAGCTGGATTCTGCGCGATCGCGGTCTGCAATTCTTCCGTCTGCCCTGCAGCGCGGCGCGTCAGGCGCTGGAAGAGCAGGATGAAGCGGATGCGCAGCGTTATCAGGCTGAGCAAAGGGAGATTGAGCGCGTTGAGAAAAGCGCTAAACGTCTGGCGATGTGGGGCCGCGCTTACGATAACGAAGGGTTGTCGCGCAAGGCGCAGCAGATGGAGAAACGCGCCGGCTGGTTGAAAGAGGCACAAACCACGCTGAGCGAGGGAGCGCTGTGGCGGCTGCAACTGCAAGGTGAAGCGCTGGATGCCGATCGCGTTTTAGCGTTGCCGGAGATGTCGATTCATCCAGCCGATGACGCACCTGCGCTGTTTTCACTGCCGATGTTGCAGGTGAAAAGTGGCCATCGCGTAGCGATTGTTGGTCGCAACGGTTGCGGTAAATCGTCGCTACTACGGCATTTATGGGGGGAATATCAACACACAGATAGCCCGCTGTTTCATCCCCGCGCGCGCCTAGGCTATTACGATCAAAGTCTGCATCAGCTGCATGATGAGGAGACGCTGAGTAACGCGCTGGCGCATTTTGCTCCGCTCAGCGATGAGCACCGCAAGATGGCGCTGATTGGCGCGGGTTTTCCCTATCTGCGTCATCAGCAGTTGATTGGCTCACTCAGCGGCGGCGAGCGCTCGCGCTTGCTGTTTGTTGGGCTGACGCTGGCGCGTTATTCGCTGCTGCTACTCGATGAGCCCACCAACCATCTGGATATGGTGGGCAAAGAGGAGCTGGCAGAAGCGTTAAACCAGTTTGAGGGCGCGGTGTTGCTGGTGTCGCACGATCGTCAGTTAATCGCCAACAGCTGCAACCGGTTCTGGCTGATTGAGGATCAGCAACTCAGCGAATGGCACGATTTTGACGCGGTAACCGAGCGCATGCGTGCTGATCAGGCGACAACAACGTCAGACTTTGTCGCACCTGCTGCGACGGCAACAGCGTTGGATGAAGATGCGTTACTGCTGGCGTTACTGGAGGTGGAAAGCAAGCTGGATGAGGATCTGGCGCGCAAGCCGAAGCACCAGAAACCCGCGTTGCAGGCACAGTGGCGTGAGGAGATTGCGTTGCTGAAATCCCAACTGGCGCTGTAATGAAACGGTGGCCATCAATGGCCACCCTACGCCAGCATTGCCTGTATTAATGCCTGCGCGGTCTTTTTCAACTGCTGCGCAGGATTTCGGCCAATCAATACAAATTGATATCCCGCCTTATGCCACCACACCACATTCATCCCCTGTCGTTTCTCCTGCGCCACATCCGTGGTTTGCTGATGATCTTCGCGCGAAATACACAGCGCCATTGGGCCGTAGCTGCTGTGATTCCAGGCAATTTGCGTAATCAGCGCATCGTCATAACGCAGCATGCGCACACTCTTCAGCGTCGCTTCCGGCAGCGTTAACTGCGCTGGCGTGAAATGCAGATCGAGATCGCGCGCGGTACGCGCCAGCGATTGCTGCAACACCGGCGGTGAACTGTCAACGTCGGCCAGCGTTTCCGCGCTGTACAGCGACATATATTGTGCTTCCAGCTCGCGGATCTTTTCGCTTTCGCCCTGCTCAGCTTTTATTGTCGGTCGCACCAGAAAACCGATGCCGCTGCCCACCAGCAAAAAACTCACCGAAGCGGCGATCAGCGCACGGCGGCTGACCTGCGGCGCGGACGGTGTGGTTGCCAGCAGATGCGCCAAGCGCGGCGACATGCGTTCCAGCGGTGCGTCATCCAGCATTGGCGCAAAGGCCTCAGCAAAAGGTTGATTGCTTTTCATCAGCTCGGCAGTGCGCGCCGACAGCGCTTCGCTGCGCTTAAGTTCATTTTCAAACGCCAGCGCTTCATCCGCGCGCATCTCGCCATCCAGCCAGGCGACGATGGCCTCGTCCGCATAAGGCGAACTAAAACGTGCTGCCTTCACAAACGTTTCTCCTGTCCAGCCGGGCGCAACGTGGCTGCGCTGGCTAAGGTCGTGCGCGCCGCCGCGAGGCGACTCATGATGGTACCAATCGGCACCGCCAACGTATCGGCGGCTTCCTGATAGGTGAATCCTTCGACGTAAACCAGGAATACCGCATTGCGCTGCGCTTCTGGCAACTGACTCACTCGCTGCATCACTTTGGCGTATTGACGGCGTTGCTCATCATGCTGTTGCTGATCCGCAGCAACAAGCTCGTCGCTGTCGACAAAGCCTTGCCCGAGGCGCACCCGCTGCGCGCGCAGTTCATTGATCCACACCGAATGCAGCACGCTAAACAGCCAGCGATCGATACGCGTGCCGGGCGTGTACTGCGCGCTGCGCTCCAGCGCCCGGACACAGGTCGATTGCACCAGTTCCTCGGCGACATCGCGGTTGCGTGACAGCACCATGGCGTAGCGCCACAGGCGGGCCAAATGCGCCGCTAAATGCTGGCGGACTTCAGTACTGGTGATTTTTGATATCCTCTAAACGCGGCGTTCATCAGGCTTCCGGATGGCCCTGAATCGCGGCATTGAGATCGCGATACTCTTCGCAATCCACGCCACACAACGATTTGATGATAGTGAGCTGCTCTTTAGCCAGATCCGGCCGCCCTTTTATCATCCAGGCTTCGCCCAGATATTCGCGCACTTTGGCATATTTCGGATCGAGCGCGATCGATTTCTGATAATAAGCCATGCCTTCGTCGGTTTTACCCAGCTTACGCGTGGCATACCCGCGATAGTTCCACGCTTCTTTGGTGTTCTGATTATGCAGCGTATCCAGCAAGTTGATTGCCGCTTGATACTCGCCCTTTTTCGCCAGGTGATAAGCGTAATTGGTTTTGTCGCTGTCACTTAGCATGCTGGTTTTCTCCGGCACGCAGGATTTAGATTTACTGTCGTAAACCTGGCCTTTCGGACAATCCGGCGTCTTTTTGTCGCTGTCATCATCGCCCATTGCCAGGGCAGCGGGCGCATGCAGCGTCATCAGCAATACGGGCAGTGCTAACCAGCGTAATTTCATCATTGTATACATGGTTGATCCTCATGGCGTGTTATGGATGGAACTCAGTGCTGAGGCAACAAGTGACTCAGATACGCTGTCAACAACTCAGCCGCCATTTCTATTCGGAAAAATTTAATCATTTTTCAACCAACGCACGTTACTCAGATAAATCCGGCGAATTTTCTCCAGTTTGTTGCCTGAAGTGATTATGATTCTCACTTCATAAAAGGGACGCTTATGCTCAATATCTCGAAAAAGTGGCTATTCGCCACGCTGACTGTGGTCATTCTCCTGCTGTTGATCTGGCATTACGCCGGTTCACGCAATAAACCCAACGCGGTGGTCACCGCCGAAGTGCGCAAGGGCAATATCGAAAACGTAATTGCCGCCACCGGCAAAATGGATGCGATTGAACGCGTTAACGTCGGTGCGCAGGTTTCCGGGCAGGTTAAAAAACTCTATATCAAAGCGGGCGATAGCGTCAGCAAAGGCCAGCTGATCGCCGAAATTGACGATCAGCCACAACGCAGCGACTTGCGTAATGCGCAAGCGGCGCTGAGCGTGGCGCAGGCCGATCTGGAAACCCGCGAAGCCGCGCTGGTGCGACAGCAAGCGCAATATCAGCGTTTGCAGCAGATGATTAAAACCAATGCCATCTCGCGTCAGGATTTTGATACCGCCGAAGAAGATTGGCGCAGTGCACGCGCCGAGCTAACGGCGCAAAAAGCGCGCGTGATTCAGGCTCAGATTGAGGTGGATAAAAAGCAGCTCGATCTCGGCTATACCCGCATCATGGCGCCCATGGATGGCACGGTCATCGCCATTGTCACCAAGCAAGGCCAAACGGTGAACGCGGTGCAAACGGCGCCGACCATCGCTAAACTGGCGCAACTCGGTACCATGACGATCAAAGTGCAGATCTCCGAAGCCGACATCAATAATGTGCAGCCCGGTCAGCAAGCATGGTTCACCACCTTCTCCAATCCAGATAAACGCTACAACGCCACGCTACGCAGCCTCGAACTGGCACCCGAATCGGTGATGAAAGATGACGCGCTAATGGGCAATAGCGAGAGCACGTCGAGCAGCACCTCCAATGCGGCCGTCTATTATAACGCCCTGCTGGATGTGCCAAACCCGGACAACGCGCTGCGCATCTCCATGACCGCGCAGGTCAATCTCATTCGTGATGCGGTGAAAGATACGTTGCTGGTGCCGGTGCAGGCGACGAAGAAAGATGCCGACGGCAAAACCTATGTGGAAATCCCGGATCAGGATAACCAGCCGGTGAAACGCATTATCACCACCGGCATCACTGACAGCGTTGATATTCAGGTGCTGAGCGGCTTAAAAGCCGGCGAGAAAGTGATCCTTGCCACGCAGACGGCGGGCGCTGACAAGGTGGTGATGTGAATATTATCGAACTGAAAAACATTCAGCGCAGCTATGTTAACGGTTCACAATCTCTGCATGTGCTGAAAGACATCAATCTGAGTATCGCCAGCGGCGAGTTGGTGGCGATTATCGGGCCGTCCGGTTCGGGTAAATCGACGCTGCTGAACATTCTCGGCTGCCTTGATGCGCCGGATAGCGGTGACTATTTGATTAGTGGTCAGAACACCGCCACGCTGTCGCCGGATGCGCTGGCGAAAGTACGCCGCGAACACATCGGCTTTATCTTCCAGCGCTATCATCTGATGCCGGATCTCAGCGCCCTGAGCAACGTTGAAATCCCATCTATTTACGCCAATCTGCAGGGCAAAGCGCGGCTGCAGCGCGCGGCAGATCTGCTGGCACGTTTAGGTTTGCAGGGCCGCGAGCATCACAAGCCGGGCGAGTTGTCCGGCGGCCAGCAGCAGCGCGTCAGTATTGCGCGCGCGCTGATTAACGGTGCCGAAATCATTCTTGCCGATGAACCGACCGGCGCGCTGGATTCACACTCCGGCGAAGAGGTGCTGCGCATCCTGCACGATCTCAATCGCGAAGGTCACACGGTGATCATCGTGACGCATGACATGAAAGTGGCGCAGCACGCCGATCGCATTATTGAGATTCAGGACGGCGAGATTGTTGCCGACAGCGGCCGCAAACCGGATGCCACGCGTGCGCAATATGCTCCCGCAGCGCGTAAAAGTCAGAGCAAACTGCGCGGCTTTCTCGATCGCTTACGCGAATCGCTGCGCATGGCGCTGAATGCGATGAACGCGCATCGACTGCGCACCGCGCTGACCATGACCGGGATCATTTTTGGCATTGCGGCAGTGGTTACGGTGGTGGCGCTCGGCCAGGGCGCGCGGCAAAAAACGCTGGAGAGTATTTCCGGGCTCGGCACCAACGTGGTGTCAATCTATGCCGGTGGTGATTTCGTTGAGGATGAAGCGCATCCGGTGCTGACGCTGGTGATGGCGGATGCTGATGTGATTGGGCGCCAGCAGTTTGTTGCGGCGGTCAGTCCAGAAATGATCGCCAATCAGCCGATTCGTTATCTCTCCAACGCATCCAAAACCTCGGTTTATGGCGTCGGTAAAGAGTATTTCCAGATTCAGGGCATCAAACTGCTGGAAGGCAGCAACTTCAGCGATGAGCGTCACGCGCGTCAGGAGATCATCATTGATACCAACACGCGCAATAAACTGTTCGGCGAACAGGGTCAAAGCCCAATTGGCAAGATGATCGTGTTGGGTTCGGTGCCGGTGCGGGTGATTGGCGTGGCGGATAACAACGATGGCATGTCGCCCAATCGCCTCAGCGTGTGGCTGCCGTGGAGCACCGTGATGTATCGCATCAGCGGGCAAACCGCGTTGACCAGCATCAGCATTAAACTCAAGGATGATGTGGTGAGCGGCCCGGCGGTGGAATCGCTGACGCAATTATTGACCGCGCGTCACGGCACCAAAGATTTCCTGGTGTTCAACCGCGACAAATACCGTAAAGCGATTGAAGACGCCGCCGCAACCTTAACGTTGCTGATTCTGCTGGTCGCCTCGATTGCGCTGATGATTGGCAGCATCGGCGTGATGAACATCATGCTGGTGTCGGTAACCGAGCGTACCCATGAAATCGGTGTGCGTATGGCGGTGGGCGCGCGACGCGGCGACATCATGCAGCAGTTTATGATCGAAGCGGTTCTGGTCTGTCTGGTGGGCGGATCGCTCGGTGTCGCGTTAGCGCTGGTGATTGGACCGATTATCAGCCTGCTGGCGGGCGGCATGATTACGGCGATCTTCTCGTGGCAGTCGGCGGGCGCGGCGTTTGCTTGCTCCACCATCATCGGCATGATTTTTGGTTATCTTCCGGCGCGCAAAGCCGCGCGCATGGATCCGGTAGCGGCGTTAGCCAGCGAATAATCAAATCTCACGCCGTAGGGTCGCCATTCATGGCGACCTTCCCCCATCCCGCTCAAATCACATCAACATCGGCAATGTCGCCGTTGCCGTTTGCTGGCTCGCCGCCAGATAGCGTACATCGTGCGTCATCAATTCGTTAATCAGCACTTCCACCAGCAGCATCGCGCCCACTTTGCCGCTCAGCGCACCGGCGTTGAACGGGCCTTCCGGCCTTGCAGCCACCAGCAGCATATCGGCTAAGCTGCCCATCGGGCTGCGCAGTGTATTACTCAGCATCAGCACGCGCGCGTTTTGCTTCTTCGCCACCTTCACCACATGCATCACATCTTTGGTTGAACCGGATGCAGAGATGGCGATCACCAAATCGCCCTCTTTTAGCGTCGAGGCATTCATCGCCGCGCGATGCATATCACCAAACAGTTGCGCCGATTTGCCTAAGCGCAACAGGCGATAGTGCAGATACTCACCGGTAATCGCGCTGGCCGCCACGCCGTAGATCTGGATGGTGTTGGCCTGATGCAGCGCTTCCACCGCAAGCTGTAAAACCTCGCGGTTAATGAATTTCCCGGTATCCCGCAGCGCCTGCACCGTTTCCTCTACCAGCATGTCGATGCTGTCACCGCTGGTAAGTGCAGCGGGCTGATTGTGTTGCACATCCAGCGCCAGCGCCATTTTGAATTCGGTATAGCCTTTGCAGCCGAGATGACGACACAGCCGCGTCACGCTCGCTTCGCTGGTGTCGGTCTCACGCGCCAGTTCGGTGATGGTGAGATATAGCACTTTCTGCGGGTCGGTGAGGATGAAATCGCCCAGCTTTTGCAGCGTTGGACTGTAGCCCGGCAAACCCTGGCGCAGATGCAGCAAGATGTTTTCATTGTCCGTCATGGCGGTCTCTCTGATTCACGGCATTAATGGCGCACAGTGTGCAGCAGATTAGGGCATAAGTGAAAGCTATCACAATAATGATGGAAATTTTCACCTACTGAATTAAATTGTGGTAATAATTTTTACCACAATATCACTTCAGGAATAAAAATTTATGTCATCCATTTTCAGCGGTGCCTCATCCGGAGGTTGGTTCGAAAAAGCTCAGCGTTTTGGCAAGTCGTTCATGTTACCGATCGCCGTGCTACCGGCAGCCGGTTTGCTGCTGGGCATTGGCGGTGCACTCTCCAATCCCAATACCATCAAAGCCTATCCGTTCCTCGATGTCACCTGGCTACAAGGCGTGTTTACCATTATGGCCAGCGCCGGCTCAGTGGTGTTCGCCAACCTCGCGGTGCTGTTTGCGGTTGGCGTAGCGGTGGGATTAGCAAAAAGTGACAAAGGCACCGCCGGATTGGCCTCGCTGCTGGCTTATCTGGTGATGAACGCCACCATCAATGCGCTGCTGACGCTAACCGGCGTGCTGGCGCAGGACAACCTTAGCGCGGTGGGACAAGGCATGGCGCTTGGCATTCAAACGCTGGAAACTGGCGTATTTGGTGGCGTGGTGATCGGGCTGGTCACGGCCATGCTGCATAATCGCTACAACAAAATTGCTCTGCCGCAGTTCCTTGGTTTCTTCGGTGGCTCGCGCTTTGTGCCGATTATCAGCTCCCTGGTCGCCATTCTGGTGGGCGCGGCGATGACCCTTGTCTGGCCGCATTTCCAGAAGCTGATTTTTGGCTTGGGCGGATTAGTCGATGCCACCGGCTATTTCGGCACCTTTATCTACGGCTTCGTGCTGCGCATGCTTGGCCCGTTCGGCCTGCATCACATCTTCTATCTGCCATTCTGGACCACCGCGCTCGGCGGCAGCGAAGTGGTTAACGGACATCTGGTGGAAGGCACGCAGCGCATCTTCTTTGCCCAGCTTGCCGATCCCAATACCCAGCAATTCTATGTTGGCACCGCGCGCTTTATGTCTGGTCGCTTCATTACTATGATGTTTGGCCTGATCGGCGCGTGTCTGGCGATGTATCACACCACCAAACCGGAAAACCGCCAACGCGTGGCCGGATTGCTGCTGTCGGCAGCGCTGACCTCTTTCCTTACCGGTATCACCGAACCGATTGAGTTCTCGTTCCTGTTTGTTGCACCGGTGCTGTATGTCATCCACGCGCTGTTTGATGGGCTGGCATTTATGATCGCCCACATCCTGCACATCACCATTGGCCAAACCTTCTCTGGCGGCCTGATCGATTTCATTCTGTTCGGCGTATTACAGGGCGAAGCGAAAACCCATTGGTGGTATGTCCCGCTGGTTGGCGTGCCGTGGTTCCTGCTCTATTACTTTACTTTCCGCCTGCTGATCACCCGCTTCAATTTCAAAACGCCGGGCCGTGAAGATGCCAGCATTGAAACAGCGCCGATGGTCGCCGGAGAACGTCCACTGCAGGTCATCGCGGCTTTAGGTGGCAAACAGAACATCGCCGAACTGGATTGCTGCGCCACGCGTCTGCGCATCACGCTGATCGACAGCAGCAAGCTCGATGAAAACGCATTGAAAGCCACCGGCGCACGCGCCGTGATCCAACGTGGCAAAGGCGTGCAGGTAATTTATGGCCCGCACGTCACCATTATCAAAAATGAAGTAGAGGAGTTACTCGCGCTATGAAAGCACCGATGCTGGCCCAGATTCAGGGAAAACTGGTGGTCTCGTGTCAGGCTCTGGAAGATGAGCCGTTACACAGCCCGTTTATTATGTCGCGCATGGCGTTGGCGGCAATGGAAGGTGGTGCGGCAGCGATTCGCGCCAACAGCCTGCTCGACGTGCAGCAGATTATGCAAACGGTGGATTTGCCGATTATCGCCATTATTAAACGCGACTATCCCGGCAGCGATGTGTACATCACCGCGACGCTGCGGGAAGTGGATGAGTTGATGGTGGCGAATCCGGCGATGATTGCGCTGGATGCCACGCTACACACGCGTCCTGGCGATTTGCAGCTGCCGGCATTGGTGGCGGCGATTCGCCAGCGCTATCCGCATTTGCTGCTGATGGCTGATATCGCCACAGTGGAAGAAGCGCGCAATGCGTCAGAATTAGGTTTCGATTGCGTTGGTACCACGCTGCACGGGTACACCGCAGAAACGCAAGGTTGTTATCTGGCTGCCGATGATTGCCGCTTCCTGCGTGACGTTTTAGCTGCGGTAGAAGTGCCGGTCATCGCCGAAGGGAATGTCGAAACGCCGGAAATGGCGGCGCACTGTCTGGCGCTGGGCGCGCATGCAGTGGTGGTCGGCGGCGCGATTACGCGTCCACAGCAGATAACGCGCCGCTTTGTGAATGCCATCAATTAATTTTTGAGGTCCACATTAAGGGCACCTTGCTGAAGGTTATCCACAATCCCCGTGTGTAGAGTCGCCGTTAACCTGTGGATAAAACTCGCCTCTCACCACACAGCGCCCGATGCGCGCAGACGGTTACTTTTCGCACGATTGTGAATTTCCAACGACCGGTTTGACACACTTGATGCGTTAGCGTGTTTAGGTGCGTCAGTATCAGGCTTTAAACCGAACCCTCTTTTTCGATCACTAATACGCGCGCTTCGCCTTGCGGGTGCGCAACATGCTCGGTGCCAATGCTGGCGTAAAAAATGTCGCCAGTATTGAGCAGCACTTTTTTCACCTCGCCCGCATCGCGGTAATGCATCTCTACCGCGCCGTTCAGCACCACAAATACTTCTTCGCCATCATTGATGTGCCATTTGTAAGGTTGATTGGTCCAGTGCAGACGCACGCTAGTGCCGCCAAAGTTGGCGATGTCTAGCGCATCCCAGGCTTTAGCAGGTGAGAAGTTTTTGCTGACGTAGGTTTTCATGCGATATCCGTGTGGAGGAGAACTGCGTTGATGATACACAGAGCGCGAGCGGACGGCGGGACATGCGCAGGCCATTTACGGACATGCAGATACAACAAAGCCGCCCGGAGGCGGCCTTAATACAACGTCTTGTGCGATTAACTTATTTGTACAGTTCCGCAGTCATGTGTACGCGGTTATTCGTGTTGGCTTCAGTAATTTTGTACTGTGCACCCTGCTCTTGTGCCTGTGCAGCGATTTTTGCTTCTGCGCCATCAAGAGTAGAAGACTCAACAGAGACGCTCTGCGCAAAGCTAGCTGCAGACATCATTGAAAGAGCAGCAACAGCGGCGATAGACAATGTTTTGATAGTTTTCATGGTCATAATCCTTAGTGGTTTAATTAGAAGACTGTGTGCCTTCGATGAGAATAATAATAACTGATGTTATCGTTTCAATATTAACCATTAGTGCGATCACGATAACTTACGTAACTATACAGTTCCCGATGCTTTATCGACAAAAAAGGCCGCCCGTAGGCGACCTGTTCTGGCACATCCGTATGCAACCATCCGTTATTTGTAAAGTTCTGCGGTCATATGTACGACGTTACCGTTGCTTGCTTCCAGAATTTTATATTGCTCACCATTCTGTTTAGCCTGTGCAGCGATTTTGGCTTCAGCACCATCCAGCGTCAGAGAAGTAGCTGAAACGGTTTGAGCGAAGCTAGCAGCAGACATCAGTGAAAGAGCGGCAGCAGCGGCGATAGTCAGAGTTTTGATAGTTTTCATGGTCGTATTCCTTTAGTTGTTTGATGTGAAGGCTGTGCGCCTTCTATGGAAATAATAATAACCATTGAAACTATTATCAGATTAACTATTAGTGCGATCGCAGTTAATCAACTCATTATCACTACGCCAACTCGAGATCTGTAATCACCCTCTTCACCTCCACCACATCCGCCGCCGACAGCGAACGCAGTGGGCGCGGCAGGCAATCATACTCAGCGAGGCCCAGCGCACTGGCCGCTGCAGCGATGACGCGGATACTGCCGCCGTGTTGCGTAAACAGCGCCCAAAGCGGTGCGAGCCGCTGTCCCTGTTCGGCTACCGCCGCAAAATCTCCCGCCATCGCCGCATCCGTCATTGCTTTAGCGGTGTGCGGGAACAGTCCGCCGCACACTGAATACCACACTTCACAACCAGCGATTAGGCCTGCTGCGGCAAAGGCATCGCCGCTAACACCAATCGTGACGTCTTGCGGTAATTGATCGCGCAAAGCGTTTACCCGTTGCGTCGCCGCCGCAATTTCGGCTGGCACGCCGGGAATTTTGATGGAAGCGATGTGCGGCAGCGTGGCGATACGCGCATGCAGCGCATCGGAGAAGACAAAGTGGCTGGTGCCGGGATTGTCATAAATGCACACCGGCAGCGAAACGTGGCGCGTGACATCCTGATACAGGCCAAACACCTCGTCATCAGTGAGTTTCTGATAGGAAACGGCGGGCAGCAGCAACGCGCTGGCGCCGGCTTGTTGCGCATCCTCGGCAAGTCGCAGCACTTCATCGGTGCTCACCGCGCCAATGCTGACCATCACCGGAATAGCGTCCGCATGCTGCACCGCCAGCGTCGCAATGCGCTTGCGCTGTTCGCGCGTGAAATAGGCGTAGCTGCCAGTGGAACCCAGCACGCCAAGTGAATCGACTTTTGCTGCCGTGAGTCGCGCAAGGATATGAAGAAAAGCTTTCTCATCAATTCCAGAAGCATTCAGCGGAGTCAGGGGAAACGCACTCAATCCTTTAAACATAGCCAGCGCCTTATTCGTCATTAACAGGGGAAAACAGCTTAACCTGCACAGTTATAAGTCATTGGAAACAAAAATGCCCTCTTACGAGGGCAGGAATTATCGTTACCGCTTGAGGGGATTATTTCAGTGCGATGCGCGCAATCTGATCCTGGCCTTTGGTTGAGGAGTCTTTGTTGAACTCTGCTTTCAACGTTACATACAACGTGTTGTTGTCTGGGCCAATCAGCAGGCTGTTTGGATTGTTATCAAACGACCAGCTGTTTTTCACCGCGTACGTAGTGGCATCCAGTTGCAGCACTTTCTTCGATTCGCGCTGGCTGATGTAGATCTCATTACGCTTAGCATTGAATTTGATAGCCAGCGCATCGCCTTCAATACGTTTGATCACTTTGCCGGTACGCTCATCAAACACCAGCGTGGCTTTGCCTTTCGAATCGTCGGTAACGAACAGGCGACCGGTTGCCGGATCTTCCGCCATATTCAGGAACAAGTACTCTTTACCGTCGCCCGCCGTCCAGCGCTTCTCAATTATGTGCGTGCGTGGATTGATGACCAGAATCTCGCCCGCGCCGTTAGTCGCATAAATGCGCTCAGTCAGCGGAGAATAGATGATGCCGGTTACCCATTTTCCTGCATTCTTGATGGTGGCTTTCAGCTTGAAGGTTTTCACGTCAACCACCGAGATGTACCCCGGATCGGCCACGCGACCGACATACAACTCGTTGCCGTGCCACAGCACTTCACGCGCGCCCGCCGGATAACCTTCTTTATCTTTCTTACCTGGGAAGACTAAACGTTCCAGCACTTTGCCGCTTTGCGCATCCACTTTCGAGATGGCGCCATCCAGCGAGTTGGTGGTGTAGAACACGCTACCCGCTTCATCGATCGCCGTACCAAAGTTTTTCAGATCGGTATGCGTCACGCCTTTAGTTTCCAGCGTGGTTGGGTCGAGACGATAAATCACACCGCCGTTCACGTCTTTAAAGCTCTGCGCGCTGGCAACGTATAACGCTTTCGCCGCAGGCGAGTACGCCATTTCATACAGGCCATCGCCCAGGGTGCGCTGGGTCAGAGAAGTATCAACTGGCTTGGCAGCAGCGGCTGGCGCTTCGGCTTTTTTAGCCGGAGCCTGGCAAGCGGTCAGGCTGAAAGCAGCGACGATCGCTGCAGCTAAGGCGGCTTTGCGCGGGCTAAATAACGATTTCATGCTCAACTCCATTAATGGATGAACGGCTCCGTTGCGCGCGTGCGCGTACGGAAAATACAAGAAGAATGAGAATCATACGCATTAGCATAAAGTTAGCAACTTTCTCGACGATCTTCTTTACTTTGCCGTGAATTCTGTCTTGCTAGCCGCACACCTTTCTTTGCCTAAAACGTCCAGATATCGCTTTAAAAACACGAAAACATTAGCAATTAACAGGTTATTTTCACCTGTAAACCATTGATTAATAGCCCGCTTACACATTATTACAATTGCAGTTGAAACCTTCCGCAGATTCTTTAAAGCAAATGATTATCATTGGCTTTCTCAATAAATGCGCAGTGGCAGTTTGCGTGCCTGCTCTTCTGCCCTTTTCGGCGGATAAGTCACACCGTAAACGATAAAAAACGAAGCAAAACAGCTTCCTATAACACGATTTTTACAGGAAATTTTATGTCTGGCATCAGGAAAACCTTTAACGTCTCACTGCTGGCGGTGACGATTCATGCGCTGCTTACGCCAAACATGGCGCAGGCGGCCAGCGACACGCAGCAGGATTTGGTGGTCGATGCATCCGCAACCGGCGACAGCGATAATAACGAAAAGCAGGATTACGCGGTGAAAACCACGCGGGCGGGCACCAAATTGTTGCTAACGCCACGCGATGTGCCGCAGTCGATGAGTGTGGTGACGCAGCAGCGCATGCAGGATCAGAACCTGCAATCGGTGAACGATGTGCTGACCAACGCCACCGGCATCTCCACCAACCTGATGGACAGTGAGCGCTCGGAATACTATTCGCGCGGCTTTAAAGTCACCAACTTCTCCTTTGATGGTATCCCCACGTCGGTTAATGACAGCTGGAACTACGGCGATGCCGCCTCGGATACCGCCATTTACGATCGTATTGAGATCGTACGCGGTGCCACCGGATTGATGACTGGCGCGGGCAGCCCGTCAGCGTCGATCAATATGGTACGCAAACACGCCGACAGCAAAACCTTCACCGGCTCGGTCAGCGCCAGCTACGGCAGCTGGAACAAACAGCGTTATGTTGCCGATCTCTCTGCGCCGTTGAATCAGGATGGCAGCCTGCGCGGCCGCGTAGTGACCGGGTACAGCGATGAAGACAGCTGGCTCGATCGTTACCACAAAACCAAAAAGTTCCTTTACGGCGTGATCGATGCCGATATCACCGAGCACACCACGCTGTCGCTGGGCTACGACTACGAAGATGCCAACACCGGCAATCCAACGTGGGGCGGTTTGCCGATGTTCTACAGCAACAACGCCACCACGCATTACGATCGCAGCCTCAACTCCGCCGCCAACTGGGCACGCTACAACACCAATTCGCGCAAAGTGTTCGCCGACATCGATCATAACTTCGATAACGGCTGGAACATCCACGTCAACGGCACGCACGCGGAGAATACCTTCAACGATAAGTTGCTGTATGTCACGGGCAGCCCTGATCAGGACAGCGGCGAAGGCACCACCGGCTACGGCAGCATGGATCGCGGTAAACGCCAGATGGATTCGTTCGATGGCTACGCCAGCGGCCCGTTTGAGCTGTTAGGGCGTCAGCATCAGTTGATGGCGGGCGTGAGCTACAGCCGCCAGCACAATGCGACTTACAGCCAGGATGGCGTTACCGATCTGGAAAACTACGATATCGCCTCAGCCGATATGGGCATTTTCAACAACAGCTGGAACGGCAACATCGCCGAGCCGCAGTGGCAAGGTTGGTATCAGAATGCTGACGATACCATCCGCCAGAAATCCGCTTACACCGCCGCGCGCTTCTCGCTGGCCGATCCGCTGTCGCTGATTATTGGTGCGCGCTACACGCAGTGGAGCACCAACGGCAGCAGCGGCGACATGACGAAAAATAACACCACGCCTTACGCCGGTTTGGTGTACGACATCAACGATACATGGTCAGCATACGGCAGCTATACCTCGATCTTCCTGCCGCAAACCTACCGCGATACCAGCGGCAAATACCTGTCGCCGATTACCGGCAAAAGCTATGAAACCGGCCTGAAGTCCGCCTGGTATGATGGTCGATTAACCGCGACGGTTGCGGTATTCCGCATTGAGCAGGATAACGTGGGTCAGGCGATTGCTGGCGTCTACTTGAGCGGTAACGAGCAGGCTTATGCGCCCGCTAAAGGTGCAGTCAGCAAAGGTGCGGAGTTTGAGCTGAACGGTGCGCTAACGGATAATCTGCAGCTGACGTTCGGTGCCACACGCTACGTGGCGCGGGATAAAGATGGACGCTTCAACAGCTATCAGCCGCAAACTTCCTTCAAACTGTTCACCCGTTATCAGCTACCAATGTTGCCGGATCTGACGGTTGGCGGCGGCATCAACTGGCAGAACCGCGTGTTTGAAGATGCCACCAATGCCAGCGGCGATACCGTGCGCGTTTATCAGGGCAGCATACCACTGGCATCGCTGTTTGCGCGTTATCAGGTGACAAAGCAGGTGGCGGTGCAGGCGAACATCGATAACCTGTTTGATCGCGAATATTACAGCTACATGAACAGCTATGTTTATGGCGCGCCGCGCAGTGTTTCGATGAGCGTTTCGTATCAGTTTTAATTAACCGTAGGGTCGCCATTCATGGCGATCCTTTCGAACATTCGCGCATTAATGCGCACTCATCAAACCTTGTTTTTATAATTGAAACTGATCTGCGAATTCTGTTCTTTCGGCAAACGTCGTGCCTCTAAATAAACCGATTTCCAGTACGGATTATTGAGCGAAGAGCGCATCACGCCCTGACTCACCGACGCGTGTAGGAATTGATGATCGGTGTCATAAAAGCCGACGTGCAGCTCGCGCTTAATGCGGAAGAACACTAAATCACCGGGTTGCAGATGCGCCTGATCCACCGGTTTGCCCATGGCGATTAACTCTTTGGTGGTGACGCGGTCCATCGGAATATTGAAGCGATCTTTCAGCGTGCGCCAGACAAATCCCGAGCAATCGACGCCGGTTAATTGCGTACCGCCCCACTGATATTTGGTCCCTTCCCACGAATGCATCTGATCGTGCAGCGCAGCAATCACCGGAATTAAATCGGGCTGCTTGCCACCGTCAGCCGAGGTATCCACGTTGTCCTCTGCAGGCGCATGCGAAGACTTAGAAGAACAGCCGGCCAGAGTAAAAAGAAACAGGCAGGCGATAACTTTGCTGGCGGCAGAATTGATCATGTGTTGGTGTTTTCGCTGAGGGAGACAGTGGTTAGAGATTTATACCGTAAAAAAGTTGCAGAAATAAATAGGCGCGCGGTGAAATCTTTTATTTGCCGGTTGTTTTTACCTAAGTTTACGCAACGGTAACATCTTGTATTTGAGTTAAAAATCTATTTCCCGCGCTGCGCTTTTTCTGTGCAGGAGAATATTTGCGCTCCTGCACAGAATGACATCAATTTCGACTTACAGCTGTACGTTTAATACTTGCCGGAGAAATTAGCGCTAATACGCTGTGCCAGATAATCCTTCGCGGAAATAGGCGGATATTTTTTCTCTGGTCCTTCAATAATCACGTCTTCGTTCGCCTGGCAGAAAAACGCCAGGCTGTAGCGTGCCGGCACCGATTCACCCGGCAGCGGATTGCTGACGCGATGGAAATTCGACGGCAACTTGTCATCACTCCAGCGCATCAACATATCGCCGATATTACAGTTAATTAAGCCTTCCAGCGGCGCGATCGGCGTCCAGATTTGCTCCTCCATCTCTTTGCCCGGACACACCTGCAAACCGCCCTGCCCATCACGCTGGAACAGCAAGGTCAGGCAATCGAAATCGGTATGCGCACCCGCACGCCACGGGCCATCTGGCTCACCGCTAATAGCAAAGTAGTGCAGCATCCGCAGAGTGCTTTGATAGGTTTCGCGCGAGGGCTCATGCGCTTTGGCAAAGAAATCATCGGGAAATCCCAGCTTCAGGGCAAAACAGGAGAGCAAACGCATGCCCACTTCCCAACACTGACGCTCAAACTTCAATACATCATGTTGGAAGCCGGGCAAAGTGGCATCATCCGGCCACAAGCCTTCCATGCGCGGACGCGTCACCTGATACGACTCTTTTTGATCGGGTTTGCCGGTCGAGGGTCGAATCTGCGCGCGGTATTCCCAGCCAGCATTGCGACTGAGTGGATGACGCCCTTTGTCACTTTGTGGCAGCGCGAAAAAGCGCTCGGCGTTGGCAAACGCCGCATTGATGTCGTCGAGGGGAATACCGTGGCCGGAAACCTGGAAGAAGCCAATTTCAGTGGCGGCTTGCCACAGCTGATCGGCTATTTCGGCTTTACGTTGGTCGAAATCGGAGAGATCGATGATGCGCACATCACGCGCTGCTTCCACGCCGCGCGCGCCCATCCGCGATTCTTTTGCCAGTTCATGCATGTCATAAGTGGTCTTTTCCATTGGTGCACCTCGTTATTGAGCGATAACGGATGACCCACCCGCTGTGTGGCAGTCATCCCCGCGCCTGCTTTACGTGCAGGCGATCGAGCAATGACCCACCGGGTGAAACCACGGTTGACAGCTTCTACTCATTTTAAGTCAAGCAAAGCCTGTGCCATCTCACGGTGCTACCTAAAATCAACAAGTTAAGCCATCTTGCGCATCATGCCTGCACAACGGCGGTGCAAAATTGGGCGCCTTGCATCATCAACGATCAGTGGATGATACAAAATCTCATCACATTTCAGATTAAAGCTAATAATTTCATTGTGTTACATACATGGCATGCGCATTGCTAAATCCTTATTGAGTATAAGCGGTCAGCGTGACAGCAGATTCACGCAGGACATTGCTCTACAGCATTAGCTGTACCTCGTCAGGGGACGATGCGAATTATGCATCGTGAGCACGCCATGCGCCGCAACGCCCCTGATGACGACAACAAACTCAACGTTTATTGGGGGTTTTATGACAATGTCGCGTTTCCGTTTCTCGTTATTCGCTGCTCTGCTGAGCACCTCTGCCCTGTCGCACGCCGCCGACAAACTGGTATTACAAACCACCTGGGTCGCACAGGCTGAACAAGGCGGCTATTACCAGGCGCTCGCCACCGGCATCTATAAAAAATACGGGCTGGATGTTGAGGTGCGCTCCGGCGGGCCGCAGCTGAATAACATGACGCTGCTGCTGGCGAATCGTGCTGATGTCATCGTCAGCTATGACCTGCAAGTGCTGCAGGGCGTTGAGCGCAACTTCCCACTGAAAGCCATCGCCGCGCCGTTTCAGTTTGATCCGCAAGGCATTGTCACCCACGGTGATGTGAAGTCGCTGGATCAGCTGAAAGGGAAAACCGTGCTGGTATCGGCCAGCGGACAAGCCAGCTGGTGGCCGTGGTTGAAAGGCAAATATCAGCTGCAGGATGGTCAGGCGCGCCCTTACACCTTCAACATGCAACCCTTCCTCGCCGACAAAAATACCGCGCAGCAAGCTTACGCCACCTCCGAAGTGCAGCAAATCAAACAGGTGCAGCCGGACAGTAAATTCTATCTGTTTGCCGATTATGGCTATCCGGCATACGGCGGCATTCTGGTGACGCGTGACGATTTACTGCAAAAAGAGCCGGACGTCATGAAGCGTTTTGTTGCGGCATCGATGGAAGGCTGGCAATCCTACCTCGCCAATCCGGCTGCCGGTAATGCACTGATCAAAAAAGAGAACCCGCAAATGACCGACGCAATTCTCGCCTTCGGCGTGTCGCAAATGAAAGCGCTGCACCTGATTGACGGCGGTGATTCAGCGAAACAAGGTCTGGGCGTGATGACGGATAAGCGCTGGCAGGCAACGCGTGACTTTATGGTCAACGCCGGTCTGCTCAAAGCGTCCACCGACTGGCAGAGCGCGTTTAGCACGCAGTTTGTCGCGGCCAAAGCGGAGTGAATTGCTCATGAGCCAACTGTTAATCAAACACTGCGCCGCGATCCTGACCGGCGACAAACAGCAACCGCGCAGCAGTGCGCGCGATATCCGCATCCGCGATGGCCTGATTGCGGAGATGGGCGAGCTCGATACCTCTGCCGCTGATGAAACCGTGATCGACGCCCGCGATTGCGTGGTCTATCCCGGCTGGGTTAATACGCATCATCATCTGTTTCAATCGCTGCTCAAAGGCGAGCCGCAAGGTCTGAACCTGAGCTTGGGTAGCTGGCTGGCCGCGACGCCGTACCGCTTTCGCGGCGCTTTCGACGAACAGACGTTTCGCATCGCCGCGCGTGTCGGCCTGGTCGAGCTGGTGCGTTCCGGCTGCACCACCATCGCCGACCATCACTATCTCTACTGGCCTGATATGCCGTTTGATGGCGCAGAAATCCTGTTCGATGAAGCTGACAAGCTGGGCGTGCGCTTCGTACTGTGTCGCGGCGGTGCGACGCAAAGTCGCGGCTTAGAGAGCGACTTGCCCACCGCGCTGCGCCCGGAGAGCTTTGACAGCATGATGGCAGATGTCGAGCGACTGGTGGCGCGCTATCACCAACCGCAGGAAAGCGCGATGCGCCGCATCGTGATGGCGCCGACCACCACGCTGCACTCCACCACGCCGCAGGAATTGCGCGAAAGCGCGCGCCTGGCACGTCAACTCGGCATTCGTCTGCACAGCCACCTGTCGGAAACCGTTGATTACCTTGACGCCGCACGCGCGAAGTTTGGTATGACGCCGCTGCAGTTTTGCGCCGAACACGACTGGATCGGCGACGACGTATGGTTTGCGCATCTGGTGAAACTGCTGCCGGAAGAGATCGCCATGCTGGGCGCGGCGGGCAGCGGTATCGCGCACTGCCCGCAAAGTAACGCGCGTCTCGGCAGCGGCATTGCTGATTTGGTGGCGATGGAGCACGCGGGCGTGAAGATCTCGATTGGCGTTGATGGCGCGGCCTCGAATGAGGCGGCGGATATGCAAAGCGAAACCCACGCCGCCTGGCAGCTTCAGCGCGCACGCAAAGGCATGCTGGCGCAGCCGCGCTATGCCGGTGGCACCTTTGAAGGCGGTGGAGATGCCGCCAGCATCGAAGATGTGGTGCGCTGGGGCACATCCGGCGGCGCGCAGGTCTTAGGCTTGAACACCGGCCGCCTTGCACCCGGCATGGCCGCCGATCTTGCCGTCTATCGCCTTGACGATCCGCGCTATTTTGGCCTGCACGATCCCGCCATTGGCCCGGTGGCCAGCGGCGGACGCGCCAGTTTAAAAGCGCTCGTCTGCGCAGGAAAAGTGCTGATGCAGGAGGATGTGATAGCCGGAGTGGATTTGGCGGAACTGGGCCGCGACGCTGCGCAAGCGGTAAAAACCTTGCAGCAGCGCGCGGCGGTGTAACAGCGTTAAGCCGCTGCGTCTTTCTTGCGCAGCGGTGATTCTGGCAGGAACAGCGACAGCACAAAGGCCAGCAGCATCACGCCCGTCGCCATTTGAAAGGCTGAGTGCACCGCATCGCCAAACACCTGCAAATAGGCTTGTTGTACATCATGCGGCAAACGATGCACCGCTTGCGGATCGAGCGCGCGCGGCAGCTCTTTGCCCTGCTCCACCAGCGTGGTTAAACCCGATTTCAGCACCTGACTGAACACCGCGCCAAACAGCGCCACGCCAATCGAACCACCCACCGAGCGGAACAGTGTAACCGACGACGTCGCGACACCGATGCGATCGGGCGTTACAGTGTTCTGCACCGCCAGCACCAGCACCTGCATCACCATGCCCATTCCCATCCCTAGCACGCAGGCAAACAGGTAGATATGCCACAGCGGCGCATCGATGGTCAGCGTGGTGAGCAGCGCCATACCGAGGGTCGCCAGTAAGGTGCCAAAAATCGGGAACAGCCGATATTTACCGGTGCGGCTAATAATGCGTCCGCTGACGATGGAGGTGATCAGCAATCCGCCCATTAGCGGCAGCAGTTGCAAACCGGCTTCAGTGGGCGTGGAGCCTTTGACCACCTGCAGATAAAGCGGTAAAAACGTCACGCTGCCAAACAGCGACATGCCGACAATAAACGCCATTAAACTGGCGAGCGAGAAGCTGCGATTGTGGAACAGCGACAGCGGAATAATTGGTTCCCAGGCGCGACGCTCCTCATAAATAAAGCCGATCACGCCAATCACACCAAATGCCAGAATGCACCACAGCAGCGGATCGGACCATTCACGTAACGTGCCGCCTTCGCTGGTGAACAGCGTAATGCCCACCAGCGCCAGGCTAAGAAACACCGCGCCCGGATAGTCGATTTCATGCGGCTTACGCTTGTTATCGGTCTTGAACACCGCATTGATGATCACCAGCGCAAACAAACCGAGCGGCAGATTGATGTAGAAAATCCAGCGCCACGATGCATGCTGCACGATAAAGCCGCCCAGCAGCGGACCAATCACAGTCGCCAGACCAAATACGCCGCCGAACAGGCCCTGATATTTACCGCGATCTTGCGGTGGAATCACATCGGCGACCGCCGCCATGCTCACCACCATCAAACCGCCGCCGCCTAAGCCTTGCAGCGCGCGGGTGAAAATCAGCTGCTCCATGTTCTGCGCCAGACCGCACAGCGCCGAGCCGATCAGGAATAGAATCACCGAGATTTGCAGCACGGTTTTACGGCCAAACAGATCGCCAAATTTGCCGTACAGCGGCACGACAAGGGTGGAAGCCAGCATATAGGCGGTGACGATCCACGACAGGCGATCGAGCCCGCCCAGTTCGCCGACGATGGTTGGCAACGCGGTAGAGACGATGGTCTGATCCAGCGCCGCCAGCAGCATCACCAGTAATAAAGCGCTCATCAGCAGGCGGACGGAAGGAGGATTCTCCTGCCCGCTGCCCGACTGCGGCGCGAGTATTTGAGGTTTCATAACAGACACCAATTGAAATTAATTAAATACCCAATTAATATTGATCGCAGTCTGACACGAATCAAGTGAGCGAGTAAAGATGACCGCACGAAAAGTCCCTGCTGACGAAATAGCCAACGCCGCCAAACCTCGCCGTCCTGGCCGACCACGCGGTGGCGCCATCAACGTGCAGCAGCGCGAACTACTGCTCGACATCACCTTAGCGCTGTATGCCGAAAACGGCATCGGCGAAACCTCGCTCAACGCGATTGCGCGCAAAGCGGGCGTCAGTCCGGCGATGCTCAATTACTATTTTCAGTCGCGCGAATTGCTGCTGGATATCGTGATTGAGGAGCGGTTTTTGCCCTTACGCCAGCGCCTGGTGGCGCACTTTATGGAGGATCCGCGTGACCCTGTCACCACCTTCAGTGCCTTCATCCGTGAAGTGGCGGATATTGTTACCACGCACAATTGGTTCGCACCGCTGTGGATGCAGGAAGTGATGCAAGGTGAAGGCGGTTTAGGGCAGCACATTAAAAAACGCTTTGGTCACGGCGAACGCGATCAGGTGAAAAAACTGATTGAAGGCTGGCAACAGCAAGGATTACTCAACCCCGATCTGGAGCCGCAACTGCTGATGACCTCGATTCTCAGCCTGGTGCTGGTGCCCTTCACCCGCTTTGCCAACGATCCCGCTTATCACCGCGAAATCATTGTGCAGCATACGTTGAGTTTATTTTGCAAAGGCATTCAGCCCACCCCGTAGGGCCGCCATTCATGGCGACCTTGAGTCATGCAGCATTTATCCCCCACAAAGGATAAACTTGACATTATCCCCCCTAAGGGATAACGTCACAAATATCCGCATTAAAGGATAATCCTGGCTTTCACATCGACTCCAAATGAGAATAAGCGATGATTTACAGTCCGCGCCAACTTGCAAATCACGTCAGACTGATTCGTCAAAAAAACCAATGGACGCAAAGTGAATTGGCGAAAAAAGTCGGCCTCAAGCAATCCACCATATCTCACTTTGAAAACAATCCCGATCTCACCACTCTCGCAACTTTGTTCAAAATTTTGCAGTCACTTGAGCTAAAAATGGACGTGCAGGAAAAAGCCCCCTCTGCGATTACAGGTCAGGAGAATGACTGGTGAAGCAGGAATTAATCGCCTGGATGAACTGCGAGCGCGTAGGCATCCTCACGCGCAACACTAACGGTGCGCATACTTTCCAATATGATCCGAGCTGGTTAAACAATCGTCTGGCCAGGCCGCTATCTATTTCACTGCCATTACAGTTGCCGGTGATCTCATCCGCCGCAGTGCTCAACTATTTTGATAATTTACTGCCTGACAGCCCATTAGTACGCGATCGCATTGTTGCGCGCTATCAGGCGAAATCACGCCAGCCTTTCGATCTGCTGCGTGAAATCGGCAAAGATAGCGTCGGTGCCGTCATGCTATTGCCACCAGATAGCACACCCGCCGATTTAGGATTGAACTTCGAACGGTTGGATGAACATAAGCTGGAACGTGTCCTGTCGGCTTATCAGGCGGATATTCCGCTGGGCATGATCAGTGAAGAACACGATTTCCGCATCTCCGTTGCGGGTGCTCAGGAGAAAACCGCGTTGCTGGCAACGGACGATGGCTGGGCCATTCCGCATGGTGCAACGCCAACATCGCACATCATTAAATTACCCATCGGTGAAATAAAACAACCCTTTGCCACTTTGGATATGCGTGAAAGTGTCGAGAATGAGTACCTTTGCTTGGCATTGGCAAGAGCGTTGGGATTTGCTGTGCCCGATGCCAGCATCATTCACGCTGGCAAAATGAAGGCTTTGGCCGTGCAACGCTTTGACCGGCGCTGGAATCACCAGCAAACACAATTGCTACGTTTGCCTCAGGAAGACATGTGTCAGGCATTCGGCTTACCATCAGCACTCAAATATGAATCTGACGGTGGATCTGGCATCGCCGACATTATGCAGTTCCTGATGGGCTCCAGTAATGCGTTAGAAGATCGCTATGCGTTTATGAAATTTCAGGTATTCCAGTGGTTGATTGGCGCAACCGACGGCCATGCCAAAAATTTCTCGGTCTTTATCGAACGCGGCGGAAGTTATCGGCTCACGCCTTTCTACGACATCATTTCTGTCTTCACCTCCATGGGCGGAAATGGCCTGAATATTCGCGACCTGAAACTGGCCATGAGCTTGAAAGCCAGTAAAGGCAGAAAAAATCAAATTGATAAAATTTTCCCTCGTCATTTTTTAGCCACGGCAAAGCAGGTTAATTTTGATCAGAATAGTATGATCGCGATCATCGATTTCTTTATTGCTGAAATGGGAGCCGCGATTGAGCGTGTAAGCAAAACATTGCCGCCGGGTTTTCCTGAACGTATCGCTGAACACCTGTTTGAAAACAGCTTGCGCATGTTGGCACGCCTGCAAAAATAATTTTCCACCTCACCGAAACTTTCCTCCCTGCTTCAGCGAACTGAATTACTGAGACATCCAAATCGGAACTCCCATTCATCGCAGGAGCAGAAAATGAAACGCATCAAATCCCTCGTTTGTACCCTGACCATGACCGCCGCATTGGGTCTGTCCGCCTTTAACGCCGGTGCCGCACTGCCGGTAGGCGCGAAAGCACCGAACTTCGAACTGCAGGGCGCGTTAGCTGGTAAGCCGTTGACCTTTTCACTGCAAAACGCCTTAAAGAAAGGCCCGGTGGTGCTCTATTTCTTCCCGGCGGCGTTCAGCGCAGGCTGCACCATTGAAGCGCACGATTTCGCTGAAGCCACCGATAGCTTCGCCAAAATGGGCGCAACGGTGGTGGGGGTAACTGCCGGTAATACCGATCAGGTCAGTGATTTCTCCAAACTGGAGTGCCGCGATAAATTCACCGTCGCCGCCGATCCAGGCGCGAAAGTGGCGGCACAGTATCAAACCACCATGCAGATGAAAGGCAAAACGCTGTCCGATCGTACCTCTTACGTGATCGCGCCCGATGGCAACATTCTGCTGAGTTACACTGACAGAAACCCGGACACGCACATTGAAAAAGCGATGGCCGCCGTTAAGCAATACGACGCTTCTCACCCGCAAACTCACTAAATAAAGAGGCCAGCGATGTTAACCGCCATGCTGGCCGCCTTCATCGGCGGCATCATTCTGAACTTAATGCCCTGCGTGTTTCCGGTGATCTCGCTGAAAGCGCTCGGCCTGTTGCGCCATACCGATAACGCCGCCAGTGCGCGTCGTGAAGGGATAGGCTTTTTACTTGGCGTTGTGGTGACCATGATGGCGCTGGCGGGCATCCTGCTGGCGGCTCGCGCCGGTGGCGCGGCGGTTGGCTGGGGTTTCCAGCTGCAATCACCGCTGGTGATCGCCTTGCTGTCGTTAGTGATCCTCGCCGCCGCGCTCAATCTGCTCGGTGTGTTTGAAGTGGGCTTATCGGTACAACGCGTCGGATCGGTTGACGTTGGTCGCGGTGCGTTTACGCGTTCCGCCTTAACCGGTGCGCTGGCGATTATCGTCGCCACGCCGTGCGCCGCACCCTTTATGGCGAGCGCCATCGGTTATGCATTGGTGCAGCCGCCCGCCGTCGCCTTAGTGATCTTCTTTGCGCTGGCCATCGGCTTCGCCGCGCCGTTCACGCTGGTATCACTGTTCCCGGCGCTGGCTAAATTCCTGCCACGTCCCGGCGCATGGATGGACGTGTTAAAACGCGGCCTAGCGTTCCCGATGTTTGGTGCTTACGCCTGGCTGGTTTGGGTGCTGGCGCAGCAAGCGGGAAGCGCGGCGCTGGCAACCTTACTGGCCGCCTCGGTGATAGTGGCCTTCGCCGGCTGGCTGTACGGCATGGCGCAACATCGCCACTTTGCCGGCAAAAGTCACAAGGTGCTGTATGCCGTTACGGCGGTGCTGATCATCGCCGTCATCGCCCCGCTTCCTGGACTTATGAAACCCGGCGCAGGTCTGGCAGGCGATCAGCTGACGGCGGAAGTGACCAAAGCCAAATGGACGCCGCAAGCGGTTGAAGCGCAGCGCGGCCACGGTAAAGCGATCTTTGTCGACTTCACCGCGTCCTGGTGCATCACCTGTCAGGTGAATGAGAAAACCTCGCTTTCAACCCAGGCGGTGAAAGAGGCCATCGCCAAAACCGGCACGCTGTACATGGTGGCAGATTCCACTAAATTTAATCCGGACGTGGATGACACCATGAGCGAGTTCGGTCAGGGCGGATTACCGATGTATCTGGTTTACCCTGCCGACGGCGGACCGCCGAAAGTGCTGCCGCAGGTGCTGACACCGAATATTGTGGTGAACGCGCTGAACCAGGCGAGCAAGAAGGCGTAAGAACAACAAGGCGGATTATGCAAACAAGCGATAGCGCGCGCGAAAGTTGGCCCGCGCTAATGGAACAGGCGCAGGCGGGCGATCAGCTCGCCTACACCCGACTGCTGAAAGCGCTGGTGCCAGTGATTCGTGCGCAAACACGCAAACAAATTACCGATAACGCACTGGTAGAAGATGTGATTCAGGATGTGCTACTCACGGTGCATCGGGTGCGTCACACCTATGATCCTGCCTACCCTTTTTTACCCTGGCTGATGGCGATTATTTCGGCGCGCGCGATTGATGCGCTGCGGCGACGTGGCCGTCATCAGCAGTGGGAAATTAATGACGACGCGATGCCGGAAGTGGCTAGCCCGCCCGACGCTCCGCAGCAGGAGACGCAGGAAGAGCTGGCTGGCTACCTGCGCCAGCTGCCCTCGCGTCAGCGCGACATTGTCGAACATGTGCATCTGCGCGAAATGAGCCTGACGGAAGCCGCCGCGCATAACAATCTGAGTGTTGCAGCGGTGAAATCGCTGTTGCACCGCGCGCTGACGAATCTGCGCCGTTTTGGAGCCAATCATGACCGATCATGACCTGTTAATTGAAAAACTCGGGCGCGAGATGCAGCCCGTTAAACCGCTGCGATCCACTGGCAGGCGTGTCTTCACCTGGCTGCTGCTGGCGTTACCTTGTGGCATCGCCGCCAGCTTTTTGGTGCAGCGCAGTTTCACCGACTGGGCGCAGCCCGGCGCGTTGCAGGCAATCTTACAACTGGTGCTGGCGTTTATCCTCGGCACGCTGGCGATTCGTAGCGCCTTCAACATGAGCATCGCCGGACGCCGCAGTATCAGCTGGAAAGCGCTGCTGCCGATTGGCTTGTTGTGGCTCGGTATGAGCATCAGCCAGATTCCCGGTGAGGTGCCGATCGAACATGACAACGACAGCGCGCGCTGCTTTACCTTTCTGTTGGTGGTGAGCACACCGATGATGGCGCTGATGATCGCCAGCCTGCGCCGCACTCGCGCACTGCATCCAGTGCGCAGTTTGGCGATGGCGGGCTTGGGCGTTTCCTGCATGGCAGTGACGTTGCTGGCGTTTTGCCATCCGGTGCATCTGCATCCGCTGGATTTTGTCATGCATCTGGCAGCAATAGTAACGATAGTGGCGTTAACCGTGCTGGTGGGGAAACGTTGGGTGACTTTCGATTCATAAGCTTATAAAAACGTAATGACTTGCTTCAGGTTGTAAATGTTTCGCTTCTAAACTATACAATAATAGCAACTCATCTTTTTCTCTAACCCAAGGAACAGTATGAAAAAGTTAATTTTAGGCTTAGTTGTAAGCGCTTTATCATTCAGCTCATTTGCCGCGCAACTGATGACCAAGGTCGAGTTTGAAAAAGTAAAAGATCAGTATGTCGAGGTCGGCAATATTTCCACATCAGGCGAAACGGATGCCGCCAGTGCAAAAGAAGAGCTGTCCAAACTGGCAGATGAAAAAGGCGGCGACATCTATATCGTGACGTCCGCGAATACCAATAACAAAATTTATGGTACTGCAATCGTCTACAAGAAAAAGTAATTTCAAAACTGCCTCAGCATGAATATGACTTATACTGAGGCAGTCCTTTTCAAATGAAATAATCTTACCTACGCCCTCCGCCAAATCACGTAGGGTCGCCATTCATGGCGACCAATGCAAGCTTGACTAACAAGCATTAAATAATATCTTTTTTATTAATGGTCAAGATAGAGATAATGAACCCAACTGGTCATGCGTAACAAAACCTTACGCATTACTGAAACATGCGAAAAGTGATCGGAATAAACAGCAACCTGCGCAAAAATACCATCCGGCAATGCATCGACTGCCACATCAGGATCCAATTCAACCACTGCCAGCACGCCATCCGAACCGGCATCAATCGTCAAAGATTGCAAGGTTCCCTGAGCCTGATATGTACCGCCCGACACCACCGGAATAATTCTCAGCAGTTTTGCGCTGAATACTTGCCCCGGTAGCGCATTAAATACCACTTCCGCTTCATCACCGGGCGCTAAACGCAACAATGAATTTTGTCGGAATTGCGCAATAACCTGACGCTTCTGTTCGGGTATAAAAATCATCACTGGCCGCAGTGGCAATGATGAGGCGAAAGAACCGGGACGAATTAATACCTGCGTTACGTATCCATCACTCGGCGCACGAATAATTGTTTGATCAAGGTTATATTGCGCCTCAGCTAACTGGGCTCTCAGGCTAACAATCTGCGATTGCTCGCCGCCGACCATGCTATCCAACTGGCTTTTTATCTGCCGTTGTTCAGCAACCGAGCCTTTTACCAAAGCATCCTGCGCGAGATAGTTTTGCCTTGCGTCATCAATATCCTGTTCAGAAAACGGATTTACGCGGGCTTTACTGCCGGAAAGATAACGTTGGTAATTTTTATATAACCGGTCTCTTTCCGCACTCACATTTGAGGTATTCGCCAGGGATTCCTCTAATTGTCCACGTAATACCTGAATATTATGGATGGCAGTGACGAGGTCAGCATTCAACCTGTCGACGCGCGCTTTAAACAAGGTTTGATCAAGGCGGAAAAGCATATCCCCCTTTTTAATCCGCATATTTTGTTTGTCAGTGACTTCGGTGACAATACCGGTCACTTGCGGTGTCACAGGGATGGCGATAACGGCTTTTTGTGCCAGCGAAGTATAGGGATGATTATAATTCATTAACAATATCAAGCCGCTGACCAGCACGATACCGCCCAATGCTGCTGTTGGGACTGTCCATTTATTTACCGGTATTCTGAATATTTTGAAAACGGCCCAAGCCAGGGCGACATAGGTCAATATAATCAGTAAGTCCATATGTCACTCCTTTGGAGAATTCTGGTTTACCGTCACTTTTTGTTCCAGCGCCGTTATGCGTTGTTCCAGTGACGCGTTCCTACCTTCCATTCCCCAACCCCGATCTGGCCGGTAAAGCGTGGCCCAAATCCATAAGAACGGCCATAAGACGTGAAGTGTAAACAGGCTTACCCAGCCGGCGACGTGTATTGCATCTGCGTGCGGATGATTACGGGATTTTGCAATGAGATAAGGGATATCGTGCAGCACAATTATCCCGTAAAAGATGACAAGAAAAACAAACACTAAAACCCCAAGCGCAAAGTAGTTAAGAAACATACCAGCCTCGAATTTAAGAAATGCGTAGGATCAATATAGACTGCATTATTTTTCCTGAACATTTAATTGGAAAAATAATTTATTCAGCGACCATAATAAATAGCAGGCTATGAATTTAATATGTACAAGGTGATTTATATTGTACAACTTAAACTGCAAAAGTGAGGATCGTAACGATAGGAATAAAATTAGTTGAATGAGCATGTTAATGAATAAAAAATCATTAATTACTTACAGGAATATAAAACTAATCATAGGCAGGATGTGACTTAGGTGATTATATTTTTCACCTCAACGCGTTTAATGCAGGTTTTGCGCTCAATGCCTGATTTTATGTATATAGGTGCGCATGATTGCGCACCCTACGAAAAACGCGCCAAACCTTTGTAGGGTCGCCATTCATGGCGACCATTTTACGCTTTACTGGCGTGCATCAGCCCCGGCAAGCCGCCCTTTTCAATCAGCAGAACGTTACTGCGGAATCACCTTCTCCGCTTTCAAGCGATCAAACAGCTGGGTAAATGAATCCAGCGTTGAACGATAACCGGTGAAGCCCGCTTTGCGGCTCTTGCTCATGTCGGTGAACGCTTCCATCGGACGGCCCAAATCTGCGTCGGTGTGCCACCATGATGCCAGTTTAGTGATATCAGCCTCACGCAACTGATAACGCGCCGCCACTTCGCGCCATGCTTCAGCGGCATCCTGCATGCGCCCTTCCAGCGGCATCATCTGCGCCGGATACGCTGCCGCTTCCACGCCAAAATAGGCCGCCAGTCGAGGCCACAGCCAGTTCCAGCGGAACACATCGCCGTTTACCGCGTTGAAATCCTGATTGGCCGCTTCTGCCGCAGTCGCGGCCCACAGCAACTGTTCCGCCAGTAAACCGGCATCGGTGACATCGGACACACCATTCCACTGCTCGGGCGAACCTGGGAAAATAAACGGCAAGCCTTGCTCGCGGCACAGCGTGGCATACACCGCCAGCGTCTGGCCCATATTCATCGCGTTACCCAGTGCAAATCCAACGATCGAATGCGGACGATGCACGCTCCAGCGATAGCCATATTTCTCGGCACCGGCAAACACTTCGTCTTCCTGCGCGTAATAGAAGTTATCGACCGGCTGACGTCCCTGCTCTTCGCGGAATGGCGTAACCGGCACTGCGCCTTTGCCATAGGCTTCGAATGGGCCGAGATAATGTTTCAGGCCGGTCACCAGCGCCACATGCGAGCCATTCAGACGCTCGCCCAGCGCTTCAACCACATTACGCACCATCGCACCATTCACGCGGATATTCTCTTTCTCATTTTCCTGGCGCGACCAGACACTAAAGAACAATGCATCCGGCTGCTCTTCAGCCAGCGCAGCACGCACTGCGTCGGCATCTGTCAGATCGGCGGTCAGGCTGCGGCAACCTTCCGGCACCGCGCCACGCCCGCGTGATAAACCGCTCACCTGCCAACCTTCGCGCTGTAATTTTTCTGCCAGCGCACGTCCAATTACGCCGCTGATGCCAACAATCAATGCCTGCTTTTGCATTTCAATTCTCCTCAGTTTCAGTAATGATGAGTTTAATAGAGAATTTAATTCCCATCCCTGGCATTAATTCACGGCATTCACAACCTGAGTTCACGAATATATGCACGATCAGCGCCTGAAAGATATCGTTCCCTTTGTTGCCAGCGTCGAGAGCGGCAGCTTTGCCGCCGCTGCTGAGCGCTTGCATCTCACCGGTTCGGCAGTGAGCAAAAGCGTCACGCGGCTGGAAACCCGTCTCGGTTCACGGCTGCTGGAGCGCACCACCCGCAGCCTGAAACTCACCGATGCCGGTAACGCCTATTACCAAACCTGTTTACGCATTATGGAGGAGCTGGCAGAAGCCGAAGCGGTGCTGGCGGCGCAGCGCACCATTCCTTCCGGGCGATTACGCTTGGCGGTGCCAAACACCTATGGTCGCCTTGGCGTGATGCCGCTGCTGATTCCGTTTTGCCGTCAGCATCCGGATGTGGAGCTCAATCTGACGTTCTCGGATCGCTTTATTGATCTGTTTGATGAAGGGATTGATGTTGCGGTGCGCATTGGTGGCTCGCCGGATCTGCCCGCCTCGCTGGGCTGTCGTCAGATGGGCCGCGAACGCATGGTGTTTTGCGCGGCACCGGATTATCTGGCGCGCGTGGGGCGACCCAACAGCGAAGCCGAATTGTTGCAGCATCAGGCGATCATGTATGAACGCGTCGATGGCAGCACCAAGCCGTGGCTGTTCACTACGGAAGATGGCTATCCGCACTGGCGCAACCTGCCACACCGCATGGCGTTGGGTGATGTGGATGCGCAGATGCAGGCGCTGTGTGCCGGATTGGGCGTGGCGCAGATGCCATCGTGGCTGGTACGTGAACCGCTGGCGCGCGGCGAGCTGGAGATTATTCTGCCCGAGCAACAGCCGGACGGTTTAGCCTTAACGCTGATTTGGCCGCGCCGCAAACAGCTGCTTCCCAAAGTGGATGCGCTGCTGGCAGCGTTGGAAGGATTACAGATCCGGTAAAATCCAAACGCGCCGTAGGGTCGCCATTTATGGCGACCTGGCCAAACACCGCACCTAACGATGATTCAACCTGCGCGACAACCTGTCGCCAAAAAACTGCAGCATCGTCACCAACGCCACCAGCACCACAATCACCGTCAGCATCACCTGCATATCAAAACGCTGATAACCGTAGCGATAGGCCAAATCCCCCAACCCACCCGCGCCAATCGCGCCCGCCATTGCCGAAGCATTAATCATCGTCACCAGCGTAATGGTAAACCCGCTAACAATGCCGGGCCGCGCTTCGGGCAGCAATACATGCCAGATAATATGCCAGCGATGAAACCCCATCGCCTGCGCCGCTTCGGTCAGCCCTTTATCCACTTCGCGCAGGCTTACCTCGGCGATGCGCGCAAAGAACGGCGTTGCCGCCAATGTCAGCGGTACCACTGCCGCCCACACGCCATAGGTGGTGCCGACGATCCAGCGGGTGAACGGAATCAGCGCCACCATCAGAATCAAAAACGGGATCGAGCGGAACAGGTTCACCACCCAACCCAGCACGCGATTCAGCAGCGGGCTCGGGAACAGATCGCCGCGTCCGGTTACCACCAGAATCACCGCCATCGGCAAACCCAGCGCCAGCGCCAACAGCGACGACACGCCGACCATCAGCAGCGTATCCAGCAGCCCAATCCATAAACGATCAATAGCCAGTGACATAGCCCGGAATCTCCAGTTGGTCCGCAATCAGGGTTAACCGCGTCCGCGCGGCGTCCGCGTCATGCTGTGCATCGAGCAGCAACAACATTTGCCCGGTCGGTTTGCTATCCACCCACTCCACCGCGCTATAAATAAGCGTCAGCTCCCCGCCCACCCGCGCACTCAGGGCCGCCAAATCCGGCTGCGCGCCTTGTCCGGTGTAGCGCAAGCGCACCAGCAAGCGTGAATCGCCATGCTGACGCATCGGCGTCAGCAGCGGTTGAATGGCGTCCGGCAACGCGCTGAACTGCGGATTGAGCAGCTGGCGCGTGGTCTCTTGCTGTGGATCGCTATACACCTGCCACACCGGTCCGCGCTCAATGATTTCGCCCTGATCAATCACCGCCACCTGATGACAGAGGTCGTGCACCACATCCATTTCATGGGTGATCAGCACGATAGTGATGTGCCGCTGTTGATTAATCTTTTTCAGCAGCGCCAGAATCGAACGCGTGGTTTCCGGATCGAGCGCCGAGGTGGCTTCATCACACAGCAGCAGCTCAGGATCGTGCACCAGCGCGCGCGCAATGCCGACGCGCTGCTTCTGCCCGCCGGATAGCTGCGCAGGCCACGCGTGCTGGCGCTGCTCAAGGCCCACCAACGCCAGCAGTTCATCCACTTTGCGCCGCCGCTCCGCCGCAGGCACGCCAGCCACTTTCATCGGCAGCTCGATGTTTTCCCGCACCGTTTTTGCCGACAGCAAATTGAAGTGCTGAAAAATCATGCCGGTACCGCGTCGCCAATCCACCAACTGACGATCGCTCAGCGTGCTGAGATCGATACCGTCAATCACCACCTGACCGCGAGTGGGATTTTCCAGCCGATTGAGGCAGCGAATCAGCGTCGATTTACCGGCACCGCTGCGCCCAATGATGCCAAAAATCTCGCCGCGCTTAACCTGCAAATCGACCTCCTTCAGCGCGTCCTGAGTTTGGCCGGGATAGCGCTTACTCAGGCCACGAATCTGCACGTGGATTTTCCCTGCCGTCTCAGCCGTCGGTGACAGCAACGCATCGCGCTCGCCAGGTAGCGTCAGGCTCACCATATTTACTGGCTCCAGCCCGGCTGATACAGCTTGCCGTAGAAGTCATCAAGTTTGGCGCGCACCACCGGCGAATGCTGGTAGATATCAACGAACTTCGCCAGGCGCGGATCGTTCTGATGACCGTCGCGGATCACGAACTGAATCACGTATTCCGGATGCTCCAGTCCATCGAACAGCAGCGCGTTATTGGGATCGATGGTTTTCGACAGACGCAGATAGTGCGGATAACCCTGCGCTAAATCGACTTCATCCAGCGAACGCGACAGCTGCACCGCTTCCACTTCAATAATCTTCAGATGCTTCGGATTGCTGACAATGTCATCCACGGTAGACTTGAGGCCCGCACCCGGTTTTAAGGTAATCAGCTTGGCTTTTTGCAGCAGCAGCAGGCCGCGCGCACCGTTGATCGGATCGTTGGCAATCGCCACCGTGCCGCCATCGGGAATTTGGTCAATCGCGGTATGTTTCTTCGAATAGAGCCCGATGTTATTGATGATCGCTGGCGCGAACGGCACCAGATGGAATCCGCCCTGCTGATTGGCGTTCTCCAGGAACGGTTTGTGCTGGAATAGGTTCACGTCGATATCGCCGTTTTCAACGCTGACGTTCGGCGCGGTCCAGTCGGTGAACTCCACCAGCTCGACGTTCAAGCCTTGTTTCTTCGCCTCGGCAACTGCGGTTTCCAGCGGCGGTGCAAAGGCGGCGGTGGTACCGACTTTCAGCGGGCCGCTGTAGTTTTCGGCGGCGACGGCGCTAAACGCCAGCAGTGCGACGCTGGCAGCCAGTGCAAAATGACGTGCAATGTTCATATCAGATCCCTGAGGTTAAATTAACGAAGGTTAACGCCGTCGCGCCAGCGCGCCGCCGGATGGCGATCGGGCAAGCGGTCCTGCTGTTGAAAAATTTTGTGGCGAAGCGAACCGGGCTGATACGCGGTCTTGAAGCGGCCGCGCTGCTGTAATTCCGGCACCACCAGATCGATAAAATCGCGGTAGCTCTGCGGATTGAGGATGCGCGTCAGGTTAAAGCCGTCGATATCGCCTTCATCGATCCACGTAATCAATGCATCCGCGACCTGGCTCGGATTGCCGACGATCAGCGGATAGCGGCTGCCCATCGCGTGCTGCTCCAGCAAACGGCGGCGCGTCCAGCCGCTGAAAGCTTTGCTCACTGATTCAATGGCGCGCGTGTCGCCGGTCTGAATCGGCTCATCAAGTTCGAACGCCGCCAGATCCAGGCCAATCGAGCTGGAGAAGTGCGCGATACCCGCTTCCGGGCTGGCGTATTCGAGGTAGCTTTTATGCTTCTCCTGCGCTTCGCGTTCGGTTGGCGCGACAATCACGCTGACGCCCATAAAGATACGCAGATCGTCAGGATGGCGTCCGGCCTCCACCGCCGCCTGGCGCAGGCGCGTCGATTGCTCGCGCATCGCGGCGGGTGACGCGGCATTGACAAAGCTGCACTCGGCGTGACGTCCGGCGAACTGCACGCCGCGCGCCGAGGAACCGGCCTGAAATAGCAGCGGCGTGCGCTGCGGTGACGGGCTGCTCAGGTGATAACCCTGCACCTGATAAAACTCGCCCTGATGATTGATTTGATGGATTTTGCTGGCATCGGCGTAGCGCCGATGGGCTTTATCCTGCACCAGCGCATCATCCTGCCAACTGCCTTCCCATAACTTGTAGGTGACATCGAGAAACTCATCGGCCTGATCGTAGCGGCGGTCGTGCGCCAGCAGCTGTTGCTGCCCCATGGCACGCGCGGCGCTATCGAGATAACCGGTGACGATGTTCCAGCCGATGCGCCCTTTGGTCAGGTGATCGAGCGTGGAGAGGCGGCGCGCGAACGGATACGGCGCTTCATAACTCAGGTTGGCGGTCACACCAAAGCCCAGATGCTGCGTGACGCTGGCCATGCCGGAAATCAGCATCAGCGGGTCGTTGACCGGCAGCTGAATCGACTCTTTAGCGGTCAGGCCAATACCTTGCTGATAGACGTCATACACGCCGAGAATGTCGGCGATAAACAGCCCATCAAACAGTCCGCGCTCCAGCAAGCGCGCCAGATCCAGCCAGTAATCCAGCGAGTTGAAATCAACAGAACGATCCTGCGGATGGGTCCACATGCCGTGATGAATGTGCCCAACGCAGTTCATATTGAAGGCGTTAAGCAGAATCTGTTTTTGACTCATATCGTCCCCCGACGCGGCGGCAACACGCCATTCAGCAGGTAGTTGCCGATTGCCGGATATTTCCAGCGCACCGGATCGTGCAAGGTATGGGTACGCGCATTGCGCCAGTGGCGGTCGAAGTTGTGTTCGCGCAGGCTGGAACGCGATCCGCCGAGTTCAAACAGCAGATTGCTGGCTTCCAGCGACACTTCTGTGGTCCAGGCGCGCGCCTTCGCCACTTCCACCGACGCCAGCGCCACGTTTTCGGCACTGGGATCGCGCTGCGCGACGTCAACCGCATCACCGGCAATCGCCAGCAGCGCATCGCCCGCACTTAGACGTGCGGCCAGAAGACCGGTACGATCGAGCGTCAGCGGATCGTCGCTGGCACGATCCACGCCGCTGTCCGGCCACGGACGCGCGCGCAGACGCAGGAAATCGAGCATGTCTTCAAACGCCGCCCGCGCAATGCCCTGATCGATAGCCGCATGCATAATCTGCGCAAAGGGCCCAACGGTGCTCGGACGCTCGAACGCGGTCTGGAATGGCACCACATCTTCCGGCGCAATCGCCACATCGCGGAACTGCACGCTGCCGCTGCCGGTGGTGCGCTGACCAAAGCCGCTCCAGTCATCAATCACGTTGACGCCGGACTGATGGCGCGGCACAAACACCAGCTGCTCTTTGCCGTCATCGGCAATCGCCAGCGTCGGAATACGGTCGGCATACAGCGCGCCGGTGCAGTAAAACTTGTTGCCGTTGAGGCGCAATCCTTCGGCCTGTTGCGAAACCGCCGTGGAACGCTGATGCGCGGCAGGAGAACTGAATTCCGCCAGCGCATTACCGTGATGCACCCCTGCCAGCACTTCGGCGTAGAGCCGCTGTTTCTGCGCCTGGCTACCGTTGATGCGCAGCACTTCCAGCGCGTAAAAATGGTTCTGCGGCACCTGACCAATCGATCCGTCGGCGGCGCTCAATATCACGAAAATCCCGGCCAGTTCGGCGGTAGAAATCTCAATGCCGCCAAAGTCACGCGGCACGGTGATGGCACCGAGCCCGGATTGAAACAGCTGCTGCAATTCAGCGTGCGGCAGTTCACGTTCGCGGTCGCGCTGGGCGGAACCGGCACGAAAACGTTCCGCCAGTTCCTGCGCCACCTGCAAGGCCTGTTGGGCGTGGGTGATGCGCGATGCGCGCTGTTTAGGCGATACCTGCGTCATGGTTGCTCCTTAAATCCACGCATGACGCGCAGGCAGCGCATCATTGAGGTAATAGTTGCCGATGGCGTGGGTTTTCCAGCGCACCGGATCGTGCAAAGTGTGAGTGCGCGCATTGCGCCAGTGACGATCGAGTCCGTGGCGCAGCAAAGTGCCGCGACTACCGCCCCATTCCAGCAGTTTCTCGCTGGCACGCAGCGCCACTTCGGTGGTGAGTACTTTGGCTTCCGCTACCGCAATCGAGGCGCGCGCGCAGTTTTCGGCGGTCAGCGCCTGCTGATCGATGCTGTCGAGCACGCGGGCGGCCCGCGTCAGGAGTGCGTTGGCGGCGCTCAGTTCGGTGCTGATGCGGCCAACATCGGCGAGGATGTAAGGATCGTCGGCATTGCGGCTGACATTGGCATCGACCCAAGGTCGCGAGCTGCTGCGCACAAACTCCAGCGCCTCATCCAGCGCGCCTTGCGCAATGCCTGCATCAATCGCCGCCTGAATCAGTTGGGAAACCGCACCGCGCAGCGTCGGTTTTTCGGCTGCGGGCAGCGAGATTAATAACGCCGGATCCACCGCAACCTGCTGCAGTTTCACCGTGCCGCTGGCGGTGGTGCGCTGGCCAATACCGGACCAGTCATCAACAATCTCCACGCCCGATGCTGGCAGCGGAATAAAGGCCATCTTCGGCTGCTGATCGTGCATCGCGGTGGTGACCAAAATGTCGGCGAACAACGCGCCAGTGGAGTAGAACTTCTCGCCGGTAAGCGTTAAGCCCTGTGACGTTGTCACCAGCTGCGCCTGCACATCGCGCGTGTGTTTGGTGTTTTTCTCCGGCCCGCCGTTGCCCAGTCGTTTGCCCTGCACCACCGCGCTCAACAGTTGCTGCTGCTGCGCCGCCGAACCTTCGCCGAGGATGAACTGAATCAGACCAAAGTGGTTTTGCGGGATTTGCCCCAGCGAGGGATCGCTGGCGGAGATCAGACGAAACACCTCGGCCAGGGTTTGGTACGACAAACCTGCGCCGCCAAATTCGCATGGCACACTGATGCTGCCAAGGCCCAGCGCGGTGAACTGGTTGAGCAGCGCGATAGGATAGATGCGTTGCTGATCGCGCTCGACTGCGCCGCCTTTCGCCTGCTCGGCCAAATGGCGTGCGGCGGCGATGGCTTGTTCATCGCTATTTAATACCGCCGCGCGGTTAATAATCTCGTCACTGTTTTGCGTCATAGCTGATTTCACTTTTACTGCACAGCGAAGGGTAAGCCTGCACTGAAAAAGTCAGCAGGCCGTGGAATGAATAACGGATTGAAAGCGATGATAATCAGCGGGGTTAAAACAAGTAAATAGCGCGGTTATGCTATATCCGGCAATGCGTTGCCATTATTAAGCTATGGATTTAATTAAGCTCAACAATAGGCTAGCGGCGGTGCTGCGGGCAATTGACGAATATAAAAAAGCGGCGTGTAATTCTTAAGATCAAATAACGCAATCAAAATTTAAATAATGCATATAACGTAGGGTCGCCATTTATGGCGACCTTGTGGAATTGTGCGGGATTTTATAAGGTCGCCATTAATGGCGACCCTACGATTTTATATTTGCGCATCAAACTGCGCGGCGGCGAAACTGCGGGTGAATTCGTTTTTCACGCTGTGCGGGATCTGTACGCTATCAATCAACTTCGCCAGCTGATAGGTTTGCACCGTCTCATTTTGCGTCAGCTGCTGGGAATAATTCGCGGTCAAATCGCCTTTCTTATTCTGCGTCACCGATGTCTGGCTTCGCTCTTCGTCATCAATCAAATGGTACTTATAATTTTGTGACGACTTCTGTTCGGTCAATTTCACCGCCGAGGCAGAATCCAGCGCGGTGTGGAAGCTGGCCTTGAGTTTAAACAGCGTTTGCTGGGTCAAATCCTGGGTATCGCCATGCGTCTGGGCAGCGGTTTTTTGCGCCACGTTAAGTGAGAAGGTGTCTTGCTCTTCCGGCTTATACGGATTACCGGAAACCGGCGTCTGCTGATACGTAGCCGAGAAATCTGCCAGTCCGCTGATCGCACCGTTCTTCGCTGCATTGGCATCAATCGACTTCACACGCTGCGTGTTGATGCTTTCCGCCGCTTTACCTTCGGTGGTGTTCAGCGCGCGGAAACTGTCCTTAAACAGCGCCAGCATGTCACTATCGCCATGGCCGCGCGAAGCCGCCTGATCGAATTTGCTGCTCCACTGATCCAGTGCCGCCGCCTGCTGCCCCGCGCTGCCCACCTGCGTCAGTTTCGACATATCAGTATCAAGTTTGATGCTGACATCGCCGTTATGGAAACCAAGCCAGCGCTCCTGATCGTCGGCATGCAAGTTCAGCGACTGCGTGACGTTATTGCCATTCCGCAGATCGGTCTTCAAATCGACGCTTTTCAACACGGAACTGTCGAATTTCATCAGATCGCTGATATCGAGCTTGGTGGTGCTGCCATCCAGGCCATCCAGCGCTTTTTGCAAGCCTGCTGACAGTTGCCCCATTGCCGCCGCTTCATCGTTGCTCAGCTGGCCGCCGCTGGTTTTCAACTCCACCACCATGCCGCCCTGTTGGCGCGTCATCTGCAAACTCACCTGCACGCCCGATTGGGTGGTGATGGTCAGTGCCAGCGCGCTTTGGCTGCTGCTCTTTGCGCCGCTCACCGCTTCGGTGGCTGGCACGCTCAAGGTCACGTCGCCGCGATGGCTGGCCAGATTACTCAGTAAGGTGCTGCCGAGACCGTTCATGCCGACGCCGCTGGCATGTGCGGCACCGTTGAGCTGCGCTTGCAGGCTGCTGGTGACATCGACGGAACTCTTAACCTGCGCGGGTTCGATTTTATAGATAGCGGCGATGGCATCGCTCGCCTCACTGAAGGTGACTTTGGTGGACGCTTCCGCCGTCAGGGCGTTTTGTGCGGATTTGTTGTTTACCGCTGGCGTCACCACCGCATTCGATGCGATTAAATTTCTCAGTACGCTGCTGCCAATCCCATTTAGCATGAAAATAATCCTCGTTGTGTACTATTCCTGAGAGTTATCGGCGAAATGTTCAGCAGCTTTAATGGTTTTTGCCCTCACCCTAACCCTCTCCCATAAACGGGAGAGGGAACCGATTGTGCACCGTCTGCTCCCTCTCCCGCCTGCGGGAGAGGGCTGGGGTAAGGGAAATTCATTGGCAGTTCTGACATACCATCTGTCCGCCTAAACACAGCCGCACTTCACGCGGTGACTTACGTTATTCATCAACACATCTCTCACTCACGAGGTAAGGTCACGATGAATAACCTGCATTACAAAAGCTTGCTGGAAATTGGCCGCTTGATTCAGTCGGGCGAAATCTCTTCGGTGGAGGTCACACAAACCCTGCTGACGCGCATCGATACGCTCGATCGCGACTTACACAGCTACTTCTACGTGATGCGCGACAGTGCGCTGCAACAGGCGGCTGAAGCCGATGCCGAAATTGCGCAGGGAAAAATGCGCGGTCCACTACACGGCGTACCGATTGCGCTGAAAGATCTGATCTGGACCAAAGACGCGCCCACCAGCCACGGCATGATCATCCACAAAGATCGTTACCCAACCGAAGACTCCACCGTGGTGGAGCGCTTCCGCGCGGCGGGTGCGGTGATTCTCGGCAAACTGACGCAAACCGAAAGCGCCTTCGCCGATCACCATCCCGATATCACCCGCCCGAATAATCCGTGGGGCAATGCGCTGTGGACCGGCGTCTCCTCCAGCGGATCCGGCGTCGCCACCGCCGCAGGTTTATGCTTCGGCTCGATTGGCACCGATACCGGCGGTTCAATTCGTTTTCCCTCCAACGCCAACGGTCTGACCGGTATTAAACCGACGTGGAGCCGCGTCACGCGTCACGGTGCCTGTGAACTGGCGGCATCACTGGATCATATTGGTCCGATGGCGCGTAACGCCGCCGATGCCGCCGCCATGTTGCAGGCGATTGCCGGTCGCGATGACAAAGATCCCACCTCCAGCAGCGAGCCGGTGCCGGATTATCTGGCGCTGATGACGCGCGGCATTAGCAAGATGCGCATCGGCGTAGATAAAAGCTGGGCGCTGGAGAAAGTTGACGAGGAAACCTGCGCCGCGCTGCAATCGGCGATCGCCACCTTGAGCTCGCTCGGCGCGACCATGGTGGATATCACCTTGCCTGATACCGAAAAAGCCGCCGCCGAGTGGAGCGCACTCTGCGCCGTGGAAACTGCGCTGGCGCATGAAGAGACCTATCCAGCGCAGAAAGATCAATACGGTCCCGGCTTGGCTGGCCTGTTGGATCTTGGCCACAGCGTCACCGCGCTGGCGTATCAGCGCTTGCTGCTCAGCCGTGCGGCGCTGCGCGGCGATATCTCCGCACTGTTCACCCAGGTTGATCTGATTCTGGCACCGGCCACCGCGTATGCCGGATTGACCTGGGACACCATGACCCGTTTTGGTACCGATCAGGCACTGTTTAACGGCGTACTGCGCTATACCAGTGCATTCGATGCCAGCGGACATCCCACCATCACCTTGCCGTGCGGCAAAACCACCAGCGGTGCACCGATTGGCTTCCAGCTGGTGGCGGCACATTTCGCCGAAACCACCATGATTCAGGGCGCGTGGGCCTTCCAGCAGGTCACCGACTGGCACAAACAGCATCCTGCGTTGTAATTCCGCCGCCTTTACCGCCCCGACCGCAACGGGGCGGTCATTTCACCCGCTCATGGCCTGAAACTTGCTTTAACTCCCTGACTTCCGCCCTTTTCGCCATGTTTAGGGGATGCTGATATGAAAGAGCTTTTCACCACCGACGATCTCGATAACCGTCATCGCTTCGATGCCTGGCGTGATGCGGTGTGCTCGCGTCTGATCAAAGCCGAAGCGCGCCAGATGCACTCAGGCACCTTTTCCGGCAGCTTTGCCTATTCGATGCTCGGTCACATGGATATTGCCAATCACGTATCGCATACCGCGCTGATGTGGCAACGCACGCCGGAGTGCATCCGCCGCCATCCTAATCACGATTTCTATCTGGGTTATGTTTGCGCTGGCAGCGGCACGCTGCGGCAGAATGGCCATCAATCACGCGTCAGCGCGGGCGACGTGGTGATCTACGATGCCGCGACGCCGTTTGATTTTGCCATGGAGAAGGTGGCGATCAATATCGTGCATCTGCCGCGCCACATCATGGAGAAGGAAGCGCCTGCCACCGCCAAACTGGCGGGCAAAACGCTGGATCTTATGCGCCCCGGCATGGCATCGCTTAAGCTGCTTTTACAGGAAGCCTTTGTGTTTAATCCCGACCGCGAGAATCCGTTTCTGGCGGAGCAGTTTGCCAACACGCTGCTGAATATGATTTCGGTGAGCGTCAATTTGCAGCACAGCGAAGAGGCGCTGAAACCGGATCTGTATTCGCGCGTGGTGAGTTTTCTGCGTCACAATCTGCAGGAGCCGGAGCTGTCGGTGGCGCAGATCGCCAATGCGCATCACGTCTCGCCGCGCACCATCAGCCGGGTGTTTGCCGCCCACGGCACCACGCCGATGAACTTCCTCTGGCAGGAGCGTTTGCAGGCGTGCCATCGCGTTCTGGCCGAAGGCAAAGCGCGCAATATCACTCAGGTGGCGCTGGATCACGGTTTCAGCGATATGTCGCACTTCAGCCTGGCGTTTCGCAAAGCCTTTGGTTATACGCCCAGCAGCCTGTTACGGCAGCCGGACGCGCCGTTACTTTTGTAGCGTGGTGATCACGCGCTCGGCGGTGTATTCCATGCTGCTGCGCGTGTTCATCGCTTCGCTGCGCATCAAGCGATACGCCCCCGATTCATCCAGCCCGAAGGTTTGCATTAGCACGCCTTTGGCCTGCGACAACCTTTCCCCACGCGCTTTACGCGCCTGCTGCACCGCACGCAACCGCTGGTGATGACGCACGGTTTGTAGCGTGCCGATCATCTGCACAATCATGGCAAACGGATTGAGCTCACGCTCGGCGATGGCGTTCGGCTGGAATTGCAGCAGTAGCGGAAACAGCCGCGCGTTATGGCTATCCGCCAGCGCGATAATGGGAATATCCTTTTCGCGCGCGCTGTTGAACAGAGTGGATAAAGGCTGCTGCTGATGCACATCAATCGCCACCAGCAGCAGCTGTGTATCCACAGGGATTGATGCAGCAGGCGGCCAGCTGTGCTGCGCGTGACAACCTAACTGCGTCAGCGAAGCGCAAAACGCGCGCACGCTCTGTGAATCAGGATGGAAAATATGCAGCCGGACACCAGAAAGCGTTGCCAGTAATGTTTGTTCAGTCATGGTTCACCCTATGCGCATCCCGAATGAGGAAGCCTCACGGTAAGCGAGCGGCTGAATCCGTGCTTTGCTGATGCTGCCGGGTGCTGTGTCAGGGCGGACAACGTCCTCTGCGCGCTGATGCCCTCACCCCGGCCCTCTCCCACAGGGAGAGGGAGACGCTGCCACATGCTCCATCGGTGCCCTCTCCCGCCTGCGAGAGAGGGCAATGGCAGTACAACTCAAACATGAAACCCCAAAAACTGCTCTGCCACGCTGGCACTCGACTGGGTTTTCGGATTGATCCGCTGCACAATCTGCCCCTTTTCAATCACATGAATCTGGTCAGACAGCGCATAGAGAAACTCGATATCCTGCTCCACCAGAATGATCGAAATATCCATCTCGTGGCGCAGCCGCCGCAACGTCTCAATGATCTCCTCGCAGATATTCGGTTGAATCCCTTCCGTTGGCTCATCCAGCAGCACCAGCTGCGGCTGGCCGCACAGGCAACGCGCCAATGCCAGCAACTGCTGCTCACCGCCCGATAGCGCACCGCCCGGCTGCGCCAGCAGGCGCTTCAGGCGCGGAAAATATTCCAGCATCTGCTCGATAATCTGCCCGGCGCGGGAGAAGTGTTTCACGCAGCCCATACGCAGATTCTCCTCCACCGTCAGCTGCGGGAAAATCTGTCGTCCTTGCGGGACAAAACCGATGCCCGCCACCGCACGCTGATGCGCCTGATAACCGGTAATATCGATGCCGTTCAGCGCAATGCGGCCTTGCCAGGCTGGCAGTTCGCCCATAATGGTGCGCAGCAGCGTGGTTTTGCCCATGCCGTTGCGGCCCAGCACGCCGGTGAACGACTTCGCGCCGACAAACAGCTCGGATAAGTTCAGCACCGGAATCTTGTTGTAGCCCGAAACCATCTCTTTTATTTCAAGCATGTTTAATCTCCAGATTGCCGAGATACGCCTCTTTCACCAACGGATTTTGCGTCACCTCGCGGAAACTGCCTTCCGCCAGCACCGCTCCCTGGTTAAATACCGTCACCTGCTGCGCAATCATGCTGATGAACTCCATGTCGTGTTCCACCACCACCACCGTGCTCTGCTGATTAATCGCCTTGATCAGTTGCGCGGTTTTACGCACTTCCTGATGCGTCATGCCCGCCGCCGGTTCATCCAGCAGCACCAGCTGCGGTTTGGAGATCAGGATCATCCCCAGTTCTACCCACTGCCGCTGACCATGTGCCAGTTCCGAGAGCACCGCGTGTTGCAGATCAACCAGACCGATATCCCCCAGCACCTGTTCAATCGCCGCTGGCAGCGCCGCTTTCGCCAGCTTATTGGCTGCCGCCTGCCACAAGTTTTCCCGCACGCTTAACCCCTCGAACACACTCGGCACCTGGGTTTTGATGCCAATTCCCAAACGCGCGATCTCCCAAGGTCGTTTGCCGGAGATCACCTGTTCGCGATAGCGACACTCGCCGCGCGTCGGCGTCACCTGGCCGCTCAACATCTTGAAGAAGGTGCTTTTGCCTGCGCCGTTGGGGCCAATCAGGCAGCGCAATTCACCTTCACGTAAGGTGAAATCCACCTCTTTCACCGCATGTACGCCGCCAAAACTGACGCCCATTTTGCGGGTTTCCAGTAACACGTTGGTCGTCATGGTTTCACCTCTCTGACCTGCGCGCGGCTGGCGGGCGCGGCGGCGGGACGCTTGCGCCGCCACAGACGCTGCAACGTCGGTAAAATGCCGCCCGGAATCAGCAACACAAACACCGCCAGGATTACGCCGAGCACTAAATTGACATCCACGGTTTGCTGCGCGCCCAGCCGCGTCACCATCCACTGCAACAGCACGCAGCTGATCACCGGCCCAAGTAGCGTGCCACGTCCACCGACAATCACCCAGATGATGATCTGCGCCGACTGGCTGATGCTGAACACGCCGGGACTGACAAACGCGCCCCAGTTGACATACAAGCAGCCCGCCAGTCCGGCAATGGCTGCGCCGATGGCAAAGGTCGCCAGCTTATGCGCCGGCACGTTGTAGCCGAGCAATCCGGCGCGCTGCTCGTTCTCACGAATCGCCACCACGGTTTTGCCAAAGCGGCTTAGCAGCACGAACTTCAGCAAGGCGTAGCAAAGTGCCAGACATCCGGCGGTGACCATAAAGATCGCCTCGGGCGATAAAAAGGCATCCGGCTGGAACGGCAGGTTGAGCGTCGGAACTGAGGGAATACCGTTAAAGCCGCCCAGCAGCGCTTCGCCGATGTGATATTCGCTGCCGGAGGTGGAGTTAACCCAGTTAAACAGCACCAGACTCACTGCCAACGTGATCGCGCCGAGATAGACATCGCTGACGCCGCCATAAAAAATCACGTAGCCGAGCAGCAGCGAGAACAGCGTTGGCAGCAGCACCGCCATCACCACTGCCCAGGTCGAATCGCCCCAGTTGATGGCGCAAATCGCATAGGTATAAGCGCCTAAACCAAAAAACGCCGCCTGACCGAAGCACAGGATGCCGCCGTAACCCCAGATAAATGCCAGGCTGAGCGACAACAAGCCCATCACCAGAAACACCGTCAGTGACAGCAAGGTGTAGAGCTCGATCGCGCCTGACAGCCACAGCGCTACCAGCACCATCGCCAGAGAAGTGACGACAATCTGGATCTTTTCCGAGAACAGTTTCATTACAGCGATCTCCTGAAGAAGCGTCCGGTGATGCCCTGCGGCAGCAAGCGCAGCAGCACAATGGCGCTCAGCAACAGCGCAACCGCACCAAATACCGGCGTGGAGAAGTAGGTCACCAACTGCGAGATGGTGCCGAACAGCGTGGAGGCGGAGAGCGTACCGGCGATGATGGCGCTGCCACCGCCAATCACCGTGATAAAGGCTTTGGCGATAAAACTGACGCCAATGGTTGGGATCACGCCGGTAATCGGCGCTAACAGCGCGCCGCCCAAACCCGACAGCGCCGCGCCGAGGCCAAACGTCAGGCTGTAGATCTTGCCCGGATTACTGCCGAGCGCTGCCGCCATGCGCGCATTCTGCATGGTGGCGCGCGCGCACAGACCTAAGGTGGTAAAGCGCAGCAGCAGCCACAGCGCGCCGAGCAAGCCGACGGCAAACACAATCATGAACAGCGAATAACCGCTGGTGCTGAAATGGCCGATGCTTACGCTGGGCAGCGGCGAACTGATGCCCAGCGTGGTGTTGCCGAACAGCATGGTGGCGGCACCGATCAACGCCAGACTCAGCCCCCAAGTCGCCAGCATGGTATCGATCATCCGCCCATACAGATGGCGGATAATCACGCGCTCAATCACCGCGCCAAACACGCCCACGGTGAGCGGCGCGATCACCAACATGGAGATCCAGATCGGCACGCCCCACTGATTGGTGGCCAGAATGGCGCTGTAACCGCCCAGCATCATGAATTCGCCGTGCGCCATATTGACGATTTTCATCATGCCGAACACCACCGCCAGCCCAACGCTCATGATCACCAGCACGGCGATGGCATTGAGCACTTCAATGGCGTAGATAATGAACAGATCCATAGCGGCTCCTGTTACAGCTCAATTTGATACTGTTTGGTATCGCGCGGATTTTTCTTCAGATCGCACACCATCGCGGTATCCACTGGCGCTTGATCGGTGAAGGTTTCCAGAATTTTCATCTGATGGTTTTCCACTTCAGCGATATGCACATCCAGCGAACAGTGATGCGTGGCCGGATCAACGCTCAGCTTGCCGCTCGGCGAGGTCAGCGTGACGCCGGACTCCAGCGCCTCAATCACTTTCATGCGATCGATATCGCCCGCTTTGCGCACCCCTTCCGCCCAGATCAACATGCCCTGATAAGCGCCCATCGCGAGGTCGCTGATGTACGGCGTATTCGCGCCGTAACGCGCATGGAATCGTTCGACGAACGCTTTGTTTTCCGGCGAGGGGATTTCCTGCATATAGTTGGCGGCCACCAGAATGCCGTTGCTCTCTTCCGGTGACAGAATGATGTGTTCGTTGCCGCCACCAAACACCGTGGAGGCAATCGGGATCTTGCCGCTCATACCGGCCGCATGCCACTGGCGATAGAAGGAGATGTGCGCGCCACCGACCAGCGCTGACCACACCATGTCGGGTTTGGCGCTCTGGATTTTGGAGATGGCCGCACCAAAATCGGTGACATCCAGCGGGAAGAATTCAACCGCCATCACTTCGCCGCCGTTATCGTGCACCGACTTTTTCACCCACGCCGAGACGATCTGCCCGTAGTTATAATCCGCCGCCAGCACGTAGACTTTTTTGCCCCACTTCTTCACCGCATAAGGCACCAGTTTTTCCACGGTTTGCGCCGGAGTAGAACCGGAAGAGAAATAGTTGCGATCGCACACGCCGCCTTCATATTGCGCCGGGTAGAAATAGAGCGAACGAAAACGATCCAGCATCGGACGAATAACCTCGCGCGAAGCCGAGGTAATGCCGCCGTGCACCACCGCCACTTTATCTTTCAGCGCCGCCTGCTGCGCATATTGCGCATAAAGCTGCATGTTGGATTGCGCATCGTAATTAATCACCTGCAACGGGCGACCTAATAAACCGCCCGCTGCGTTGATCTCTTCTGCCGCCAAATTAATCGCGTTCGACATCGGCTTGCCGTAGATATCGAGCCCGCCGGATAAGTCGAGAATACTGGCGATTTTAATCGCGTCTTTGCTGTCGGCGGCGAAAGAAAACTTAGGCGCAACGCCCGCCGCCAAACCTAATGCCGAAACTGCTGAACCCTGGATAAATGAACGACGACTAATAGCCATAGCAACCTCTTGAAAGGGAATGGTCAAATTGGATTGTTTCCGGGAGGCCGGAGAGAATAAAAGCGATCGGCAGACGGCGCTGTCTGCGTTAACAAGAGGGTTGCCACATCGTTGGGGCGTTATTTTGTATAAAGCAAGAAGTGGGCCAAATAATTAACAGGCCGCAGATTGGCGTAATGGGGAGATTAATTGCGCTGCTATGGGAATGTGCGCACTGCTAAATAGCATTGAGCACTAATAAGGTGCAGGTCGCCATAAATGGCGCCCCTACGAATGATTATCACCGATTTGTAGGGGCGCCATTTATGGCGACCTCAATTAACCACTCAATTAAAAAACTTAATATCCGTAGGCGTGGCAATCTTCGCCACTTCGCCTGCGGCTTTTAACACACCGCTTTCAGCATCGAAATGGAACATCGTAATGTTATTGGTGAACACGTTCGCCACATACAGGTATTTACCGCTGGCATCAAAGGCGAAAGCACGCGGTTCAATGCCATCCGCTCTGTAGCGCACCGGCGTTCCCAGTGAACCATCCTGCTCAATTTTAAACACCACTAAGCTGTTATCCGATCCGCGATTAGCCGCAATCACAAACTTGCCGTTCGGGCTAAGGATAATGCCGCCGCCGCTGCGATACTCGGCGCTGCTGTTTTCCGTGTTCAGTTTGACCTTAGCCTGCTGCTCCAGACGATTGTCCTTCACCGCAAACACCACCACTTCACCGGCCATTTCGGTAATGACATACGCGTGTTTGCCATCCGGGGAAAACACCATGTGGCGCGGGCCAGAACCGGCTGGGAAGGAGACATCGCGCGAAGTATCGGCTGCCAGCGGCTGAGTTTTGCCCGCGTGATAGGCATAAGCGTGCAGTTTGTCGCCGCCGAGATCTGCGGCGTAAAGGTATTTGCCATCATGCGTAAAGGTGGTGGAGTGCGCGTGGCCGCTATCCTGACGATCTTTTACCGCACCGCTGCCGCTGGCAAATGGGAAATTCTGCGCCTGCTCGCCGAGCGAACCGTCATGATGTATCGGGAACACCGCCACGCTGGCGCCGCCTTTGGCAACCGAATAGTTGGCGACAAACAGGAATTTACCGTCCGGGCTGATGGTGGCATGCGTTGGCTGCTGGCCGTGGCTATCCACCGCGTTAATCACCCGCACCTTGCCGCTGTGATCGATCGCCAGTGCAGTGACCGCACCGGCGTTTTCTTCATTGGTGGTGTAGGCAAAACGACCATCGTGCGATTTCACAATCCACGATGGGCTTTTCATTTTGATGAAATCGAGCGGCGTCAGCGTGCCGTCGCTATTGACCTTCAAACGGTACAAGCCTTCGCTGGGATGACCTGGTTTTTGCACTAACGGCGCATCCGGGATGCTGGTCCATGTGCCCACTAAGGCCGTTTGGTTGTGATGTTCCGCTGCAGTTGCCATTGCACTTCCCGCTAATGTGAAAACAGCTAGCGATAATGCCACGCTTAGACGTGAAGCCAAACCGCCAGACACGGATTTATTGTGATTTTTCATTGTGGTACCCACCATAATCGGAATGTTCTTTATAGAAAGCGTTAGTCGCGTTGGATTTTTTATTGTGCTTGCGGTCGATGATGCAGGCCGCTTTACGAATATAGTGGGATTGCTTTGATTCGCGCCGAACGGGCGTGATCGTGTTCACATTATCGGGGATTTATCCACCGTTAGAGCACGATTACCTCCAAACCTGACAGCCGAAAGACCTCAAATGCGTAATTCTTATTATTACTGGGTTTTACCGGCATGCTTTAATGAAGCCCTCTTAACATGCCAGGGATGCTGACGTTGCTATGCTGCAGTTTTCAAATGGTTTTCTGCTGAGTTTGTCTTTGTGCCTTGATATCGGTCTCGCCAATATCGCCATGATCACGCTGGCGATGCAACGCGGCTATTTTCACGGTTTTTGGTTGGGGATTGGCACCTGCATTGGTGACTTAATCTATGCGCTGCTGGCGCTGGCGGGCATGGCGATTGTGTTGCAGTTCACCGCCGTGCGCTGGGTTTTATGGATTGGCGGCGGCGTGATGTTGCTGTGGTTTGCCGGAAAAATGCTGTATGCAGCGTTGCAGAAGCAGGCTGCACTGCCGGAAACCGAACAACAGCCATATCGATCGCTGCTGCGCGAGTTCAGTCGTGGCGTGATGCTGGCGATGTCGTCGCCGACCGCGATTTTGTGGTTTGCCAGCGTCGGCGGTGCCTTGATTTCCCGCATGGGACACGGCAGCGCGGCGGCAACGTCATCCTTCCTCGGCGGTTTCTTTATTGCGGGCGTGGTATGGACCTGCGTAATGTGCATGGTTGGCAGCATGGGCGGCAAGCTGCTGGGGCAGCGTTTGTTGAAGTATTCCTATCTCGCTTCCGCGTTGATTTTTGTCTATTTCGCGATTTATGTGATTTGGTCGGGTTATCGGGAATTTATTCTGGTTTGATAGGAGGTCGCCATTTATGGCGACCGCAACAATTTCACAACCCGGCAATCCGCTTCAAATCCGCTTCCGCACCTGGCGCAACCGCCAGTACCTGCGCGCCTTTCAGCAAACGTTCGCCTTCGGTGTTAAACGGGTGATACCAGCCGCCCGCCTCTTTTACCAGGCAATAACCGGCCAGACAATCCCACGCATGCATATACGGCTCGTAATAACCGACCACACGCCCAGCTGCGACCCACGCCAGCATCAAGGCACCCGATCCAATGCGAATAAAATTCCCGCCCGCCGCCAGCAGCGATGCGAGGATTTTCCCCACTTCATCCGGGCTAACGTGGCTGTTGGCACCAAATCCGGTGACATGATTTTGCAGCGTGCGACTGGCATCCACCTGCAAGCGCTTGCCGTTGAGCGTCGCACCCTGTCCGAGAGCGGCGACGTAACATTCCTGATAAGTGGGCGCGAAAATCACGCCAATCACCGGCACGCCGTCGTGCAGCACCGCGACCGACACGCACCAGTTCGGCATGCCGTTAAGGAATGGACTGGTACCGTCGATTGGATCGACCACCCACGTATAACCCGATGAACCGTCCTGCAATCCGTACTCTTCGCCAAGAAAACCGTCGTCGGCAAACTGTGCGCGAATTTGCTGGTCGATCATCTGTTCCACTTCGCGGTCAGCGCGAGATACCACATCCTGCAAATCGAATTTGGTCTCCACCACTAAGGTGTCGCGCTGATGGAAATACTCCAGCGCCTTCGCGCCACCGGCGCGTGCCACCTTCTCCGCTAAAATCAGGCGTGATAACAGCGGGTCATTGTCTAATTCACTCATCATCCATCCTTAAATTAACCGGCAATCAGGGCCAAACCCTGAGGTTTAAAATCAATCGCGACGTTCGATGCCAGCGGCAGCTGCTGCTCCATCTCGGCATCGACAATAAACAGCGAACCCAATTCGGTAGCGACTTCATATTCGATATGGTCGCCAAGCCACGTGCTGTGCGTCACTTCGCCGCGCAGTGCGCCTGCGCCTTCTCCGCGCAGCGTAATAAACTGCGGTCGCACCGACAGCTGTGCCGCGCCGGTTTTCAAACCGTTGCCGCGCACGCGATAACGCTGGCTGCCGAGTCGCACCAGCGCTTCACTGCCATCAAGCTGCTCGACTTCGCACGGCAGAATATTCGCCTCGCCCATAAAGTCGGCGATAAACACCGAGTTCGGCGCGTGATAGAGACTTTCCGGCGCGCCCTGCTGGGCAATATCACCCTCTTTCATGACAATAATCTTATCGGACACCGCCAGCGCTTCTTCCTGATCGTGCGTGACGTATACCGCCGTGAAGCCGAGCCGCTGTTGCAAGTCGCGGATATCGGTACGCACCCGGCGGCGCAAACGCTCATCAAGATTCGAGAGCGGCTCATCCAGTAGCAGCACCTGCGGCTCCAGCACCAGCGCGCGTGCCACCGCAATGCGCTGTTGCTGCCCGCCGGAAAGCTCCGAAGGCAGGCGCTGGCCCTGATGTTCGAGGCCAACCAACTTGAGCCCTTCACGGGCGCGGTCCTGCGCTTCACGCTTATTCATGCCCGACGACTGCAAGCCATACATGATGTTGTCGAGCGCGCTCATGTGCGGGAACAGCGCGTAAGACTGAAACACCATCGCCACGTCGCGCTCGTTAGCGGGCAAGTTGGTGACATCTTTGCCGCCAATCAAAATGCGTCCAGCGGTGGGATGCTCCAACCCGGCCAGCAGCCGCAGCGTGGTGGTTTTGCCGCAGCCGGATGGACCTAGCAGCGTCACCAGCGTGCCGGGTTCCACCGTCAGCGAGAGATCGGGAATTGCATCAAAACCGGCAAAGCGTTTCGAGACGTGTTCAAACACCACAGATCCAGCGGTTACGCGTGTCATACGGCTCTCTCCTGGGTTAAGGACGTTGAAGCTGGCGGAATTGCCATGTCGACCGGACGGGCCACGCGGCGCAGACGCCGTTCGCCCACCAGCCACTGGAACATGCCAATGATCAGCAGCATCACCACAATCAAGACGGTTGAGTAAGCAATCGCCACACCGTATTCGCCGTTTTCCACCAGCCCGACGATGTAAGAGGTTGCCATGTTGTACTGCGCGCTCACGAGGAAGATCACCGCACTGATCGAGGTGATGGCGCGTACGAAGGCGTAGACCAGCGCGGCGCTGATCGCCGGTTTCAGCAGCGGCAGCACCACTTTGCGCAGCGTGCGGAAGCTGTTAGCCCCGAGCGTCAGTGACGCTTCATCCAGACTTTTATCCAGCTGACTCATCGCCGCGATCCCGCCGCGCACGCCAACCGGCATGTTGCGGAACACAAAGCAGGCCACGAGGATCATCGCGGTGCCGGTGATCTCCAGCGGCGGCAGGTTATACGCCATTACATAACTTACGCCGATCACCGTTCCGGGAATGGCGAAGCTCAGCATCAGCAGGAACTCGAAGGTCTGACGACCGGCAAACTTCTGTCGCACAATCAGCCAGGCGGTGAGCAGCCCAACTATTGCGGTGAGCGGTGCGGCAATCAGCGCGATCTCCAGCGTGGTCCAGAACGAGTTCCACGCCACGCCGCTCCACAGCAGATGCCCGTCGCTGAAACTCACGCCAAAGGCGCGCACGTAATGTTCGATGGTCAGCGCATCATTCAATCCCCACGACTGTACAAAGCCGCCGACCACAATCATGCCGTAGATCACCAGCGTGAACAGGCCCCACGGAATCACCATGCCGTACACGCCAAAGCGCAGCACGCGTGGCAGCTGCACATGTTTGCCGCCGTCGCCTTTGCCGGTGACGGTGGCGAAGTTTTTGCCGCCGAGCCACCAGCGCTGCAGCACAAAGGCCGTCAGCGTGAAGCACAGCAGAATCATCGCCAGCACCGCTGCGCGGCTCGGATCGTTTTGCGCGCCGACCACCGAGAAGAAGATCTCAGTGGAGAGCACGCCGTGGCTACCGCCCAGCACCATCGGGTTACCGAAATCGGCCATGCTTTCGATAAAACTAATCAGAAAAGCATTGGCTAAACCCGGTGCCATCAACGGCAGCGAGACGCGCGTGAAGGTGCGCCAGCGATTGGCGCGCAGCGTTTGTGACGCCTCCTCCAGCGACGGGCTAACGCCTTCCACCACGCCAATCAGCACCAGAAACGCAATCGGCGTGAACGATAAAACCTGCGCGATCCAGATGCCGGTTAAGCCATACAGCCAGCGGCCCGGTTCGATGCCAAACAGCGCCGCCAGATGTTCCGTCACCACGCCGGAGCGGCCAAACAGCAGGATCAGCGCCAGACCAATCACAAACGGTGGCGTGATGATCGGCAGAATCGTCAACATGCGCAGCGCTTTCTTAAACGGCAGCGGCGTGCGCGTGGCGGCTAAGGCAAACGCTAAACCCAGCAGCGTTGAGCCGGCGGCGGTCATCAGCGCCAGCCACAAGGTGCGCCACGCGGTGCCGCAGGTGCCACCCGACAAACAGGACAGGCTCCAGATCGACGGGTCCTGAATGTTGCTGATCAAGCCATCCGGTTTGAAGCTGCCGTCCACATCCTGCACCGATACCACAAACATGCTGAGGACCGGATAGAGTACGAAGATGCTGACCAGCGCGGTGAGCAGCACCAGCGACGCCACCACAAAGGCATCACCTTTCATTACGCCGCGTTCGGCCAGCGCAAAGGAGAACAGCAGCAGGAAAGTGGTCAGCAACAGCAGCGCACCCGCGCCCATCGCCGGTTGCCCCGATGCGAGCGCGCCGAAGCGATTTTCCAGCCACAGCCAGCTCCAGCCGCTGTAGCCAATGGCGTGGCCTTCAATCACCAGAAACAGCACGCCAAGTGCGCTGAACAGCAGCAGCAAACGGCTGCGCGCCGCGCCCGGCAGGATGCCGCAACCGGCACACAGCACGAACAGCGCGATGGCGATAAGCAGCCACGGATGTTCACCCACTTGCCACAGCGCGGGCGCGTTGGCGCTGTCGCTCCACAGGCTGGTTAGCCAGCCGCTGCTGAAGAAACCGGCTTCCAGGCTGAACCACGGCAGCAGCAGTAACGCCACTGCGCCGATGATCAGCGCGCCTGCCAGACGGCGATTATTTGCATTCATCACATACCTCGAATTCGGGTTTTTGTGCGGTGCTTAACCAGGTCGCCATAAATGGCGACCCTACGGAATTCATTGGGTTTTGTAGGGTCGCCATTTATGGCGACCTTCCCACAAACCACACCGATCTCACTGCGCGCTGGCACCGATCTCTTTGTCCCAACGTCCCAGCAACGCTTTACGTTTGGCCGAATCGCCGTAAGTTTTGAAGTCGTAATCGATCAGTTTGATGTTCTCAAAGCGCGGCGCGTACTCAGAAATCTCCGCGTTACGGTTCGACGGCAGCTGGAAAGATTTGGCCTCTTTCATATGTGATTGCGCTTCAGCGCTTAGCGCCCAGTCGTACCAGACTTTAGCGTTAGCGAGGTTGCGCGCCCCTTTGACAATCGACATCGAGCCAATCTCATAGCCGGTGCCTTCGCACGGCGCGACGGTCTTGATCGGGAAACCGTCCACTTCCATCGCCACCGCATCATGCATAAACACGATGCCGACGGTGGTTTCACCGCGCGCTGCGGATTTCACCGGCGCCGAGCCCGATTTGGTGTACTGCGAAATATTGGCATTAAGCTTTTTCAGGTAATCAAAGGCCTCATCCTCACCCATGATCTGCACCAGCGTCGCCAGCGTGTTGTAGGCGGTACCCGACGAATTCGGGTTGGCTATCTGAATTTCTCCTTTGAAGCTTGGGTCCAGCAGATCGGCCCAGCATTTCGGCTCTTTCAGCTTTTTCGATTCCAGCAGTTTGGTGTTATAACCCCAACCAAGCGCGCCAGCATAAATGCCCACCGTACGGTAATTGGAGTTTTCCGCCTGCTTCTGCGCCCAATCCTGTTGCTGATCGAGCAGCGGCGATTTGTATGGCTGCGTCAGCCCCTCTTCCGCCGCCTGCATATGCGGATCGCCGGTGCCCGCCCACCATATATCGGTGCGCGGATTGCGTGCTTCGCTGCGCAGACGTGCATAGGCTTCGCCCGCTGAGAGGCGCACCATACTGACTTTGATATCCGGATGCGCCTTGCTGAAGATGTTGGTCATGTGCTCGCACACCACCACATCGGCGGAGCAAACCATATTCAGATTGCCCGCTGCAGAGGCGGCAAACGGCAGTGCAGTGCAACAGAGGGATAGCGCGATGGCCATTGAGGTGACTCGCATAGTGTTCTCCTGGATTGTAGGGTGGGTGCTTCATTGGCACCTTTTATTGCACGTGTGTGCAAAGTAGTAATGAACAAGAAATGTCCTGTCAAACACCATACTGCGCAATTGTTAGGCGATGTCACAAAAATGCAACAAATGAGATCTAAAGCGGTTTGCACAGCTTTGCAATCTGAGGCAGACTCAGTGGCAGCCAGATTGTGAAGAGGTGTTGAGCATGCAGCATGAGAAAGCGGTGGTCAGTGCGCAGGATGTCGCCGAGCGCGCGGGCGTTTCGCGCTCGGCGGTGTCGCGCGCCTTTACGCCGGGCGCCAGCGTGTCACCGGCAACGCGTGAACGGGTAATGAAAGCGGCGGAAGAGTTGGGTTATCACGTCAATCATCTGGCGCGCGGTCTGGTAAGCAATCGCAGCAGCATTGTCTGCCTGATCGTCTCGGAGATCGCCACGCCCTATCGCGCCAGCCTGGTGCGCTGGCTGACGCAGTTTTTGCAGGAAGCGGGCAAAGTGGCGATGCTGATCAACACCGATCGCTCGGATAACAGCGTTTCAGCGGCACTGCAGCAGGCAATCAATTTCCGCGCCGATGCCTCGATCATTCTCTCCGGCATGCCGGATCGCACCATCACTCGCCAGTGTTATAAGCACGGCCAGCGCATCATTTTGATCAACCGCGATGAAGCGCTGCCGGGTTCGCTTAGCATTAATCTCGATGCAGAGAGCGCTGCACAAACGGCGGTGATGGCGTTTCAGCGCGCCGGTTGTCAGCATCTGGCGTTTGCCAATTCGCTGGCGGGCACGCCGAGCCTAAAAAAGCGTGAAGACACCTTTGTCGCGACTGCGGAACGTGCGGGATTACGCGTGACGGTGGAACGCTTTGGCACCACATCGTATGAGAGCGGCCAGATTCTGGCGCACCGCTTGCTGACGCGTCATCAGCGGCCAGACGGCGTGTTTTGCGTCACCGATTTGGTGGCCTGCGGCTTTATGGATGAAGCGCGTCACCGCTTTGCCCTGCGCGTGCCGGAAGATCTCTGTTTGATCGGCTACGACAACATCGCGCAGGCTGGCTGGTCTTCCTATAATCTCACCACCTTTTCCCAGCCGGTTGAGCAGTTCGCGCAGGATGCAGTGAAGTGGCTGATACAAACCGAGCAGGAGGAAACCGGCTTCACGCCGCAAGGTGAACAGCAGCACGACAGTCTGCTGTATCAGGCCGATGTGGTGTGGCGCGGTTCGGTGCGCGGCGGCTGACAAACGTCTTTTACCATGCCACGCAGCCAGCGGTGCGCGGCGTCGTTTTCCAGTCGCGGATGCCACAGCTGTGACACGGTCATTTCCGGCGTGGCGAACGGCAATTCAAACATCGCTAAGGTGGTGCTGTTTTTGATCAGCGGATGGTGCAGAAACAGCGAACGCGGCACTAAGGCGACAAGATCTGAATCCTGCGCCAGCGCCACCGCGCTGGAAAATGCCGGTACCAGCGCCGCGACCTTGCGCGTTAATCCGGCCTGCCGCAGCGCATCATGAACCGGCCCACCCAGCTCACCGCGCCGTGACGCCACGATATGACCAAAAGCGGCAAACTGTGCGATATCCAGCTGCTGCATGAGCGGATGTCCGGCGCGCACCACGCCGACAAAGTCATCGCGAAACAGCGCCTGCAAACGAATCTCCGGGCCCATATTGCCCAGCACGCCAATCTCCAAATCGATGTTGCCTTCGCGCAAATCGCGCGCGCTTTTCTCTGGCTTGGGCACAAAACTGAGCCACGCGTGCGGCGCTTGTTCCGCCACGGCAGCGATCAGTGCGCTGCCAAACGCTTCGATGAATCCTTCATTGGTGCGCAGGGTAAAGCAGCGATCCAGCTGACGCAAATCCAGCGATTGCGCCGTCGGGCTTAACACCGCACGCGCTTCACTTACCGTGTGATGCGTGCGCTCGCGGATCGCTTCGGCATAAGGTGTCAGTACCATTTGGCGCCCGGCGCGCACTAACAGCGCATCGCCGGTGGTGGCGCGTAAGCGTCCCAGCGTGCGGCTCATCGCCGATTCGCTTAAGCCTAAGCGACGCGCAGCGCCAATCACGCTGCCTTCAATCAGCAGCGCATCCAAAGCAATTAACAGGTTGAGATCGGCATCATTCATGCGGTTTATCCTCGCCGATTCGACGCATCGAGACAAGGCGTTTGGCGCAGGTTAATACTGTCAATGCTGCGCGTTCCGCCTGCCCTCACCCGGCGCTACACTCTATCCATCGCAAACACCGAGGAGAACAACGTGAACATTTTACTGATTGGCGCATCGCGTGGATTGGGTTTGGCACTGGCGGAAACCATGCTGCAGCGGGGTAATCAGGTGGTCGCCACCGGACGTGAAAATTCGACAGGGAATTTACAGCAACTGGCCGATCGCTTCCCCGCACAACTTACGGTAGAAAGCGTGGATATCAATGAACCCGAACAGGTCAAGGCGCTACATGCGCGACTGGCAGATCGCCAATTCGACATGCTGTTTGTTAACGCGGGCGTGAAAAATGACGATCGCGAAACCATCGCCGATGTCTCAACCAGTGAGTTTACTCGTGTGATGGTGACCAACGCGCTGAGTCCGCTGCGGGTGATCGAGACCTTCAAGGATTGCGTCACGCCCAGCGGCACCATCGCCGTAATGTCTTCCGGCCAGGGCAGTTTGACCAACAACACCAACGGTAATTACGAGGTGTATCGCGGCAGCAAAGCGGCGCTGAATATGTTTATGCGTAGCTTCGCCGCGCGCAGTAGCGGCGAGCGCACATTGTTGCTGATGGCGCCCGGCTGGGTGCGCACCGATATGGGCGGCCCGGAAGCGCGCCTGACCATAGAGGAGAGCATCCCGAATCTGCTGAATACCATGGAAAGTTACGCCGGACGGCGCGGGATCCATTATCTGGATTATTTAGGGCGCGTGGTGCCGTGGTAAGCGAGCAGGTCTGCATAACGGTCGCCATAAATGAACTGCACCCCAAATGTTGGACCATAATCTGACATTGAAGGTGCAGCTCTATGACAACAAAATATCCCATCGAATTTAAACTCTCGGCCATTCACTATTTTCTTAGCGGCCATGCCGGTATTGATGGAACGGCTAAGCACTTCAGCATTGCCCCTACTAACCTCCGCCGCTGGGTTGCGCGCTATCAGCATCACGGTGAGCAGGCTTTGCTTCCCCGCGGGCACCGGCGTTATTCTTCTGACTTCAGGGTCCAGGTGGCGCATTATGCTCTGGCTCATACCGGTGAGTCATACGCTGCGGTTGCGGCGCGTTTTAATATCAGCTCACACAAAACGGTTGAATCCTGGGTCCGCCAGTACAGCCTTAAAGGTCACTATGCTTTCCCGCCCGAAAACAGCACGCGGAGAACACCAATGTCAGGCAAAGAAAAATCACCAAAACCAGTCGGGTCAATGACGCCGGAAGAGCTGCTTAAGGAGCTCGAATACCTGCGTGCCGAAAACGACTATCTGAAGGTCATGCAGGAGATTATCCTGGAAAAAAAGCGCCGGGAGCGGGAGAAAAAGCCGCAGCCGTGACGCTGCTGCGCACGCGGCATCGCCTGCCGGTGCTGCTGAGCGTATCGCGGCTGCCAAAAAGCACTTTTTTTTATCAGCTTGCCCGCCAGCAGGCAGCGGATAAGTACGCAGAGGTGAAGACGCTTATCGTCAGGCTGTCAGAGGAGCATCGCAGTGTTTATGGCTACCGGCGCATGGGCTGCCTGCTCAGGCAGCACGGCTGGGCGCTGAGCGGGAAAACCGTGCTGAAGCTGATGTCGGCGCTGGGTCTGCAGTCGCCGGTAAGAAAGAAGAGATACCGGTCCTGTCGCGGGCCCGAGGGGCGGACAGCCGGCAACGTGCTGCAGCGCAACTTCCGGGCACAGGCACCGAACGAGAAGTGGGTAACGGACGTAACGGAGTTCAGCGTTGCGGGTGAAAAATGCTACCTGTCCCCGGTTCTGGACCTGTATAACGGCGAAATCGTGGGCTGGGAAACGGCGCGTAAGCCGCTGATGCCGATGATAAACGGTATGCTGAGCAGAGCCTTACAGCATCTGACGGGCGAGCAGCGTCCGCTTCTTCACAGCGATCAGGGCTGGCAGTATCAGATGCCGGAGTATCAGCGGCGCCTGGCGGAAAACGGGATAAAACAGAGCATGTCGCGCAGAGGAAACTGCCTGGACAACGCGGTGATGGAAAACTTCTTCGGTCATCTGAAGTCGGAAATGTTTTACCTGAAGAAATACCGTGACGTAGAGGAGCTGGAGAAGGACATCGGAGACTATATCCACTTCTGGAATACTAAGCGGATAAAAATGGGGCTGGGTGGGCTGAGTCCGGTAGCGTACAGGACTCAGCATTACGCAGCGCTTTAACTAAACGGTCCAGGTTATGGGGTTCAGTTCATAAATGGCGACCCTACGGAATTCCCGCCGCCCTGTCGTAGGGTCGCCATTCATGGCGACCTTATCCAATCGGCTTATTCATTATCAACCCGCGCAGCACATCCCGCAGCCAGCGGCATCTTCTCTGCGCGCGTTATGCCACAGCAGCGACACTTCATAATCCGGCATGCTGATTGGTACGGGCGCGGCACTCAGGCAGTAAATTCAGGTCGATGCGGGCAAAATCATTTTCGTTGATGCTTTGCATAATTTTAATCGATTTAAATAATGATCGTGCCGCCAGTATAGTGAGGCTTCTTCGCTGCAACCAGGCAATAAGGAGCACCTCATGATGACTCGCGTCGGCGATTGCCTGATTACCAAAGTGAGCGAACAAACCGCCATCTTCCCAATCGGCGTGCTGTTTACGCCGCATCGCGGGGAAATGAGTGACGAATTAGCTAATCAACCCGCTGAAATGTCGATTCATAGCTGGGTAATACGCACCGGCGAAAACACCATCATCATCGATACCGCCACCGGCAACGGCCGCAATCGCGATAACAAACCGCTGTTTCATCAGCTGAATACGCCGTATGCCGAAAATCTAGCGCGCGCGGGCGTTGATCCGGCAGAAGTGACGCTGGTGCTGATGACACATATTCATACCGACCACGTTGGCTGGAATACGCATCAACAAGACGGTGAATGGCAACCGATGTTCCCGAATGCACGCTATATCTGCTCGGCGCGGGAACTGGCGCATTGCCAGCAGAATCCAGCGGCGCAGGAACTCTATCGCGATAGCATTCTGCCGCTGATGGAGAGCGGACAGCTTGAGACCATCAACGTGCAGGATTCCCCGCTGTTTGCGGGCGTGCTGCGCTATCTCTCCACGCCGGGTCACAGTGGCGATCATGCCTCAATCGTGCTGGAAAGCGCCGGTGAATCGGCCATCTTTGCCGGCGACGTGATGCACAATGCCATCCAGTTTCAGTATCCGCACTGGAACTCACTGTTTTGCGAGGATAAAGCGCTGGCGGCAACGTCGCGGCAACGCGTGGTGGACTGGTGCGCACAACATCAGGCAATCTGGTTCAGCACCCACTTTAATGGCAGCTCGTGCGGACGCGTCACGCGCGACGGGCAATGGATTCCGCTGGAGGTTTAACCTGATGCAATACGCCGATTATCTCACCGCGTCGATTAACGATTTACAGCAGGCGCTGACGCAGCGCACGGTGAGCGCTCGCCAGTTAGCCACCTACGCGCTGCAGCGCATTGGCGAGGTGGATCAACCGCGCTACAACGCCATTACCTGGCTGTTTGCCGAACAAGCCCTGGCAGCGGCGGACGCCAGCGATGCGCGTCGTCAGCACGGAGAAGTGGCGGGACCTTTGGAAGGGATTCCGGTGCTGATCAAAGACAATATCGAAGTGCAAGGCTGGCCGACCAGCGCCGGTTCGGTGCTGCTACGTGAGGTTATCGCCAGCGACGATGCGGCGCTGGTGACCCGACTAAGAAAGGCAGGCGCGGTTCTGATCGGCAAAACCGCCATGCATGAGCTGGCGGCGGGCATTACCGGCGCGTCGTCGTTGAGCGGTTTTACCCACAATGCGTGGGTTGAAGGCCGCTCGCCGGGTGGATCGAGCAGCGGTTCCGCCGTAGCGGTCTCGGCCGGTTATGTGCCGCTGGCGATCGGCAGCGATACCGCCGGTTCAGTGCGCATTCCGGCGGCGTTTAATAATCTGTTCGGACTGCGCATGACGCGCGGCGCCATCAGCACCAACGGTATTGTGCCGCTGTCGCCAACTCAGGATATTCCCGGCCCGCTGGCGCGTTCGGCGGCGGATCTGCGTTTAGCCTCTGAGATTTTGAGCGGGCAACAGTTTGCGAAGAGCGATGAGCCGCTGCGCATCGGCATCTGGCAGGAAGGTTTTGCTGCCGATGAAGCCGAGATTAATCAGACGGTGCGCGCGGCGCTGGCGGATTTCGCGCCGCGTGAGGTGAGTTATCCGCAGCTGGAGACGTTGGCGGCTGACGCCAATATCATCGGCTACGAATTTGCCGGAGCGCTGGCGGCATATCTGGAAGATAAACCGCAGGCACAGAGTCGCACGCTGGCAGAAGTGGTGGCGTCAAAGCGCTACCATCCTCAGCTGGAAACGGTGTTTACCACGCGGGCGCAGCATCCGGGCGTAGCGAGTGAAGGTTATCAGCAGGTACAGCAGCGTCAGCGCGATCTGTATCAGCAGCTGGCTGAATTTTTCGCTGCGCACCAGATCAATCTGCTGGCTTATCCAGTAGTGCGTCGTGCGCCGGTTAAGCACGGTGAGATGCAGGAAGGCAGCAACGCGCTGATTTCAGCGGTGACCGGTGCGCCAGCGATCAGCATTCCAGCAGGATTTAGCAATGAGGGTTTGCCGATTGGGCTGGAGCTGCTGGCGCTGCGAGGACGGGAAGATTTGTTGCTGAGCGCGGCGGATAGGTTTGTTTGCTAGCGCCGCCCTCACCCTGGCCCTCTCCGAGAGGGAGAGGGGATGATTAGCCGCTAAACTGCACATTCGGTTCCCTCTCCCGCATGCGGGAGAGGGTTAGGGTGAGGGAAAACCCGCACTACCCGTGCAACGCCAATCCCTTGATCGCCTTATCCACCGCTTTCTTTGGACCGCGCAGCGCAATGCCGACCAGATTCAAATTATCGGCATCCTCCGCCATAAACACTTCGCGGTTCGCCGCGTCGTGGCCGGTGGAGAACATCGCTTCCACATAAGGAATAATGGTTAACTCTCGCTCTAATCCCTGACGATGCGCGCGCTGCAAACCGGCTAAATCCCCGGCGAACACCAGCATCGGCTGGCCCGCCATGTTGCCGTAGTGACGCGCTTTGGCATCAACATAGGGTTCGCCCATCATCTCGGGCGCGGCGGACGCTACGCCAGTGGCGAGAAACGCCACCACATTCAGGCGCTGCCAGGTGGCTAAATCATCACGTACGATCAGGGCGATTTTGGTATCAAACATCTGCAACAACTCTCCAATGACAACGAAAACCTCATCATCTAAGAGCGGACGGGGAAGCGTATAGAACGTTTGTGCACTGACGTTGATAAGCGGCGGGCGTCATGCGATAGGCACGCTGGAACCAGCGGCCGAGATGGCTTTGATCGGCAAATCCTACCTGCGCTGCAACGTTTACCGGTTCAATGCCCTGCGCCAGCAAGGTGCGTGCGCTGCGTAAGCGTAAACGAACCAGATAAGCATGCGGCGATTGACCGAACGCCTGTTTGAACTGGCGCGTCAGGCGGAAACGATCGATGCCGGAAAGGCGCGAAAGCTCATCCAGTCCAATATCCTGCGCCATAAAATCGTGCAGATAGTCGCGCAGCAGCTGCATCTGACGCATCGCTTCGCTGTGCTGCACGCTGGGTTTGGTATCCAGATGGCGCGATAGCATGGTAAGCAAGTGATCGAGACTTTGATCGCGCGCCAACCGCCCTTCGCCCTGATGCACCGCAAACCAGGCTTGCTGAATGGCGCTGGCTAACAGCGCATCGTCCGTCAATGTGTGGCGAAAAGCGCCTTCGATATTCGACACATCGCCCAATCCGCGACGCTGCATCATCTCCGCCACCCAACTCTGCGGCAGATAAAGCATCACGTAGGTGAAACCCTCGGCGTCCGGCGCGTGTCCATCGTGAACCGCGCCCGGCTCGATCAAAATCGCCCGACCCGGTGTGCTGGTGTGCAGCGAACGGTGGCAGTTGAAGCGTTGTAAACCTTGCTGCGTCACGCCCACCAGCAGTTCGTTGTGATCGTGCGGATCGTAAGCATGTCCGCGAAAATGCGCGTTGACGCTTTCTATTCCGGTCTCATCGTCACGACGAAAATCAACCCAATCGTTATTGGCTGGCATAAGCATTCTCACGCAGAGATATCAGGCATAGCCTAGCAGCCGAAACCACAGGTAATCCAGCGGTAACAGCAACACCACGCTAAGCAGAAAAATCAGCGCGCACAGCTGCAAACCGGCCTTCGCCGGAACATTGCCGAGCCCCATCGCCACCACCACCGGCGATGCCTGATACGGCAGCAGCGGCGTAGCGTAGGCAAACACCTGCAACATGATCACGGTGAGCAGCGGAAAACCGGACGCGTTCGCCAGCTCTTGCGCCATCGGCGTCACCATCGCCGGCACGCCGTTGGCGGTGAGCACAAAATTTAGCAGCGATACCAGCGCATTAAGCACCGCGAAATTGCTAAAGGAGGGATGATCCTGCAGCGGCAATACGCTAAGCAGCGCGTTGGCGATCATCCGTCCCAGACCGGAATCCACCACCAGCGTGGCGACGCCGAGAATCCCGGCAATGTAGATGCAGGTGCGGAAATTCACCCCGCTGGCGAAGTCCTCGCTGGAGATAAACCCCACGCGCGGCAGCAAACAGATGCAGGCGGCGGCCAATCCTACCCATGCAGCCGGTAAGCCGTGCACGCTGTCGGTCATCCACAGCAGCAAGGTGACCGCCAGCAGGCCAATCAAGCGCCACTCGCTGCGGCTGAGCGCGCTTAAGCTATCGCGCTGTAGCACCGCTTTGGGTTGAGCACGAAACAGCAACAGCAGGCAAGCAATCAACAACAATCCTTTAGCGATGCCCACCACCGGCATGTGCAGCAACCACCATGGCAGCCATTGCAGATGTAGCTGATACGCGCTCTCCGCCGCGCCGCTCAGCACCAGATTAGGCACGTTGGCGGGCAAAATACTGGCGGAGAGCTGGAAGGTGCCAAATCCCACCGCCAGCGCCAGGCCAATACTGCCGCGACTGCCCGCTTTGATTCCCGCGCGTTCGCCCATCGCCAGCACCACCGGCATCAGCAGCGCGATACGTCCCATATTTGAGGGCATGACGAACGCCAGCAAATACGTCAGCAGCACGGTGCCTGCAATCATACGCGGCCAGCTTTGGCTGAGCGGCACCACCAGCCAGTTGGCCCAGCGCTGTGCAAGGCCGACTTTGCGGATCGCTGCGCCCAGCACAAAACCGCTGAGCACCAGCCAGAACGCCGATGAGGCAAAGCCGCTGAATACGCTGCTGGCGGGCGCCAGCTGTAGCAACATCGCCGCCGCGAAAAACAGCAGCGCGGTGACGTATTCCGGCAAACGCGCGCTGGCCCACAGCAAAATGGTGATGCCGACCACCAGCGCGGTAAGCCAGAAGTTGAGATCTGTGGTCATTGGTGAACTCCCTTTCTTTTCCAGGTCGCCATGAATGGCGACCCTACGAGTGGTTGCGTTAACCCGCTAGCTGCGTGAGCCAGCGGATCAGCGCGTCGCTGCCCGGCTGGCTGAGCGAACGCTGCGGCCAGGCAAGGAAATAGGGTTTGCTGAGCGGCAGGCTAAGTGGATCGACGATGACTAAATCGCCACACGCCAGTTCGTTGGCAATCAAACGCCGCTGACCGAGCAGCAAGCCCGCGCCTGCCACGGCGGCATCAATCGCCAGCGAGGTGAGATTGAAACTGAACGACGGCTGCGGTGGCGGATCGTCAATGCCCTTCGCCTGAAACCAGCTGCGCCAGTCGGGTAAAAAGCGCCCTTCGTTGCCCCAGTCAAGGTGGATCAGCGGCGCATGCTGCAACACATCCTGATCAGCAAAACGTTGCAGTAGCGCCGGACTCGCCACCGGCAACACTTCATCCAGGAACAGCAACTGCTTATCCAACTGCGGATAACGATCTTCGCCGAAACAGATAACAAAATCGGCGGGCGTGGCGTTGAAATCCACCTGCGTATGCGTGCCGTGCAACGCTAAATCGATATCAGGACATTGCTCGCGCCACTGCGCAATATTCGGCAGCAGCCATTTTGAGGCCAGCGCCGGCAGCGAATAGAGCGTTAAACGCGGTGTTGATGCCGCATGACGCAGGTTTTGCTGACCGAGATGCAGAATGTCAAACGCTTCGGTGACATAACGCAGATACTCTTTGCCCATCTCCGTCAGCATCACACCGCTTTGCGTGCGCACAAACAGCGCGCTGCCTAATTGTTCTTCCAACTGGCGAATTTGCTGGCTCACCGCAGCGGGCGTTAACGCCAGTTGCGCAGCCGCTTTCGCCAGGCTGCCGAGTTCCGCCGCCACTTTGAACGATTGAATAACGCTGATTTTGGGCAAACGCGGTGATGGCGCGGGCATTAAGGTTTCCTTAGCAAGGTGTTAAATTTTTATCATTACGTATTAACATATCAGCGAGTTACAGTCTTTACACACCTGTAACACATGAGAAGTGAAACTATGTCTGCCTTGATTCGTTTCGAACTGCATCCGCTGGCCGATGCCGACTGGCGTCGCGCCTGCCGTGAGCAACTTAATCAGCACGGCGCGTTAGTTTTGCGTCAGTTTCTGCAGCCCGCCGCGCTGCAAGCCATCATTGCCGAAGGTGAGGCGCAGCGCCATCTGGCGTATCATACCGCCAGCAAACACAATGTTTATCTGATGAAGAAAGATGAGGCTTTTAGCGCCGATCATCCGCGCAATCGCGATGTCATCAGCACCAAAGGCTGCATCACCGATGATGTGATTGCCGCCGATTCGCCGCTGCGCCAGCTCTATAACGATGAACTGTTTAAAAGCTTCCTGTGCGATGTGTTGGGTGAAGAGGCGCTCTATCCGTATGCCGATCCGCTGTCGTCGATCAATCTGCACTACGCGCCCGACGGTCAGGAACTGGGCTGGCACTTTGATAACTCGTCGTTCGCCATCACGCTGCTGGTGCAGAAGCCGCGCGCCGGCGCGGTGTTCCAGTACGTGAAGGATCTGCGCGATGCCGATGCCGGCGAGATGAATTTCGACGGCGTGGCAGCGGTGCTGGATCAGCGCCAGCCAGTGGAAGCGCTGGCGATTGATGCCGGGGATTTGGTGCTATTCCGTGGCCGCAATTCGCTGCATCGCGTCACGCCAACCGAAGGCGATATCACGCGCATGCTGGCGGTGCTGGCGTACAACACCGAGCCGGGCATTGCGCTGTCGGAAACCGCCCGCATGACGTTTTACGGACGCTTATAAATCGATTAATGCCCGCCAGCCGCGCACGAAGATTTGCTGAGTGCGAAAGGCCACCAGCGCCCGCCAGTCAGCGTCGGCGGGCCAGAATCCTTCCACCAGTTCCTGCTTAATCGCCTGCCCGCTTTCACTGGCTGGATCGCCTTGCAGATGCAGCCAGTGATCGTCGCGCACGCGGCGATGCATCTCCTCGCCGGGATAAGTACCGCACTCCACCACCAGCGGCAAAATCTGCGTGTTCGGAAGCGAGGTCAGCAGGAATTGCGAGACATAGCCGGTGGCCGTCGCGGTGACGCCGGTTTCGCTGTCGCGTCCCGCGCCGGTGAACAGCAGCGTTAACCATTCGCCGTAAATCGCTTTGCCCCAGTCATGCGCAGCGAAGCGCTGCTCGGCAATCGACAGCAGCATCGGATGTCCCCATGCGCCCGCGCCGGTATGCAAATCGAAACTGATGATGGTTTTGGCCTGCGATAAATGATGGGCGATGATGGTTTCCAGCGTGCGATACGACCAGCTTGGCTGTTGGCCGCCGTAAAAGAAACCGTCCGCCGCACCATATTGCCCCGCTTCCACCACGCGTTTTACCGCTGGCCAACCGGCGCTGTTGAGCGTTTCCGTTAACAGCTTATCGGCGCTGGCGCGATCGCCATGATAAATGCCATGCCACGCGGCGTAATCCGGATTGGCGGGTGCGGGCTGTGAAAAATCGATGAAGTTGCGATTGAGATCGATGTTGTCTTCATTGACGCGGCGTAAATGCGCTGCGCCCCACGGATTGAGCAGATGCAGCATCACGATGGCGGTGTCAGCGGGCAGCGCCGTGAGGTTGAAGGTATCCAGCCAGGCGATTTGGCAATCGGAGCCGTAATAGCCTTCCACGCCGTGCGTACCGGAAATCACCAGCATCAGACGGGATGCCTTAGCATCGCCGATCACCGCCACATCGGTGAAAAGTTCCTCTCCTTGCGGACCGGGTAACGGATGCGCGTAAGACGTTAATGCGCCGTTTTGTCGTTTAACGGCAGCGAGAAAACGGGCGCGTTGAGTTGGGTAGTGAGGTAGAGCTGACATGTTGATTCCTGACGATGATAGCGCCCTCACCCCAACCCTCTCCCGCGCGGGAGAGGGAGCAGTCAGGTGCGACGCGGGTAGATTATGGATAAACCTTAAATTTGAAGTACTTCTTCGCCAGTTGATCGTAAGTGCCGTTGCTGTGCAGTTCCGCCAGCGCGGTGTTGATCAACTTCAGATTGGCCGCATCGTCTTTCCGCAATCCAATGCCCACGCCATTGCCCAACACTTCTTTATCCACCAGCGTGGCGCTGATGACGTAGTCTTTGCCTGCTGGCGTGTTAAGGAAACCTTGTTCTGCCGAAACCGCATTTGCCAGGCTGGCGTCGAGACGTCCTGCCACCAAGTCCGGATAGATCTCCATCTGATTGGGGTAAGAAACCACACTCACGCCTTTGGTTGCCCATTGCGCTTTGGCGTAAGTTTCCTGAATGGTGCCCTGCGCGACGCCAATTCTTTTGCCACGCAGCGCGTTAATGTCTCCGGTTAGCGGCGCGTTGGCCGGTGTGAGTAACGCGCTCGGCGTGACATAAAGCATGTCGCTGAAGGCCACCTGCTCGCGACGTTTTTCGGTCATCGACATCGCCGAGAGAATGGCATCAAACTTTCTCGCCTGCAGTGCCGGAATGCTGCCATCAAAACCAATCTGCACCCATTGGCACTTCACTTTCGCCTGGGCACAAATGGCGTTACCCAGATCGATATCAAAGCCCTGCAGCGAACCGTCGCTGGCTTTGGATTCAAACGGCGGGAACGTGGGATCGACGCCGAAACGCAAGGTTTCCTGAGCAAAAGAAGCGTGGCTAAACGCGCTCAGTGAAAGCAGTAAGGCAAAGGACAAACTTTTCTTCATTGTTCTCTCCGGCAGGTAGCTAAATTCACAACGTCATACAGAGTTAATAACATGGTGGACATGATCCCACTACAGAAATTACGGATTTAATGCAGAGTAAATACTTATAATTGTTAGTAGGTTAGCTTTTATTGATGCCCCATTAAGTTTTACTTAATGCTCGCCAGTTGCATGTCATTCTTTTGTCATAACTCGCTCACGCTGATGTCAGAGCCGATTGCATATCCTGATGGCCTACCTTCCCATCAGGAGCATTACGATGAAATTGAACAAACTTACTTTTGCAGCGGGCATGCTGTTGGCTATCGCAGGCGGCGCGGCACAGGTTCAGGCGCAGCCGGTGAAGAATATTGTGCTGGTGCATGGCGCGTTCGTCGGCGGTGCGGGATGGCGTCCGGTGTATGACCGTTTGACGCATGACGGCTACAACGTGACGCTGGTACAAGAACCGCTGACCGGCTTCCCGGAAGATGTGACGGCGACGCGCCGCATTATCGATCAGCAAAATGGCCCGGTGATTCTGGTCGGCCACAGTTACGGCGGTGCGATCATCACTGAAGCCGGTAACGACGCGAAAGTGGCTGGGCTGGTTTATATCGCAGCGCATGCGCTGGATAACGGCGAAACCGAAGCCAGCAACGGCAAAAAATTCCCCAACAGCGCGCATCCGTTTGCTAAATCCAGCGACGGTTATCTAACCATCGCGCCGGAAAATTACCACAGTGATTTCGCTGCCGATTTACCGGCGGCGCAGGTTGATTTTGAAGCGCACGCGCAGATGCCAACCAACTCAGCCGTGTTCACCGCCAACATTCCTGACCCGGCGTGGAAGACCAAGCCTAGCTGGTACATGGTGGCGAAAGCTGACAAAATCATCAGTCCCGATCTGGAGCGCATGTACGCCAAACGCGCGCACAGCCACACGGTGGAGATTGCCGGAGCCAGCCATTCGGTGTATCAATCGCATCCTGATGACGTCGCGAAGTTGATCGAGCAAGCCGCGTTACACGCCCAGCCCTGAAACCCTATCCCGCGGAGAAGCGCATGAAAATTTTGGTGATTGAAGATGAAGCCAAAGCGCGCGATTACATGCGCAAAGGATTGACCGAAGCGGGATTTATCGTCGATGTGGCGGAAAACGGTCAGGATGGTTTGTTCTATGCGCAGGAGCATCATTACGATTTGATTCTGCTGGACGTAATGATGCCCGGCATGGACGGCTGGCAAGTGATGGCGGCGCTGGATAAGCAGATCCATACGCCAGTGATTTTCCTCACCGCCAAAGGCACGCTGGAGGATCGCATCAAAGGGCTGGAGCTGGGCGCCGATGATTATCTGGTGAAGCCCTTTTCATTCGCCGAGCTGCTGGCGCGCGTGCGTACCCAATTGCGGCGCGGCGGGCAGCAGAAGTTGCCGGATGTGCTGCAACTGGCCGATCTGCAACTGGATATCCTGAAACGTCGCGTTGAGCGCGGCGGCCAGCGTATCGATCTCACCAATAAAGAGTTCAACCTGCTGCACTTGTTCCTACTGCATCCCGGCGAAGTGCTGACGCGCACCCTGATTGCCTCACGCGTGTGGGACATGAATTTTGACAGCGACACCAACGTGGTGGATGTAGCGGTGAAACGTCTGCGACAGAAAATTGATGGCCCGTTTGTCCAGCCGCTGATTCACACCGTGTACGGCGTGGGATATCGCTGCGAAGCCGAATCATGAAGACCCGTTCGCTCGCCGCCCGCCTGTCGCTGCTGCTCAGCGCCACAGTGATCGTCATCTTTTCCCTCAGCGGTATTGCGCTTTATCACTCGCTGGCGACACAAATTGGCGTGCGCGATGACGCGGCGCTGCTGACGCGTATCGATCAGATTCGCACGCTGCTGCGCGATGAAGATGCGATTACGTTGATTCAGCAAAAACCGCGTCTGTTCGCCAACATGCTCGGTAATACCGAATCGTTATTGGTGCTGCGTTTTCCCGGCCAGCCGCCGCTGATTGTGGTCAATCCTGGCCAGCGCCCGATTCCTGCGATTACGCCGGTTCCAGCCGATCAACCGCTGGCGCTGTCCTCGGTACATCATCTCGCCGCCGCAGACGGCACGCCGTTTATCTCGGCAGCCGCGCTGGCGCCAACGCGCGATGGCAACGGCCAGATTGAGATCATCACCGGTCGCCTGATGAGCGACCGCACGCAAACGCTCAACAGTTATCGCGATCAAATCATCCTCGCCACCGCGCTGGCGGCGTTGCTGGTGGCGGCGATCAGCGTCTGGCTGGTGCGGCGCGCTTTAACACCGCTGCGTCGGTTGGCGGCGCAGGCGGATGCCATTGACGTGCGCCATTTGGCGCAGCGCATGCCTGAACAGGCAGCTGCGGAACTGCAGCCGCTGGTGGCGGCTTTTAATCAGATGCTGAGCCGCCTTGAAATGGGTTATCACCAGCTGAGCCAGGTTTCTGCCGATATGGCGCACGATCTGCGTACGCCGATTAGCACGCTGATCGGCCAAACCGAAGTGGCGCTGAGTCAGACGCGCAGCGTCGGCGATTATCAGGCGCTGCTCGGCTCCAATTACGAGGAGCTGGACCGGCTGGCGAAGATGATCGACAACATGCTGTTTCTCGCCAAAGCGGAAGATGCCAGCCAGGCAATGGATCTGCAGGACATCGATCTGGCGCAGCTTGGCGAGAAGTTGCAGGACTACTTTGACGGCATGGCAGAAGAGCAGTCGATGCGGCTGGAGATGACGCTGCACGGCGAACTTCGCGCCGATCCGCAACTGCTGCAACGCGCGCTGGCGAATCTGATGGCGAATGCCTTGCGCTATGGCGATCGAGATTCCACCGTACGAGTTTTCAATCAGGGCAACAGTTTGATGGTGGAAAATCAGGGTTCGCCGCTGAGTGCCGAACAGCAGGCGCGCATCTTTGATCGCTTCTGGCGCGCCGACGCGTCACGGCATCAGGGCAGCAGCGGTTTGGGATTATCGATTGTACGCAGCATTATGCGGCTGCATCAGGGACGTTGTGAGGTGCACAGCGAAGATGGCGTGAATCGTTTTACCTTGCGGTTTCCATCGGTTGGGTGCGGCCATTGAAACGGTGCGCATAAATGCGCACCCTACGAAATCGCGACCGCAAATTTTAAATAAAGGTAAAAATCTCTTCACGCGGCAAGCGTGATTTCGGCAATGCAGCGTTGAAATCCGCCTCGCTGCGATAGCCCAGCGACACCAGCACCACGCTGGTAAAGCCCTTCTCGCGCAGGCCCAGCGCCTGATCCAGCGCACGCTGGTCAAAACCTTCCATCGGCGTGGCATCAATGCCCAACATCGCCGCACCCAGCAACAATCCACCTAACGCCAGGTAAACCTGTTTTTCCATCCACTGCGGCACATCGCGCTGCTCGTAACGGTGCATATCCACGTAGCTGCGACGGCTCTTATCCTGCCCCGCTTTGCCTTCTGGTTTGGCGAAACGACCATCTTTCTCTTCCTGCGCCAGCACATTCTGTAAATGCGCTTCATCGAGATCGGTACGCATGCACAGCGCGATAACGTGCGAGGCGTTCAACACTTTCGGGCTGTTGTAGACAAAGGCGCCCTCGGTGGATTTGGCCATCTGCTCGCGACCGGCGGCGGTGGACGCCACCACAAAATGCCACGGCTGCGAGTTCACCGATGACGGGCTGTTGCGCAGCACGTTTAGCAAGGTGTCGATTTCATCCTGCGGCAGGCTTTTACCGCCCTCAAACGCTTTGACGGTGTGACGACGAGCGACTGCATCATTGAGTGTCATGTGAGATCTCCTGATTTATTTAAAATACTTAAAACCCGCTCAACACAATCTTACCGCGTGCGCGACCGCTCTCGATCAACGCATGCGCCTTGCGCAGATTGGCGGCACTGATGACGCCATGATGTTCACCCGCGGTGGTTTGCAGGGTTTGGTCATCAATCAACTGGCTCACGCGCTGAAGAATCTCATGCTGGCGCTGCATATCGGCGGTATGGAACAACGAGCGGGTAAACATCAATTCCCAGTGCAGCGAAATCGCTTTGCGCTTCAGCGGCACCGCATCCAGCGTCTCGGGATCGTCGATCAACGCCAGCTTGCCCTGTGGCGCAAGGGCATCAATCAGCTGATCGTAATAGCTGTCGGTGTGCGTCAGCGAGGCGACATAGCGCACCTCTTTATGCCCAATTGCCGCCAGCTGTTCGCCCAGCGGTTGAGAATGATCAATCACGTGATGCGCGCCGAGTGAACGCACCCAATCTGCCGTTTCCAGGCGGGATGCGGTACCGATCACCGTCAACCTGGTCAATTTGCTGGCAAGCTGCGTCAGCATGGAGCCAACGCCGCCGCCTGCGCCAATAATCAGTAGCGCGGCGTTGTCATCGGCCTGCACCTCCAGACGATCAAACAGCAGTTCCCACGCGGTGAGTGAGGTCAGCGGCAGCGCGGCGGCATCGGCGTCATTCAGCGAACGCGGTTTGTGCCCGGCGATGCGTTCATCCACCAGACCATATTCGGCATAGCTGCCGGCGCGAGTGATATCACCGGCGTAGAACACTTCGTCGCCCGGCTGGAATAGCGTGACCTCTGCGCCCACCGCTTCCACCACGCCTACCGCATCCCAACCCAGAATGCGCGGCTTATCGGTTGGCGCACCGGCGCGCACTTTGGTGTCGACCGGATTCACCGCGATGGCGTGAATTTTTACCAACAGATCGCGCGCGCCCGGCGTTGGCTTATCAACCTCCAGCTCAAACAGCGCATTTTCATCGGAAATCGGTAAACCGTTTTGGCTATAAACAATGGCTTTCATCAGGCAGATCCTTATTCATCAGCAGGTTTCGTGAAGTGAATTCAGCATAGCGGGCCGCAGCGCAATGAAAAATGCCAGTTGCAGGTGAACACTTTCACTCTTAGAGTGAAAATCCCTGCCGACTACCACGATGTATAAGAAGATGATCCGACTGGAAGATGTCACCCTGTTTGTGCGTTCCGCCGCACTCGGCAGCTTTTCACGCGCGGCGCGCGAGGTGAATTTGCTGCCCGGACAGGTCAGCGCGGCGATCCAGCGGCTGGAACGGGAACTGGACCGGCGCTTGTTTGCCCGTTCCACCCGCAGCCTGCGCTTAACCGCCGAAGGGGAAAAGTATCTGCCCTATGCGCAGGAGATGCTGGCGCTGATGCATGCCGGTGCCGACAGCTTGCAGAGCGATGAAGATGCGCTGAGCGGCGAGCTTAAAATCGCGCTGCCATCAGACATTGGCCGCAATATTCTCCTGCCGCTGATCACCGATTTTTGCCGCGAGCATCCAGCGCTGGCGGTGCGTCTCTCGTTTTCCGACCAGATCAGCGACGTGTTCCGCGATCCCGTGGATATTGCCATTCGCTACGGCAAGCTGGAAGACAGCAGCTACGTGGCGTTGCCGCTGGCAGAAGACAATCGCCGCGTGATGGTGGCGTCGCCGGATTACCTCGATCGTCACGGTCGCCCACAGATGCTGGAGGAGATCGCGCAGCATCATCATGGCCTGCTGTTTATTATGGGCGGCCACGTTTACGACAAATGGACATTTCCGCAGGATGGCATGCGCCGCCAGATCACGGTGAAAAGCCGCATGCTATGTGATGACGCCGAAGTGGCGCGGCGCTGGGCCATTGCCGGTATGGGCATCGCCTATAAATCGTGGATTGATGTGTGTGACGACGTGCTGGCCGGCAGGCTGGAGCGCGTAATGCCGGAGATGCCGGGAGAAAGCACGCCACTGCACCTTATCTGCCCGCATCGCAAACAGTTTTCCCCGGCGATCCGCGCGCTGCATGAGGTTTTGCGGCCCCCTCTGCGGGCGTTAACCGCGAAGCTTTAAGGCAGGTCGCCATGAATGGCGACCCTACGAGCGGGTTTTGTAGGGTCGCCATTCATGGCGACCTGGCACATAAACTATTTACTGCGGCTGGCTTCGGCGATGAATTCATTCGCGGTAGCGAAGCCGCGTAAACCGCCGACCAGAACCGACATCAGCTGGGTGCCGACCTGTTTTTCCGTCAGCCCTACCGTGTCGAGCAAATCAAAGATTTCGCGCGGATCGAACAGGATATTCCACAGGAACACCGCCTTATCGCCAATATCCGGCAGCTCCATCTCCTCCATCGCTTCACGCAACGCCGGGCGCAGCGCGTCGGCCTGCACTAACAGGTATTCCGCGCCTTCCCATAAACGTTCCAGATAGCCGCGGCGGTTACGCATCGGCACCATCGCCGCGCCGCGCTCACGCACCAGTTTGATCCAGTAACGGCTGACTTTTTCCAGCTTCAGTAAGCCGCTGCAGCTTTGCTCGAGACTGTAATCCAGCAGCAGTTGCCCCACGTCCTGACGATAAGCATTCAGCACTTCTTCAACCGACGTAAACTGACGATAGGCGGTGGCCACGGAGACGCCAGCTTCCGCGGCGATTTCCGTCATGCTTATCGGGGTTTCGGAGCGCTCGAACAAGCGGGCAGCTGCCTGAATCAGGTTCTTGCGGTTTCTTTCGGTATCACTGCGCATCGGTTTTCCCGTCATTGTGGGTATGCTTCCTTAAACGTGCTGATGTTACTTGAAACTGGCCAGGCCGCGCTTCAAACGGCGCACACCTTCAGTAATGGCTTCACTGCTGGCAGCGTAAGAGAGGCGCAAATGCCCTTCGCCCGCCGCGCCAAATTCACTGCCAGGCCGCACCGCGATGCCCTGTTCGCGCAGCAACGACACCATATCAATCGCCGGAATCGGCAACGAATAGGCCGGGAAGCAGTAAAACGCGCCTTCGGGTTCATTCAGTTTCAACTCTGGAATCGCCGACAATCCTTCCATCATCAGCACGCGACGCTGGCGGTAGACATCATACATACGTTTTACGTCATCTTTACACTGCGTCAGCGCCATCAGCGCCGCACGCTGCACCGCGCTGTTCACCGATCCGTTCACCGTATTGTGTACGCGCGCGGCGGCGGCGATCATCTCCGCCGGTCCCGCCAGATAACCCACGCGCCAGCCGGTCATGGCGTAACTTTTAGAGAAAGTCTGACAGAACAGCGTGCGTCCGGCAAAGGCGGGAATGTGCAGCACCGAGGTAAAGGGACGATCGGTAAATACCAGATCGCTATAAGCTTCATCAGCGATCACCAGCGTATCGTGCTGGTTCACCAGTTGGCCTAGCGCTTCAATTTCGGCGCGGCTGTGCACAATGCCGGTGGGATTGCCGGGATTGCAGAACACAAACAGTTTGGCGCCGTCGAGCGCACGATCCAGACGTTCCAGATCCCAGTGCAGATCCGCGCGGCACGGCATCGGCACGCAGATGCCGCCGGCCATATTGACCAAATCCGCGTACAGCGAATAGGTTGGATCGGGGATCACCACGCGATCGCCTGGATTGACGATGGAGAGAATCGCCGCCGCAAGACCGGCGGTGCCGCCGTGCGTGACCAGAATTTCACCGGCTTTCACCGCGTTGCCGCTTTGCGCGGATACCTCGTCCGCCAGCGCGCTGCACAAGGCTTTGTCACCGAGCAGCGGCGCGTAATGGGTGTAACCGGCTTGCAGTGCTTCAACCGCGGCTTGCACGATGCGCGGCGGGGTATCGAAATCCGGTTCGCCCATCGCCAGAGAAACCATATCGCCGCTCGACGCAGGTTGCTGCACACGCAGCGAGGTGCGCTCTACACGTAATACCGCCTCGGCGGCTTTAAAATTTTGGCTCGACATAAGGATTCCTATTACGATTTTTCACGTTCGGCCTGGCACGCTGCCGGGGCATTTTTCCAGCGGCTGATCTCCAGATCGCCGGAGAGATCGCGCAGCACCGTCGGCGCGACAATCAGTTCTTCCACCACGGTGCGCGCCGGTAAGCTGGCGCACAGCAGAATGGCTTCAGCCACATCTTCCGGCTGCACCATGCCATCACGAATCGCCTGATCCGGCGGATTGGCGCGGTTATCCATGATCGGCGTGTTCACTTCACCCGGTAAAATGCAGGTTGAGCGGATGCCGTCGTTGCGGAAGGTGTTGTGCAGATAGGTCATAAAGTTGCGCACCGCGGCTTTCGCTGCGCCGTAGGCCGCGCCACCCAGCAGATTTGGCCGCAGCGCCGCCAGTGAGGATACGGTGATGATGGTGCCGTTTTTGCGCGCCAGCATGTCCGGCAGCAGCGCTTGCGTCAGCAGGAATACCGCTTTCATGTTGACGTCCTGTACCTGATCCCACTCCTCTTCGGCAATCCAGCGCGCATTCAGCGTCTTGCTGGCGCTGCCGGCGTTGTTAACCAGAATATCGACCTGGCCCCGTTCGGCTATCGCCCACGCCACCAGCGCCTCAACCTCGGTTTTTTGCGCGATATCTGCCGCATAAGCCGACACTTTACCGCCCTGCGCGATCAGGCTCGCCGCCACCTCATCCAGCACCGCCTGACGTCGTCCTACCAAAATCACCTGCGCCCCGCGCGCGGCAAAACCGGCTGCCGCCGCTTTACCAATTCCGCTGCCCGCGCCGGTAATCAGCACCACCTTTCCTGTTAATCTGTCCATGTTTTAGCCTCTTTTAAGGTCATGCAGGTTCACGCCGTAATCACGCAACGCGCCCGCTTCAGTGATGTAACCTTCCTGCACATCCCACAGGATGGCGTTGAGATCGCGTTCGGCCACCGGCATCTTGCCGCCGCCGCCCGGCATTTGAATGGTGACTTCGTCGCCGGGTAACACATCATGGCGTCCCACCGGTTTCGCCAGCGATGCGCCATTAATCGCCACAACGTTCGGTGCACCCGCCGCCGCGCCTAACACGCCCTCTGCCGCGTGTTTTTGCCGCGAATAGAACATGCTGTGCGAGAGCGGATATTTGCTGGTGTTGCGAATCACCATGCGCTGCGCCACGCCGCCGCGATAACGCCCGGCACCGCCCGAATCGGGCACGATGGATTTCTGCAGGAACAGCAGCGGCGTGGCGGATTCAATCAGCTCAACCGGCGTGGAGGACATGTTGCCGGGGAAGCCGGTGACGATACCGTCGGCGGCAGGACGCGCGCCGGTGCCGCCGTTGACGCACAGGCTTTCGACAAAGCGGCGTCCGTCATCAAATTGTCCGGCGAACACGTCGCAGGTGACCGGCGCGCTGCCCGAGTGGCCCATTACGCGATCCGGCATGATATCGGCCAGCGCAGTGAAAATGGCGGCGTGCGCCATGTGTCCGACGCGGTTACGCATCTCCACCGCACAAGGCGGCCGCGCATTGGCAATCGAGCCTTCGGGCGCGGTGACGGTGATGGATTTAAAGCAGCCTTCGTTATTCGGCAGATGCGGCTCAAGCAGGCATTTCAGCGGATAGACGCTGTAGGCATAGGTGAATGACATTGGGCAGTTGCTGCCAAACAGCGACTCCGCCGACGAACCGGCATAATCAATGGTGATGTTGCTGCCATCAACAATCACCGCCACATTGAGATGGATATCGCCTTCGTAATCGCCAATATCCACCGCCGCTTCATAGCGACCATCCGGCACCGCCTCAATGGCTTTGCGCATGGCGATTTCGGTCAGCGAGTGAATCTTCTCCGCCAGCGGCGTTACCGATTCCAACTGCAAATCCTCCATCAAGCCGAGTAAGCCGTTAGCGCCAATTTGGTTAGCCGCCAGCATGGCGTGTAGATCGCCTTCCACCTGATCCGGCGAGCGCACGTTGGCAAGGAACAGATCCAGCAACTGCTGGTTCACCTCGCCCGCGATCATCAGTTTGCTCGGCGGGATGAGGAATCCCTCTTCAAACATGTCGCGCGATGAGCCCATATTCAGCGAGCCGCCGATATCGGACATGTGCGCCGCCGCGCCGGTAAACGCCACCAGCTTGCCAGCGCGGAACACTGGCGTCACCACCGTCACGTCATTGAGGTGGCCGGTGCCGAGCCAGGGATCGTTAGTGATCAGCGCATCGCCGGGTTTCAGCGTCTCCGCCGGGAATTTCGCCAGCAGATGGCGCACCGTGGCGGGCAAGGTGCCAATAAACACCGGTACGCTGGTTTTCGGTTGTGCCAGCGAGCTGCCGCTGGCATCCATCAGCAGGCACGAGTAATCGCCCACTTCGCGGATAATGCTGGAGAACGCCATGTTAACCAGCGTGGCTGCCGCCTCTTCCGAGATGCTGACCAGCCGATCCCAGGTGATGCGCAGGCTAATCGGATCGTCGAGAAAACGCAGATGATCGTGGGTTGTCGCACTCATCAGTTCAGCTCCATCAAAATATTACCTTGCGCGTCCAGCTGCGCGGATGCGCCGGGACCGACATAAATCGCGCACTCTTTCTCCTGCAGCAGCGCCGGGCCGTGAATAGCTTCGCCGGTGATCAGTAAGCTGCGCGGGATGACGCGGCAGCTGCTGAAGCCCTGCTCGCGGCCCAGATAGACTTGCAAGCTCTTCTCGCGCGCGTCGGGTTCAGGATGGCTGAGTTGATCGGTGGTATTCAGCGCGGGTGGCGTGGTCTGCACGCGACCGCGCCAGTTAACCACTTCCACGCCTTGTCCCGGCAAGGTGCGACCAAAGCGCGCCAGATGGGCGGCTTCAAAACTGTCGATCAGGGCTTGCACATCGCCCTGCGCAAGGAAGCTTTCCGGCAGCGTGACGGTGAGCTCCGATCCCTGGCCGACATAGCGCACGCCCGCAAGCTTCTGCTGAATCGCGGTATTCGGATCGGCGTTGGCCGCCGCCAGCGTGGTGATCGCTTCGTCAAAGCCTTCGGCGAACAGCGCCGCAATGCGTTTTACATCAATGCCAGGCTGCAGGCGGCAGCGATCGCTGCGTACAAAGTCAGCGCTGGGCGGCGCGGTCAATAAGCCGAAGGCCGAGTAAACGCCCGCTCCGTTCGGGAAGTAAACGCGCTTAACGCTTAGCTGCTTCGCCAGCGACCAGGCGTGGCTTGGGCCCGCGCCACCAAACGCCAGCATAGTCATTTGCGCTGGGCTGACGTTTTTCTCCACCGAATGGGTGCGCAGCGCTTCAGACATTTTGCTGTTGGCTACTTCGTGAATGCCCCACGCGGCGTCTTCAATGCTCAGCCCCAGCGGTTCGGCGATGCGGCGAATCGCCTGGCGCGCGGCTTCTACGTCGAGCGGCATGCGGCCACCAAGGAAGGCATCGGGATCGAGCAAGCCCAGCACCAGATTGGCGTCGGTGACGGTTGGCTGCTCGCCGCCGCGTGCGTAGCAGGCTGGACCCGGCCAGGCGCTGGCACTTTCCGGGCCGATTTCCAGCAGGCCGAGGGAATCGACGCGCGCAATACTGCCGCCGCCCGCGCCAATCTCAATCATGTCCACCACCGGCAACTTCACCGGCAAGCCGCTGCCTTTCAGCAGGCGATCCGCGCGCCCCACTTCGTAATCGATGGTGATGGAGGGTTCGCCATCGCGCACTACGCACGCTTTTGCGGTGGTGCCGCCCATATCAAACGCCAGCACCTGACGTTCGGCATTTTTCCGCGCAAAGGCGGCGGTGGCGACGATGCCGCCTGCCGGGCCGGATTCAATGATGCGCGTGGGATAATCCGCCGCCACTTGCGGTGCCATCAGGCCGCCGTTCGATCCCATCACCAGCCAGTCGCAGGTGAAGCCGCCCTCGCGCAATTTGGTCTCAAGTCGTGCCATATAGCGGCGCGCTTTCGGCTGCACAAAGGCGTTCATGGCGGTTAGCACGCCGCGATCGTATTCGCGGATTTCCCGCGACACTTTGTGCGACACCGAGATGGATACGCCCGGCAGTTCGCGGCTCAAAATCGCTTCGATGCGATTCTCATGTTCCGGCCACGCATAGGCATGCATACAGAGCACGGCGACGGCTTCATAGCCTTGGTCGCGCAGCTCAGCGGCCAGCCGCACCACTTCGGCTTCGTCGAGCGGCGTTATCACCTCGCCGCGCGCCGTCACGCGTTCGCTGATTTCGTACGACTGTGAACGCGGCAGCAGCGGCTGCGCCGGTGCGCCATTCAGATCGTAGATGTCATAACGGTATTCACGCCCCAGCACCAAGACGTCACGGAAGCCGCGCGTCACCACGAAGGCGGTTTTCGCGCCGCGCCGCTCCAGCAGCGCGTTGATGGCCAGCGTCGTGCCGTGCGTGATGGTGTGAATGTCGCTGGCTTTGAGCCCGGCCAGCTCCACCAATTGGGTTAAGCCGGTGTACGCCCCTTCCGAAGGATCCTCCGGCGTGGTCAGGGTTTTATGCCGAATCGCCTCGCCAGAGATGTCATTTAACAGCACCAGATCGGTAAAGGTGCCGCCAATATCAAACCCTATCCGCCAGGGTGACGCGTTTTTCATAATGACCTCGAAATCCAGAATGTGGGCAGATTGCTACGGCGTTCACTCGGCAGCGAGTGGCTTACCGGCGGTTTCTTTCAGATACAGCGTGCTGATGAGCGTTAACGCGGCGGTGAAAATCACCATATAGCTGGGAATGCTGGCGATGCCGGTCAGGCCAATCAGCCACGTCATCAGTAATGGCGCGGAGCCGCCAAAGATCACCGTTGAGAGGTTGAAGCCGATGCTGTAGGCGCTGTAACGCACGTTGGTGGGGAACATTTCGGCCAGCGTCGCCTGAATCACACCGGCATGTCCGGCGAAGGCAAACGCCAGCAGAACGGCCGCCATGCACGCCAGCGGGAACATGCCGAGCGTCAGCAGCCAGAAACAGGGCCACGCCAGCAGCGCCATCGCAATCGCCGACGCCACCAGCAGCGGCTTGCGTCCCAGACGATCCGACAGCCACGCCATCATCGGAATGGTGGCGATAATGGTGATCAACCCGCAGGCGGTGACCATCAGGCTTTGAATCTGCTGAAAGTGCATCACTTTGTTCAGGTAGGTCGGCATGTAGACAAACAGAATGTAATAGCCCGGACCGTTGACCGCTGGCAGCGTGATCGCCAGTCCAATCGCTTTCAGATGGCGCTTAGAGGAAAGCACTTCACGCAATGGATTGCGTACCACGCGCTTGTTGGCTTTTACCATCTGAAAATGGGGCGTGTCCTCAATACGGGTGCGGATGTAGACACCAATCAAGGCCATTGGAATCGCCAGCAGGAACGGCACGCGCCACACCCAAGCGGTCATCGCCTCCGTGCCGAATACGTTGATCAATCCGCTGATCAGCAGGCTGCCGAACAGCAACGCGATAAACGATCCCATCACCAGCGGCGACATCACCACCGCGCGGCGATGATCTTCGGCATATTCCGCCACGAACGAACCGGCGCCCGAAACTTCGCCACCAGCAGAGAACCCCTGGACGATGCGCAGCAAAATCAGCAGCGCCGGTGCCGCCCAGCCAATGCTGGCGTAACTTGGCAGCAGGCCAATCGCCGCCGTCGCCAGCGAGATCATCAGCAAAAGAATCGCCAGCAGCTTCTGACGGCCCATTTTGTCGCCAAGATAGCCGCAAATGACGCCGCCGAACGGGCGCACAAAGAAGCTTACGGTGAAGCCGAGGTAGGTCAACATCAGGCCGGAATCGGTGGTGCTCATGTCACTGGCGGAAAACACCAGCACCAGTGAACTGACCAATAAGCCGTAAATGCCGTAGTCATACCACTCGACAAAGGATCCGACGCCGCCCGCCAGCGAGGCGCGGCGGACGACGTTATTCTTGGTTGTTCCGTCCTTCGGCAAAGCGTAATCCAAAGTTACCGCATGTGATTTCGTCATTGGTTTGCCCTGAAAGTGTGGTGAAAACATCCCCGGAATGCGCTAAGCCAGCGGCTTATTTATACTGACGCGTCACTTCTGCCGTCATTTCTGCTTCACGGCGCGCCACTTCCTGTACCGCCGTTAATACCGCTTCGGCGCGCCAGAAGGGAATGATGATCACGCCATCATCGTCGCCGACCACGATGTCACCCGCGCAGCACACTACGCCGCCAATCGCCACCGGTTCACCAATCACGCCCGGACCGTTTTTGAATGGACCCGCCGGTGTGGTGCCGCGACAGAACGTGGGTAAACCGGTGGATTCAATCACGCTACGATCGCGAACTGCGCCGTCGATCACCTGTGCCACCGCACCGGCATGCTGAAAACGCTGCGTCAGCTGCTCACCCACTAGCGCCCGATCGATGTGACCCTGGCCGTTAATCATCATCACGTCGCCCGGTTGGATGTGATCCAGCGCGCGGATCACCGCCGCGTTGTCGCCAGCCGTGACCTGAACCGGAAAGGCAAAGCCGACAAATGCCGTGTTGGAGGAGACCGGAACAATGCCGCCATCGCACATATTGAGCCTTTCCATCGCATCGCCAATGTTGGCAACCGGAAATTCGGCAAATGCCGCCAGCCATTTATTTTCCGGGCGCTGCCAGGATGTCGAAATACGCACTTCAGCCGTTTCAAGAGCCATTATTGGTCACCTTTTAAAATGAAAAAGTATTATCAAGTGAGAAACTTTTATCATTTTAAAAATTGGGTGTGCAACGTCTTTTTTACATGAATATGACAGGTGCGAGGTTTTAAATTAACGAAAAAATGGGGGTTTTATACGGAAGATGGCGAATTAAACATATGATTAATAACCACAATATCAACTTAATTATTAATACATGGATCAGTTAAATGCTGCAATAAATCGGATTTCACGCTGATATAGTGTTTTCTTATATCTGTTTTATGAGAAGAGGCACAAATTAAGTGCATTAATGATTAAATAGAGCGATGCGCGTCACAATTTGGTGCAGTAATTAATGCGGAGCCATAAGAAAATAAATAAAGGCTTCAGTTTTCAGCGGTTAAATAATTGGGGGCAATGTTACATTGCACCGTGGCGGTGCGCATAAATGCGCACCTGGTCGCCATGAATGGCGACCCTACGACAGCGGGTTTGTAGGGGCGCCATTTATGGCGACCTCATCACATCAATTTACCCTGAAAAATCGGTACCGATTCGAACAGATAGCCATCAAAGTCCGGCGCATCGGCATCGGATAACTCCAGCAGCGTGTTCTTGACGTTTTCCAGGTGCTGCCACATCGCCTGCCAGGAACCCATCACATCACGACGTCGTAGCGCGGCCAGAATGGTTTGATGATCGCCCAGCCACTTCAGGCGATAGGCGCGGGTCTCATACTGCGGCCGCAGCTGCTGCCACAGCGGGCTGGCTTCATGGTGGCGCCAGACGCTGGTGACCGTATCGAGCAGCATCTGATTTTGCGTCGCGCCCGCCAGCAGCAAATGAAATAACTTGTCATTATCCTGGCTGCTGTCGTTGAGCGCGATGGCGCGCTGCTCCTGTTCCAGCGTGCGGCGCAGGTTTTCGATATCGGCTTTGGTGGCCATTTTCGCAGCAAAGGCGGCGATATTGCTCTCCAGCAATTGACGCGCCTGCAACATCTCAAACGGGCCGACATCGCTGCGGAAAAACGCCTCTTCCGCATCCTCGCTTTCCGAAGGAATGCGCATCACGTAAACGCCGGAACTTTGACGTATATCCACAGTGCCTTCCAGCTCCAGCATCAGCAACGCTTCACGCACAATGGTGCGGCTCACGCCCCAGGTTTCCGCCAACTGGCGCTCTGGCGGCAGTCGTGAGCCAACCGGGTAATTGCCATCGAGGATTTGCTGACGCAGATGCTGACCAATTTCCTGATACTGCTTTTTCTCTTGTGGCGCTTCGGCTTTTTCCACGCTCTCACCCTTTTGCATCATGGTGCATTCGGCCCGGCCGCGTCCTGTGCGAGCCGGAACCTGACTGCTATCTGGGCGCTAGTGTACCAAAGCCAGCGCCTGATCGAGTACCTTTGCACCATTCAACGTACCGTAAGCCACGGTATCGATCACCGCAATCGGCAGTTGATAGCTGTCGGTCAGCTTTTTATTCTCCTCAAGCTTAAAGCGCACCTGCGGTCCCAGCAGCACCACTACCACGTCCTGACCGTAATTTTGTAACTCTTCACGCAGGTTCTGTTCCGGGATGGCGTAGATCTGGTATTCAAGACCGCGTGCTACCGCCTCTTTCTCAATGCGGGTAACTAACATCGAAGTCGACATGCCTGCTGCGCAGGCCAAAATAATGCGTTTCATCGGTGGTCCTTATTTGGCTTCATCGTCAATGTTGAGGGTCAATTGCTGAGTGTCACGCAACTGACGGAACCAGTGCGCGGATTTCTTCATGCGCCGCTGCCGCTGGTTGTCGAGGTCGATCTCGATCAGTCCGTAACGATTTTTGAAGGCGTTCATTGGCGAAACATTGTCGGTAAACGCCCACAACATGTAGCCCAGACAGTTGCTGCCCGCTTCACGCGCACGCACCGCCTGGTAAAGGTGTTCAGCAATAAAGTTGATGCGGTAGTCGTCCTGGATTTCCCCCTGTGCATTCTTAAATTGCGCTTCGTTTTCGATGCCCATGCCGCTCTCGGCCACAAACCACGGCAGATTGCCATACTCCTCTTTCATGCGCTGCGCCATGTCGAAGACAATGCGCGGTTGAATTTCCCAGCCACGCGAGCTGTTCATGCGGCGGCCCGGCAGCTCAAAATGTTCGTAGTAAAAGGCCGGATGGAACGGCGTCTCCGGATGCCACGCACGAGACGGCGCTTTTACGCGATGCGGATAGTAAAGATTTAGCCCCACTTCATCGACGGTGTTGGCGGCAATGATCGCCAGCTCTTCCTCGGTGACGTCCCACTGCACTTCATGTTTATCCAGCAGCTGCAACAATTCAGCTGGATAAACGCCTTTGATCGCCGGGTCGAGGAATACCCGGTTGTAGAACAGATCGTAGATTTTCGCGGCTTTCACATCGTGCGCCGCCGACGAGCGCGGATAGGTCACCTCAGGATTAAGAATGGTGCCCACCGTGCCAGCATAACCCTGCTGGCGGAACAGTTTCACCACCTTCGCCGTGGCGAGATTTTTATGATGATTCCACTGCATCCACTTATGCGTGTTCTGCTCATACGGCCAGCGCAGCGCATCAAGATAGACGCGCGTCTGCACCACAATCGGCTCATTGAAAACAAACCAGCGCGTCACTTTTCCGGCGTAGCGGGCAAACACTTTTTCGACATAGCGGATAAACAACTCCACCACATGTTTTGATTGCCAGCCGCCGTACTCTTCCAGCAACTGCAGCGGCAGTTCGTAATGTTCGAGGCACAACATCAGTTCAATGCCCTGACGTTGCATCTCATCAATCAACTGGTCGTAATAGGCCGCGTACCCTTCATCAACCACCGCGTTTTCATAGTCGGTGAGAAAACGAGACCAGTTGATTGAGGTGCGATAGTGCGTCAGCCCTGCCGCTTTCATCAGCGCCACGTCTTCGCGGAAGCGGTTGATAAAATCGGTCGCCACCGCCGGTCCATAACCGTTGTGCCAGACATGACGATCCTGCTGGTACCAGGCATCCAGATAGGAATCCTGCCCGGCTTTTTTGCCGCTCCAGCCTTCGGTTTGCCAGGCCGATGCCGCCGCGCCGAGGATAAAGCCCTGCGGCAGCGCAATGGTGTGCTTACTCATCGAATCTCCTTAATTTTGTGCCAGCTCGGCTTGCAGATTTTTTGCTTCCGCCGCTTCGGCGCGACGTGCCGCCACTTTGACAAACGGCAGATAAATCAATACCGAAACCACGATGCAGATAATTTGCGTCACTACCGCGCCCATCGAACCGGCGGTAGAAAGCCACGCGTTGATAATTGGCGGCGTGGTCCAGGGAACCATCACCACCGCTTTACCGGCGAAGCCCATCACCGTGGCGAAATAGCCAATTGAACCGGTGACTAACGGCGTAATAATGAAAGGAATGGCGAGAATAGGATTCAGCATGATCGGCATACCAAAAATTACCGGCTCATTGATGTTGAATAAGCCAGGTCCAAACGACAGCTTGGCGATTTCCCGCATCTCTTTGCGTTTGGTGGCAATCATCACCGCGGTTAACAATCCAATCGTCAGGCCGGAACCGCCGATGCTCATGTACACATCCCAGAACGGCATGGTGATGATGTTCGGCGCTTCCTTGCCCTGCTCGAAGGCGTTCATGTTGACCAGAATCGCCCCCAGCAGCAGCGGCTCACGAATCGGTTTCACCATCTGGTTGCCGTGAATACCAATCACCCAAAAAAGCTGGGCAACAAACATCAGCAACAGAATGCCCCACAAGCTCTGCACCACCGATTCCAGTGGCTGCTGCACCACTTTGTACACCGCGTCGTACAGGTACATGCCGGTGATCTGATGGAAGATAAAGCCAAACGTAGCGACCAGCGAGACGGTGATGATCGACGGGATCAGCGCGGAAAATGACGCAGCAACGTTCGGCGGCACGGTATCCGGCATTTTGATTTTTAGCCGTTCAACCTGCTCCAGCCGGCAGTAAATCTCTACCGACAGAATGGCGATAAACATGCCGAGGAACAGACTTTTGGTATCGGAGAACTGTTTCGCCAGCACATCGGTGACCACATGCATCTGGCCATCCACCAGCATTTGCAGCGTGGTGGGCGTCACCGAGATGAAGCAGATGATCGCCAACAGGCCGGGAAACAACGTTTTGATACCGTTGATGCGGCCCAGTTCGATACCAATCAGAAACACCGCGCCAATATTCAGAAAACTCAGCGTGGCGTAGTTAATGCTGCTGGTGATCGGTTTTAAATCGGCGAGAAACGACAGCGCAGAGAAACTGGCGAGTCCATTTTTCGGGTCCAGCACCATGTTGGAAATCAGCACCGAAAACGCGCCGACAATGATCACCGGCATCAGCGTGATGAACGAGGCTTTTATCGCCATGATGTAGCGGTAGCTATTGAATCGCGTGGCAAAGCTACCCAGCGAATCGATAAGACGTTCCTGTAGAGACATTGGTCAACCCTCAGCGGTTTTAGGTGTTATGCATCAGCTTGATAGTTCGTGGCATACCAAAATGGCGATATTCGCGCTTAATTTCTGTGATCATGCTCGCGTAACTCCTTTTTGGTATTCCGGTAGCATCGTTACCACCATTTTGGCATACCAATAAGTGAGGCGAATATGGATTTTGAACAAACGATGATGGAGTTGCTGATTAATGCTGGTGAGGCAAGATCGCAAGCCATGATGGCGATTCAGCAGGCGCGCAAAGCTGACTGGCAAGGTGCCGATGAGGCGTTGGCGGCGTCAGATGAGGCCGCCAAAGCGGCGCATAAAATCCAGACCGCATTGATTGGCGCCGATGAAGGCTGCGGCAAAGTGCCGGTCACGCTGATTTTAGTGCATGCGCAGGATCATCTGATGACGGCGATGCTGTGCCGCGACCTGGCGGGCGAGTTGGTGCTGTTACGGAAGGAGTTGCACGGGAATTAATCGTGCAGCAGAGATAAATCGCTAAACCATTCTGGAAGAATCCAGTTTCAGGCGATATAACGTGAGTTCCCTTCCGCCATCGTAGAGGAACCTATGGCGCTGTCACATGAACTGATTCTGATCTACACCACCTATTTCGTCGCCACCGCCAGTCCTGGCCCGAGCAACATGGCGATTATGGGTACGGCGATGAAACAGGGACGCGGCGCGGCGCTGGCATTAGCCAGCGGCGTGATTGGCGGTTCGATGATGTGGGCGCTGCTGGCGGCCTGCGGCGTGCTCACCGTGCTGGCCACTTTCGCACAACTGCTGATTGTGCTGAAGATTGGCGGCGGATTGTATCTGCTGTGGCTGGCGTTTAAGGCGGGGAAATCGGCGCTGCGTAAGCCAGATGCCAGCGAATTCGCGCCGGGCAGCGAAAAAGCGCACTTCGGCAAAATGTTTCGTCAGGGCATGTTGATGCACGTCGGCAATCCTAAAGCGATTTTGACGTGGGTGGCGATTATGTCGGTGGCGTTAAAACCGGGTGCAGCGGCATCAACCTTGCCGATGATTATTGCAGGCTGCGCGGCGATTTGCGTGCTGGTGTTTGGCGGTTATGCGGTGTTGTTTTCCACTGCGGTGATGGCGACATTTTATCGCCGCATCCGTCGTGGGCTGGATGCGCTGCTGGCTTGTTGCTTTACAGTTGCCGGATTGAAGTTGGTGTTTAGCCGGAGTTGATGTTTAGAGGTCGCCATGAATGGCGACCCTACAAAACCTTGCTGGTGCGCATATTTACGCACCCAAACATCACGAATTATTTGGCGGCGTGGCGTCGGTTTCGCTGAACGCGGGCTTCTGGCGCGTCACAGAATAGACCACGTTTTTCGGGCTTTTGGGATCGGTGGTGACATCCACAGAGGCGATGGTCACTTTGCCAAAACCAAACAGCGTCTGCACGTAACCTCCAATCTGGTGTTTACCAGGCGAAACGCGAATTTCTCTCTTCTCACCCTTCTTCAGCAGACCTGCATCCTGGCCATCTACCGTCACATAAATAGTAGAACCGTCATCGGTACGCGTCACCACATGCGAAATGTTGATTACCGTTGGGCCGGTTTCGAACGGTGAAGGCGAATCGTTGTTGTCGATTGGCGCGCCGGTTGCAGGCTGAGCGGCGGACGCATCCGCAGTCGCAGTGCTGTCATGTGATGTACCTGTTACGGCGGCAAGGCGGGCGCAGCCGGTAAGCATGATTGTTGCCATCAAAGTGGCTAATGTGAAGCGCGATAACATCGTGACGAAAAACCCCTGCTAAATGAGAAGCGTTCATTTTAACGCGCCTTGCAGAGTGATGACAGTCACACAAATACAGTATTTTCCGAAAACCGGCTAAGAAGTGTCTTAGTGGCAAGCGAGCCGCACGGAATGCGAAAGAAATGGCGGCCAGAGAGGCCGCCAGTGGGAATTACCAGCTGTAGCTGACGGACGCTACGATGGTGCGACCGCTGCCGTAGAAGCAGGCGCTTTCGTTACTGCATGACGCTACGTAATGCTTATCCGCGATATTGTTGACGTTCAGTTGCAGCGTGGTGCCGCGCAGCGAATTCGCCGCTTCGCCCAGCTCATACTTGGCCATCGCATCATACAAGGTGTAATGCGGGACTTTGTCGACGCCAATTTCGTCCGCTGGCGCGGTGCCGGTGTAACGCACGCCGCTGCCCAGCGTAAAGCCGCTCAGCACGCCATCGAGGAAGGTGTAGCTGCCCCACGCCGACGCCGCATGACGCGGAATGCTCGATGGTGAATGACCGATACGCTCCGTAATGCTGCTCTCTTTGGTCACCGCATCCGTATAGGTATAAGCCGCTAACAGTTTGATCTCCGGCGTAATCTGCGCATGCGCTTCGGTTTCGATACCCTTCGAACGCACTTTACCAATCTGTTCGTTGTAGCCGGTCACGCTGTTATACGCCGTGATGTTTTTTTGCGTGATATCAAATGCCGACACGGTGAACACCGCATCCCAACCGACCGGCTGATACTTCACGCCCACTTCGGTCTGTTCGCCGGTAGTCGGTTTGAACGGATCGGTGCCTGGCGCGCCGCTGTTGAGGTTGGGCTCGAACGAGGTGCTGTAGCTGACGTACGGTGAAATGCCGTTATCGAAGGCATACAGCAGACCTGCACGGCCGGTGAACTTGTTGTCATTCTGCTGGGTTTGGCTGTTATCGGTGCGATCCTGAGTGCGCACTTCGCTCCAGTCGTGACGTCCGGAGAGCAGCAGGTTCCACTGATTCCACTCCAGCTGATCCTGCAAATACACGCCCACCTGATCGAGCTTCTTGCGCGTGCTGGTAGTCAACGTCAAATCACTCTCGTTGATGCTGATACGCGTTGGATTGGCCCAATCGAGAATGTATTGATCGCCTCTGTCGAGCCACAGTTTGTTATCCACGTCGCTCCACTTGTAATCGAGCCCGCCGAGCACGGTGTGCGCGATGTTGCCGGTTTCAAAAGTGGCTTTCAGCTGGTTATCCAGGCCCAACTCTTTCGACTTGATCTTGTCATGCTGCGGACGACGGTTGATTGAGTGATCGTTATCCGCATCAAAGGTATACACCAGATATTTGTACGATTCGTCCATGTTGCTGTAGCGCAGATTCTGCGTGAAGCTCAGGTTGTCGTTGAGATTGTGCTCGAAGATATAGCCGATCGAGGTCTGTTCGCGTTTGGCTTCGTTGAAGCTCGGATCGCTGACGTTGAAATCGTAAGGAATGTAACCCGCGCTGCTCTCTTTCAACGTACCGCTGGCCGGCAGGAAGTTACGATAACCCGCTTTCGGCTCGTTCTGGTACATGGTCAGCAGCGTAAAGCTGGTATCCGCGTTTGGCAGCCAGGTCATCGCTGGCGCAATCGCCATACGCTGCTGTTTATTGTCCTTCACGAACTCATGTTTGGTGCTGGCGATACCGTTCAGGCGGTAGAACAGCGTGTTGTCATCATTCAGCTTGCCGCCGAAATCAAACGCCGCTTCACCCAAATGCTGGTTGCCGGTGCTGAGCTGTACTTTGTGAATGCTCTGCGCGGTTGGGCGCTTGCTGGTCATCGCCACAATGCCGCCTGGATTCACCTGGCCATACAGCACAGATGCTGGGCCGTGGATCATCTCTACGCGCTCCAGCAACCAAGGATCGATCTGCCCCGCTGCGCCCGCCTGGCCGGATAAACCGTAGCTCAGGCCATCGAGGAATTTCGGCGCATAGCGGAAACCGCGCGCGATGATCTCATCGTTTCGGTTGGAGTTACCGCGATAGTTGGTCAGCACGCCGCTGCTGTAGCTCAACGCATCGGCAACAGAAGCCGCGGCTTGATCGTCCATCTGCTCACGGGTAATCACCGAAATGGATTGCGGGGTTTTGCGCAGAGGCGTGGACGTTTTGGTGCCCGCCGCGCTCTCTTTCGCCACATAACCTTGCAGCGGCGAGGTCACGCTTTCACGCGTGTCGGCGTTTACGGTAAGGGTCTCTTCGGCGGCCACGCTGAAGGCAGCCGGTGCCACCAACAGAATTGAGGCCAGAGAAAGGTACAGAGGATTAAGTCTGAATTGACGTGCCACAGCAGGTATTGCTGAATTTCTTGCTTTAACGGACATAGTTGCCATCTCTATTTCAAACTGCCTTGTAGATGAAATAATCCGTTCAGTCGCCCTCGCCCAACGACAATGGCTGTAACGGATTGAAATATTACTCGCTTGCGTTATTTACGGTCCTAATCTCCCTGCGTGACGTCCTTCACAAAATAATCCACTGATAATCCGAAGGTTTATTAGGCGCGAAAAATCATATTGCAAATGTAAATCGTTATCAATAGCATTTGCATTAGCTTTGGTTAAGTAAAGACAGTGAACAAAATGTGGAGATGGGTTGCAGGATGTTTCTAACAAGCGCAGAAAAAACGACGCAGACGTGGTTGCCCGCCGGGACAGTTGCGCAATGGTTGCAGCAGGCGGATTTGGGTAGCGAAGGCTGGTGGCAGCGGCTTTATGCGGTCGGTACGCCGCTGGTTGAGCGTGACGAAAATGGCCAAACGACCATGCACTTCTTCTGGCGCGATCCCGAAGGACATTCCGCAGTTTCTTCCACCGAACGGGTTTACGTCGATATTAACGGCGTCACCGATCACCACAGCGAAGCGCCAGAAAGTCTGGTTCGCGTGGGCGACAGCAACGTCTGGCATTGGTTGACCGCCATTGAATCTGATTGGCGCGGCAGTTACAGCCTGATTCCCGCCACCGCACAGCAGTTGCCGCCGCAGTTTTGTGGCGACGATGCCGCCTGTCGCGCGCTACAGCGCAAGTGGTGGATCTCGCTGATGCCGCTGGCGATCCCCGACAAATTCAATCCCACGCCGCCGTTTCTCAGCAGCCGCCGTTTTGCCTTAAGCAATGCGCACATGCCGGATGCGCCGGATCAATCCGCCTGGCGCGCGCTGGATGCCGGCATGGCGGAAACCTGGCCAGATACGCTGCAAACCCTGCAGTGGCACAGCACGTTGCTCAACGTCACGCGTAACGTCTGGCTCTACAGCACCGGCACAACAACTCAGCCCGAACAGCGTCCGCTGGCGATCCTACTCGACGGACAAAACTGGGTGTACGGCCAACCGATTTTCAGCGCGCTGGATCAGGTCACCGCCGATGGCGAACTTCCGCCCGCCTGTTGGCTGTTTATCGATGTCATCGATAGCCAGCATCGCGAAGCCGAATTGCCGTGCAATGAAACCTTCTGGCAGGCGGTGCAGCAGGAACTGTTACCGCTGGCACGCCAGCACGCAGCGTTCAGCGGCGACGCCGATCGCACGCTGGTGGCCGGACAAAGCTATGGCGGACTTGCCGCGTTGTATGCGGGTTTGCACTGGCCGCAGCGTTTTGGCCGCATTCTCACGCAATCCGGCTCCTTCTGGTGGCCGCATCTGCAATACATCCGCGACTACGCCAACCGCGAGCAGCACGCGCCGGGTTTGATACTGGAACGGCTGCAACAGGGCGATTTACCGCCGGGCAAGCTGAAGATTTTCCAGGAAGTGGGCGATCGCGAGGCAGACATGGTGTACGTCAACCAGCAGATCGTCCCGGCGCTGCAAGCCGCAGGCCATGAATTACATTTTCGCCGCTTCGCCGGAGGGCACGATGCGTTGTGCTGGCGCGGCGGTCTGATCGACGGCTGCCGCTGGCTGCTGGCCGATTTTCTCCCTACAACCTCACCTTCTGAAGGTAATAACCATGTCTGAACAACAGAATCCGTTTGATAACGACACGCTCGATTTTCTGGTGCTGCTCAACGCGCGTCAGCAATACAGCCTGTGGCCGGCTTTTGCTCCGGTTCCGGCAGGCTGGCACAACGTGGCGGGACCGCTGACGCGCAGCGCCGCCATTGAGTTTATCGAAGCAAACTGGCACGACATGCGGCCAGCGACGCAACAGACGTCGTCTACCGCGCATTAATTTTTTAACTTTCTCTTTTTTTAATCGTTTTTCTCGACAGGAATTGTCCTTTGGCAACGTTTAATCCGGCCCCTTCAGCGGCCTATCCTTTAGTCGCGGCGCAGCCCGGCATCTGGATCGCTGACAGCATTGCGCAGCCGCGCAACCAATTTACCGTGGCGCACTACAGCGTGCTGCACGGCAACATCAATCGGGCGGCGCTGGACAGCGCCATTCAGCAAGCGATGGCGGAAGCCGATACTGTGCAGGCGCGCTTCGGCCTTGACGATAATGGCAATCCGGCGCAGTGGTTTGATGCGCAAGCGCCGGTCGCGCCGGAATGGCACGATTTCAGCCAGCGTGCCGATGCGAGCAGCCAGGCGCACAAACTAATGCAGGCCGATCTCGCCGCCGAGCTGCCCGCCGACGGCGACAAACCGCTTTATCGTCACGCGCTGATGCGCATCGGCGACGGCAGCTGGCTGTGGTATCAGCGCTATCACCATTTGCTGGTGGATGGTTTCAGTTTTGAAGCGCTGACCCAACGCGTCGCGGCGATCTATGCCGCCCTTTGCGCCGGAGCAACGCCCGCGCCCTCGCCGTTTACCCCGTTCACCACGGTGATTGAAGAGATTCAGCAGTGGCAGGATTCACCTGCATATGCGCGCTCCGCTAGCCACTGGCAAAGCTACGCAGCGGATCTGCCAGAGACGCTGACGCTGTCCAGCGAAAATGTGAGCGATCATGGCGATCGTCCGATCAGCTGTCAGGTCACGCTGCCGCAACTGGCCACGCTGCGTCAGCAACAACAACTGGCCGACAGTAGCGAAGGCGATATCGTCAGCGCGCTGTTGGTGGCTTATCTGGCCCGCTTCAGCAACAGCCAACGTTTGTCGATTGGCTTCCCGTTTATGCGCCGCATGGGTTCGGCGGCGATTTCCACGCTCGGCCCGGTGGTCAACGTGTTGCCGCTGATTTTCACCGTTAGCGATGAGATGACGTTGCCGATGCTGGTGCAGCAGGTGCAAGGCGAAATCCGCAAAGCGCGCCGTCATCAGCGCTATGAAGCAGAACAGCTGCGCCGCGATCTCGGCCTGGTCGGCAGCAGCCAGACGCTGTATGGCCCGGTGATTAACGTCAAGGTTTACCACGACGATCTGCAATTCGACGGCCATGCTGCCCCAACCCACACGCTGGCGATGGGCCCGGTAGACGATCTGGAGTTTGAAGTCGGCTTCCGCGATGGCGTATTACAGCTCACACTGGTGGCTAACCCGCGCCGCTACGATGCGCAAACGCTACAACGTCACGCCGAGCGTATCAGCCATCTGCTCACGCAGTTCGCGGCGGATGCCAACATGAGCCTGGGCGCGCTGTCATTGCTGGCGCCGCAGGAGCAGATCGATCTGCAACGCTGGTCGACCGGCCCCACCATCGTGCCGCCTGCCGATACCTGCACCATCGTCGATATCCTGTTGCAAGCTGCGGAGCAATACGGCGCGCAAACTGCGGTGGTGTGCGCCGAGCGCAGCCTCAGCTATCGCCAGCTCGCCGATCGCGCGATGCAACTGGCGCACCTGCTGATCGCACGCGGTTTACAAGCGGACGACGTAGTGGCGATTGGTATTCCACGTTCAGTGGATTCTCTGGTGGCGATATTCGGCGTGCTGGCGAGCGGCGCGGCCTATATGCCGCTCGATCTCGATTATCCACGCGAACGCCTGGCGCTGATGTGTGATGACGCGCAGCCTAAGCTGCTGCTGACGCACTCCAGCACGCTGGCGCAAATGCCTGAGTTGCCGCATCTGCGCATTGACCAGCTTGTATTGAGCGATTATTCCACCGCACGACCTGATACCCAACTGTGCGGCGACGATCTGGCCTACATGATTTACACCTCAGGTTCGACCGGCCGCCCGAAAGGCGTGATGAGCACCCATCAAGGTTTGCTCAATCTGTACCTGTCGCACCGCGAGCATTTGTTCGGCCCGGCGATTGCGCGCTTCACTGCCAACAGCCCGCGCCGCATGCGCGCCGGTCACACCGCCTCCTTCTCGTTCGATTCTTCATGGGAACCGCTGTTCTGCATGCTGATGGGCTGCGAGCTGAATATCTTCGACGAAGAGCTGCGCCGCGATGCGTGGGGGCTGATTCAGCAGATGAACGCGGTGCCGGTTGACTTGCTGGATATCACCCCGTCGTTCTTCTCGCAGATGATCGACAGCGGTCTGCTGGAAGCCGATAACCATCGTCCCTCCTTCGTGATGATTGGCGGGGAAGCCGCCACGCCAACGCTGTGGAAGCTGATGCAGCAACAGCAGCAGATGGAGATCCACAACTATTATGGCCCGTCGGAATACACCATCGATACGCTGGGCGCCAGCGTCATGGCGTCACCGCAGCCGATAATTGGTCGTCCGGTGGGCAACAGCGACGTCTATCTGCTGGATAACCAGCTGCGTCAGGTTCCGATTGGCTGCGCTGGCGAGCTGTATATCGCCGGAACCGGCATCGCGCGCGGTTATCTGCGCCGTCCCGATCTCACCAGCGGACGCTTCGTCGCCAACCCCTTCCGCGACGGCGATGTGATGTACCGCAGCGGCGACCTGATGCGCTGGCGGCAGGATGGTCAGCTGGCGTTTATTGGCCGTACCGATCACCAGATTAAAGTGCGCGGCTTCCGCGTTGAACTCGGTGAAGTGGAAAACGCGCTGGTGGCGCTGCCGGAAGTCAGCACCGCCGTGGTGATCGCCGAAGTGATAGGTGCCACGCATCGCCTGATTGGTTACTGCTCGGTGCAGGATGACGCGTTGCGCGCCGATGCCGATCTCAGCGCCCGTTTGCTGGCGCAACTGGCCACGCAGCTGCCGGATTACATGGTGCCTGCGGTATTGATGGTGATGGACGAATTGCCACTCAACGTTAACGGCAAGATTGATCGCCAGGCGCTGCCGAAGCCACAACAGGCGCAGCAGAGCCAGAGTCGCGCCGCCAGCACGCCGCAGGAGCAGCTGATTTGCCACGCGATTGCCAGCCTGCTGGGGCTGGAGAGCGTTGGTGCAGAAGATGATTTCTTCGCACTCGGCGGCGACAGCATCTCAGCGATGGGGCTCAGCACCGCCGCACGTCGCGCCGGTTATCTGCTGCGTCCACGCGAAATCTTTGCCGAACGCACCGCCGCACGCATGGCGCGGGATTTGCAGCCGCTGGCGCAGCACCACACTGGCGTGCGCGTAGCGCAACAGGGCGCGATTGGCGGCTTGCCGATTCTGCACTGGTTCAACGCCCAGGCGGGCATCAATGCGCGCTTTGCGCACGGCGTGCTGCTGTCGGTGCCGCCGCAGTTGCAACTCGCACAGCTGGAACAGTTGATCGATCAGCTGGCGCAGGCGCATCCGGCGCTCAACGCCTTCACGCGCGGCGATCAGCTATTTGTTGGCGAAGCGCTGGCGTCGCGCCCTGCCCGCGTGCGTGTGCTTGAGGTGCAGGATCGCGACCGCGCAGCGGAACAGGCGTTTAGCGAAGATGCGGAGGCGCTCGATCCGGCAAACGGCGCGCTGCTTCGCGCCACGCTGCTTCAGCAAGACGGTATCAGCTGTGGTTTGGTGCTGACGCTGCATCACCTGATTGTTGATGGCGTATCGTGGCGCGTATTGCTGGATGAGCTGCAACAGGCCGGTGACGCGCTGATCAATAACACGCCGCTGGTGATCCCCTCCGAGGAAACCTCGCTACATGACTGGTCAGCGGCGCTGCTGGCAAATCTCTCGGCGCGCGCCTCGGAATTACCGTTCTGGCAACAGATGCTGGCAGAACCGCTGCCACTTGTCGGTGAACGACCAATTAAGCCCAGCAATCGCCACCAGCATCAACGCACGCTGCTGGATGCCTCGACTACCCACGCGCTACTCAACACGCTGCCGCAACACTATCGCGCCACCAGCGAAGAGCTGCTGCTGACGCTGCTGACGATGGCATTGCGCCAACTCAACGGCAGCGCACAGCAGCGCGTCACGCTGGAGTCGCATGGTCGTGCCGAACTGCATGCACAGCAGGATCTGGCGCGCACCGTCGGCTGGCTGACGGCGGAATTCCCGCTGCTGCTGCCGTTACCCGAAAATCCCCACGCGCCGCTCAATGAGTGCGTACGCGCAGTGAAAGCGGTGCTGCGTGCGGTGCCGGATCGCGGTATTGGCTACGGTCAGCTGCGCTGGCTTGATGCGCATCGCGGCGTGACGATGGAAAAACTGGCAGCACAACACGCGCCGCAGGTGCTGTTTAACTACCTTGGACGCTTCACGCAGCGCAGCGGTGACTGGTCGCCACAGCGCACCGCGCGGCAGTTCCGCGACACCTTTGCGGTGTTGCAGGATCAGGCGCTGCCGCTGCAGCACGCGCTGGAACTCAACGTTTTCGTTGAGGAGCAGCCAAACGCGGCGCAGCTGGCGCTGAACTGGAGCTGGGCGGAAGGCGTACTCAACGCCGAGGCGATTGCCGATTTACATCAGGCAATGGCCGCTGCCGCGCAGGCGCTGATCACGCTAGCACAACAGCAGCCGCAGCACGCCGCCAATACGCTGGTGGCCGCCGAGGTGGCGCTGGAAGGCGTTGATGATGCGCTGCTGCAACAACTGCTTGCGCGTCACGGCACGTTCAGCCATGTGCTGCCGCTGTTGCCCTTGCAGAAAGGTCTGCTGTTCCACGCGCAAACCACCGCGCAGCAAGGCAGCTATAACTCGTTAACCCGCCTGACAATCAGCGGCGATATCAGCCCCGCAGCGGTACAAACCGCGCTCGACGCGGTGTTACAGCGCCATCCACAGCTGGCGGCGCGCTTCGACGCTGAACTCAGCCTGCAGCCGCTACAGCTGATACCTGAAACGCAATTGCACTGGCCGCTAACACTGCATCAGCTAGCCGACGACGATGACATTGTGGCGCTGGAACATCAGGCGCTGGCGCAGGATCTGTTTAGCCAGCCGATCATGCTGCACGCCACGCTGATCGCCCATCGCGATGGCATGCGCTGGACGCTGCTGCTCAACGCGCATCATCTGGTGGTGGACGGCTGGTCAACGCCAGTGATCCTCAACGATCTGCTCAGCGCACTGCGTCAGCAAACCTTGCCCGCACACAGCAGCAGCTACGCCGACATTGTGCGTCAGCTCAGCCAGCGCGACAGCGATGAAGCGCGGCAGCAGTGGCAGGAATGCCTGCAAGAGGTGCGTCCGACGCTGCTCTATCCGCAGGCCGCCGACAGCGCGGTCAACGAAAAGCGCATTACGCTGGATGTCACGCTGGAGCGGGAGCTCTACGCGCTGTGCCGGACGCGCGGCTTAACCCTGAACACCGTGATGCAGGGATTGTGGGGCTTAATGTTGTCGGTCGCCAGCGGCCAGCAAGACGTGGTGTTTGGTGCGCCGGTTTCTGGCCGTTTTGGCCAGATTGACGGCATCGATCAGCACGTTGGCCTGTTCAGCAACACGTTGCCGGTGCGCCTGCGCTTCGATCATCAACGTCCTTTGCTGGCACAGCTCGCCGATCATCAGGCGCAGCAAATCCAGCTGATTGAGCAGGATTGCCTCGGTCTCGCCGAGATCCAGCAGCTGGTCGGCGTGGGTACGCTGTTCGATACCTTGCTGGTGGTGGAGAACTATCCGGACAACCAAATGCTGCTGGATGCCAACGCCGCCGTACGCTGCGAAGCGATTCACAATCGTGGTTACACGCACTATCCGCTGACGCTGCTGGTGCTGCCGGGCGAACAGCTGACGTTGCTGATGGAGTATCGCGACTGCGTCAGCGAGCCGGAACGTCTGGCCGAGCGGCTGCAATTGCTACTGCAACAGCTGGTCAGCACGCCGGATCTGCCGCTGACGCAGTGGAAGTTGCAAACGCTGGCCGAGCAATCGCTGCTCGCCTGGGTCAACAACACCGGCGTGCAGTTGGAAAATGAAACCCTGCAACAGGCGATTGCTCAGCAGGCAGCCCGCACGCCAGACGCGCTGGCGCTAATGGATATGGAGCATCGTCTGCGCTACGGCGAAATGCAGCGTCAGGCCATGCTGCTGGCGGATCGCCTGATTGAAGCGGGCGTGATGCCGGGCGATATCGTTGCCGTGGCGCTGCCGCGCTCGGTGCGTCTCAGCATTGCGCTCACTGCCATCCTGCAGGCGGGCGCGGCGTACTTGCCGCTGGATATCGGTTATCCCGATGAACGTCTGGCTTACATGGTAGAAGATGCGCGGCCTTGGGTGTTGATCACCGAATCCGCGCTGGAAACCCGCTTCGCTGCGTTTGGCACGCTGATGATGTTTGATGGCTTAGCCGCTGAACACATTCAGCCGCGCCACGCTTTGCCGCAGGCGGATGCCAGTCGCCCGGCTTACGTGCTTTATACCTCCGGCTCAACCGGCAAACCGAAAGGCGTGGTGGTGAATCAACGCGCCATCGTCAACCGCCTGCGCTGGATGCAGGCCAGCTATCCGCTGCGCGCTGACGACGTTGTGTTGCAGAAGACGCCGTGCAGCTTTGATGTTTCGGTGTGGGAATTCTTCTGGCCGCTGATGACCGGCGCGCAGCTGATGATGGCACCGCCGGAAGCGCATCGCGATCCGCAGGCGCTGTGGCAGCTGATCGACGATTATCGTGTGACCACCATGCACTTCGTGCCGTCGATGCTGGCGGCCTTTGTCGGCCATCTCGCCGCGCAAACCGATCGGGCTTGCCCGACGCTGCGCCGCGTATTCTGCAGCGGTGAAGCGTTGGCGTGCGATTTGGCGCGCAGCTATGAGGCGGTTATCGCCGCGCCGCTGCACAATCTGTATGGCCCAACCGAAGCCGCCGTCGATGTCACCTGGCAACCGGCCAGCGGCAGCGCGCTGGACGGCCTCAACGGGCCGGGCGTGCCGATTGGCCGTCCAGTGTGGAACACGCAGCTGCATATTCTCGATAGCCTGCTGCGTCCGGTGCCAGTTGGCGTGCCAGGCGATCTCTATCTCAGCGGCGTGCAGCTGGCCGATGGCTATTTGCATCGCGCCGACCTCACGTCACAGCGCTTTGTCGCCGCGCCGTTTGCCGAAGGCGAGCGCATGTATCGCACCGGTGATATCGCCAGCTGGCGCGCTGACGGTGCGGTGGAGTATCTCGGCCGCAGCGACGATCAGCTGAAGATGCGCGGACAGCGTATCGAGCCAGGTGAAATCGAACAGGCGTTAGTGGCGCTGCCGGGCGTAGCACAGGCAGTGGTCGCGGCGCGTACGCTGACGCAGCACGCCACGCCGGGCGTCGATAACCGTCAGCTGCTCGGCTGGCTGGTGGCCGAAGCGGGCGCAGCGCTGGATATCGAAACGGTGAAGCAGCAGCTGGGTGAACGTCTGCCGGCGCATATGCAGCCGGTCAGCTATCTGCTGCTCGACCATCTGCCACTCAGCGCCAACGGCAAGCTGGATCGTAAAGCGCTGCCGATGCCGCAGCTCAGCGCGCGCAGCGGTCGCCTGCCGCACAGCGCCAACGAGCGTCTGCTGGCGGATCTGTTCCAGCAGCTGCTCGGTTGCGACAGCGTATTTGCCGACGATGATTTCTTCGCGCTCGGTGGTCATTCGCTGCTGGCAATGCGTCTGGCGGCGGAACTGCGTCGTCGCGAGGTGCCGCCGCTCAGCGTCGGGCAGATCATCGCCGCGCGCAGCGTGGAGAAACTGGCGGCGCTGCTCGACGGCGGTGCCAACAGTGAAAGCGGTGGTAACGGCGAACTGCTGCCGCTGCGCGCTGGTCACGGCCCGACGCTGTTCTGCATCCATCCGGCATCCGGCTTCGCCTGGCAGTACAGCGCCCTGCTGCATTATCTCGACGGCGACTTCCCGATTGTCGGCCTGCAATCGCCGCGTCCACATGGCGTGATTGCCGCGTGTCACAGCGTGGAAGCGATGTGCGATCACCATCTGCAGGCGATTCGCCAGCAGCAGCCGAGCGGCCCTTATTTCCTGCTCGGCTATTCACTCGGCGGCACGCTGGCGCAAGGCATCGCGGCACGTTTGCAGGCGCAGGGTGAAACGGTGGCATTCCTTGGCCTGTTGGATACCTATCCGGCAGAAGGTCAGGACTGGCGCACGCCAGATGCCGATGAGGCGGAACAGGAAGTGGCGCGAGAGCAGGCTGAATTTATGGCTGCGACCGAGGATGAGCGCGATCCGCTGCTGCGTGAAGAGAAGGCGGCGATGTTTAGCACCATCGTCGCCAACTACAAAGACGCCGTGGCGCGCCTCGCCGAAGCGCGCACCCCGCGTTATGCCGGCAACGCCACGCTGTTTATGGCGGAAAAAACGCTGCCGCCGGATATGGATGTGCGCGCCAGTTGGGCACCGTTCGTTGATGAATTAACCATTTTCCCGCTGGATTGCGAGCACGCCGATATTCTTTCGGCGGATTCGTTGAAGGTGTTGGGACCGTTGATTAATCGTTTGTTGGCGGGTTGAGGTTAGATACCTTTTTGTAGGGTCGCCATTTATGGCGACCTCGTTCACATACACTGGAGAATCATGGCTAAGCCCTCGATATTCTTAGATTTCAGTTTGCTCAAAAACAACGCATCGTTCCGCGCGATATTCTGCGCGCGCATGCTCTCGGTATTCGCCCTTGGCATGCTGGCGGTTGGCGTGCCGGTGCAAATTCAGGCGATGACCGGATCCACGCTGCAGGTCGGCGTGGCGGTCATGCTCGACGGCATCGGCATGTTTATCGGCCTGCTGCTCGGCGGCGTGCTGGCCGATCGCTACGATCGCCGCAAGCTAATCCTGTTCGCACGCGGCACCTGCGGCATCGGCTTTGTGCTGCTCAGCCTCAACGCCTTCAGCCCAGCGCCGTCGTTACTGGCGCTCTACTTCCTCGCCTTTTGGGATGGCTTCTTTGGCGCGCTCGGCATGACTGCGCTGATGGCGGTGATCCCATTAATCGTTGGACGTGAACATCTGGCAGAAGCCGGTGCGCTCAGCATGCTAACGGTGCGCCTCGGCGCGATTTTGTCACCCGCGCTCGGCGGTATGATCATCGTCGCGGCAGGTGTCGGCTGGGCCTTTGCGGTCGCCGCGATGGGCACGCTGGCGACGCTGATTCCGCTGGTGCGTTTACCGTCGATGAAGCCCGAACAGCAGGAACCGGAGCATCCGCTGCGTGCGCTGGCAAGCGGCATGCAGTTTGTCTGCCAGCATAAAGTGGTTGGCGCGGTAGTGCTGGTTGGCTTGCTGCTCAGCATGGTTGGCGCGGTGCGTATTCTGTTCCCGGCGCTGGCGCTGACCTATCACGCCGATGCGTCCGCATTAGGATTGATGTACTCGGCGGTGCCGCTGGGCGCGATGATCGGTGCCTTTACCAGCGGCTGGGTGCGGCAGTTGGCGCGTCCGGGATTCGTGCTGATTGGCTGTGCGCTGCTGGCGTTTGCCTGCATCGCCTCGCTCGGCCTTTTTAGCCATCTTCTGCCCGCGCTGCTGGCGCTGGTGTGTTACGGCTACAGCAACGCCATCGCCTCGCTGTTGCAGTTTATGCTGACGCAGCATCACACGCCGGATGCGCTGCTGGGACGCGTCAACAGCCTCGGTACCGCGCAGGATGTCACCGGCGATTCCGTTGGTGCATTAGGTTTAGGTGCGCTGGCTCGCGCGCTGGCACCGCTGAGCAGCGTACTGTGGTTTGGCGGATTGGCGGCGGGATTGCTGGTGCTGCTGTCGCTGGCGGCGCGCGGTCTGCGCTCGGCGCGCCTCGGTGAACAACCGGACGCGCCACAACCCGCCACCGCCGATGCTTAACGGCTAAACTGCCGCTCGATGCTGCTGAGCATATTGCTGGCGCTGTAGTAATCGAGGCGGAAGGTGTCGTTACCTACGGCAAAGATGTCGTGCTGCTGTACTGCAGGCAGATGGGCGAGGAACGGATTCTTCGCCACCTGCGGCACGGTTTTTTCATCGGCGGCGAACAGTAACAGCGTGTTGCCGGTAATACCATCGGCCATGTTTTCGCCGTTCAGCTGAATAATGTCATTGCGCTTGCCCATGCTGGTGCTGCCCTGAAAACTGGCGGGCGGCGCGGCCAGCGTGAAGCCCAAATCCTGCAACAGCTCGCCCTGCGCCGATGCTGGCGTCCACAAGTTCATTCCGCGTCCATCTTCGTAATAGACCAGCGCAGAGGTCGGCTGCGGCGGCAGCGTGATCTTGTGACGCACCGCGTCTACCCGTTGGTCGAACGCTGCAATCACCTTTTTAGCATCGGCTTCATGGCCGGTAATCTCGCCCAGCTGCAAGGTCAATGCCTGCCAGCTCTTGTCGCCGTAGTCGATCACTAACACCGGAGCGATGGTTTGCAGCTGATCGTACAAGCGTAGCGCCGAATCGCCGCCGGTGGCAGCCATCACGATCAAATCTGGCGCTTCGGCGGCAATCGCTTCGGCATTCGGCTGCGAGATATAGAGCGGCTTAACCTGTCGCGCTTTTGCCACTGCGCTCCATTGCGTGAAAAAACCCTGCGCATCCGACACGCTGCTGCTGCGACTGGTAGCCCCGGATCCCACCAGCGGCGCGTTAATCGCCAGCAAAGTGCCACTCAACGTCACGCTGGTAGAGACAATACGCTGCGGCGGCTGTTGGAGAGTGAACGGGCCTTTAGGTGTGGCGAGAGTGCGCGGCCAGGCGGCGTCGGCATGTACATGGGTGCAAATGAAAAACAGGCTAAGTAGCAGAGAAAGAGCGGGGAAACGCATCAGGTTGTCCATCACTTGATAGTTGAGAATAAATATCATTATCAAAAATAAGTGCGGGTGCAAGGGAATTGTGCGTGGTTTCCCTCACCCTGGCCCTCTCCCGCAGGCGGGAGAGGGAATGTGGAGGTGGGCGCGGTCAGCTCCCTCTCCCGCGCGCGGGAGAGGGTTGGGGTGAGGGACAACGCACCAACCTACAACGAATATCGCGCCATAGGTGCCACAACTTTAATCACGCCATTGGCCTTCATATATTCACCAAACGCCTGATAGCGCGCCTGATCAAACTCCGCACTGTGCGCGGCGAAATACGGCAGCGTTGCCTGCCACGCCTCGTGATTGAGCGGCGTATTCAGCTCGGGATATTGCTTAATAAACGCCTGCCACGCTTCCTGCGGATGTGCACGCAGCCACGCCACACCGGCATCCAGACCACTTAAAAACGCCGGAATGCGTCTATCCTGCGCGGCAGTTTTCTGGTTTGCCACAATGATCAGCTCATCATAAGCAGGCACGCCATAATCTTCCGGTTTAAACACCGTTGGCTTGGCACCTTTGTCTTTCAGGTCCAGCAGCTCGTAGTTGCGGAAGATGGTCATCGCGCCATCAATCTTGTGCGTAAGGAGCGCGGAGGTGCCATCCATATTCAGGTTGATAAGCTTCACCGAGTCAGCATCAACGCCCTGTGATTTCAGCATATTGCGAATCGCCACATCTTCGGTGCCCGGCACCGCATAACCGATGGTTTTGCCCGCGAAATCTTTCAGCGAGTGGATATCGCCTGACACCGTGGTCAGCGTATTCAGCGGCTGATTAATCAACGTGCCGACGCGGATCACCGGCACCTCTTTATCCACCAGCGTGTAGAGCTGCGGCTGGTAGCTGATGGCGAGATCGACTTTACCCGCCGCCAGCAGCAACGGCACCGAAGCAGAATCGGCCGGCGCGATCATCTCCACATCCAGCCCCTCTTTCTTAAACGCGCCGCTGTGCTGGGCAGCAAAAATCGCCGCGTGGTTGGGGTTAATAAACCAGTCGAGCAGCAGACGAACTTTCTCCGCCGCCTGGACGTTAGCGGTCGCCAGCAGCAGCAACGCGGTCAATGCGATTCGTAGGGTATTCACGGTACTTCCTTATGTAGATTGCCAGAGGAGTTTCTTACGCATCAGCGCCACGCTGCCCGAAAGCAGCAGCGCCAGAATCAGTAACAGCAGCAGTGCTGCGAAGCTGGTGGCGGTTTCCAGGCGCGCGTTGGATTGCATCATCAGATAGCCAAGCCCTTCGCTGGCACCGACCCATTCACCAATCACCACGCCAATCGGCGCCAGCACCACCGCCATCTGCAGGCCAGAGAAAAATTGCGGTAACGCGGCGGGCCAGCGCACGCGCCAGAAGATGCGAAAGCGCGATGACGTGCTGGTTTGCGCCAGTTCCAGCCAGCCGCTGGGCGTGCGACACAGCCCATCGAACAGCGATAAGCACAGCGGGAAGAACAGGATCAAGGCCGCCACCACTACTTTCGAGGCGATACCAAAGCCGAGCCACAGCACCAGCAGCGGCGCGAGGGCAAACACCGGAATCGCCTGGCTGGCGGTGACCAGCGGAAACAGCACGCGACGCAGCAGCGGACTGGCCGCCATCAGCACCGCCAACGTCACGCCCGCGCCGATGCCCAGCAGCAGCGCCAGCACAATTTCCGCCAGCGTATAGAGCGCGTGATGCCACAGCAGTTGACGATGCAACCACAGCGCTTCAAGCACTGCCTGCGGCGCGGGCAGCAGGAAAGTTGGCACGCCGCTGTGACGCGCCAGCAGCCAACCGCACAGCAGCACCACGATCAGGTAAATCGCGCTAAACAGTGTTTTCATGGGTATTCAGTCGGGAGAAGAGTTGAGCCTGCGCCTGCAGCACGTCGGGATGATCAAACGCACGCGGCGCGTCACCGCCGGGAACCGGCCAGCTTTCGATGGCCAGCGGCTGGCCTTGCAGCAGCAGAATGTCATCGGCCATGCGGCACGCTTCCAGCGGATCGTGCGTCACCAGCAGCACGGTTTTGCCTTGCAGTAATTCGGCAGTCAGCGTTTGCAGGCTGAGTTTGGTCATCACATCCAGCGTGGCGAAAGGTTCATCCATCAGCACTACGTCGCGCTGCGCATAGAGCGTGCGTGCCAGCGCCACGCGTTGCCGCATGCCGCCCGAAAGTTGCTGCGGCGGCGCATGCGCCACGTCGCTGAGTTTCACCTGCTCCAGCAGTGCCAGCGCGCGCGGACGATCCGGCTTTTCGCCGCTGAGCCGCGCCGACAGCATCACGTTGTCGAGCACCGTCAGCCATGGATAAAGCAGATCCTGCTGGCCCATCCACGCCACGTTGCCGCTTAAGCCCTGCACCGCGCCCTGCTGCGGCTTGAGTAATCCGGCCACCAGCCGCAGCAGCGTACTTTTGCCGATGCCGCTGCGTCCCAGCATCACCGTGGTTTTGCCGCCGCGCAGTTGCAGATTCAGCCGCTGACACAGCGGTTTATCGCCCCAGCTAAAGCTTACATGGTTGAAGAGAATGTCCTGATTCATGGGCGATTGGCCGCCAGAATCGCCAGCTGAAGAAATCCGCGCTGCGCCAGCGCGCTAGCGGCCTGCGCGGCGCGGATGCCGCTGGCGCACACCAGCACGATGCGCTGCTGGGCGGGCGGCTGCCATGCCGCAATCGCCTGCGGCAAGATGCGCTCAACGCCATCCGCCACGCTGACCGGCGCTTCCTCACAACTGCGCAACTCGACAATGCAGTCATCGGCGGCAAGCATTGACGGGTCGATAAACGGCACTGCATGTTCCGGCTCTTCCGCATCATCAAAGCGGAACGGGCGAAAATGCCAGTTCACGAAGTCGCAGTTCACCAGACAACCGAGCGGTGATGGCTGCAATTCCAGCAGCACGCTGAGCGCCATCTGCGCCTGCATCGCGCCAAGCGTCGCCACCGCTGGGCCCATCACGCCCGCGGTGTTGCAGTTCGCCGCCGATGACGGCAAACGCGGGAACACGGCGCGGTAGCTCGGCGCGCCGCCACAGAATCCGCCAATGTAACCTTGCCGTCCCAGCACCGAGGCGCTGATCAGCGGCATGCCCGCCTTCATGCAAGCATCCGAAAGTTGGTAGGTGACGGCAAAGTTATCGGCGGCGTCGATCACCAGATCGCATCCCGCCAGCGCCTGCTGCACGTTGCTGGCGCTCAGCGACTGCTGCAATGCTTCAATCTGCACTTGCGAATTACGCTGATGCAACGCCTGTTGCGCGCGCAGCACTTTGGGCTGGTCGATATCCTGCTCAGTAAACAGCGTTTGCCGATGCAGGTTATGCAGCGCCACCACATCGTCGTCATACAGCCGAATATGGCCGACGCCCGCGCCCACCAGCTGCGGCAGTAGCGTGGCACCTAATCCACCCGCGCCCGCCACCAGCACGCGCGCGTCGAGCAGCTTCTGCTGCCCTGCTTCGCCGATTTCCGCCAGCATCATCTGGCGTTGATAACGTTGCATATTTGCCTGCCTCAACTCAGATTTGCCAGGCCAAAAATCGGCGTGGACGCAGCGGCCATATCGCGCTTCTCCATCAGTCCGGCAGCGCGAGCGGCTTGCCCGGCTTCAATCGCCAGACGGAAGGCGTTGGCCATGCCGATCGGATCGCCCGCTTTGGCGACGGCGGTGTTGAGCAGAATGCCATCAAAGCCCATCTCCATCGCCTGCGCCGCCTGCGACGGCGCGCCAATGCCGGCATCAATGATCAGCGGAATGTCGCTGAACCACGCGCGCATGGCACGCAGGCCGTCGATGTTACGTAAACCCTGACCGGAACCAATCGGCGCGCCCCACGGCATCAACAGTTCGCAGCCCGCCGCCAGCAGTTTTTCGCCGACGATCAGATCTTCAGTGGTGTAAGGAAACACCTGAAAACCCTCTGCGCTGAGGATGCGCGCGGCTTCCACCAGCGCGAAAGGATCGGGCTGCAGCGTGTCGGCGTGACCAATCACTTCCAGCTTGATCCACGCGGTGTTGAACAGTTCGCGCGCCATGTGCGCGGTGGTGACGGCTTCTTTCACCGTGTGACAACCGGCGGTATTGGGTAACACGCGGATGTTGAGGCCGGTCAGCAGTTCACGGAAAGCCGCGCCCGCCGCGCCTTCGCGCCGTAAACTGACGGTGATGATGTCGGTGCCGGAGGCGGCAATCGCCTGCTGCAAAATGGCGGGCGAAGGATAACCGGCGGTGCCGAGCAGGAAGCGCGATTGCGGGTCAAAATCGTAAAACATCGCTTAACCTCCCTGCATCGGTGACAGCACTTCAAGCTGGCAACCTTCATCCAGCAGCTGCGTGTAGTACTGGCTTTTTGGCACAAACGCACCGTTGTAGGCGGTGGCGACGCAGGCCGCGTCAATTTGCTGCTCGATCAGCAATTCGCTCAGGCTGTTTGCCTGCGTGCTGATGAGGCGGCCGTTAAGCTGAATGTTCATTTTTAAGTTCCCCAGAAAGACGCTGCATCAGCTGCTCTGCCAGCATCGGTGCCAGCAGAAAACCGTGGCGATACATGCCGTTGAGATAAAAGGTGTGGTTGTGATAGTGGATTTCCGGCAGATTCGCCGGATAAGCCGGACGCAGCCCGCTGCCGCTCTCAATGACGCGCGCTTCGGCTAAAGCCGGATGAATGGCGTAGGCGGCGCTGAGCAACTCCATCATGGCGCGCGCGCTGATGGCGCTGGCGTCGTCGCTCTCGATCATGGTGGCGCCGAGCATAAAGTGGCCGCCGCGTCGCGGCACCAGATAGCAGGGAAAACGCGGATGCAGCAGACGAATCGGGCGGGAAAACTGCACGTCTTCGCTGTGCAGAATCAGCATTTCGCCGCGCACCGCACGCAGGCGCGGCAGTTGTGGCGCGGCGTGGATGCCGCGACAATCGATAATCTGGCCGCTCGGCGCACGATTGTTGAATGGTACGCCGCGTGCGATCAGCGTGTCTCGCATCTCCTGCAACGCCAGACGCGGATCGAGATGCGCTTCCCCGGCGAAAAACAGACCGCGTGCAAAGCGCCCTTCCAGCGCCGGTTCGATGTCGGCGGGATCGACCCATTGGTGCTGCTCGGTCATACGGGCGAAACGGTTGAGTTCCTGGCTATCGCGCGGCGGCGCAACCACCAACGTGCCCTGATGCTTTACGCTGCTGACGCGCTGTTGCCACCATGCGGCGGCGTGTTGTCCAAGGGTGATGACGTCGCGCGGCGCACTTTCGGCTTCACACCAGGGTGCCAGCATGCCGCCAGCAAACCACGATGCCGGGCGGCGCGCGTCATCGCCAATCACCTCGACGTCTTCGCCGCGTTCCGCCAGCAACGTAGCCACGCACAAGCCCGCCACGCCGCAGCCGAGCACGCTCCAGCGGCTCACAGCGCCGGTTCCGGGATGTTCAAAAAGGGGGAATTCACATCGGCCTCTCAGTGTTAGCTGAGACCCGCAGATACAGGAGAAGGGAAATGGCGCAACCATCAAGCTAGCCTGAGCGCCAGACAGCCCAATGAACAAGACTGTCAGTCTTCCTACGCCAGTATCAACTGGGTCAGGTTCAAAGGGTCGCTAAGCCGCGCAGTGCGCTATTAGCCTCTCAGTCTCTTTGGCGAGACTCCCCCGACGCGTCTATTTGTATTGCAGGCGATGGTCGCCGTCAAGCGCGGAATAACCAGATGGTTTACAGGGAAATAAGCAGCAAGGCATTTATCGCTACCTGGGCTTTGTGGATCACAAACGTAACATATGGTATACAAACACATTATTTTATGCGCAAGAACCAATTACAGGTGATGTCGGAATATCCATGAAGAATATTAAAATTGCATTTATTAAAGCCGGCTGGCACAAAGAAATTGTCCATAATGCCCTGGTGGGATTTGAAAAAGAATTAGCCGATCAATCCGTTGAAGCGGAATTAAAAGTGCTGGAAGTGCCTGGCGCATTTGAAATGCCGCTGCTGGCTAAGCGTCTGGCTGAAACCGGTAAATACGATGCGATTGTCTGCGCGGCGCTGGTGGTTGACGGCGGTATCTATCGCCATGATTTCGTTGCCGCTGCGGTGGTTGATGGCTTGATGAATGTGCAGCTGACCACCAACGTGCCGGTGTTCTCCGTGTCATTAACGCCGCATAATTTCCAGCCGGTTGATGTTATCGAAAACTTCTATACCGAGCATTTCATTAAGAAAGGTAAAGAAGCCGCGCGCGCTGCGCTGGCTATTCACAATCTGTCGATTGATTAATGCATTAAAAAGGGAGCACCTCATCAGGCGCTCCCTTTTTATTTAATCTGACTTTCTACTATTAATATTCAGAATAGTGCCAGCCTCGCTTCACTTAATGTTTCACACTCATCAAATGATTACTTTTCATATGTCGGCGCGTTTCAGATGGATTGATATCGCACGCTTTCGGCAGTAACAGCGTAAAGATTCCCGCAATCACCAGTGAACCCGCCAGCCAGCAGATCGCCACGTTTTGGCTATACAGCAGTGTCATGATCCCTACTAAGTACGGTCCGCAGAATCCACCCAGATTACCCAAGCCATTGATCACGCCACGCGCGCTACCCGCCACTTCCGGCGCAGCGATACGTCCGGGAATCGACCAGAACGGGCTGGTTGCCGCTTTGAGGAAGAAGCCGCACACCACCAGCGCGATATAGGCGGCGACGACGTTATTATGCAGCACCACCGATGCCAGCAAGGCAGCGGCAAAACAGAACAGCGACACCATCACCCACAAACGGCGCTTGCCGGTGCGATCGCTTAACCACGAAATAGCGTAGATGCCGAGTACCGTCGCGACAAAAGGAATCGCCGCCAGCAGACCAACGCCCGCCATGTTGGTACCGGTGAGATTTTTCAGGATACTCGGCAGCCACAGCGTGTAACCGTAATCGCCGGTTTGATAGAAGAAGTTGAGCGCCACTAACTTCATCAGGCCCGAGTTGCGAAACACCGCTTTCAACGGCGCTTTGCTGACCGGTTCCTTTTGCAGATGCTGAGCCTTTTCGCGCGCCAGTTCGCGCAGCAAATACTCCTTTTCTCGCGCCGGTAACCAGCGCGCCTCTTCAGGACGATCGGCGATCACCAGCCACCACACCAGCAGCACCACCGCTGAAAGCAGGCCTTCGATTATGAACAGCCAGCGCCAGTCCAGCACATTGATGATGTAACCCGATATCGGCGCAGTAAACATGCCACCTAACGGCGCGAACATCATGACAAAGGCGTTGGCGCGACCCAGCTCTTTTTCCGGGAACCAGTTGCTGACCATGGTTAACACCACCGGCAGCATGCCGCCTTCGGAAATCCCCAGCACAAAACGCAGCGCCAGCAGCTGATAGTGATTGGTGACAAAACCGGTGGCGATCGACACCACCATCCACGCTACCAACGACCAGGCGATAAAGCGTTTGCCGCTGCCATTCACCGCGATACGTCCGCCCGGCACCTGTAAAAACAGATAACCAATAAAGAAGATACCGCTTACTACGCCAGCCATTTGGCTGGTGATCGCCAAATCCTGATCCATACCGCCAGGCAGCGCAAAGCTGATATTGACGCGATCCATGAATGAGACAATGCAGGTGATGAGAATCGGGGCGATGACGCGATACCAGCGCGTTCCGGGGATTTTTTCTTGCATGCTGCCCTCTTCATGTTAAGCCGTGATGCTTAGGTTCATTGGCTAACTATTAAAGAGAGTATGGAAATAATTATTGCGATCTTAATCACTGCAATTAATGTTAAGAAAAAGTGTTACAACCGCTGTGATCGCGCATAAAAAAAAGCAGCGCGATGGCTCGCACTGCTCTTTGACCGCTTTTTAATCATTAACGCTGCGGATGATTCACTTCCAGCGGACGCAAATCAAACACCAGCACTTCCGCATCTTCGCCGTTAGCAAACTCCAGCACGCTTTCGTTGCGTACACGTGCGCCGTCGCCCTCTTTAAACTTCACGCCGTTCACTTCGATGCTGCCGCGTGCCACGTGAATATAGGCGTAACGATCGGCATCCAGCGCGAGGGTTTGCTGCTCAACACCGTCGAACAGTCCGGCATAAATGCGGATATCCTGACGCACGCTAAGCGATCCGTTTTCCCCTTCCGGCGAAATAATCAGACGCAGCTGACCGCGTTTGTCACTTTCCGCCACCGAAATCTGCTGATAACCCGGAGGCGAATTGCGTTCGCCAGGCACGATCCAGATCTGCAGGAAGTGCACATTGTCGGTTTTCGAGTGGTTAAACTCGCTGTGCGTAACGCCGCTACCGGCGCTCATCAGCTGCACATCACCCGGCACAATCACCGAACCGGTGCCCATAGAATCTTTATGCTCCAGCGCGCCTTCCAGCACATAGGAGATGATCTCCATGTTGTTGTGCGGATGCGCACCAAAGCCGCGACCCGGTGCAACGCGGTCATCATTGATCACCAGCAAGTCTGAGAAGCCGGTTTGTTTTGGATCCCAATAACTGGCGAAAGAGAACGTATGATGCGAATTCAACCAACCGTGGTCACCCACTCCGCGTTGTTCTGACAGGCGTTGTTCAATCATGGTCTGCTCCTCAAATTTGCTGTTGGGGGGCGATTGCCCTTCCCGTTGCAGATAAGTATACGTAAACTGATCTGCCTAACAATGCGTGATAATGACAATGACTGTCACCGATAAGTGGACAATATGCAGATTGAAGATCTCCGCATTTATGTAGCCGTGATCAAAGCCGGTAACTTCACCGCCGCCGCTGAACAGCTGATGCTGTCGAAGCAGTATGTCAGTCGCCGCATCGCCGCGCTGGAGGAGTCGCTCGGCGCGCGGCTGCTGAATCGCAACACGCGTAAGCTTTCGGTGACCGATAACGGTCAGCTGTTTTCGCAGCACGCGCAGCGCATTCTGGATGATGTGCAGGAAGCCGAACTGGCGGTATCGGGGCGTCGGCAAGTGCTGCAAGGCAGCTTCCGCCTGAGCGTGCCGATGTCGTTTGGTATCAGCCATCTGTCGCCGTTTATCGCCGAGTTTCTTAGCCTGCATCCGGGCTTGCAGTTTCAGGTTGAGCTGGCGGATCGGCATGTCGATATGGTCGGCGAAGGATTTGATATGGCGATCCGCATCGGTACGCTGCCCGATTCGAGCCTGATCGCTAAGCGGCTGGGCGAGTTTCGCCGCGTGATTTGCGGCAGCCCATCATACCTGCAAGGCGCAGGAGCGCCGCGTACGCCAGAAGAATTGAGCGAGCATTTGTGTTTACGCTACGGACGCGAAAGCCAAACCGGCTGGGAACTGTTTAACGGCGACCAGCGCAAAGTGATTAGCGTGCATGGGCCGATGGTGAGTAATAACGGGGAAATGTTACGTGACGCGGCGGTGGCCGGATTGGGGCTGATTCTGTTGCCGGAGTTTATCGTGGCACCGGCGCTGGCAAGCGGTGAGCTGGTGACGGTGTTAGAAGAGTGGCAACCGACCTCGCTGCATCTCAATGCGCTCTATCCGCAGCATCGCCAACGCAGTGAGATCAATCGGGTGTTTATGGCGTTTTTGCAGCAGAAGTTGGCGTGATTTGTTGGGTCGCCATCCATGGCGACCTTAACGTGTTAATGGCTTTCGTGCGCAAAGGTAATCGATTTACGGCGTGCATCGCGCATCGCCACCGTATGAATCAGCAGACCCAACACCGCAAGAATCGCGCCCACCCAACCGGTGGATTGCCATCCTAAACCAGCGGAAATGGTCACGCCGCCCAGCCACGCGCCCAGTGCGTTGGCGAGGTTAAACGCCGAATGGTTCATCGCCGCCGCCATGGTTTGCGCATCACCGGCGACATCCATCAAACGGATCTGCAGCACCGCTGCCAGCGCCACCATGGTGCCCACCAGCATCACGTTGATGGCGCCTGCCAGCGCACAGTGCGCGGCAAACACGAAGGCGCTGAGCACCAGAAATGACCAAATCAGCAAAATGCGAATGGTCTTTTCAATGCCGCGATCGGCCAGACGACCACCGGCGATGTTGCCGATGATCATGCCCAAACCAAACAGCGCCAGCACCGCCGGAATCCAGCTTACCGGCATCTGCGCCAGTTCGGTCATGGTCGGTTTCACGTAGCTAAACACCGAGAACAAACCGCCGCTGCCTACCGCGCCAATCGCCAGCGTCAGCAATACCTGTTTGCGCGTCAGCGCCGACAATTCGCGCAGCGGGCTGGCATTTTTGTCGCCCGCCACGTTTGGCACCCACAACCAAATCAGCAGTAAGGTCACCAACGCCAGACCGCCGACAATGGCGAAGGCATCGCGCCAGCCAAACCATTGGCCGATCGCCGTCACGGCGGGCACGCCGAGTAAGTTGGCGATGGTCAGGCCAAACAGCACCATCGATACCGCTTGCGCGCGTTTGCGCCGTTCCACCAAACCCGCTGCGACTAAAGCCGCCACGCCAAAGAAAGTGCCGTGCGGGAAACCGGCGAGGAAACGCGCCAGCAGCATTGAGTAGTAACCCGGCGCAATGGCGCTCAGCAGGTTGCCCGCAGCAAACAGGCCCATCAGCGTCATCAGGAAATTACGGCGTGAGGCGCGTGCGCCCAGCACTGCCAGCAGCGGCGCACCAATCACCACGCCAAGCGCATAGATACTGATGAGATGCCCGGCTGAGGGGATCGATACGTTGAGGCCCTTGGCTGCATCGGGCAGCAGGCCCATGATGACGAATTCGCCGGTACCAATGGCAAAGCCGCCGGTGCCGAGCGCGAACAAGGCTTTTAGCACGCTCTGACGCGGCAGCGATGCCTCATCCGGCAGCTGAGTAAGTTGAGGTTGTACTGATGACATGAGTTTTCCGAACCGCAAGTGAAGAACTCAGTCAGGATCGTGATTGCCTGAAACAATCATCGTCAGGACTGAGAAGAGTGAGCGGCATATGATAGCGCAAATATGGGTGAAGGGTTGGCGTTACGGTGCGGCAGCGCTTTGGCAGAGGTCGCCATGAATGGCGACCCTACAAGGATTGGTGCGTTTATGCGCGCCTGGTTAAATCACGCGCCAACAGGGCCGCGCCCATCATGCCGCCGTGATGCGCGAACTCGCCTGGCACCACTAAGCGATGCGCGGTGCGGCTAAGCACGCAGCCCTGCACCACCTCATCTAACGCCGCGATCAACGGAGCCACCGATGCCAATCCGCCGCCAACCGCCACGCGTGACGCGCCGGTGATGTTGATGCTGTACGCCAGCGGCTGCCCGACAATTTGCAGCCATGCCTGAATGGTTTGCTGCGCCTGCGCCTCCTGCTGCTGCCAGCTTTCAATGATTTCTACGCTGCTTGCCGTGCGGTCATGCAGCGTTTGATGCAGATTTTCCAGCCCACGTGCGCCACCGTAGCTGTCAAGACAGCCTTTTTGGCCGCACGGACAGGCCTTGCGCGGCAATCGACGCGTGACGCCATCGATCTCCACTTCGGTTAGCGTGATCGGCCCATGTCCCCATTCGCCGGTCAAACCGTTCTGCCCGGTGATGATGCGGCCATCCGCCACCAATCCGCCGCCAACGCCCGAACCGAGAATCGCGCCAAACACCACTTTGTGCCCTTTGCCCGCTCCCGCCAGCGCTTCCGCCAGCGTGAAACAGTCGGCATCGTTATGCACAATCACCTCGCGTTGCAGGATCGCGCCAAGCTCTTTTGCCAAACTGCGCTGATGAAACGCGGGAATATTGCTGGCAAACATCTCGCCGGAATCGGGTGCCACAATGCCGGCGGTAGAGATCGCCACCGGACTGCTGGTAGTAAAATGCAGGTGATGTTGGGCAATCATACGGCTCACCAGCGCGGTGAACTCGTCCCAGCTTGTCGCCGGGATTTTTTGCTGATCGAGAAGAGTTAATTCACCCTGCGCGTTCATCACGCCTAGCTTAATAAAAGAACCACCCAGATCGAGGCAAATCACCGCAGATTGTTTACTCATAAACGTTTATCCATCACATCGCGCAAACCGTCGCCCAGCACATTGAAGCCCAGCACGGTAATCAAAATCGCCAATCCGGGGAAGAGTGACACATAAATATTCAGGCCGAGGAAGTTGCGCCCATCGCTCATCATGGTGCCCCACTCTGGCATCGGTGGCTGCACGCCTAAACCGAGGAATGACAGGCTGGCGGCAGACAACACCACCGCGCCCGCCGTCAGCGTCGATTGCACAATCAGCGGGCCAATCGAGTTGCGCAGAATATAATGGGTAATGATGCGCGGATAGCGCACGCCGAGCATGTGCGCCGCTTCGATGTACTCCATGTTCTTCAGGCCCAGCGTCAGGTTACGGCTCAAACGCGCATAGACAGGAATCGAGAACAACGAGATGGCGATCAGCATATTGGTCAGTCCTTCGCCGAGCACGCTAACAATCAAAATCGCCAGCACGATGCCGGGAAAGGCGAAGATGATATCCATCACCCACATGATCAGCGCATCAATTTTGCGTCCGGCTAAGCCAGAAATGATGCCAAGCGGAATGCCGATAACCATTGAAATTGCTACGCTCAAGCTCACTTCAAACAACGTAATGCGCGCGCCGAAAATCACGCGCGAGAAAATGTCGCGGCCATAATCGTCGGTGCCAAACCAGTGCGCGGCCGACGGCGCTTGCAAGGTATTAAGCAAATCCTGCTCCACCGGATCCCAATGCGTAATCAGCGGAGCCAGCGCGGCGGCGAGCACCACCAGCAGCACCAGCGCACCGCCGATGGCAATGGATGGATTGGCTATCAGGATGCTGAGCAGGTGTCGGCTGCGCGAACGCGGCGGCAGCACAGAAGTTTCAATGCTGTTCATCAGTCGAACCTTATTTTTGGATTGAGCAGGCCAATCAGGATTTCGCCGGCCAGATTCATCAGCACCACGCCGGTAACCGCCACCAGCGTCACGCCCTGAATCACCGGATAATCGCGGTAGCGCACCGAATCCACCAACAAGCGGCCAATGCCAGGCCAGTTGAACACCGATTCGGTCACCACCGCGCCGCCAATCAGGCTGCCGAAGTTGAGCGCCACGATGGTCACAATCGGGATCAGCGCATTACGCAGCGCGTGCTTCCAGTTAATGCTGGCAGAGGATAATCCCTTGGCTTTGGCGGTGCGGATGTAATCCTGGCTCAGCACATCCAGCATGCTGGAACGCGTCATGCGCGCAATCATCGCCATCGGCAAAATCGCCAGCGTGACAGTCGGCATGATGTAGTTTTTCCACGAATCAGCACCTAACAGCGGTAACCAGCCCAGCTCAACGGCGAAGTAATTCAACGCCAGCAGCGCCAGCCAGAAGTTGGCAATCGACGCACCGGCAATGGTCAGCACCATCACAATTTGATCGGGAATGCGCTGGCGATAGATGGCGCCGGTCATGCCTGCCGGCACACCAATCGCAATCGCCAACAGATACGCCAGTGCAGCCAGCGATAAGGTGTACGGCAACCGCTCGCTGATCTCGGTCATCACCGGACGCTGCGACTGCAACGACAAGCCAAGGTTGCCGTGCAGTGCTTCCGCCGCGAATTTGACATATTGCAGCGGCAGCGGCCGATCCAGCCCCAGCCGCACGCGCATATGGTCCACCGCTTCCTGCGGCGCTTCTGGTCCCGCCATCAGCCGCGCCGGATCGCCCGGCAGCGCGCGGATGGCGATAAACACGATAATCGACACGCCGAAAATGATTAACGGCAGCGAAAGCACCTTTTTTGCGACGTACGCTTTCATATCACATCAACCATTGGGTTATTGCTTCACCGCGTCGCGTACGACGATTTGTCCGCCGGGCTGCATCACTACGCCGCTGATATTTTTACGTGCGGCATAGAGATCATCCTGATAGAACAACAGCACCTGCGGCGCTAATCCGCTGATCTGTTTTTGCGCCTGGAAGTAGAGATCTTTGCGTTTAGCATCGTCGAGCGTCGATGCAGCGGTGTCGATCAGATCATCGGTTTGCTTGTCGCTAAAGAAGCCGAGATTGGCCCCGCCCGGCGCAAAGCTACTGGTGTGATAGAGCGGACGCAGCTGCAGATCCGAACCATACAAACCAGAAGACCAGGACGCCAGCACCGCATCGGTGCTCTGCGCAGCTTTCTCTTTGCCATCGGCAAACGCCGCTTTGGTCCACACGCCGCTCTCCATCTGGCGCACGTTGAGTTTCACGCCGATTTTGCTCCACATGCCCTGCAGCACTTGTGCGGTACGCGCATCTGGAGCCTGCACCGCGATCGACATTGGGAAACCGTCGGCGTAGCCCGCCGCTTTCAGCAGATCTTTGGCTTTTTGCAGATCATACGGATAGTCATGCAGCGCTTTGTCGTAGTTCGGATCGACCGGTGCCAGCGCGGAGTTCGCCGGTTGTGCATAACCAAACATGATGGCTTTCACCAGCGCCTGCTGGTCGGTGGCGAGATTCAGCGCCTGACGTACGCGCACATCACTCAGCGCTTTGCTTTGGGTGTTGAGATCGACCCAGAACACCGCCGCACCCGGCGACTGTTTGAGATTAACGTTAGCGTTGTTTTTCAACATGCCAGCAAACTGCGGCGGCACCGGGTTAATAATATCGACCTGCCCCGATTGCAGCGCCATATTCATCACTGAAGGCTCGCTGCTCCACATCCATTTAATTTCATCCGGACCGGAAGATTTCCCCCAATAGTCGGGATTCTTTTGTTCAAGCACATATTCGCCGGATTTGTACTGCACCAGTTTATAAGGACCGGTGCCGTCGGCTTTATTGTTAATACTGCCCGCTTTATCCGCCGTTGGACTCACCATTAATCCCGGACCGGAGGCTAAAACAGTTAAAAAGGCCGGGTTAATTTTTTTTAGCTGAAACGTGACAGTGAGATCGTCTTTTTTCTTCACGTCCTGAATAAAGGTACGAATTTTCCCGCTACCGGCTAAACCGCGCTGCGAATTTAAATGACGCTGGAAGTTTTCTACCACCGCATCGGCATTAAATGGCGTGCCGTCGTGGAATTTCACATTTGGCCGCAGGGTAAAGGTCCAGTTAAGTCCGCTGTCATCGGATGTCCAGGATAATGCCAGCGCCGGAATGATTTTGCCGTCATCACCGAGACGCGTCAGGCCTTCGTACATCGGGTCCAGCACCGTGCCGGTGAAGGTCGCGGTTTGGTTGCCGGGGTCCATGCTGCGCGGTGGTTCGTTTTGCATGATCACCAGTTGGCTGGCAAATACGGAGGCGCTTGCCATCGACGCAATTAAACAACCGGCCAGCGTCAGTACCTTGAAATGCTTGTGTTTGCTTTCCATGAAGACCCTCAATGAATCATTGAAACGATCGGTGAAATATCCACGCTATATAAGCCACACTCGCTAAACAAAAGCCAATAGGTTGGTTCATATAATTTACTTATAATCAGATCTGCATTCAGAAATTTAACTAAATATCGTTGTATTTGTTTTCTGTCCTTATTATTGTCAGCGCATAGTGCTAACGCCGTGAGAACCTCAATGCTCAATGCCCACCAGCAACAAATTCTGCGCTTACTTATTGCGTCGCATGGCATGAGCCGCACCGCGCTTGCGGAAAAAATGAAATTAAGCAAAGCCGCAATTAGCCCGCTGGTGAAAGAGATGCTGCAGGCTGGATTGCTGGAAGAGAGCGTTCCGGAATCCAGCGGTCAGGGTCGTCCATCGGTGTTATTAAAAATGCGTGCCGATAGCGCCTATTTTCTTGGTGCCTCGCTGCTTGGCGAGCGCGTGGTGTTAGTGCTGATTGATATGCACGGCCGCACGCTGGCCGCCACGCAAATGCCGTTGAATCTCGATCCGCCGCAGCTGGCAAAAATGATTGCGGCGGCGATTCCCGAACTGATTGCGCAGAAATCGATTTCGCAAGATCAGCTGATCGGGTTGGGCGTGACGCTGTCCGGATTTGTCGATGAACATCAGGCGATTTGCGTGCAGTCGGCGCTGCTGGGCTGGAAAAACGTGCCGCTGGCGGAACTGTTGAAACAGCAAACCGGGCTGGAAGTGTCGTTAGAAAACGATGCCAAGGCGTTAGCGGTGAGCGAGAAGATTTTCGGCGTGGCGAAAAAGGCGCGCAACTTCACCCTGATTTCACACGGTGACGGCATTGGATCGGCGCACTTCTTTCAGGGCCAGCTGCACCGTGGCGCACACGGCGCTGCCGGTGAAATCGCCCACTGCACCATCGAACCTGGCGGACGTCCGTGCCGCTGCGGCAAACGCGGCTGCCTCGATACGCTGGCCTCGTTAACCGCCATCCGCGAAAGCGTGCGTGACAAAGCGCTGGCGAGTGAATCGATCGCCGAGCTGGAAGCGCTGGCGGTGAAAGGTAACAGTGCGGCGATTGCCATCTTGCATCAGGCCGGTCATGCGCTGGGCTTGTCGATCGCCAATATCATCCAGATGAACGACCCCGAATTAATTGTGATTGCACATCAGCCCGATTCGTTTGATGGCTTGCTGAAAACCGTGGTGATGCAGGCAATCGACAGCCATGTGCTGCCGTCGATCATCGGCAAAACGCCGATCGCCAGCATGGCAATCAACGAAGAGAGCTGGGCCAGAGCCGCAGCCAGTGTGGCGGCGTATCGTTTTATCATTCACTTACCCGACTAGCGGAGGCTGCTATGCGCATTGCTTTTGGTGGAATTCATACTGAGTGCAGTACTTATAATCCGGTGCTGAATTATGCCGACGACTTCCGCATCGTGCGCGGGGATGAACTCACCACCAACCCTTACTTCGCCTTTCTGCAGGATTATGATGCCGCGTTTCTGCCGACCTTCCACGCGCGCGCCATCGCCGGGGGTCCGGTAGCGCGCATCACCTACGACGATTTTAAGCAGGAATTCCTGACGCGCCTCGCAGCACATTTGCCGGTGGATGGCGTCTATCTCGCCATGCACGGCGCGGTCTATGTTGAAGGCATGGAAGATGCCGAAGGCGACTGGATCAGCGCCACGCGCGAGTTGGTCGGCGCGGATTGCCCGATCACCGTGAGCTACGATCTGCACGGCAATGTCACGCAGCGCATCATTGATGCCATCGATATGTTCTCGACTTACCGCACCGCGCCACACATTGATGTCGAAGAAACCATGCGCCGCTCGGTATCGATGCTGGTCAAAAGCCTGCAAACCGGCATCAAACCCGGCGTGGTGTGGGCACCGATTCCGGTGGTATTACCTGGCGAGCGCACCAGTACCGAAGATGAACCGGCTAAGAGTTTGTACGCCCGTTTGCCCGCGATAAACCAGCTGGAGCATATCTGGGACGCCTCGCTGATGGTCGGCTACGTCTGGGCCGATGAACCGCGCGCCACCGCCGCTGCGATCATGACCGGCACCGATGCCGATGTGCTGGCGGAACAGGCGGCAAAACTGGCGCTGGCTTACTGGCAGGCGCGCGATGAATTCAGCTTTGGCTGCGTCACCGGCAGCATTGAAGAGTGCGTCAGCATGGCTATCGCCAGCGAAACCGCGCCGGTGATTCTGGCCGATTCCGGTGATAATCCTACCGGCGGCGGCGTTGGCGATCGCGCGGATGTGTTGGCGGAGCTAATTCGCCGGGATGCACAGGGCGTTATCGTCGCCGGTATTACCGATAAACCCGCCACCGATGCAGCATTTGCTGCCAGCGTTGGCGCAACCTTAACACTGACCGTTGGCGCGTCGCTCGATCCGGCCGGTGGCAAAGTGCAGGCCGAATTTGTGGTGAAGCATCTCAGCGACGATCCGCGTTCGCTGGCGAAACAGGCGCTGCTGCAAACCGGCGGCATTACGTTGGTGGTCGCCGATCGTCGCCGTCCATATCACAACCTGGCGGATTTCGCCCTGCTCGGCCTCGATCCTGCCACCGCTAAAATTGTGGTGGTGAAGTCGGGTTATCTGTCGCCGGAACTGGCTCCGCTGGCGAATCCAAACCTGATGGCGCTGTCGGAAGGCGTGGTCGATCAATATGTGGAACGCCTAACCCGCAAACGCAAATTGCAGCCCGCCTATCCGTTTGATACGGATTTCAGCTTCCTGCCGGTGAGCAGTTTGTCTGCACGCTTTGTGAAAGCAAAATGAATATGTCAGCCTCAGCAGTCGCACCGGTGCTGCGCATCGAAAATCTGACCGTCGCCTTCCGCGTCGACGATCAATGGCGCGAAGTGGTGAAAAACCTGTCCTTAACCGTTAACGCCGGTGAAACGCTGGCGATTGTGGGTGAATCCGGTTCGGGGAAAAGCGTCACCTCAATGGCGATCATGCGCTTACTCAACATGCGCCACGCGCGCGTCAGCGGCAAAGTGCTGCTGAACGGCGTTGATCTGCTGACGCTGAGCGAATCCGCCATGCGTGATATTCGCGGCAATGCGGTGGCGATGATTTTTCAGGAACCGATGACTAGCCTGAATCCGTCGTTCACCATCGGCAATCAAATTGCTGAGGCGCTGATCAATCACCGCAAAATCAGCAAACGCGCCGCGCGTGAAGAGACCATTCGACTGCTGGAGAAAGTGCGCATTCCCAATGCGGCGAAACGCTTTAATGATTATCCGCACCATTTTTCCGGCGGCATGCGCCAGCGCGTGATGATAGCGATGGCGCTGGCGCTGCGTCCCAAACTGCTGATTGCCGATGAACCGACCACCGCACTGGACGTCACCATTCAGGGGCAAATTCTTGACCTGATTAAGACCTTGCAGGAAGAGGAAGGCACGGCAGTGCTGTTTATTACCCACGATATGGGCGTGGTAGCGGAAGTGTCAGATCGCACGCTGGTGATGTATCAAGGTGATGTGATGGAAACCGGCACCACTGCCGCGATCTTCTCCGCGCCCGCCGCCGATTACACCCGCACGCTGATTGCCACCGTGCCGCAGCTTGGCGCAATGCGCGGCATTGCTGGGCCGCGTAAGTTTTCCTTTGATGAGCACGACGCGCCTGATGCTAGCCGCGTATCCATATCGCAGCAGCCGCTGCTGTCGGTGAAAAATCTCAGCACCCGCTTCAGCATCCACGAAGGCGTGTTCAGCCGTAAAACCGGCGCGGTACATGCGGTGGAAAACATCTCATTTGATTTGATGCCGGGCGAAACCTTGTCGCTGGTCGGTGAATCCGGCTGCGGAAAATCCACCACCGGACGTTCGCTGACGCGCCTGGTTACGCCCGACGCGGGCGAAGTGGCTTTTGATGGTTACGACGTGCTGAATCTTTCTGCTCACGAGCTGCGCACCTTGCGCCGCGCCATGCAGATGATTTTTCAGGATCCGTTTGCCAGCCTTAATCCGCGCATGTCGGTGCTGGAAGCGCTCACCGAACCTTTTCTTCAACACCGTTTAGGCAGCAAAGCCGAGGCGCGTGCGAAAGCCGCTTCACTGATGGAGCGCGTCGGATTATCCGCCAGCATGATGAAACGCTATCCGCATGAGTTTTCCGGCGGACAGCGCCAGCGTATCTGCATCGCCCGTGCGTTGATGCTCGATCCGAAAATGATCATCGCCGATGAATCGGTGTCGGCGCTGGATGTCACGGTAAAAGCGCAAATCATCAATCTGCTGCTCGACCTGCAGCAGAGCCTCGGCTTGTCATATCTGTTTATTTCACACGATATGGCGGTGGTCGAGCGCATCAGCCATCGCGTGGCGGTGATGCTGCTCGGTGAGATCGTCGAAATCGGCCCGCGCGCGGCAATTTTTGAAAATCCGCAGCATGATTACACGCGCAAACTGTTGTCGTCGGTGCCGGTGCCCGATCCGGCGCGCCGCCATGTGAAGCGCCAGATTGACATCAGCGAACTGAAAAGCCCGGTGCGTGCGTTGGGATTTGTGCCTGAAGCGCGGCGTTATCGCGAAGTGAGTGACGGGCATTGGGTGATGGAATAAGCGCTTTTGTAGGGTGCGCATTCATGCGCACCTGGTAGAAGGTCGCCATGAATGGCGACCCTACGGCGCTTACAACTCAAACATCTTTCCGCCGCTGAAACTCCAGTCTCCGAGCTTGGTTTGCTGAATAATGATCATCAAATCATGGGGATCAAGATTGAGCCGCTGCTGCAGGCGTTCGCTCAGCACACGATAAGTTGCGCGCTTCTGTTCCGCACTGCGCGGTTTTCCTGCCACGATGTTCAGCAACACATAGCGCTCGCTACGACCGCCGCTGAGATAGTGGCGATCATAAATAAAACGCGGCGCCGCCAGCGATTCAATTACCTGGAAACGATCGTCGGGCGGTACGTTGAACTCGGCGACCAGCACCTCATGCAACGTGTCCGATAAGATTTGCAGATCGGCATCGCTCCAACCGTCGCGCACGGTGATTCGGGTCAATGGCATCAGTTGTTCTCCTGTTGCAGCAAAGCCAGTGCGGTGACCGCAACGGGCCATCCGGCGTAGAACGCCTGATGAGTAAATAACTCCACCAGCTCTTCACGACTCAGTCCATTCTGCTGCGCAAATTCAAGATGCCACGGCAGTTGCTGCTCGCGGCCCAAAGCGCTGAGCGTGGCGAGCGTGATCAAACTGCGCTCACGCGGTGACAGCACCGGCCGCTGCCAGATATCACCAAACAACACCTGCTGGGTTAACTCGGCTAACTTCGGTGCGACCTGCTGTAACGAATCGCGATCCAGTGGCTTACTCATGATTTTCTCCGGCATTGAATAGGCAGCGATTGTGGCGCGCTGCTACAATCCTGAAAATCATATTATTCAGGACTCATAGTCCCGCTTTGAAGGATGGTTATGGAGAAGATTCCGGTCTCGCTTGATAGCGATGCGCTGCGCAGTTTTGTGTTGGGAATCGAGTGCGGCAGCTTCGCGCTGGCGGCGCAGCAGCTGTGCCGCTCGACGTCAGCGGTTAGCGCCCAGTTAAAAAAGCTGGAACAGCAATGCGGTATGGCGCTGGTGACCAAACGCGGTCGTCATCTGGCGCCCACGCCCGGCGGCGAAATCTTGCTGAGCTATGCGCGCCGTCTGCTCAGCCTGAATGATGAAGCCTGGCGCGCGGTGCGCGGCGAGTTGTTGCAGGGTGATGTGCGTATTGGCATGCAGGAAGATTTCGGTGAGTCGCTGATGCCCGGCATTCTTGGCCCATTTAGCCGCCAGCATCCGAGTGTGCGTATCAGCGCACGCGTCGATCGCAATCAGCCGTTGTTACAGGCGATGGCCGAGCAAAGTCTAGATATGGTGCTACTGTGGCAAGGCGATAATTTACCCGCACAAAGTGAGTTGCTGGGCCAGACGCCGCTGGCATGGATTGGCGCGCAAGAGTTTGATATCCGCGCCCTGCTCGCACGCAATGAACCCCTACCGCTGGTGATGTTTGAAGCGCCATGCCTGATGCGTACACGTGCGCTGAACGTGCTGGAACAGGCTGGACTCGACTGGCGCGTGGTGTTTACCAGCCACAGTTTGAGCGGCGTCTGGGCAGCGGTGCGGGCTGGATTAGGGATCACCTTGCGCAGCCAGATCGGTTTACCTGCTGGATTGCATGCCCTGAACGCTCAACTGCCCGCCGTGGGAAGTATGGGTATCGCACTGTGGCAACATAATGCTAACGATGCCGCCCAGCAAATGCTGGCGCAGCTTACGCGACATGGGGTGGCGGGATATCTTCCGCTTATCAAACCGACATTAACGTGAAGCTGGGATAAAGCGGAGAGGTGCGGCCCATTCCTGCTAGTTTCCGCCCGGCACGCTTCAGTTAAATCAAACCTTCCGCTGCTATTTTACAGGTAAAATGTTTCCCGCATTATTCTTTCATACACAACAGACAAAATACCGCTCGGCTATTAGGATGATGAGTGTGGAAATATTGCCAGGCGTGTTCCGGTGAATAAAAAGATCCCATAAAAACACGATTATCGTAGGCCGGTGCCATACGACAGCTTTCACGGTGCAAGTCGCAGCAACCCTCGCTATCTGCCTGAGCAAAGACGTAAAAATCCGTTGTAGGTAATTTCATCCGCGACACCTCGTGGGCAGAGATAAATATTAATGAATAAAAATCTTTAAAATCGCCCGTTGCGGATACTATTTTTGAACTTTTTAGCAACCAGCTCACAGTGAGCTGAAATTAATTATAGCCTGCGAGAAACCTGCTGTCTTTAATAAAATAAAAAGAGATTATTTAACCAGAGCGCAATAAAATTGAAATTTAAATAATTATATTTAATTCCCCCTTTGTCGTTACGCTTAACAGGGCCAACATTTACTGTTAATGGCGGTGATTATTTATGAATATCCACTAAGATTTATCTTAAAAAAAAGATCTCCATTTTCGATCATTTAAACTTAAGTAAACTTAAATTTAAACACCGGAGATAATACTATGTTCAGTTACACTATCCGTGTCGAATTAAAAGACCCCACCGCTGGCACGCAAATAGAACTGCTGTATGCGATGCTTGAGAATGGTTTTGCGCGCAGTTTAGTCTGTGAGAAAGGTTATGCGTATGTGTTACCCACCAATGAATACGTTTATGTAGGTAGCGAGAATATAAGGAGTTTAACTGACAGAATTGTCACTTTGGTGAGTGAATTTAGCGAAAATCCTTCGGTGATGATTACCCAATCAGCCGCGAGGTGCTGGTCAGGGCTGCGTGGCGTAAACCTCGCATGAAAGATAAGATAAACGCCCTCTCATGGCAAAGACGGCGTTTATCAAACAATTTAAACAAACTTAAAATTTAATTAATTAGCCCGGATAAATACCGCGATCTTTACGTGCCAGCAGAATGCGCTCGCAGGCAACAATATAAGCAGCAGTACGCAATGAGCAGCGCTTTTCAGCGGCCTTATCCCAAACGTGCACCATCGCTTCCGTCATGATGCGATCCATACGCTGGTTAATCTCATCTTCACTCCAGAAGAAGCTCGCCATATCCTGAACCCATTCGAAGTAACTTACCGTTACCCCGCCTGCGTTGCAGATTACATCTGGCACCACCTGCACCCCACGACTCGCCAGCATGTCATCCGCATCCGGATACGTTGGACCGTTAGCCCCTTCCAGCACCAGTTTGGCACTGATGATTTCGGCGCGCTCGCGGGTAATTTGCCCTTCCAGCGCAGCCGGGATCAGGATATCCATGGCGGTGGTCCAGAACTGCTCTCTGTCGATCTCACGCGCACCTGGGAAACCGGCAATCTGTTTATGTTCGATTTGCCACGCAGTCAGCGCGGCTAAATCGATGCCGCCTTCGTTGAGTAAGGTTGCGGTGTGATCCTGAATCACGACCACGCGCGCACCGGCTTCGGCGAACAGCCGCGCTGCTTCGCTACCTACATTACCAAAGCCCTGCAACGCCACGCGTGCGCCTTCAATGGTAATGTTGGAGCGTTTTGCCACTTCACGACCGGTTATAAATACGCCACGGCCCGTGGCTTTCTCACGGCCTAACGAGCCGCCAAGATGAATCGGTTTACCGGTGACAACGCCGGTAATGGTGGTGCCGTGGTTCATCGAGTAGGTATCCATCATCCAGGCCATGACTTTGCCATTGGTGCCGACGTCGGGTGCGGGAATATCTTTCTGCGGACCAATAATCAAGCCGATTTCACTGGTGTAGCGGCGGGTTAAGCGCTCCAGTTCACCTTCAGACAGCGAGTGCGGATCGACGCGAATACCGCCTTTTGCGCCGCCATAAGGCAGGTTAACCGCCGCACATTTGATGGTCATCCAGGCTGACAGCGCCATCACTTCATTCAGGTCAACTGCAGGATGGTAACGTACGCCCCCTTTGCCCGGTCCGCGCGAGAGATTGTGCTGTACGCGATAGCCCTCAAAGTGGCGAATCGAGCCGTCATCCATCTGCACCGGGATGTCGACAATCAGCGTTCTTTTGGGATGACGCAGGGTTTCGATCCAGCGAGACAATTCACCAAGATGAGGCGCAACGCGGTCAATTTGGCTCAGGTAGGTAGTCCAGGGAGATGTACTGCTTTCAGAAGCGTAAGATAACTTTTCCATGAGAAGCCTGTAGGTTCAGAGTTATTTATATTGAAAAGACGTGGAAAGGTGATGCATTGCACTAGACGGAAAGTAATTTAACACCTTTTAAGAAAAGCGGGTTGCGTTGAATAAGGAGGATTTAACTTTTTAGATACAAAAATTCGTGAAAGAGTGAATAACTAAGCATTAAAAAAGCCCCTCATATGACGCATATTTATGCGAATACTATTCACTAAATTGCATAAAATTGGATTTTATTCCTATTTTTCAGTTCTTTGATGGCTATCAAAAAGTGAATAAACTGTTATTTTTCCGCATTGACTTTGTTAACTCACGCCACCACGATGAGTAAAACCTAGCCGGAAACCTCCATCATGAATTAGCGTTTCATTAATTTCGTTTTTCTTTCATCTATTTAAGCGTGTCTCTTTAAGGTTCAACTCCTTATTTGCCATTGATGCTTGCGGGCAGGCATCGTCATGTGTCTTTTTGCCAGACTGAAGGAATCAGTGTGTCTAACAAACCTACACAAGAGCAGATTCAGCCTGCTCGGACTCACGACGCCTCGCAAAAACTGCAGCGAGGACTGAGCGAACGTCATATTCAGATGATCGCGCTGGGCGGATCGATCGGTACCGGGCTGTTTATGGGCGCGGGACGTAATATTGCGGTGGCCGGAACCTCGATATTAATCATCTATATTCTGGTCGGCTTCTTCAGCTATATGGTGATGCGGGCGATGGGCGAAGTGCTGCTTAGCCGGCTCGACTATCGCTCATTTGCCGATTTTGTTGGTGATTATCTTGGGCCGAAAGCCAGCTTCTTTCTGGGATGGTCGTACTGGCTAAGTTGGGTGGTGACCTGTATTGCGGATGTGGTGGTGTGTGGCGCGTATATGCAATATTGGTTCCCGGAAATGTCAGCGTGGATACCCGCGTTGTTCACCCTCGGCATTCTGTGTCTGTTTAACATGTTGTCGGTGAAGGCTTTTGGTGAAGCTGAATTCTGGTTTGCGCTGATCAAAGTGATTACCATCATCGCGCTGATTATCACCGGCGGATGGATGGTGTTTAGCGGCTGGACCTCGCCGGATGGCGTTAAAGCTTCAGTGCATAACCTCACCGATCCCGCCGTGTTTATGCCGCATGGCATCACCGGTTTTCTTGCTGGTTTCCAAATCGCGATTTTCTCTTACACCGGCATTGAGCTGCTCGGCACCATGACGGCAGAAACCCGCGATCCCGAGAAAATTCTGCCGCGTGCAATTAACTCTCTGCCGCTGCGGATTGTGATTTTCTACATGCTCTCGATGATGGTGATCATCGCGGTGACGTCATGGCAAGGCGTGTCGCCGGATACCAGCCCATTCGTGACGCTGTTTGCCAAAGCCGGATTGCCCGCGGCGGCGGCGATCATCAACTTCGTGGCGCTCACCTCGGCAATGTCTTCCGCCAACAGCGGCGTCTACTCCAGCACCCGCATGTTATATGGCTTGTCCGTCGAGAAGCATGCGCACTGGCAGTTCCGTATTTTGTCGCGCACCACACGTATTCCGCTGCGCAGCCTGCTGTTCTCCTGCTTCTGCATGCTAAGCGGCACCTTGCTGCTGTTCCTGGTGCCGAATGTGACAACGCTGTTCACCATCGTTTCAACGCTGGCCGCGATTCTGGTGATCTATTGTTGGGGCATGATTCTGGTCTCATATCTTGTATACCGCAGACAACGTCCGGATCTGCATCAGAAATCCAAATTCAAGATGCCCGGCGGCAAAGTGACGGCCTGGGGAACACTGATTTTCTTCCTGTTCTCGGTGGTGATCATGATATTTGATCCCGACACGCTCGCTGCATTAGCTGCTTCACCGGCGTGGTTTATTGCGCTGTGGCTGTGTTGGAAGATGAAGGAGAAGCGGAAAACGGCAGTGAAGGTAGCGGCCTGATCGGGCCGTTACTTCATCAGCACCTGAAACTGCGGATTAAACTCGTCGAAAATCGGCAGCGCGGCGGCACCTAACGCGGCAGTATCGCTGCCGGTCATACCTACTTTAACGCGTGTTCCGGTGAGGTAGCGGCCGCGCACCGATTGATAGAGCGGCGGCAGGCGACGAATGATTTTATCCAGCAGCACCGCCGGCATCATGCCGCCGATGATCACGCTTTCACCATCGAAGATGCACTCCAGCAGGTTAATCGCCTGACGCAGTGGCGTTAACACGGTATCGATCCATTTATCAAACAGCGCCGGATCGACTTCCAGCAAATCTTCCGGCAAAGCGGTCATCGGATCGAGCCCGCAAAACTCGTACGCCGCCTGCAATGAAACATAGCGTTCTAAACAACCCTGATTACCGCAATAACATTCGCGTCCGCCCGGCTCCACCACCACATGACCCACTTCACCGGCGTTATGCGCATGCCCGCTATACACATGGCCATCCATGATAATGCCCGCGCCCAAACCGGTGCCGATGTAGAGATAGACAAACGAGTTGAGCTGTCGCGCCACGCCATGAAAACGTTCGCCAATTGCCGCCACCGTGGCATCGTTTTCCAGCGTTACTGGCACGCCGCTCATCGCAGCAAGTTTGGCTTCGATATTCACCTGTTCCCAGCCGTGCAGCGTGGTTGGCCCCATCGAGGAGATGCCCTCAACGCCAAACGGACCGGGCATCACCACGCCAATGCCCAGCACTTTCTGCCAGCGATCGCCCAGCTGCGTTTTGATCTCGCTGAGCACCTCGGCGATGCGCGCTAACGTGGCATCCGGTTGCGGCTTTTGTACCAGAATAAGGCGGCGGAAGTGAATTTCACCGGTAAGATCCACCAGCACAATCAGCAGCGTTTGGTGATCAAGATGGATGCCGATCGAAAAGGCGCTGGCGGGATTAAGCGTCACCGGAATCGCCGGTTGCCCGCGTCCTTGCTTGCGCGGCGCACGGCTGGTGAGCAGTTCGGCCTGCTCCAACTCCGCCACAATATTCGACACGGTTTGCGGCGTCAGCGCGGTTAGACGAGCCAGCTCGGCGCGGGTCAGTTCACCATGCAGGCGAATGGCTTCAATGATCACGCGGCGATTGTGCGCCCGTGCATGTTCCAGATTGGTTCCCGACGTTTTCACCTTGCTCCCTTCCCTTTAATTCCACACGCTGCGGATAGCCGCATCAATATCTATGATCGGCCACACATTTTACAACCTTTTCGGGAAGGGAAAGAGGATTGGCCTGGCGCATGAATCACTGCGCCAGGCTTGCGCGAGCGCTAAATCAGCTTAATAGCTCACCGGCTTAATCACCTGATAGCCGGGTTGGTTAATATATTTTTCCAACACCTGTTCTGACCAATGTTGTTTGGCGACTGGTTGAATCGTCATCGAAACATACTGACTTTTCACACCCAATTTTTCGGTGATAATTTCAGTCAGCGCCTGAGATAGCGCGTCGAGATCGAGACTCTCTTCTGGACCTTGATGAAAGCTCACATTGAGATGCGGCATCGTTTGGGTTCTCCTTATAGTCAGTGATTACGGCAATAGGTGTAATGCGCCATGGCAATCTCGCCAGCCACGCGTGCCGTATTGATTAGTACCGCTTTGTTGGCTTCTGCTGAACGCCCCGCCGTCATCTCTTCCACGGCTTTCATAATGAATTTCGTTACACCATTACCGTTAATACCCTGCAGCTTCGCCTGGGAGATAGCGTTGTCAATGGCTTGCTGAACCTCCTCGCTGTTGATGGCATCCTCTTCAAGGGTTGGGGTAGCAATCACCATTCCGGCGGCCCCTGGCAGCGCCCGGTTGATTTCAATCGCACGCGCAAGTTGCGGTGCTGAATCCAGGCGCACTGGACTTTTAAAGCCGCTGTTACGGCAATAGAACGCCGGAAACTCATCGGTTTGCCAGCTGACAAGCGGTACACAATGGGTTTCGAGATACTCCAACGTGAGACCCACATCAAGGATGTTTTTAACGCCGGCACAGATTACCGTCACTTTTGAACGCGTTAACTGGATGAGATCGGCGGAAATATCCATTGATGTTTCCGCACCACGATGAACACCGCCCAATCCGGCAGAGGAGAAGAAAGGAATGCCCGCTAATTCAGCAATCACCAACGACGACGCTACGCTGGTGGCTCCCATCGCACCGGTCGCCAGAATAAACGGCAACTCGCGACTGGAGACTTTGGCTATATTTTTTTGAGTGGCGAAACGTTCTATTTGTTGGTAATCCATACCCACCAAAATTTTACCGTTATCGATACCAATAGTGGCAGGAATCGCGCCGCTTATCCGCACAGCCGCCTCGACCTTTAATGCCGTTTCAATATTATCGGGATAATTAAGCCCGTGGGTAATCACATTGGATTCCAGCGCAACAACGGGATGTCCTGATTCAAGTGCTTGCTTCACTTCGGGTTGAAATTCGAGTTTAAATTCGCTGTTACGCATGCGCCTGTTCCTTACACGGTTGAGTAGTAAATAAGGTGTGAACCAGTTCATGGATGCCGTGCTGTTTAAGCACCGCATAGTGATCGACTGATAACTCAATAATGGTTGGCGGTTGTCGACTAAAAGCTGGCGCATGCTCTAAAAATGAGTAATGGTCGCCTTGCGCTTTTACAATGGTAACAGACGCGTTGAGTTGGCGATTTTGCAACTCCGTGAATTGATAACTAAACGCATAAGTGGTTTCGACGATGTGAATAATGCGCTCAACCATTTCACGTTGTAACAACGGAAACCGCTGGCAAATAAAGCCAATAAACTCTGCTTTAGTTTTGCAACTACTCAGGCAGCGATCCAGTAACGGCCCCTCAACCTGATGGGCAAATACCGAGAACAGAATGGCCAGAAATACCGGATTATCAAAAGCGGCTTTATGCTCGTATCGTTGTTCTCGCTCCATTTGCGTGATGGGCGCGCCCGGCGCTAATAGAGACAGTGACTCAACAACATCACCTTGCGCTTCGAGTTGCGCTGCGGTTTCAAAAGCCACGCGCGCGCCAAAAGAGTATCCCCAAAGTGTGTAAGGACCGGTTGGCTGTATCGCTTTTATCTGGCAAATATCTTCCAGTGCCATTTGCTGAATGGTTGGAAGTGGTATTTCACCTTCATTTATACCTCTCGCCTGAATGCCATAAAATGCACGCTGATCAGGAATATGCTGCGCCAGTAATTTGAGATTTAACGGATATCCTCCCAAACCTGGCCAGCAGAAAATCGGTTTTTCCGCAAAATCATTCAGTTTGATCAGACGGGAATATTCAACGTCGGATTGAATACAATTTTCTACCGCAGTCGCTAAACCTGCGATATGAGGCGTATGAAATATCACCTGCAGCGGAAGTTTAATATTAAAGGTTTTATTGATGCGATTAACCAGCGCAACCGCAGTTAACGAGTTGCCGCCACCGGTAAAGAAATCGTCCGTGGCAAATACCGCTTCCCATTTCATTACCGCGCACCAAATTTCGGCAATTTTCTTTTCGGTCGCGGATTTAAGCGGCACCCTCTCTTGCCCATCGTCTGTATGCGTTAATTCTGGAAGCGCTTTCAGTGCCTGATGGTCAACTTTGCCACTGGCCGTCTGCGGGAGATTATCCAGGATGATCACTTTATTCGGGATCATATATTTTGGCAGCTGTGCCGCCAGGTCTTCCTTGAGTAATTCAACTGGACCCTGCATATGAATGCGATCCTCATTCATTCCCTGATGCAGAAACTGCGCCTGGCTGATTGGCCCTCCCACGCAAAAATAGAGGCTTTCCATAGGCAGTTGCTGTTCCGCCAAAATTGCACGCATGCTTATCGCGGCAGGCAAGTCGTTATTACTTTTCGAGCTGTAGCCGGATGACATCAGGCCCAACCGTTGTTTATTCGCTTGTAAACGATGCATTTCACGACCCGCAAGGATGTAATGTTCTTCACGATCGCCGCCATTACACACCACACTAATTCCGAACTGCGCACGGTCAAACACCCTTTGATTAATCGCGATGACATCCCTTTTCTGCAACATGCTGGTCGAAAGGAAATGCAATTCACCTGCCTGGTACTGATAAAGTCCGGCATCTAAGTCCGGGAGCGGCTGCTGCATTTGTAAATAGAGTTCAGGTTGCACGCGGCTCGCTGCAACCGGTTGATGATCAACGACGTAGCAACCCAGATAATCGTCATCGTGGCTGCCTTGATACCACTCAGGTAATGCGCCGCGTAACAGTGCGGCCTGATGTACATGAAGCCCCAATTCGGGCAGCAACTCGTCAAAAAGACCGAGCATGTGACCAGTTTCCATCTCCAGTACTTCACGCAGATTATTTTTATAAACCGGCTCAATCGCCTGTCGATTACCGACAAAATGCAGCCGGAAAACGGGATCCTTTGTCGGTTGCAATGAGGCAATAGGCAGCAAGCAGTGATGAACAGGATGGTAGTAATAGATCGCGGGGGGTAATCCGGCACAACCCTTTAATTCCAGGTAAAGTTGTGTGGCGTAGAGTGCGCCCGGCGATGCATAGGCGTATTTGGGTAATAACCGCTCATCACTAACAAATTGCCCAAAATTGCGTAACAGCTTGCCCAGTTTATCCAGCGTGAGCGTCGCGAGATTTTCATCTGTGCAGCTCTCTATGGGCTGACGTTGTAAAAGATCGATTAAATCCTGGCGCGTCAGCGACGGTTCGCCGTCAAAAAAACGATAGGTTTTACGACCAAACGCCGTCGTGCGCTGTTGATGGTCTGAAGCGATATAAGGCAGCGTGATGCTACTGGATAATTGGGCCGTTGATAACATTCGGCAACCCGCATTGGACAACTGCGCTTTCACCTGCAACTTACTCGATTTAGAGAGATGGTGACGATCGTGATTGCCTTGATCCATCAGCGCCGCCTGGCGTTTGTCCAGCTCAACACAGGCGACCAACGTCTGATAACCCGAGCGCGGATCTTGTTGAACCACAACCGCCGCTGTTTTTACCCAGTGATGATTTTCAATTGCCAGGCGAATCTCATCCAGTTCTACCCGATAACCGCGTAGCTTGATCTGATTATCCACGCGCGCCACAAAGTGGGTATTACCATTCGGATCCTGACGAACTAAATCGCCAGTTTTGTATAAGCGATCGTGACCTGCCATTATTTTTCTGGGATTCGGCAGGAATTTTTCATCGGTGAGTTCAGGTCGCTGATAGTAGCCTTTAGCGACCTGCAAACCAGAAATATAGAGTTCACCCGTTTCACCCGGCACGACAGGTTCACCCGCGGGATTAAGCACATGATAAAGCGTATTGGCCGCAGGTTTACCAATGGCGATGGCATCGGGATAAGCAGCGATCAACTCAGGATCCAGCGTAAAACTCGACGCGTTGATGGTGCATTCGGTTGGACCATACAAATTGGTCAATGCAGCGTGCGGTAAACGCTGGAAAAACGCCTGCGCCAGATTGCGAGTCAGAATCTCACCGCCACTAAATACGTGCTTTAACGCACAGCAGTCCTGGAAAAGGGGGTGTTCGACCAGTGCCTGCAACAACGTGGGTACAGATTGCAACACTGTCACCTGCTCGCTAATGAGGGTGTTGATCAATGCATCCGGATCCCGATAGCAATCCTTTGGACCCATAATCACCTGGCTACCAAAGGCCGGTGCCAGAATTTCCCACTGTGCGGCATCAAAACTGGCCGGGGTTTTCTGCAAAATGCGGTCATTGTGGTCAAAACCAAACTGACTTTTTAGCCAGGCCATCTGGTGAGAAATATTCGCATAGCTCACCATCACGCCTTTTGGTTTACCGGTGCTACCCGATGTATAGATCATATAGGCTAGCCGCTCCCGGTGGTGGCACGGGTGGCGAGGAACAGTGGCTGCGGCACTGGCCTGAAGGTCATCCAGCGTGATGATAGTAATCTCTTCTGTCACCATCGTAGCGAGTTGCGCCTTAAGATGCGGCTGGGTAAGTACCATCTTGATGCCCGAATCCTCGATCATATAGCGCAGACGATCGGCAGGATAATCCGGTGCCAGCGGCAGGTAGGCGCGCTCAGCCGCGAGAATGCTCCATGCGCCGCAAATCATCTCAACCGAAGGTTCACAATAAAGTCCGATGTACTGCAATTCGGTATCAATCAACGCGTTGAGTTTCTTTCCATTGCTCCAAATCTGCTGAAAAAAATGACGATAACTCAATGAGTTTTGCGCATCTTTGACCGCAATTTGCTCAGGGAAATGGCGCGCATGGGTTTCAAGCATGGCGAATAAACTTACTGAGTGACTGCTATGACTACGTTCTAAAAAGGATTCTGAAACAGCAGGCGATATTGGGGCTTTGACCGTCATGATAATGTAATATTCCCAGCAGTTATAGTTCACACAAAAGATACTTTTGCAGTTAGCAAAGTCAAGTATCTTTTTGGAAAGATATTTCTTAAAGAGGAATTATGCCGGGAAAAAGGTCAATGAAGGGATTAACCGGCCTGGAGTCAGGCCGGTATCGGAACTACTTTTCGTTAGCTAATAACCAGCTACGTAACAGCGATGCCAATTGTTCTCGCTGCTCTTGACTTAACGGATTCAGAATCTCATCTTCATTGGCGACATGTTCTGATATAGCTTTATCTATCAATGACTTCCCTTTTTTTGTCAGGCTCAAGTTACAGCTCCGACGATCTTCTTCGCTGTAAATCCTTTCAATTAAATCACGCTGAACCAACTGCTCAACCCTTGTACTCATCGCCCCAGAGGACAACATCAATGTTTGGTAGAGTTCTGTAGGTGTCGTCAGCGAATTGAACCGCCTGAGCGCCGCCAGAATATCAAACTCGATAGCGCTCAGATCGTTGTTTTTAAATGTTTTATCGAGCTTTTTATCAACAATTCTGCTCATGCGGCTGATGCGGCCAAGCACGCCCATGGGTGAACAATCCAAATCGGGGCGTTGTTGCAGCCACTGGACGAGTAATCTGTCTACATGGTCATACTGCATGGTGTTCCTCATAAAAGAAAAAGAGACTTGAAAATGAATTATAGTTGTGTTTATCTTTTTAATGAGTATCTTTTTAAAAAGATACTATCGTGAAAGATATATTCATCTTATCACTCTATTACTGTTTCTCAAGGATCAATAGGACTGACCTATGTCAACACTGCCCAACGTTCACGTGTTACCCGATTCTGCCTGGCTATCCCATTTACATCTCAGTATGCGTAATCGTTCGGCCAACCTGAACACCTTCACACACCATGCAAATCAGGTGATACGTTTGCTGCTGCAAAGCGCCGCACAGCACTTGCCCTACTCTGATGAGACAGTGACCACGCCAATAGGTGATCCTTTTACGGGTAAGGCACTTGTCCGTGATGTCTGTGGGGTATCCGTGATTAGAGCGGGTGAAAGCATGGAGAGTGAGTTCCGCGCCATGTTTCCGCATCAACCTATCGGTAAGATCCTTATTCAGCGCGATAAAGAGTCGAAACTTCCGCACTATCTTTATTCACATTTACCTGCAGGTATTGCTGGCATGAGCGTCATGCTTTTCGAGCCGATGCTGGCTACCGGCGGTTCGCTCCTGAAAGCGATTGATATTCTCAAAGAGAGTGGCGTTGCCATTGAGAATATGATCGTAGTCAACGTGCTTGCTTCCCCTGCGGGTATTCAGCGCCTGGTCGAAACCTGGCCCGATTTGACCATCATCACATCATCGATTGAAAAAGGGATGACGGATTCTGCCTTTATGCGGCCTGGTATTGGTGATTTTGGCGATCGCTACTTTGGCACTTATCCGGGCGTGCATCATGAATAAGTTTGCCACGCTAATAAACATTATGATCACTGCGCTGGCGCCGATCATTTGGGGCAGTACCTATATTGTGACGACGCAGACCTTACCGGCCAATATGCCCTTACTGGCCTCGGTTATCAGGGCGTTATTAGCCGGCATTATTTTATTGCTGTTTTGCCGCGTGCGACCTTACGGCGTTTGGTGGCTAAAAATGGCGGCGTTAGGATTTCTTAATATTGGCCTGTTTTTTTACTGCCTGTTTGCCGCCGCTTATTTTTTGCCTGGTGGTCTGGCATCACTGGTGATGTCCTGCCAGCCAATCATTGTTATGGTTATTGGCGCATTGGTGTTCCGGCATAAGCTCAGCATTATGCATGTGTTTTCCGCGCTGGTTGGTGTGGCTGGCATTGGGCTACTGGTGTTAAACAGCGCCGTTCAGCTTAATACGCAGGGAATTATGGTTGGATTAGTTGGCACCACCAGCATGGCGATGGGCATTTTGCTCACCAAGCATTGGGGACGACCAGCCAATATGTCTTTACTGGCATTTACCGGCTGGCAATTGACGCTAGGCGGTTTAATGTTATTGCCTGCAGCGCTTTGGCTGGAAACGTTCCCTTCTCAACTTACGCTAACCAATATTATTGGCTACGGCTGGTTAAGTCTGGCGGGCGGCGTGTTTGGCTACTTTGTCTGGTTCCGTGGCATTGAAAAACTACCGCCGGTTACCACTTCTTTCCTGGGTTTTATGAGCTCTTTGTCGGCTTGTGTGCTGGGCTATTTAATCCTCGGCCAAACATTCACCCATTTACAGCTGGTGGGATGTGTAGCGATTGTTACGGCTATTTATCTGGCTCGTCCGCGTCATGATAAATCCCAATCACCTGTCGCTTTACCACAAAGAAAGCTGGGCCATTAATTTTCAGTTAGCTTTTTGTATTGAGAGACAATCAATGAATACGCCTCAAACTATTATTATGTTTGACCTCGACGGAACACTTTTTGATACCGCTCAGGCCATCCCTTTAACATTTAATGCAGCTTTTCGCGCATTGGATTTAAAAGAATTACCGCAAGCGTTAATCAGACAGACGATAGGCTTACCATTGGAACAAGCCTTTGCCCAACTAATGCAACTGCCCGTGAACAATTATCTGGTTGAATTAGCTGTTGAAGAGTATCAGCGTCAATTTAAACTCATCATTATTCCCGCTGCCCAATCTTTACTCTTCCCCGGTGTGATTAACGGACTGGAGACACTTAAGCGCCTGGGAATGCGCTTATCGGTGACAACCAATAAATTTTCTCACAGTGCCAATACCTTACTATCTGCGGCGCACATCGCCTCACTGTTTAATATTGTTGTCTGTGCGGATGAAGTGCAGCAAAAAAAACCGCATCCAGAATCCGGGGAAAAAATCCTCGATTTTTTCAACGCCAGCAATGCACAAGCCATTATGGTGGGTGATACCACACATGACATTCTCATGGCGAACCATTTGGGATGTAAATCAATTGCAGTGACCTATGGTATTCACGATGAAAAAACCTTGCTTACTGCTTCGCCAAATTCATTAGCACATGACTTTACTCAAGTGGTGCAACTTTGCCAACAATACCATCAACAGCAAAATGCTCTCGTCAGTCTTGTGTGACTACCAATAGACAACACCGAGGTTATTATGCAGACATTGATCTCAAATTTTCTTTCAGCCTATTTTCTGGTGGGATATATCGTCACGGCCTATGTGGTTATCCTTTTTTTTATTACTGGGAAACATATTTTTTATGGTGTAAAAGGACGCCTTTCCGCGAAATATAAATTTGGCTATGTGATAGCGATGATATTAATCATGCCTGCCCTCTATCTCTTCCTGTTACGAGAAATTGGCATGCTGCATCGCAAATCACTTTCTGATCGATCTCACAGTCTCAGCAAATAGCAAAGATGATGGCCGCGCAGGCCACCATAAGAGACCGAATCCCAGCGCAGTGCACGCTAAAGTCGCAGTGCTGCGCTGTTTTGCACCAGAATAATGCAACTAAAAAAGAAATGGCCCCCCAATCTCTGGCTGCTATGCAAATTCGACGTCACAGCAACTTCTATGATCAGCCACACAATTTACAACCTGTTTACATGACAGCGGTAAAAATCCGTGCAAAGTAGTGTTCAGTGGCAAATGAGATTTATGCCCTGGCACATCAATTGCATAAGCAAACCGATGTCAGCCGCAGCAATCTGACAACTTGTGCGCGTTATTAAATCCATCAAATTGATTTAATAAAACACCCTCTTTTTGCATCAAGGCGGAAAACACCATGAAAATCCGATTCAACCCAGTCATAAAAGGATGTTTTGCAGCGGTTCTGTTAGCCAGCGTGGGCAACGCAGCGGCAGCAACCACGTTGAATGCGCTGTTTATGACGCAGGCGGCGTATAGCGAAAATGATATCCGCGCCATGACGCAGGAGTTTCAGAAAGCGCACCCGGACGTGCAGGTTAATCTTGAGTTTGTACCGTACGAAGCGCTGCACGACAAAATTGTTGCGGCGCGTGGCGCGGGCGGCAACGGCTACGATGTGGTGCTGTTCGATGCCATCTGGCCGGCAGAATTCACCAAGTTCGATCTGTTGCAGGACGTCAGCAGCCGCATCAGCGCCGACGAAAAGGGGCAGATTTTCCCGGGCGCAATGAACACCGTTGAGTTCAAAGGCAAAACCCTCGGCATGCCGTGGATCCTCGACACCAAATATCTCTATTACAACAAAGCGATGCTGGAGAAAGCCGGTATCACCACCCCGCCGCAAACCTGGCAGCAGGTGATGGATGACGCGCGCATCATCAAGCAGAAGAACATCGTGAAATATCCGCTGGTATGGAGCTGGTCGCAGGCCGAAGCGCTGGTGTGCGATTACACCACGCTGGTGTCGGGTTTTGGCGGCAAATTCTATAACAATGACAAACTCGATTTCTCCTCACCGGCCTCGCTGCAAGCGGTGAAGCTGATGAAAAGCTCATTGGATGAAGGCTTGAGCAATCCGGCTTCCCGCGAATATCTGGAAGAAGATGTGCGTAAAGCCTTCTCCAACGGCGATGCGGCATTCGCGCTCAACTGGACCTATATGTACAACATGGCCAACGATCCGAAGCAAAGTAAGGTCGCCGGTCAGGTGGGCATTGTTCCTGCGCCAGGCGATGCGCCGGGTAAATTCGGTGCGGTAAATGGTTCAATGGGCCTTGGCATCACCAAAGGCAGCACGCACGCGGATCAGGCATGGCAATACATTCGCTACATGACTTCACAGCCGGTACAGAACCAATACGCCACGCTGAGTCTGCCGATCTGGAAAAGCTCGTATCAGGATCCGGCGGTGCTGAAAAACCAGGAAAGCCTGATCGCGGCGGCGGATAAGTCGCTTAACGTGATGCTGTCGCGTCCGGAAACCGCCGACTATTCGCGTCTCTCCAACACGCTGCAGCAGCAGTTGCAGCAGGTGCTGGTGGGCAGCGCAACGCCAGATGCCGCGCTGCAAGCGGTAGATAAGAGTGCGGCGCGTCTGCGCTAAGGGGCAACAATGCTGAGTTTGCGTCAACGCGAACAACGGCAGGCATGGGTGCTGCTGGCACCCATGTTGTTGGTGATGCTATTGCTCACCGCATGGCCGCTGTTACGCACCATCTGGCTGAGTTTCACCGATGCCGCCCTGATCGGCAGCGGTGAAGCGCCGGGCTGGATTGGCTTTGAAAATTATCTGTTCGCCATCACCGATGCGGATTTCCGCAGTTCGCTGTGGCGCACGCTCTATTTCACCGTGGTGTCGGTGGCAATTGAAGGCGTGATCGGCGTGCTGATAGCGCTGTTGCTAAACCAGAAATTCGCCGGTCGCAACCTGCTGCGCGTGCTGGTGATTCTGCCATGGGCGCTGCCAACCATCGTTAACGCCATGATGTGGCGTCTCAATTTCAACCCGGATTACGGCAGCATCAACGCCCTGCTCACGCAGTTAGGCATCATTGATGGCTATCGCAGCTGGCTGGGTTCGCCGGATTCGGCGCTCAACGCGGTGATGTTTGCCGATATCTGGAAAAACTATCCGCTGGTGACCTTGCTGGTGCTGGCGGCACTGCAATCGATTCCCGACGATCTGTTTGAAGCCGCACGGCTGGATGGCGCGTCGGCGTGGCGGCGTTTTCGTGCCATCACTTTCCCGGCGATTGTTGGCCCACTCAGCGTGGCGCTGGTTCTGCGCACCATCGACGCCTTCAAAATCTTCGACATCATCTACGTGATGACACGCGGCGGGCCGGTCGATAGCACCAAAACCCTGAGTTTCTACGTTTATCAGGAGTCGTTTAGCTACTTGCGGGCCGGCAGCGGCGCGGCTTACGCCATGTTGATGACCTTGCTGTGCGCGGTGCTGATCACGCTATACATGTTGTTACTGTGGCGGCAGCGCCGCAAAGGAAGCGCTCATGAAGGTTAAAATGCGCCATGTTGGCAAATACGCCGCCGCGCTGCTGGTGGCGTTCTCGGTGCTAGCGCCGATGGGCTGGCTGTTTTTGATGAGCGTCAGCGCCGCCAGCGATCTCACCCGCGTGCCGCTCGAGTGGCTGCCGCGCCAGTGGGATTTCACCCGCTACGGCAAGCTGTTGTCGCTGGAGCCAGGCCAGCCGGGCGTGCTGTTCCTGCATGCGCTCGGCAACAGTTTGTTAGTCGCCACAGGCGCGACAATCATCTGCTTGCTGCTGGCGATTCCGGCGGCGTTCAGCTTCTCGCGCTATCGCGGTCGCGACGGCTGGCTATTCGCCTCACTCGCTATCTATATGGTGCCGCCGGTGGCGTTCGTGCTGCCGCTCTACTTCCTGTTGCAGCAGTTCGATCTGCTCAACACGCGGCCCGGATTGATTATCGTGTATTGCTCGCTGATTCTCCCATTCCTCACCTGGATGCTGAAAAACCAGTTCGATACGCTGCCGCAGGATATTGAACAGGCGGCGCGCCTTGATGGGCTGCGTGTCTGGCAAGTGCTGCTGCGCATTACGCTGCCGCTGGCGAAGCCGGTGTTGGGGGCCGCCGCGCTGTTTGGCTGGCTGCTGGCGTGGGACGAGTTTTTCTATGCGCTGCTGTTTACCAGCAACATCGCCGCACAAACCTTGCCGGTCACCATTGCCGGATTCACCGCCGGGCGCGCCACCGATGATGGCTTGATCGCTGCCGTCGGCATTCTGGCGTCGGTGCCACCGCTGTTTATTGCCATCTGGCTGCAAAAGACGCTGGTCAGCGGCCTTGCCAGTGGCGGGAGTAAAGGATGATGGAACAGAAACTCACCGCCACGCTGTATGTGGTGGGCAATATCAATGTCGATTTGATCATGGGCACGTTGGATAACTGGCCGCAGCGCGGTACCGAAGTGATGCTGAATCACAGCGAACTGCGTCCGGGCGGATCGGCAGGCAACTGCGCGCTGGCGCTGGAAGCGATGCAGGTGCGCCATCGCGCGGTGGCTAATCAGGGCAACGATGGCCTGAGTGCCTGGCTGGCGAGTCATTTTCCGCACAGCGCCGCGCACTGGACGCGCTACAGCTGCGAAACCTCACTTACGGTTGGCGTGACGCATTCGGATCACGAGCGATCCTTCCTGAGTAATCTCGGCCACATCGTGCAACTCACCGCGCAGGATGTGCTGGATCAGCTGCCTGCTCAAGCGGCTAACGGCGATATCGTGCTGCTGTGCGGCACCTTTTTGTGTCTGCATCTGTATGACGAATATCCGGCGCTGCTTTCAGAGTTACAGCAGCGCGGTTTTATCACCGCCGTCGATACCGGCTGGCCGCCGCAGGGCTGGACGGACGAGGTGCGCCAGCAAGTCACGCAATGGCTGCCGCTGTGCGACTGGCTGCTGCTCAATGAAGTGGAAACGCTGGGATTGGCGGCGAAAGACGAGTTGCCTGCCAGCGCGCACATGCTGGCGCAACAGCTGAGCGGACGCGGCGGCTGCGTGGTGAAATGCGGCCCCAAGGGCGCGCGTTGCTGGCAGGCCGAGCATGCAGTGAGTCAGCCAGCGCGTCCGGTCACGGTGGTGGATACCATCGGCGCGGGCGACAGTTTTAACGCTGGATTCCTCACCGCCCTGCTGCATCAGCAAGATCTCACCACAGCTTTGCAATGGGGTATTTCGGTGGCGTCACTGGCTATCAGCACCTTGCCGCGTCGTTATCCTGACTGGCATCAACTGCAACTTTCCCAGGAGTTTTAAATTATGGCCAGTGTTGAACTCGTAAAAGTGGCCAAACGCTACGCAAAACAGTCGGTGCTGCATCCGCTCGATCTCACCATTCCTGACGGCAGTTTTACCGTGCTGGTGGGCCCATCCGGCTGCGGGAAGTCGACGTTGCTGCGTTTGCTGGCCGGGCTGGAGAGCCTGTCGGATGGCGCGATCCTGATGGATAAAGTACAGATCAACGATCGCGATCCCGCCGACCGCGATATCGCCATGGTGTTTCAGAGCTATGCGCTCTATCCGCACTTAACGGTGGCGGAGAATCTGGCGTTTCACATGCAGGTGAAAAAGGTGAAGCGCGAGGAGCAGCAAACTAAAATTGCGCGCATCGCCGGGATTCTCGGCATCGATAAGCTGCTGCAACGCTATCCGCGCGCGTTGTCGGGCGGACAGCGTCAACGTGTGGCGATGGGCCGCGCGATGGTGCGAAATCCCAAAGTGTTTCTGTTCGATGAGCCGCTGTCGAACCTTGATGCGCAGTTGCGCATGGAATTGCGTGCCGAGATCAAATCGCTGCATCAGCGTTTCAAAACCACCATGGTTTATGTGACGCACGATCAGGTTGAGGCGATGACGTTGGCCGATCAAATTGTGGTGATGAAAGATGGCCGCATCGTGCAGCAAGGCGCGCCGCTGGCGATTTACGATCGTCCGGCGGATACCTTTGTCGCGCGTTTTATCGGCTCACCGCCAATGAATCTGTTACCGGCACACTTGATCGCCCGTGATGGCGTGCCCGGCGTGCAGTGCCAGGATCTGTGGCAGCCGCTGCCCGCGCGCTGGCAAGCGGCAGCGCGCGAGCGTGCAGGCGCAGCCGTGACGCTCGGCGTACGCCCGCACGATCTGCTGGAGACCAACAGCAATGCCGCAGCGTTGGTGAAAGTGGTGGAGATCACTGGCGAATCAACTTTGCTGCATCTCGAGTGGCACGGTCAGCCGTTGCATATGCAGATTTCTGGCCGTCACGCGGCGGTGAGCGGCGACAGCATAATGCTTGGCTTCAACGCTGAGAAGATTCATCTGTTTGATGCTGAAACGGGATTAAGATTGGTTGAGTCGCTTTAAGTTGGTGCTTAGGCCAGAAAAGGCCCGCCCGATCGCAAAGAAACCCTGCATCCATGCAGATCGGCCTCGCCATCCATGGCTCGGACGCTTTGCTCTTCGGGCTGGCCTTTCCTGACCTCATCGCTGCGATCGCACGTATTTGCACATTCCGTAGGGTCGCCACTTATGGCGACCTCTCTTACAAATAAAAAAAACCACCCAACATTGGGTGGCGAAATAAAATTCATCATATGCATAACAACGATATTTGCGAACACTCATTCCTTAAGAATTTCACGACTACTATTTTACCCTGCTGGCTATTTTATTCTGTCTTCACCGTTTAAAGATAATGTAAAACTCATCTCATCATTTAACGCTTTAAATACAGCTACCAGGTTTTACCGATATTAAACTGGAACTGCTCCGACTTATCGCCCTCATATTTCTTTATCGGCAAGGCATAAGAAAACACCAGCGGACCCAACGGTGATTGCCATTGCAAAGCCACGCCACTCGACACGCGAATCTGGCTGGGATCGCCATAATCAGGAATCCCCGCCGCTTTGGTGGCCGCGGTGTTCTGCCAGCTGGTATCCCACACGGTGCCGGCATCGACGAAGAAAGAGGTGCGCAACGAATCGGCATAGCGCTCGCTGATAAACGGCGTTGGCACAATCAGCTCTGCGCTCACCACCGCCATCGCATTACCGCCCACCGCATCATCTGATTTCTCTACCGGGCAAGCCCCGTAACTGCTTTCGCTACCGCTGCAGCGGTAATAGGCGGCTTTTGGCCCGATGGTGTTGGAGGAGAATCCGCGTACTGAGCTAGAGCCGCCCGCATAAAAGTTATCGTAGAACGGCACTTCTTTGCCGCCTAAGCCGTCGGCGTAACCGGCTTTACTGCGACCCATTAACACCCAGCGATGATCGCTGCTCAGCGGCAAATAGCCGTTGGCGGTCAGCGTGCTTTTGTAATAGCTGTTAGTGGAACCTGGAATCGTCACTTTGGTATTGAAACCGGCGCTCACGCCCGAGGTGGGGAAGAAGCCGCGATCCAGTGAGTTGTAGCTCCAGCCAATATTCCAGAAGAAATCGTTGGCGGTAAATTTGTCGGCAACGGTGGCATCGTCATCGTCGTCATCGCTGGTGATGACTTTTGGATGCATGCCCTGCGAACCCAGATAGCGCCACATTGCTACCTGCGGCGCCATATTGCTGACGCGGTTGTAGACGTAATCCAGCCCGCTGTTCACGCTGCTGTTTTCACCGATCGGGAAACTTAAGGTGCTGCCCGCGCCAAAGCTTTTCAGCGTGTATTCAGAAAGATCGTTATCTTCCGCGCTGTAATCGTTATAGAACAGCTTGCCGCCCAGACTGACGCCATTCACGGTGAAATAGGGATCGGTGGCGGCGATTTCGACATAGGTTTGATAACTGTTTTTGGTGCCGCTAAAACTCACAGTGTTGCCGGTGCCCATCCAGTTATCCTGGCTGACGCCAAGCTGATAGCTGATGCCGCTGTCGGTGCCGTAGCCCAATCCGACATTAAAGGTGCCGGTATTGCGCTCCTTCACTTTATACACCACGTCCACCTGATCCGGGCTGCCCGGCACGCGCTGTGTATCCACATCTACGCTTTCAAAATAGCCGGTACGATTAAGCCTTGCCTTGCCCTGCTCCACCTGATTACTCGCCAGCCATGCGCCTTCCATCTGACGCATTTCACGACGCAGCACCGCATCTTTCGAAGTGTCGTTGCCTGAAAAACGCACCTGCCGCACCGAGAAGCGTCGCCCAGCATCGACATTCACGTGTAACTGTACGGTTTTATCGCTGTCGTTAATTTCCGATTGGGTATTCACCTGCGGGAACGCATAGCCGTAACGACCGAGCAGGCTTTTAATCGCCTCTTCGTTTTCAGTGATTTTTGCCCCGCTGTATAAGGTGCCCGCTGGCAACTGCACCAGTTTTTCAATCTCGGCGGAATAGCCAGCCATATTTCCCGTCAGTGTTACGCCGCTAACATGGTAAACATCGCCTTCATGAATATTTATCGTAACGTAAATATGTTTTTTATCCGGCGTTAAAATGACTTGTGTGGAATCAAGATTGAATCGCGCGTAACCACGATCAAGATAATAACTGCGCAGCGTCTCTAAATCGCCCGAGAGTTTCTGCTTCTGATATTTCTGGTCGGCGATGATATTCCACCACGGCACATCGTCGCGCAGCTGGAAATGCGAAATCAGTTCATCCGATGAAAAAGCCTGGTTGCCTACAATATTGATCTGCTGAATTTTTGCTGACACGCCTTCAGTGAAAATGAACTTCAGATCGACGCGATTGCGCGGCAACGGCGTGACGACTGCCTTGACGCTGGCAGTGTATTTTCCGGCGCTGTAGTAGAAATCTTCCAGCCCTTTTTCCATTTCCGATAGCGTGGTGCGATCCAGCGCTTCTCCCACGCGCACGCCCGAGGCATCGAGATTCTGCTTGAGCTGATCCTCTTTAATCGCTTTGTTGCCAGAGAACGAGATGCTGGCAATCGCCGGGCGCTCTTTGACTTTAATCAGCAGCGCATCGCCATCTCGCAGCACCTGCACATCGTCAAAATTGCCGGTGGCGAACAGCGCACGGATGGTGTTGCGAATATCATCATCATTGACGCGATCGCCAATACGCAGCGGCATATGCAGCAGCGCCGCGCCGGGTGCAACGCGCTGGAGCCCAGCAAAGTGAATATCCTTTAGGGTGAAATCATCTGCACCAAAGGCGGTGGTGGTTACCATAAAAAGTAACCCGGTTAACATCTTCTTCATCTGTTGTGAGCCTGCCGTTTTTCCTGTGCCTGATTCAAGCGCCCTGCTTCCGCACCACATAAAAAACGGGCTGAACACGCGGTTCAGCCCGTTAACTGCGGCGATATGTTCCGGAAAAAAGACCGCTGAGCCAAAGGTAAATTCAGCGCGACTCACGGATTTTCGGTTGTTTTACAATAAGGTGGAACGCTCCTGCTGAAATCTGCTCACAAGAATTACCCTTCCGCCGTTACCGGCTGAAACGTACGGCGATTGAGGCTGGTGAAAATCACCAGTAATGCCATCATCACCAACTCAACGCCAAGCGTACCGGTGATCGCCGCCAGATGATTACCGTGCGTGTAGATCTGTGTGAATACGCCGCCCAGCAGCATCGGGCCTAATCCCAGCGCCGATTGCTGCACCGTTGAAAGCACCGCGCTGCCCGCGCCCGCCTGATGATGCGGCACGCCGCTCATGCCAATGCGGTAGAAGGTGCTGACAATAAACGACTGACCAAAACCAATCAGTACCGTCGCGGGGATCAGCGTGAAGATGCCGACCTGCGGCCAGGCGAGTTGCAGCGTGGCGATCAGCGCCAGCAAACCCACCATCTGAATGCCGCAGCCCATCAGCAAGGCACCGCGCTTACCTAAACGCTCGACGATGCGCGTCGATTGCATCGCCCCGATAAAATAGGCCACGCCCAGCGCGATAAACGCATTGCCGGACTGGAACGCCGTCAGCCCCAAACCGGCTTGCAGCGTTAGCGCGACCGAGAACATAAAGCCGCTCCAGCAGGAGAAGAACAGCACCGCCAGCGTCAGGCCAAATCGCACGCTTGGCAGACGCAGCAGTGAAGGCGGCAGCAGCGGCGCGCCGTTGGCCGCTTCCAGACGCAGCGAACTCTGGCGCAGACGATGCAGAAACAGCGGAAACAGCACCAGCAGCAAGATGCACGGCCACGACCAATGCAGCAGCGGACCGAGCGCCAGTGCCAGCATCAGGCAGCCAATCGCGCCTGCCAGCAGCAAGGTGCCGCTGACATCCACCGGCACGCGTTGGGTGTTCTGCGTTTCCGGCACAAAGCGGCGCGCGGTGATCAGCACAAACAGGCAAATCGGCAGGTTGATCAGGAATACGCTGCGCCAGCCGTAGCCGCCGATATCCGCTTTGATAAGAAAACCGCCCAGTACCTGACCGATGATAAACGCCAGCCCGCCAATGCCGCCGTACAAACCGATGGCGCGTGCATGCGCTCTGCCCTTCAACGTAATGTGCAGCGTGGCGAGAATTTGCGGCACGATAAAGGCCGCGCCCACGCCTTGCAGCGCGCGGGCAAACATCAACAGGCCAACGCTGTTGGCGATGCCGCATAATAAAGATGCAATACCGAAGATCCCTACTCCAGCGAGGAATACGCGGCGGCGGCCATAATTGTCACCGAGCCGCCCGCCCATCGCCAGGCAGATGGCAAAGGCGATGCCATAGACCGCGACGATCAGCGCCAGCTCGATCGCCGTGGCCTGCAGCGTGTGGGCCATCGCGTCTAACGCTACGTTAACGATAGAAAAATCAATCATGGGCAGCAGTTGCCCGGCAAGCAGGACCATCAATCCTGTGCGTTGAAGTTGCGATGTCTGCATCGGTTTTACCTTGTTTTTGCTGTCAGTACGGCATAGCATCACCTAACCGTTAAACGGGTACCAGTTCTTGTTTATCATGGTATAAATACTACCCGTCTTGTCGAAGTATCTGCTTATGAGCCTGGCATCCGCGCCTGTAACCACCGAACAAAACAACCGCAAATTACTTGGCACTTTTCTGCGCACGCGCCGCGAAAACCTCGATCCTAATCGGCTCGGTTTGCCGCGCATGCGCCATCGCCGCACGCCAGGTTTACGCCGTGAAGAAGTCGCGCAGTTAGCGGATGTTGGCGTGACCTGGTATACGTGGCTGGAACAGGGGCGTGATATCAAAGCCTCGCCGAAAACCCTGACGGCGATTGCCAGCGCGTTGCAGTGCAACGATGTGGAAACGCAGCACCTGTTTTCGCTTGCCGGACATGCGTTGCCTTCGGTGCGCGTAGTGGCAGCCTGCTGCAAAATTGCCGCGCACAATCAGCAGATGCTTGACGCTATCCAGTTACCGGCGATTATCGAGACGCCGCGCTTTGATATCCTCGGTTACAACGCTGCGTGGTGTGCCCTGATGGGCGTGGATTTAGCCGAGATCGCACTGGAAGATCGCAACTGCATCTGGCTGGCCTTCAATCATCCCGCATGGCGCAAAGCCATCAGTGACTGGGATGAAGTGATGCCGCAGATGGTAGCGATGTTTCGCGGGCAGATGGGCGAGCACCTTGGCGATCCGCACTGGGAAAGCTTTCTTGCCCGCCTGATGAACAGTTCAGATGAGTTTGCGCACACCTGGCAGCGCTATGAATTGGGCCAGGTGGAGAATCGCGTGAAACGCTTTTACCGCGACGAAGTGGGTGAACTGACGCTGCGGCAAAATAATTGGTGGTCAGCGTCCCGTAACGGCGATCGCCTGCTGGTGTATGTGCCGGACGATGAAACCAGCGCCGCAGCACTGCAACAGCTGATCAATCCTTAATGCGTTATGCCTTGCTGGTCAGCGCCGGAAGCGGCGTCTGCGGGCGGGCACTAGTCAACAGAATCTGACCCAACAAGCTGTCTTTGTTCACCACGCCATATTTCAGATTGGTGTCGAGATATTTGCGATCAAATCCCGTCAGTTTGGTCAGCGGCGGCAACACTGCTGGCAGACGATCTACCATTAGCATGCGGCTCAGCTTCACCGGACGCCACTCCACCAGACTTTGATACAGCAACGCGCTGGCCTCACATTTACGCAGGTAGAAATTGTACTGATTGTTCTCACGCAACGCTTGCTGCTGCGCGATATACACCACCAGATAATCCGGTGGCGTGATGCCTTGAACAATGGTTTCGTAATCAGGCAGCGCGAGCAAACGACGGAAAAATTCGTCGGCGCCCACTTCGACAATCGGGCGGAAAAAGTGCAGCCAGCGCGCAATAAAGGCGTTATTTTTCGGCGCGGCCAGGAACCAGGACTCAATCACCGGATAGGCTTTGTCCAGCGTCGAACTGTCGCGATAAAAGGCGATCAGGTCATAACGATCGTCCACATTCACCGCCAGCAATTCGTCCATTGTGCGGTTGAGAATGATGGTGGCATCCATCCAGATTCCGCCATAGCGATGCAGCAACTCCAGCCGGATGACGTCACTTTTATGCGAAGGACGCATATCCTGATGTACGAAGTGCAGATCGGGCAGATAGTGCTGGATGTTCAGGTTATTGATGACCGTTACCAGATAACCGGGATTTTCACGCACGATCTTGTCGACAAAAATCTGCACTTCTTGCGGCAGCGTTTCGCTTTCCCAATACATCCAAATCTGACGCGGAATGGCCGCAGGTGCGGTCTGGCGTGCAACCAAATTAATATCCTGCTCTGCGGCGGGATTGTAATCGGGCAGCGTTTGGCGTTTGGTCAGCTTTTTTTCCGCCAGTAAACCTAATGAGACCAGATGGGTTTTAAATTTATTCTTTTTCATCGTTTCTCCAGCAGCATAGCCGCCAGTTAACTACTTATTGCTGTTAAAAAGGCACACATCAACCCTGCACGTAATGCTGCAGAAAGCCGATAAAAGCCCGGAAAATTGGCTCAAAACTATCAAACAGCCCTCATCGCGACAATTTAATAAGCCGTGAAAACCTCACTTTAAGAGAATACGCAGGGATTGCGTGAAACTGAGCTGGCTTTGTGAAACGTTACGCAAAGCTGAACATCTTGCGTGAACGGTTAAAAATAATACTGGATATATAAACAGTGCTACGTATACTTATTCAACAGCTACAAGGCTGAGTAAGTCTGCAAGAGGTGATAATGATGATGATCTCAACGGAAAGTCTGTCTGCTTTGAATGCATCGATGATGATGAGCAGCCGCGAAATTGCCCATGTCACGGGCATTACACACAGTGAAGTGAAGCGCCTGGTGAAAAGCCTGGAAACCGCACAGCGGCTTTCCCAACCTTTGACGGTGAATCTGTATGAGCATCAGGGTGAAGTGCGTCAGGAGTTTCATCTCAACAAACGCGATTCATTACTTGCCGTTGCCCGGCTTTCGCCTGGCTTCACTGCGGAATTACTCGATCTTTGGCAGCAGCGCGAACAATTTACTCATCTGCCTGATTTCACCAATCCGGCGGTAGCGGCCCGCGCCTGGGCTGAGCAGTTTGAGCAGCGCCGGGCGGCTGAGCAGCAACTTGCATTGTCTGCACCCAAAGCTGAATTTTTTGATCGCTTTGTTGAGATCGAAGATTCACTCGGCTTTCGTCAGCTGTGCAAGATGTTGAAGGTCAAGGAAACCGAGTTTCGTGAGTTCCTGTTAGAACGCAATATCATGTATCGCGAAAAAGGTACGCTGGCACCACAACACCATCATATGCAGGCGGGTTATTTCACCTTGCGCTCTGGGCGTGGCGAGAATCAGCATGCTTTCTCACAAGCGCGTTTTACCGCCAAAGGCGTGAAATGGGTGGCCAGTTTATGGGCGGGACATCTGTCAGCTCAGCCGAAAAGTGTGGCTGCGTGAGGTGAGATTCGGGCCGCCATGAATGGCGCCCCGACGAATTACAGCGTCATCAGCATCTCATGCCACGCCATGCCGCCGTGGTCTGACTCGGACGGTTTGACGTACTGATAGCCCCATTTTTTATACAATTCAACGTGCTGGGTTTTGCACATCAGATGAATGGTTCGCTTATCCATTTTCTTCATCAGGTCGATAAACTGGCGCATCAGCAGCGACGCATAACCTTTGCCCTGATAAGCAGGATCAAGCACCACCGACATAATGACGGCGTTGGGTGCTGCGGGATCGTGGCCGATTAACTCTTTGAACGCTTCATCCGACATCACTACATCCCACGCGCAACCGGCGTTGATAAAGCCAATCACCTTGCCCTCGGTTTCCAGACATAAAAATCCCTGCGGATACTGCGTGATGCGGGTAGCAATCTTTTCACGCGTGGCGGCTTCATCACCTTCGTAAGCCTCAATCTCAATCGCGTAACAACGATCCACATCGGCCAGCCTGGCTTCTCTAAATACTAACGTCGACACAACTAACCTCTTCAAGTCACTTCTGAACGGCGGTCATTCTAACAGGCCGAATGTCCCGGTGCGTATAAATGCGCACCCTACGAAAAACGCACCGACCCTTATGATATCGACTACAGCCTTTTCCCAAACTCGAAATTAAATCTATTACATTTTTATAATTTCCAGCGCCTTTTTTACGACATTTTTACGGGTTGGTCGGCTAGATTAGTTTCATCGACAGCCCTGAAGGATTCGCAGGAGTAGCTAAAATTGAAAAATAGTAAACGCACTGACAAAAGGCTAATGCTATGTCAGGCCTAATATTGGTATCACACAATCAAAATAATTACTCAACGCTTTCAAGTATTTATGAAAGTATATTGACGCGTCGTGGTGGCATGTGGGTGAAATGGAGTGGCGAGTTTGAGTCTTTTACCACTGAACCTCATCGGGAGCTAAATTTTACTAGTGGTAAACAATTCGACACGCTGACATTCCGCTTAACTAAATCAGAATATGAAGAAGGTTATCATCAATATATCCATCAGGGATTATGGCCGGTATTTCATCAGCGTCCCGATATGGCGCGCTTTTCTACCAGTAGCCAAATCGGTTATATGAAAATGAATGAAACCTATACGCGCGCCATTAGTGAATATGCCATGCCTGATGATGATATTTGGTTGCAGGATTATCACCTGATCCCTGGCATTAAAATGCTGCGCGATGTCGGCCTGATAAATCGCATTGGTTTCTTTTTCCATCAACCTTTCCCGGCGGGACAATCCTTTGAATCAGTGCCCAACTGGCGCTATCTGGCTGATTCCTTATTGTGCGCCGATCTGATTGGCTTCCAGACCACCCACGACATGAACAATTTCACCGCCTGGGTTGAATCCCGATTCCGTTGCGAACGCCAAACGCCTTACACGCTGCGCATTCATGGCCGCCAGATTCGCGTCGGCGTATTCCCGGTGGGCATTGATACCGCCGAAACCAGCGCGCTGGCGGAAAGTAACAGCTGCCAGTTTATGGAACAGCAATGTCGCGACACCTTACCGGAGAATCTTATCCTCAGCGGCGGGCATTTTGACGACAGCACCGGCACGCCCTACCGCATCAGCGCGATAGAAGTTTTGCTGCGTCAACACGAGGAGTATCACCACAAGTTTTCGTTGGTGCAGCTGGCTTCAACGGCGTCAGGTTACAGCCATCGCATCAAAGCATTGTCGCGTGATCTAGAAACCCGCTGCGGCGAAATGAACGGCGTGCATGGCGAGCTGAACTGGTATCCGGTGAGTTATTTGAGCAATCACTATTCGCGTGAAGAGCTGTGCGGATTTTATCGTGCGGCACGCGTGGCGCTGGTCACACCGCTAATAGCCGGGATGAGTTTGATGGCGAAAACCTATGTCGCCGTGCAGGATCATGCCAATCCCGGCGTGCTGATTCTGTCGCAGTTTGCTGGCGCCGCTGAACAGATGCAGGGCGCGCTATTGGTGAATCCTTACGATCCCGATGCTATCGCCGATGCCATTCACACCGCGCTCATCATGCCGCTTTCGGTGCGTCGCGAACGTCATGCCAGCCTGCTAAAAAACCTGCATCTGCATGATTGCCACAAATGGGCTGAAAGCTTCATTAACGCGCTGCAGCCGCGAGAACAGGATTTCGATTTAACACTTAAGTCGGGTGCGCTGATTTCCAATGGTTTTAGCGGGCGACTGCGTTATTAATCCAAAATGGATGAGGCCGCCTGCGGGCGGCCAACATGCATGAAGATTAACGCACACATTTTCGCGAACCGATGACGCAGAGAATGACGCCAAGCGTGACAGCTATCATCAGCGGGCTGACGCTCTCGTGCAGCAACGAAGCCGACAGACCCAGTCCAAAAAATGGCTGGAGCAACTGCAGTTGCCCGACAGCGGCAATTCCACCGATAGCGAGCCCTTTGTACCAGAAAATAAAACCAATCAGCATGCTGAAAAGCGAGACATAACCCAGCGCAAGCCAGGCTGAAGTGCTGATGTGGCTTAGGGATTCAGGTACGGTAAAATATGACGCGATCAACATGAAAGGCAGTGAAATAATCAGCGCCCAACTAATAACTTGCCAGCCTCCCAGCTCACGCGAAAGTTTTGCCCCTTCGGCATAGCCCAGGCCGCAGACGATCACTGACGCGAGCATCAGCAGATCGCCTTTAAGTGATACGGCAGCGAGATGAGAAAGCGCAAAGCCCACAACCAGCAAACTGCCGCAGAGGGAAAAGAGCCAGAAAGCGCGTCGCGGACGTTCACCACCACGAATGACGCCAAAGACGGCGGTTGCTAGCGGAAGCAACCCGAGGAAAACGATCGAATGTGACGAAGTTACGTGCTGCAATGCCATGGCGGTCAGCAACGGAAAACCAATCACCACGCCCATAGCGACGATGAAGAGCGAGAATAGTTGGCTTGGATCAGGTCTTTTGACCTTAAACAAGCAGATCAACATGAGCGCCAGCACACCCGCTATCGATGCGCGGATGAAAGTCAGAAAAAACGGGTCGATGTCCTGAACGGCAATACGCGTTGCCGGCAGCGATCCACTGAAAATAATCATGCCCGCCAGGCCGTTCAGCCAGCCTGACATTGACTCAGGACGCGTCTTTTGTATCACCACGTTAAACCTCTTTCAGTAGCTGAGTGAAGGTGACTATTTCCTTCATGAATTGACGCTACGGAGGATAAACGCCATGATCCAGAACAATCAAAATATTGTCATGGATACATTCGGTGAAAGCACGTTATAAGGATGTGGTTGACGAATATGCAGCGGCTATACGCAGCGGAGAATTGTCGGCAGGCACACGCCTGCCAACCCATCGCGCGCTGGCGGCGGAAAGACGGATCTCACTAGCAACCGCTACACGTGTCTACGCTGAACTTGAGGCAATCGGGCTGGTCAGCGGTGAAACCGGACGCGGGACTTTTGTCCGGGAAATTTCTTTGCCTCTGGGTCTCGGTGTCGATCAGCATGTGGTCGCAACCGATGTGGTGGACCTCAATTTCAATTATCCCGCATTGCCCGATCAGGCCGATCGCCTGCGCGATGCCCTGCGCAATCTCTCCAATGTAGGGGATATTGAATCGCTGCTGCGTTATCAGCCGCATGCCGGGAAAGAGAGCGACCGGCATACCATTGCATCATGGCTTAGCTCAACTGGGATCACGCCTTCGGCTGATGACGTTCTGATTGTCAATGGCGCACAGCACGGCCTTACCATCGCGGTGATGGGATTGCTGAAACCCGGCGATGTTGTGGCGGTAGACGCGTTGATTTATCCCGGCTTTAAGGCGCTGGCTGCGCTTTATCATCTTGAACTTGCCGCCATACCTGCTGGACCCGACGGTCCTGATTTCAATGCATTAAAACAGATTTGTCAGCGCAGGCGCGTGCGTGCGATTTATACCATGCCTACATTGCATAACCCGCTTGGCTGGGTACTGAGTGCTGCGCAACGCAGAGAGCTCGCCCTGATTGCCCGAACGTTTGATCTTCTGGTGATTGAGGATGCCGCCTATGCTTATCTGGTGCCTCGTCCGCCGCCGCCGATGGCTTTTTATGCCCCTGAAAGAACCCTTTATGTGACCGGTTTTGCGAAAAATATCGCCACCGGATTGCGCGTCGGCGCCGTCGTCTGCCCCGCTGGCATGCGTGCAGCGCTTGAGCGGGCTATTCGTGCTACTACGTGGAATACCCCTTCTCTGATGGTCTCGTTAGTGTGTGGCTGGATTAAGGATGGGACGATCAAACGCCTGGAAACACTGAAAAGACGGGATGCCCGTGAGCGCCAGTCGATCGCCCGCCAGATTCTTGCGCCCGAAGATTTTATCAGCCATCCCAACTCTTATTTTCTCTGGCTACCGTTGCCGTGCGAAGTCAGGGCTGAACGCGTGGTACAGCGTTTAATGCAGCAGCAAATCTCGGTAGCTTCAGCTGAGCCCTTCAGCACCTCAATCAATGTGCCGCATGCCATTCGTCTTGCATTGGGATCGGTTAGCAAGGATAAACTGCGGCTTGCCGTGGCGGCAGTGAAAGAGACCATCGATTATGAAAGAGACCTGTAAAAACCGTGTCTCATTGCGTTATTGCGCCGCCGGGAAATTACGCTTTATCGGCGCAAACTCTTCCACGCTTTTACCCATCAACCGTTGCGGGCGGAAATCGCTAAGCAGGTCACTTGCTACATCGCTAACGAGCTCTTCAGCCACCAGCTTGCCTATCAATGGCGAAAGCGTAATGCCGCTGTGCGTCACCGCCACATACACGCGCTGGTGCGCTGTGACATAACCGATTGCCGGTAAACCATCGGCAGGTCGGGCACGTTGGCCTACGACGATTTGTTCAATGTGCAACTCGCCCGCATCCGCAAACAGCGCATGATAACGCGCGCGGAACTGCGCGGCGATATCGCTGGTGATCGATGGGGGCGCAGCAGAATCGGCCAGGTGATCCAGCTCTAACGCTTGTAGCAGCAAACGTCCGCCGCCGTCCGGGCGCACGTTGAGTTGCGGAGAGATGAGATTGGCACTGAGCGACAGCGGCTGCGGCGCGGTGTGCACCAGAAAACTGCAGGCCACCGCATTCGGTTTGCTGGTATCCAGCAACGCCAGATTGAGTTCGAGTGAATTGAGCAACTGATTGGCCCAGCGTCCGGTGGCTAACACGATACGATCGCCCTGCCACTGCTCGCCGTTTTCCAGATCCAGCGTAACGCGATCGGCACTTTCGCTGATGCTGTTGATGCGTTGATGCTGATACAGCAGCGCGCCGTGCGCTTTCGCTTCGGACCACAAGCGCGCCAGATAGAGCGCAGGATGCAGCACCGATTCTGTCGGGAAGTGCCATACGCTGCCGCTAATGGCCTGCGCCCGCAGCTCCGGGATATCGCGCAGCACATCTGCGGGCGACGCTTCACGCGCCGCATAACCTGCCGATTGCAGCGACGTCGCACGCTGCAGCAAACGTTGCTGCGCATCACCCTCGGCGGCCCATTCCCAGGTTCCGCCGGTTTCCAGCCAGCGCAACCCGTTCGGCTGCGCGTGCTGCAGTTTGAGATGCTCTTCCATCGAGAGCACATTAAGCAGGTGATAACTTTGCGGCTGTTTACCGTTGGAGTTCACCCAGGCAAACGTGGTGCTGCTGGTGCCTGCACCAAGGTGTTGTTGTTCGAAAACGGTGACTTCAACGCCCTGCAACGCTAAGGCGCGCGCCACCGCTAATCCGATAACGCCGCCGCCAATAATGGCAATTTTCTGTGCTGTCATAATGGGCTCCTGAATTAAGTGCCGCTATTATAACAGCCTGGCTGAGTGAAAATTGCTATGACTAAACAGGGATAATTTATCTGGATATAAGAATTTCATCTTAATCCGGACACTTAAATTATACCGATGTCAGAATCTTCCCATCGGCGAAATAGGCCAGCAAATTCTCCAACACATTATTGGTCATTTGCGCGCGCGTTTCATGAGTTGCACTGGCAATATGCGGCGTTAACAGCACATTATCCAGTTCACGTAGCGCGGGATGAATTTTCGGTTCATCCGGATAAACATCCAGCGCGGCACCTTTAATGGTTCCCTGTTGCAATGCCGCTATCAGATCGGGTTCATGGATCACCGTGCCACGCGCGATGTTGATCACTACACCGTCTTTGCCGAGCGCCGCCAGCACCTTAGCGTTGACCAACTGGAAATTCTCTTTGCTGCCCGGCAGGGCCAGCACCAGAAAATCACTGAAAGCAGCCAGTTGCTCAATGGTGTCGCAGCGCTTATAGCTGACGTTTTTCGCCGAACGCGCTGTATACGCCACCTCCATGCCAAACGCTTCGGCACGGCGCGCAATCGCTAAGCCAATCGCGCCCAACCCGGCGATACCGATTCTTTTTCCGCTGGCGCGACTGGAGAGCTCAACGCCGTTATTTTCCCATGCACCGGATTTTGCAAACTGATGGTAAGCCACCAAATTACGCGAGAACGCCAGCGTTAACGTTAGCGCCAAATCAGCGACATCATCGGTCAGAATATCGCGGGTGATGCTGACCTGAATATCGTGTGCGGCAGCGTATTGAAGGTCGATACGATCGGTGCCGACGCCGAATACGGCAATCGCTTTACACTCGGGTAATTGTTCCAGCAGTGCAGTTTCAACCCCGACATCGCCACGCGTAACAATGGCTTTTATCGCTTTATCATGCTGCTGAATAAATTGCGTCGCGTCTTGCTGCTCATATAAGCGATGACAGTGGAAATGTCGCGTGAGCTTTTCATCTAACTGAGGCATGACCGGCTGAATAATCAGTACGGCAGGTTTGGTATTCGTCATTTTATTGTCCATTAGCGGTATTTATTTCCACCAGCCTAACGGAGTTATTTATGTTACGGCGTTGCTGTTACTTTTTTCGCTGATAAGATCACGCATAGTATTATTACGATGTTTACCTGTTGCGCATGAAGGCGCACGCTACAAAGTCAAGGCCCTCGCTGGCGAACTCACCTTAGGCAGTCTACGGTTAATCAAAAAGCATAAGAAATTCACCAACCATGGATAGCCATTATGACCACCCATGTCGACACCACAGCACATCAGACAAGCGAACTCCTTCAGCTGCAGCACATTTTACAGGCGCATCTTGAACATTTACTGCCTGCGGGACAGCAAAGCGATCGCGTGCGTGCCGCAATGCGTGCCGGAACGCTAGCGGAGGGTAAGCGCATCCGTCCTTTATTACTGCTGCTGGCAGCGCGCGATATGGGTTGCGAGCTGACGCAAAATGGCGTTCTCGATCTCGCCTGTGCAGTGGAAATGGTGCATGCGGCATCGCTGATTCTGGATGACATTCCCTCGATGGATAACGCGCAGATGCGTCGTGGTCGCCCTACCGTACACCGCGAGTTTGGTGAAAACGTGGCGATTCTCGCCGCCATCGCACTGCTGAGCCGTGCATTTGAAGTGATTGCTATTGCACCCGGTTTGCCTGCCATGCAAAAGTCTGAAGCGATTGCCGAACTCTCTGCGGCCGTCGGCCTGCAGGGCTTGGTACAAGGTCAGTTCCAGGATCTGCATGACGGTGCGCAAAGCCGCAGTCCAGAAGCGATCGCCCTGACCAACGAACTGAAAACCAGCGTGCTGTTTCGCGCCACGCTGCAAATGGCAGCGATAGCCGCTGATGCTTCACCGCAGGTGCGGCAACGTCTTAGCTTCTTCGCCCAGGATCTGGGCCAGGCGTTTCAGCTGCTCGACGACCTCGCCGACGGTTGCAAACACACCGGTAAAGATGTGCATCAGGATCAGGGCAAATCCACGCTGGTACAGATGCTCGGTGCTGACGGCGCGGAACGTCGCCTGCGCGATCACCTGCGCAGCGCCGATGCACACCTTGCCTGCGCTTGCCATCGCGGCATCGCCACGCGCCAATATATGCACGCGCTGTTTAATCAACAGCTAGCGATGTTCAACTGAGCGCGTCTCAGCCGGTGGGCCACTTTGCGGTGATCGCGCCGCCGCTTTACAGCCACTTTCACGCGTTGCAGGCGTTAGCACAAACGCTGCTGGCGCGTGGCCATCGCATCACGTTCATCCAGCAAGCCGACGCACGCACCTTGCTCAGCGACGAACGCATCGATTTTGTTGCCGTCGGTCAGCAGACGCATCTTGCTGGTTCGCTGGCGCCCGTGTTGCATCGGCTGGCTTCGCCGGGTGGCCTGTCGCTGTTTCGTGTGATCAACGATCTGGCGTCCTGCACCGATATGCTGTGCCGCGAACTGCCTGCGGTACTGAAAGCGTTGAAGATTGATGGCGTGATCGCCGATGAGATGGAAGCGGCGGGCGGATTGGTCGCTGAAGCACTGCATCTGCCCTTTGTTTCGGTGGCCTGCGCCTTGCCGGTCAATCGTGAAGCCGGGATTCCGCTGGCGGTGATGCCCTTCCGTTTTGCTCAGGATGAAAAAGCGCTAAAACGTTTTCAGGCCAGCAGCGATATGTATGATCGCATTATGCGTCGTCACGGCGAGGTGATCCTCAAACATGCGCGGGCGTTTAATTTGACGGCGCGGCGCGGATTACATCAGTGCCTGTCGCCACTGGCACAAATCAGCCAGATGGTGCCGGCCTTTGATTTTCCGCGTCAGCAACTGCCGGCCTGCTATCACGCCGTCGGACAACTGCGCGCGCCGGTTGCGGCAGCGCCGCTCAATGCGCCCTGGCCGGCGCTGCGCCAGCCGGTGGTTTACGCCTCGCTGGGTACGCTGCAAGGCCATCGCTTCCGCCTGTTTTTGCATCTGGCACAGGCGTGCCGCCGCCAGCAACTTTCGCTGGTGATCGCCCATTGCGGAGGATTGAACACCGAACAGGCGCACCAGCTGGAGCTCGCTGGTGCGGCGTGGGTGACGGATTTTGTCGATCAACGCGCCGCCCTACAGCACGCCCAACTGTTTATCACCCATGCCGGATTAAACAGCGCGTTGGAAGCACTGGAATGCGGCACACCGATGCTGGCGCTGCCGATTGCTTTTGATCAGCCCGGCGTGGCGGCGCGCATTGAGTGGCATGGCGTCGGTAGGCGCGCATCGCGCTTCAGCCGCGTTCATCAACTGGAGCAACATCTGCAACAGCTACTGACCGACGATCGTTACGCGCTACGGATGTCAGCGATACAGGCACAACTGCAGCGTGCAGGCGGTTGCCAGCGCGCGGCTGACATCGTCGAGCAGGCGCTGTGCCAGCAGCAAGTTGTGCTGGCGGAGGCGACCTAATGCGCACGCAATACGATGTGATTTTGGTCGGTGCCGGACTGGCGAATGGCTTGATTGCACTGCGCCTGCGTCAGTTGCAGCCGCAGCTGAAATGCCTGCTGCTGGAGAGCGACGCACATCCGGCAGGCAATCATACCTGGTCATTTCATCAGAGCGACCTCAGCGCTGAACAGCTGCGTTGGCTGCACCCGCTGATGACGGCACGTTGGTCCGGTTATCAGGTACGTTTTCCCGCGCTGCGCCGCGATCTGCACGGGGATTATTGTTCCATCGCATCAGACGATTTTGCCCGGCATCTCTACGCGGCGATGGGTGACGATCTGTGGACAAACACAGCCGTACAACAGGTAAAACCCACGCAGGTGACGCTGGCGGATGGCCGTGAGCTTGCTGCGCAAGTGGTGATTGATGGTCGCGGCTTACAACCCACGCCGCATCTGCAACTGGGTTATCAGGTGTTTCTCGGACAAGAGTGGCAGCTGGCGCAGCCGCACGGCCTGCAACAGCCAATCCTGATGGATGCCACCGTCGATCAGCAAGCGGGCTATCGGTTTGTTTACACGCTGCCGCTCAGCGCCGATCGGTTGCTGATTGAAGATACCCATTACGTTAATCAGCCCACGCTGGCGGAGAATACCGCTCGTCATCACATCGCCGACTATGCCAAACAGCAAGGCTGGCGGCTTGGCACGCTGCGGCGTGAAGAGCACGGCATTTTACCAATTACCCTGAGCGGCGATATCGATCGATTCTGGCAACAACAGCGCGGCCAAGCGTGCAGCGGCCTGCGCGCCGGGCTGTTTCATGCCACCACCGGTTACTCCTTGCCGTCCGCCGTGGCGCTGGCGGAACGGGTGGCCACGCTGTTGCCAACCGATGCCAATACGCTCAGCCAACACATCGAACGCTTTGCCCGTCAGCAGTGGCGCGAGCAGCGTTTTTTCCGCCTGCTGAACCGCATGCTGTTTTTGGCCGGCGAGCCGCAGCAGCGCTGGCGCGTGATGCAACGTTTTTACCGGCTCGATGCCGGGTTAATTAGCCGCTTTTACGCCGGGCAACTGCGCCTGCGCGATAAAGCGCGAATTCTGTGCGGCAAACCGCCGGTGCCCATCGGTGAAGCGCTGCGTGCGCTGTTGAATTCTGTCGAACCAGGGAAGAAAAAATGAAACGCACTTATGTGATTGGCGCAGGCTTTGGCGGCCTGGCGCTGGCGATTCGCCTGCAAGCAGCGGGCATACCAACCACCTTACTCGAGCAGCGCGACAAACCGGGCGGACGCGCCTATGTGTTTGAAGATAGCGGCTTTACCTTTGATGCCGGACCTACGGTGATCACCGATCCCAGCGCCATCGAAGAGTTGTTTACCTTGGCGGGAAAATCGCTCAGCGATTACGTCGAGCTGATGCCGGTAACGCCCTTCTATCGCCTGTGCTGGGAAGATGGCAAACAGCTCGATTACGACAACAATCAGCCGCTGCTGGAGCAGCAGATCGCCACGTTCAATCCGCAGGATGTTGCAGGCTATCGTCAGTTTCTCGCCTATTCCCGTGAAGTATTTAAAGAAGGTTATCTGAAACTCGGTACGGTGCCGTTTCTGCAAGTGCGTGACATGCTGCGCGTCGCGCCGCAGCTGGGACGTTTGCAAGCCTGGCGCAGCGTCTACAGCATGGTGGCGAAATTTATTCAGGACGATCATCTGCGTCAGGCGTTTTCCTTTCACTCATTGCTGGTGGGCGGTAATCCTTTTGCAACGTCATCGATCTATACCTTAATTCATGCGCTGGAACGTGAATGGGGCGTATGGTTTCCGCGCGGCGGCACCGGTGCGCTGGTACAAGGCATGGCGCGGCTGTTTGAGGATCTTGGCGGCGAGCTGTTACTGAATGCCGAAGTGAGTCAGCTGGAAACCAGCGGCAACCGCATTAGCGGCGTTCAGTTAGAAGACGGACGACGCTTCGATGCCGCTGCTGTGGCCTCCAATGCCGACGTGGTGCATACCTACGACAAACTGCTGCGCCATCATCCGCTGGCAATCAAACGTGCAACATCGCTGAAGCGTAAGCGCATGAGCAACTCGCTGTTTGTGCTCTATTTTGGCCTTAATCAGCCACATGAACAGCTCGCGCATCACACTGTCTGTTTTGGCCCGCGTTACCGCGAATTGATTGATGAGATTTTTAACAGCAGCCAGCTAGCTGAGGACTTTTCACTCTACCTGCACGCGCCCTGCAGCAGCGATCCGTCGCTGGCACCGCCCGGCTGCGGCAGCTTTTATGTGTTAGCGCCGGTGCCGCATCTCGGCACCGCTGACATCGACTGGCAACAGGAAGGACCGCGCTTGCGCGATCGAATTTTTGCTTATCTGGAGCAGCACTACATGCCGGGATTACGTCAGCAATTAGTGACACACAGAATGTTTACGCCGTTTGATTTTCGCGACACGCTGCATGCCCATCACGGCTCGGCGTTTTCGCTGGAGCCGATTTTGACGCAAAGCGCCTGGTTCCGCCCGCATAATCGTGATGCCGATATCAGCAATCTCTATCTGGTGGGTGCCGGTACGCATCCGGGCGCGGGCGTGCCCGGTGTAATCGGTTCGGCTAAGGCCACCGCCAGGCTGATGCTGGAGGATCGCGCCGAATGAATCGACAGCCTTTACTTGAGCAAGTGACGCAAACCATGGCGGTCGGCTCGAAGAGTTTCGCCACCGCCGCCAAGCTGTTTGATGCACCGACGCGCCGTAGCACGTTGATGCTGTATGCCTGGTGTCGTCACTGCGACGATGTGATTGATGGGCAAACGCTGGGCGAAGGCGGCACACAGCATGCTGTCGAAGACGCGCAGGCACGTATGCAGCATCTGCAGATTGAAACCCGTCGCGCCTACAGCGGTGCGCACATGGATGAACCGGCCTTTAGGGCGTTTCAGGAAGTGGCGATCATTCACCAACTGCCTCAGCAACTGGCGTTTGATCATCTGGAAGGCTTCGCCATGGATGCACGTGACGAACACTATGCCAGCTTCGACGACACACTGCGTTACTGCTATCACGTTGCGGGCGTGGTCGGTTTGATGATGGCGCGCGTAATGGGCGTGCGTGACGAAGCGGTACTCGATCACGCCTGCGATTTAGGTCTGGCGTTCCAGCTCACTAACATTGCGCGCGACATTGTCGAAGATGCCACAAATGGTCGCTGCTATCTGCCGCAAACCTGGCTCGATCAGGCGGGATTACGCGCCGATACGCTGACGGCGCCGCAACATCGTGCAGCGCTCGCCACACTGGCAGCGCGTTTAGTGACGGAAGCGGAAGCCTATTATCACTCGGCGCGATCCGGTTTACCGGGTTTACCGCTGCGCTCGGCGTGGGCCATCGCTACGGCACGCGGCGTTTATCGCGAAATTGGCGTCAAAGTTCAACACGCCGGTGTGCACGCCTGGGATTCACGTCAGCGCACCAGTAAAGGTGAAAAACTGGCGCTGCTGGTGAAAGGGGCTGGTTTGGCGATTACTTCGCGTGTGGCTCGTCCTGAACCGCGTCCGGCTGGTCTGTGGCAGCGTCCTCGTTGATTTTTCGCCCGTGGCGCTGGCGCAGCGTGGCTTGCAGCTTATTCAGCGGTGGCGCATAGAGAAAACCAAATGATACGCAGCCTTCACGTCCGCGCACCGCATGATGCATGCGGTGCGCCATGTATAAGCGCTTGAGATAGCCTTTGCGTGGGATATAGCGGAACGGCCAGCGTTGATGCACCAGACCATCGTGCACCATGAAGTAGAGCGCACCGTACGTCGTCATTCCGGCACCAATCCACTGCAGCGGCCACATGCCTTGCACACCGACATAAATCAGCACAATCGCCAGTACCGCAAACACCACCGCATACAGATCGTTGAGCTCAAACTTACCGCTGTGCGGTTCATGGTGCGACAAATGCCAGCCCCAACCCCAGCCGTGCATGATGTATTTATGCGACAGCGCCGCGACGATTTCCATCACCACCACGGTTGCCAACAAGATAAGCACGTTCCATAACCAGAGCATTGTTCGTCCATTTGTGGAAAAGGGAAATACTAAAGGTGGACGCGGATGAGCGATGGCGCAAGCGACAAATTTAATATGACCGCACTCGATAATCCGTCGACTTTACATCTCCCCACTCACTCGTTAGTATTGCCCTCCTTTCAGCGGTCAATCGCCGCTGCGTAAGCGTTAACGTCAACCAACGCACCATAAGCAGACTCGGTCTGCCTCATTGCTATGGTGCGAAAATATGACCCATACCGCGTTATCTGCGAATCCTGTTCTGCGTCGTTCTGGTTTTTTCCTGTTCTTACTGCTGCTGACGGCGGCCAACTTGCGCACGCCTATTACCGCGGTCGGCCCGGTGCTGGAAAACATCCGGCTGACGTTTGGCCTGAGCGCCAGTGCCGCGGGCGTGATTAACTTCTTGCCGCTGTTGATGTTCGCTACCTTAGCGCCACCTGCAGCCTGGTTCGGCAACCGTTTTGGTCTTGAGCGCAGTTTGTGGGGCGCATTACTGCTCATCACGCTGGGATCGATGCTGCGTATCAGCGGCAGTGAATCTGCGTTGTGGGCGGGAACCATCATCCTGAGCTCGGGGATTGCGGCGGCCAACGTGCTCCTGCCGCCGCTGATTAAACGTGATTTCACCGAACACACCGCCCGATATGTTGGCTTGTACGCGATGACCATGGCAATCACCGCCAGCATTGCGTCGGGCGTGGTGGTGCCGCTGGCAGAGCTAAGTAGCGCGGGCTGGCGACTCTCATTAGCAGTGTGGCTGGTTCCGGCGATCGTCGCGCTGTTAGCCTGGCTGCCGTATCTGAAGAAGCCTGCGTCTCAGGCAAAAAACAGCGCCAACAGCACTTCAACGCGCTCACCGTGGCGCGCGGCCTTAGGCTGGCAGGTTACACTGTTTATGGCCTGCCAGTCTCTGGTGTTTTACACCTTGATTGGCTGGTTTACGCCTTTTGCGCAAGACAGCGGCATTAGCCAACTGGAAGCGGGTGGCATGCTGTTTGTCTATCAGATTGTGGCCATCGTTTCGAATCTGGCTTGCATGAGTGCGCTGAAGAAAATGCGCGATCAGCGAGCGATTGGTTTTCTCGCCTCGCTGTCGATTTTTATCGCCGTTGCGGGTCTGCTAATAGCACCTAATCACGCGCTGCTGTGGCTGATTCTGGCGGGATTAGGCGCTGGCGCATCGATGGTGATTTGCCTGTCGCTGTTTAATCTGCGCACCCATGATCATCTTCAGGCGTCGAAATTATCGGGCATGGCGCAGTGCGTCGGTTACGGATTAGCGGCGCTGGGCCCGCTCTGTTTTGGCCTGCTGCATGATGTCAGCGGCAACTGGCAGTGGCCGCTGATGCTGCTGTTGGTGATAGCCGGATTGCAGATGGTTGTGGCAACGCTGGCTGGGCGTGCGCGGGTTATTTAACCTGGAAGTCATCCAGCGTGGTGCGGGTCAAGGGATCTTGCTGAGTGGCGTTTAACAGCGAATCAAGTAAACCCGGAAAACGGGCATCGAGATCGTCGCGGCGCAGCGACAGCAGATTTTCACGGCCAGAGGGTTTCTGCCAGATAATGCCGCCCTCGCGCAGCACGCGCCAGTGATGGGTTAAGGTGGATTTGGAAACGCCTTTCAGCAGCGATCCGCAAGTGTGTTCACCGCCGTCCGCCAGAATGCTGATCACCGTCATACGCATCGGATTGCCCAACGCCGCCAGCACATTCTCCAGCCTGATTTCATCGCGCTGTGGGTGGTTTTCCAGCATGGCGTGCCTCTTAATTATGGGTGAACCACGAATTATCAGGCAGGCAAGGCTCGATGTACAGAACACGGCGAGCGCTTGCCCGCCGTGGGTTTGACATTACTGGCTAATGGTTTGCTTAAGCGCCGCAATCGAGGAGGTCACGCCCGCTTCCACCGACATGGTGAGATCTTCCATCTCCAGCGATACCCAATCGTTGTAGCCCATCATGCGTACCACCGAGAAGAACTCTTTCCACCACTGCAGATCCTGGCCGCAACCGACGGCAACATAGTTCCACGCGCGATTGGCGACATCTTCCACCGGTTTGGTTTCCAGCAGACCGTTGATGTCCACCAGCCCGCGCTCCAGACGCACATCTTTGCCGTGGCAGTGATGAATCGCCGGGCCAAGCGCGCGCGCAGCGGCAATCGGGTCCGCGCCCATCCACAGCAGATGGCTGGGATCGAGGTTCAGACCAACCATATCACCCACCGCGTCGCGCAGGCGGAACAAGGTTTCCGGATTCCACACCAGCATCGAACTGAAGTTCTCCAGCGCAAACTTCTCCACGCCGCCCTCTTTAGCGCGCTGCACCAGCCCTTGCCAGTATGGGATTGCCACTTCATTCCACTGATAATCGAGGCAGTTTTTCAGCGTCGCCGGCCAGCTCACGGTGTAAGTGATCCAGTTTGGAGTGGTGTCGTGCGAACTGGCGGGCGGCAGGCCGCTCATCATCACGATTTTTTTCACGCCCAATTCACCGGCCAGCGCCAGCGCGTTTTCCGTATCGCGTTTATGCTTGTTGCCCAGTTCGCCCGGATCGAGCGGATTACCCGACACGTTCAGCGCCGCAATCGACATGCCGCGACTCTCCAGCGCCTGGAGTAGCTGTTGACGCTGCGTGGCACTCGCCAGCAACGCTTCGGTACGCAGATGCGGTGCCGGTGACCAGCCGCCGGTCGTCATTTCAACGCCGTAAACACCCAGTTCCAGCAATTTATCCAGCATCTGTTCAAACGGCAGATGACCGAGGCTATCGGTACAAAACGAGAGTTTCATGGCAGTCCTTATTCGTAGTTAACCCAGCTCGCGCCGTTGTCCGCAGAACGCACGCAGTTTTCGATCCAGCGCACACCTTCAATCCCGGCGTTGATATCGGGATAGATCAGGTTATCGAGAGTTTTTTGGTCGCCCTGTTGGGTGGCGTGAATGGCGATGGCAAATTTCAAATAGATGTTGGCCCAGGATTCCGCCAGACCTTCGGTATGCAGTGCGCCCAGACGTTCATCTGCCAAAGCACTTTCATGCAGGTACGGCATGCCGTGATGCATGATCTGATTCGGCTGGCCCTGCACTTCATATTTCAGCTCACCAGGGTTGTAGTCGCTCCACTCCAGACTGGCGCGCGAACCAATCACACGAATGCTTTGGCTGTCCATCGAACCGGCGTTAATGGATGAGGCCCACATGCGCCCTACCGCGCCGTTGTCGTAATGCATCAGCACCATGGCGTTATCTTCCAGCGGCGCACGCGACGGAATAAAACTCTGACGATCGCACAGCAGCGATTTCACTTTCAGCTCTGGCAGCACCAGCTGTGAGATGTAGAAGGTGTGCGTAGAGATATCGCCGAGTACAAACGACGGACCGGCAATTTTAGGATCGACGCGCCATTTTTGCGCTTCGCTGAATTTGTCGGCGCTGTCATTGGCGCTGAAGCCGTGGGTGTATTGCAGCTCCACCATGCGCACATCACCAATTTCGCCATTGGCGATCATCGCCCGCATCTGCATTAGCAGCGGATGGCCAGAGAAACCGTAAGTTACGCCGACAATCAGCCCTTTCGCCGCCGCCAGCGCTTTGATTTCCAGCGCTTCGGCAGTGGTGAAGAACAGTGGCTTTTCACAAATCACGTGAATACCGGCATTCAGCGCCGCTTTAGTGATCTCGAAATGGGTGCCGTTTGGTGTGGCGATAGATACCACTTCAACGCCATCCTCACGCTTTGCCTCTTCGGCCAGCAGCTGCTGATAAGTGGCGTAGCAGCGATCCGCATCGAGTCCTAAGTTGACGCCGAAATCGCGGCCGCGCTCGGCATCGATATCAAAGGCGCTGGCAACCATCTGATACGCCGTGTTATCACGCAGCGCACCACAACGGTGTTTATAACCAACCTGGCTGAGACGACCGCCGCCGATCATCGCCCAGCGCAGTGGGCGTGGAATACTCTTTTCACCGATGAGCATAACAACTCCTGTTTATTTTGCACTCGGGTGCAAAATGGGTTGAGGTAAGATGTTGGGTATTGTTTTTCAAGTATTATACTTTTTGCTACCGGGTGCAAAATGAGCCACTTAGGTGAGCCTTTAATGATGTTTCTTGCTTTGTGGTGAGCAAAATGTCGGCGAAGACGACTTTTTAGTCAATCTGGCAAAGTGCAAATCAGCGAAAGCGATCACAAAAAGTGAATGAAATGCACCCGATTGCAAAAAACATTGCAATCGGGTGCAAAGATCAAACATAATCGCAACATCATAAAAACAGGGTTAATTGTCGCGCTTTACACCAAATGCGTGCGCTTAGGTGTTTATTTTCCGTTGGGTTTCACGTTCAATGCTGGGGGTCTCCGCTATTTCCCCTATGCAGGTGCTATGAGTAAACCAACCGCAAAATCCCACAAAGCCACCGCCAGCGATGTGGCAAGACTGGCTGGCGTCTCGAAATGGACGGTGTCGCGAGCCTTTACGCCCGGCGCGTCCATTTCCGAGAAAGCGCGCGAACGCGTAATCACTATTGCTACCGAGCTGGGTTACCGCCCTAACCTGCTGGCGCGCAGCCTTTCGCAGAAAAAGACTCAGATTATTGGCGTGGTGATCGACGAGCTAAAAAATCCGCACTCGATGCTGATGCTCGACACCGTCACCCGCCAGCTCCAGCAGCGCGGCTACATGGCGCTGCTGCTGAATATTGGTAGCGGTGAAAACTACCGTGCGGTGCTGTCGCTGGCCGATCAGCTGCAGGTCGATGGCATGCTGTTTCTCGGCACGGTGCTGAGTGATGAACTGATCGCCGTGGCGCGTGAAATGCACCACATTCCGCTGGTGCAGGTGTGCCGTAACAACGACGAACCCGGCATTGAAGTGGTCAATGTCGATGGATTGCAGGCGGGCAAACAGCTGGGCGAACTGCTGCTGGCGCAAGGCTATACGCGCATCGGTTACATGATGGGACCGGCCACCAGCAGCCATCACACGCTGCGTTTAGAAGGCTTGCAACTGGCGCTCAACGAAGCTGGCTTAGCGCTGGAAGTGCTGCTCACCGCCGGTGAATACGCCCGCGAACGCAGCTACGACGTGTTGACCGAGTATCTCAACGCGCACGCGCCCGATCAGCGGGTAGAAGCGCTGTTTTGCGAAAACGATGTGCTGGCGCTCGGCGCGCTGGCGGCACTGCGCGAAGGTGCAGGCAACAAATTTATGGCGGTGGTGGGTTTCGATGACATCGACGAAGCCAGCTTGCCCGGCTGGCAGCTCACCACTTTCAGCCAACGTATTGATTTGATCGTCACTGAAGCCCTGAACCGGCTGATTGATGAACGTGCCACTCCGGGTGGCGTTTGGTCTCAGGGAGAATTGCGTATTCGACGCTCTCACCTGAAGCCGTGAGGTAACAAGGAGGAGAGATGAAGTTGTCGTTGCATGGCGTGTCTGTTTGGTACAGCAATGCCGTCACTCAGTTACGCATCGCCCATGAGACAGGCTTTAGCGGGCTGGAAATCCTGCCAGAACACCTGTATCGCTATCTGGAAAACGGTGGCAGCTATGCTGCCTACCGCGATCTGATGGCGAAATACAGCGTCAATATTACCTGCATCAATGCGCTGAAACGCATTGGTCGACATGAACCGCAAGCGCGAGCTGAACTGCTGCGCGAAGCGGAAAAAATCTGCCAGGCCGCGGTAGAATTGCGTTGCCCGGTAGTGCAAATCATGGCGCTGACCGAACTCGATCACCTTTCCGCTAACGAGCGTGATGCCATCCTGCTGGAGAATATCTCCGCCATCGCCGATATCGGCGCACCGCACGGCATCAAATTCCAGGTTGAAGTCGTCGCCTTCACCGCGTTCAATTCGCTGCAACACGCGCTTGATGTGATTAAACAGAGCGGCAAAGACAACCTCGGTGTGGTGGTGGATTTCTGGCACCTGCATGCCGGTGGCGGCACCACGCCTGCCGAAGTGGCGCGCATGGATAAAGATCTGATTTACGGCGTGCATTTCTGCGATGGTCGCGCGGCGAAACCGGGCGAAGCCTGGGATGAGTGGGTACAACGCGACTATGCGCCGGGCGAAGGCGATGTCGATATTGCCGCCTGGGTAGCGGCGGTGAAAGCAACCGGCTACGACGGCGTTTGGTCGCCGGAACTGTTAAGTCCGCAGAATTGGGAAGACGATCTGTGGGATATTTCCCGTCACTGCTATGAAGATATGAATAAATATATTCATTAACATAAAGGACGCCCGATAAACGGGTTTCCCGCGAATACGGTCACCATAAATGGAGACCGAATATTAACCCACCTCTGAAAAAATAATAACGAACGCAGATTCGTTGCTAGCGCCTGCGCGCTATTTAGCGCGATGTCATTGCGTCTGAAATATCTGAACGTCGTGCTCTGTCAATATTCATGTCTTGAAGATTAAGGGATAAGAAGTATGAACCGAAGAGAAGCGCTCTTTTCGCTCAGTGGAATTGTGGCATCCCTCGCCGTCGCGCCGCAACTGCGGGCGAAAGAGCTGCACAATGTCCCGCTGGAAACCAAACTCAGCCCCGATCACCTGCCGCAACCCGCATGGCAAGACGGTTACCAGGTGCTCACTAATCCGCTGGATCGCCAGAATCTGGCCGCTATTTTTGATCGCCTGATCCCCGCCGATGATCTTGGTCCATCCGCCACTGAAGCAGGCGCAATTGAGTTCCTCGATAACCAGTTAGCCGGAGATTATGGCTCCGGCGCGGCGCTCTATTTGCAGGCGCCGCTGCATCCGGAAAATGAAGCGGCGTTGATGGGCAGCCCGCAATTTCTCACGCCGCCGAAAGCGCGCTATTTAACCGGCTTAGCCGCGCTGGAAAAGTGGGCGCAGCAACAGCATCAGGCTTCATTGCATACCTTATCAGCTGAACAGATCGATATATTCCTGACGGCAATGGAAGACGGCAAGATCGATTTAGGAAAAGACGTGAATAGCCAGGCGCTGTTTGAATTAATGCTACAAAACGCGCGCGAAAGCTATTTAGCGGATCCGATTTATGGCGGAAATAAAAATATGGTGGGCTGGAAAATGATCGGTTTTCCTGGCGCACGCTATGACTATCGCCCTTATATCGAACGCCGCAACGAAAATCTGGCGCTTATTCCCGTCAGTCTGATTCCTAACGATTAAATAGCCGGAGCTGAGTCAATGTCATTAGTTAGAAATAAAGCTGACGTGGTCATCGTCGGCTTAGGTTGGGCCGGTTCGGTGATGGCGGAAGAGCTAACCCGCGCGGGACTTAACGTGGTCGCCATCGAACGCGGTGCCTGGCGCGATACCTCGACCGATTTCCCGGTCGCCATTGATGCCGATGAACTGCGTTTCCACACGCGCCGCAAAATCCTGCAACCAATGAGCGTGGAAACCACCACCTTCCGCAACCGCAGCGATCAGCTGGCGGCGCCGGTGCGTAACTGGTCCGCGTTTCAGTTTGGCTGGAACGTGGGCGGTGCCGGCACACACTGGGCGGGCATGTCATGGCGCTTTACGCCGTGGGATTTTGAAGTGGCGAAGCAAACCCGTGAACGCTACGGCGCGAAGAAGATGCAGGGTTTGCAACTGCAGGATTGGGGCGTGACCTACGACGAAATGGCACCGTTCTACGATCGCTTCGAGCGTATTGCGGGTACCTCCGGTATCGCGGGCAATCTCAACGGCCAGCCGCAAAAAGGCGGCAATATCTTCGAAGGCCCGCGTTCGCGCGACTATCCTACCCCGCCGCTGAAAGATACGCACTGGATGAGCAAGTACCGCAAAACCACCGAGAATATGGGTTATCACCCGTTCACGGTGCCTGCCGGTAACCTGTCGCAAGCCTATGTGAATCCGCTCGGCGTCAGCATGGGTCCGTGTACGTATTGCGGCTTCTGCGACTTCCACGGCTGCGGCAACTTCTCCAAATCATCGCCGCAAGCCTGCATTCTGCCGGTGCTGATGCGCCGTCCAAACTTCACGCTGCTGACCGAAACCGAAGTGCTGCATGCCGTGAAACATGACGACGGTAAAACGGTGAAAGGTGTGAAATTCATTACTCAGGATGGCGTGGAAGGCTTCCAACCGGCGGATATCGTCTGCATCACCGCTTATCAGATGGATAACGTGCGCCTGATGCTGCTCTCCGGCGTGGGCGAGCAATACAATCCGCTGACCGGGCGCGGCACCATTGGCCGTAACTACAACTATCAAACCTGCTCCAGCGTCACCGGCTTCTTTGATAACGAATACATGAATCCGTTCATCGGCGGCGGCGCATTGGCGGTGCAGATTGATGACTTCAATGGCGATAACTTCGACCACAGCGATCTCGATTTTATCGGCGGCGCGGGCATCATGGGCTTCTCCACCAACGGCCGTCCGATTCAGAACATGAACGGCCTGCGTCCGGGCACCAAACGCTGGGGCAGCGAGTGGAAAGCGGGCTACAAGCGCGATTACCAAACCGCCGGCACCATCTTCTGCCAGGGTACCTCGATGCCGATGCGCGAAGCCTATCTCGATCTCGATCCCAACTACAAAGATCGTCACGGCCAGCCGCTGATCCGCACCACGTTCGACTGGAACCAGAACGATGTGCGCATGGCGAAGTACGTCACCGATCGCGCCATCAACATCATGAAAGAGACCGGCGGCCAGCACATCGTGGTGGATAACCAGGCGGAGAAGAGCTGGAATCCGTATCAGCAGCACAGCTCGCACACTATTGGTGGCGCGGTGATGGGCGCCGATCCCAGCACTTCTGCACTCAATCCGTATCTGCAAAGTTGGGATGCGCACAACCTGTTTGTGGTCGGCGCATCCGCCTTCCCGAACAACGGCGGTTATAACCCCACCATTACCATTGGTGCGCTGGCGGTGCGCGCCGCGCAGGCGATCCACCAGAAGTACATCCATAATCCGGCACCGCTGGTGGGGGCGTAATCATGGCGAAAGCAAAGAAAGTGACCTACACGCTCGCCGCACTGGCGGTGATTGCAGGCATCGCGGCGTCGGGCAGTTTGTGGGTAGTGTTAGACAGCGCGCGCTCCAACGTTGCCGACGACAAGGTGCAGCTGGCCGATTTCCACAGTAACGATGATGCCGCCATCAAACGCGGTGAGTACGTGATGCGCCTTGCCGACTGCGCCGCCTGCCACAATGCGGACTTCTCGGGCGGCTACAAAATTGATACGCCCTTTGGCATGCTGCAAACCTCGAACATATCGCCGGATCGTGAAACCGGCATCGGTAACATGACCGAACGTGATTTCTTCAACGCGGTGCGTCAGGGACGCGGCGAACACGGCTTCCTCTATCCCGCGATGCCGTACACCGCTTACACCCAAATGAGCGATGGCGATATGCACGATCTTTGGGCCTACTTCTCGGCGCAAAAACCGGTGCACAACGCCATCGATGAGAATGCGGGCATGAATTTCCCGTATAACATTCGTCTGGCGATGGCGGGCTGGAACCTGTTGTTCTTCGATAACAACGCGTTCAAGCCGCAAACTGCGCAGAATGACGAGTGGAATCGCGGCAAATACATCGTTGATGGTCCGGCGCACTGTAGCGTTTGTCACACCGCGCGCAACGCATTGGGCGGCGAAATCAGCAGCCAATATCTGCAAGGCGGCAATCTGGGCAGCTGGTACGCGCCGGATATCACGCCAAATCCTCACGCTGGCATTGGCAAGTGGAGCGATGCACAGATCGCTGACTATCTAAAAACCGGCTCTAACGGCGAAAGCGTGGCGGCGGGTCCAATGGCGGAAGCGGTTGAGCACTCGACGCAGTATTTTAACGATCGCGATTTGCACGCTATCGCCACTTATCTGCGCAGCTTACCGGCCTCTTCCACGCCGAAATCCGCCGGGTTTGTGATGGATAAAACGCGTCACGATCAGGCGGCACTGCGCTATGAAGTGGATTGTTCGGCGTGTCACGGGTTGTCGGGTGAAGGTATCACCGGCATGGTACCCGCCTTTGCCGGCAATGGCGCAATGCAGAACGATCCCACCAACATGATTCACTCGCTGCTGGACGGTGCCCGCGCACCGCACACCGAAGGTCGCCCCACATCCGCAGGCATGCCGGCGTTCTCCTGGAAACTTAACGATCAGGAGATGGCGGATGTGCTGAACTACGTGAGGAATTCGTGGGGAAATCAGGCTGCAGAAGTGAAGGCCAGCCAGGTCGCCGATCTGCGCAAAATCACCGGCGCAGGGGATAAGTTGAAAGTCCCGGCAATGAAATAGCGTTTGTTGTGCATTAAAACGCCCGATGTGTTGATCGCATCGGGCGTTTTTGTTTTTTGAATACTTTTAAAATTCCGTTCGATTAAGCATGAATCATTAGCTCAAAGGCTAATATTAGCTGTTGAGCTAATAACGAATCATCGTTAGAATTATCGCACGGAGGCCCTGCCAGTGTTCGAGGTTATCTACCATGAAGCAGCTGAGGATGAACTTAGGTCATTACCGCCAATCATTCGCGTGAAGTTTGTAAAACTCGTCAATCGACTGCAAACCGATCCATGTAGTCTCCGTGAACCTCATACCAAACCATTGGGAAATGGGCTGTATGAGATTAGAACGTCTGGTAGCGATATCTCACGCGGACTTTGGGTGTATCAGCGAGGACAGAAAATTTACATGCTGCGTATTTTCATTAAGAAGAGTCAAAAAATACCATCATCAGAAATAGAGAAAGCCCTACGAAGGCTGGAGGAAATGCAGAATGAAATATAAAACTCATAATCAAATTCATGAAGAGATGCTGCAAGATCCCGAATATCGTGCAGCATGGGAAGCTGAGGAGCGTAAATCGCGGATGCAATCGCTACTCAAACAGTGGCGTCAAAATGCGGGTTTAACCAGCGCTCAGGTAGCTGAGCGAATGGGAGTAAAACCGCCAACCGTTTCGCGCATGGAAAAAAACATCACCTCTGCCAGCCTGGATACTATCGCGCGATACGCCAAAGCGTGCGGCGTTGGCTCAGCAACGCTGTTATTTTGAGAATTAATACGCCGGAGGCCATTTTTTGATTTCCGGCGTTCTTTATTCGACCAGACTCAACGCAGCAGTTGGGCAATCCCCCACAACGCCAACGCATGATCGTCTTCGGAGGGTAAACCACTGATGGTGACTGCGCCGATGATCGCGCCTTGAGCAGTAAGCAGCGGGAAAGAGCCACCGTGATCGGTGTAATCTTCCTGGCGAGTATAAGCCTGCTGCGCCATACGCTCGCCTTTCTGCTCGTTAAAAAGCCCCACATACATCGAAGAATGGCCGGTCAGCAGCACGGTATTGCGCTTGCGACGCATCCATTCCAGATTTTCTGGGGCGGATCCTGGCAACGCAGTCAGAAACAGCACCTGTCCAAACGCATAGACTTCGATAGCCACAGGCGCATTGTCTTCACGGGCTCGCTGCTGGATGCTTTGGCCGATTTGCCACGCTAAATCGAAATCAAACTGCGGTAAACGATGCTCAGCTTCCTGCTGTAGCAAGGTTTCAAGGGACGGCAGCGATGACATGATAGGAACCTCTCAATTTGAAATAAATTTTCCATATTTTATAACATGGAAGATATTTTTCGCATGTGATGAGCTTCTCACTTCAGATTTCGCTAACCGGAATCGCGTGGCACCATCTCAAAACCAAGATCGATAATGGGATGTTCAACAGCATTGCCTCGCAGCCGGTTCAGCAGTTGTTCAGCCGCTAATTGTCCCATGTGATGCCGATCAACGCGCACCGTCGAGATAGCGGGGAAATTAGCAGCAGCAAAATCCAGATCGCCAAAACCAATCACCGCCAGCCGATTTGGCACATCTATTCCGCGTGCCTGCGCTTCCATTAATGCGCCTTGTGCTAAGGTATCGGAACTGCACACCAGCACATCGACATCATGATGCGCATCCAGCAGTTGAGCGCAGGCTTCGCGCCCGCGCTGCATTAGAGCTGGCAGCGCTATCGGCGCATCCACTTGCGGTGAAATGCCTTGAGCGGCTAACGCATCGAGTAATCCCTGCTTGCGCTGCAGCGCGCGGCGGTCATCGGTCCAAATCAAACCTGGTCGCTGATAACCGCGTTCTGCGAGGTACGCTGCCACACGCGCGCCGACCTTTTCGTGGGAAAAACCCACCAGCATGTCGATCGGTGTTGGCGTCATGTCCCAGATCTCCACCACCGGCACTTCGGCCTGCAACAACACTTTTTTCAACTGGCTGCTGTGATGAATGCCGGTCAGCACGATGCCATCCGGACGCCGCGACAACAGCGTCGCCACGGTTTCTGCCTCGGTTTCAGTCTCATAGCCGGTGACGCACAACAGCATGTGATAGCCGTGCGCGCTGAGCGTGTCATTCAGCGTCTGAATGGTATCAACGAACATATTGTTATTAATTTGCGGCACTACCACCGCGATTAAGCGGCTGCGATTGCTCGCCAGGCTGCCGGCCTGGGCGTTAGGAATATAGCCGGTGGCGCTGATGGCAGCTTTCACTTTGGCTACCGTCGCCAGCCGCACCTGCTGCGGCGAATTTAACGCCCGGCTGACCGTCATCGGCGAAATCCCCGCGACGCGGGCAACATCTTCCAGCGTTGGCGCGCCTTTGCGCACCAGTTTGGTTGGTTTCATGGCAGCTCACGGTTCATGCAGATGCCGCTAGCATAGCAGTCTGGTGAGACGCGACAACAGCTTAACGCAAAATGTTAGCGCTATCATTATTATTGCAGAATGGTAAAAGTGTGATCATCAAGACATAACTAAACCTAACTCCTGGCACATAGTGCAATGCGGACCAAAAATGTTATCGCAATCATTTACCGGAGAACATCATGTCGAGTGTGAATTCTAACGCCGTGAGCTACGCCAAAACGCAGGCTACAGGCAACGCCACGGACAGCGGCGATCGTATTGTGTGGATCCATTTGTCGCTGGCATTTTTGCCGCTGGCAACGCCGGTCAGCGATGCCAAAGTACTGACCGGACGTCAAAAGCCATTAACCGAAGTGGCAATAATCGTTGCGGAAATTGAAACGCGCGATGGCTATCAAGGCATCGGCTTTAGCTATTCAAAACGCGCCGGCGGTCAGGGCATTTATGCGCATGCCTGTGAAATTGCTGACGCGCTGCTGGGTGAAGATCCTAATGATATCGACAAGATCTACACCAAACTGCTGTGGGCAGGCGCGTCAGTCGGCCGCAGCGGCATGGCAGTGCAGGCGATTTCGCCGTTTGATATCGCGCTGTGGGATATGAAAGCGCGTCGCGCCAGGCTGCCGCTGGCTAAGCTGTTGGGTGCACATCGCGATTCTGTGCAGTGCTACAACACCTCCGGCGGATTCCTGCACACGCCTCTCGATCAGGTGATCAAAAACGTGGCGATTTCACGCGAAAGTGGCATTGGCGGCATCAAGCTTAAGGTCGGTCAGCCCAACACCGCTGAAGATCTGCGTCGATTAACCGCGGTGCGCCAAACGCTGGGTGATGATTTCCCGCTGATGGTTGACGCCAATCAGCAATGGGATCGCGAAACGGCGATCCGCATGGGCCGCAAGATGGAGCAGTTTAATCTGGTGTGGATTGAGGAGCCGCTGGATGCTTACGATGTCGAGGGCCACGCCGCGCTGACTGCCGCGCTGGATACGCCCATCGCCACCGGGGAAATGCTCACCAGCTTCCGCGAGCATGAACAGCTGATTCTGGGTAATGCTAGCGACGTCGTGCAGCCCGACGCGCCGCGCGTTGGCGGCATCACGCCTTTCCTGAAGATCATGGATCTGGCAGCGCGGCATGGCCGCAAACTGGCACCGCATTTCGCGATGGAGATCCACATTCACCTGGCGGCAACCTACCCGATTGAACCCTGGCTGGAGCACTTCGAATGGCTCAATCCGCTGTTCAATGAGCAGCTGGAACTGCGCGATGGCCGCATGCTGATTTCCGATCGTCACGGCCTTGGCTTTAGCCTGAGCGAGCAGGCGCGGCGCTGGACCACGCTGACGCACAGCGTCGGCAAGCGACCTTAGGCCAAATCAGGCGGAATCGCGCCGTAATGCACCGCGAGCCACACCGTTGGGCCGCTGCTGTCCGTCCAGTTGACGCGATGGCGGCAGCCTGCGGGAATCTCCACAAAATCGCCAACCTGCAAATGACGCTCCTGCGCTTCCCCTTCCAGCTGCAATCCTGCCGATCCCTGTAAAATTATCACCCATTCACCTTGCGTCTGGCAGTACCAGAAATCCGGTGGACTGGCTTGCCCGGTGGAAACGATGCGTTCGATGTGTAGATTGGGCTGCGTTAGCAGCGCTTCGAACGTCTCTGCGCTGCCGTTCTGTGCGGCGGCGGGAAAATCGCGAAACAGGTTGGTTATCATCGCGCGAGCTCGACATTTGAAGAAATCAGCTCGCACTGTAACGCAGGCTTCACCCAGAAGGCTCACAGAATTTCGCGCCGCCGATTGACGCGCTGCACGCAAATCACCATCATCCTGGCCACGAATGGCTACATGGAGCGTGAAGGTGTCGGAACTCAGTAATGCATTGCTAGAAGAGATTGTCAGCGAAGTTCGCCCGCTCACCCAACAGGGGAAAGTGGCGGATTATATTCCGGCGCTGGCCGACGTGGATGCCGACCAGCTCGGCATCGCCATTTGCACGCCTGACGGACGCTGTTTTCAGGCCGGCGATGCCGCGACACGTTTCTCCATCCAATCAATTTCCAAAGTGTTGTCACTCAGCGTGGCGCTCACCTTGTATGAGGATGGTGAAATCTGGCAACGCGTCGGCAAAGAGCCGTCCGGCCAGGCGTTCAATTCGCTAGTGCAGCTGGAGCTGGAACAAGGCAAACCGCGCAATCCGTTTATCAATGCCGGTGCGCTGGTGATGTGCGATCTGCTTGAAAGCCGCCTGACAGCACCACGTCAGCGCATGCTGGAAATTGTGCGTCGTCTGGCGCAGCAAAACGACATCAATTACGATCGCGTCGTCGCGCGCTCTGAATACGAACATTCGGCACGCAATGCCGCCATTGCCTGGCTGATGAAATCCTTCGGCAACTTCCATAACGATGTCAGCAAAGTGATGGAAACCTATTTTCACTACTGCTCGTTAGCGATGAGTTGTGAAGAACTGGCGCGCACCTTTCTCTATCTCGCCAATCAGGGCCGCACTCAGGATGATGAATCAGCGGTGATCTCACCGCGCCAGGCACGTCAGGTGAACGCCTTGATGATGACCAGCGGCATGTACGATGGTGCCGGGGAATTCGCCTGGCGCGTGGGTATGCCAGCGAAGTCGGGCGTCGGCGGCGGCATTGTCGCGGTGATCCCCGGCGACATGAGTATCGCAGTCTGGTCGCCCGCGCTGGATCATTCGGGTAACTCCTTAGCAGGCACCGCGCTGCTGGAGAAACTTACCGAACGACTGGGAAGATCGATTTTTTAAGGCGTCTTGAATCACCGTAGGGTCGCCATTCATGGCGACCACATCATATTGTTTCCACTCTGTATTTAACAGGTTGCATTAACGTTAACGGCCACATCTCTTTAAGTGATTATTTTCAAAAGGTGCGAATTTTTACTTAAATAACCTCTATTTTTTTAACCCACCAGGGGCATTCGCGTTACACTTCCGCCTCATTTACGGAATCATCCACTAGCAACCATGACGTTTACACATCACTTCCGCCAGCGTTTCACTGCCTGCGTCGCCATTGTGGCGGTGCTGCTGCTGTTCGTCGCGCCGATTGTGTCGAAAACGTTGATGGAGCGTCAAAGCCAGCTGCGGTCAATGCCGCAGCACAGCATGATGGTTAGCTCAATGAGCCATCATGAAATGATGATGGCGGATATGCCGATGCCCGGCATGAGCCATCACATGATGGACGACGGCGAGTTTGCCTGCGGCTACTGTGATCTGCTGGTGCATGTCCCGCTATTGATGTGGGTGTTTATTCCGTTCATCTGGCTGATCATGGTGATCTCACGCGCCCCGCCGCTGCCCCGCGTGGTTGCGCCGATTGTGCGTCGCTTTAGCAGCATTCATCGTCCGCGCGCCCCGCCTGCACCGCTTTCCTGCTGACCTCATTTTATTGCAGCGCACGCTCGGCTTGAGCGATGTGCTAAGACAATTTCTTTTTGGAAGGAAGACGGCTTTGTCTGCTGCTCACTCTGCAGCACCGCGCGGCGCGGTGCTTAATTTGCTACGTCGCTTACATTTTTATATTGGTCTGTTTGTCGCCCCGTTCATCTTCGTTGCGGCGCTCAGCGGCACGCTTTATGTGTTAACGCCTCAGCTGGAAAACCTGATTTATGCCGATGCGCTAACTGCTGAACCACATGGCAACGCGCAGCCGCTGTCCGCGCAAATCAGCGCGGCCCGCGCTTATGCGGGAGAAAATCAACACATTTACGCGGTGCGTCCTGCGCCGCACGCAACGGACACCACGTGGGTGCAATTCAGCGACGCCACGCTTGGTGCATCGCTGTCGCGTGCGGTATTTATCGATCCTTATAGCCTGAAAGTGAAAGGCGATATGCCGGTTTACGGCACCAGCGGCGTATTGCCGTTGCGCACCACCATTGACTTACTGCACAGCAGCCTGCTGCTGGGCGATTTCGGTCGCAACTACAGCGAACTGGCGGCGTCCTGGCTGTGGGTGGCGGCGCTGGGTGGCGTGGTGCTGTGGCTGGGAACACGTCCGAAACGGAAGCTGAAACAGCCGCGCAGTGGCTTCGCCTTCAGCCGACACTGGCACGTCACGCTCGGACTGACGCTGGCAATCGGTTTGGTGTTCTTCTCAGTGACCGGCCTGACGTGGTCGCAGTGGGCGGGCGGCAATATCGATCGCATGCGTACTGAACTGAACTGGCTGACGCCACAAGTCAATACCTCGCTGAATAGCGATGCGCCTGCTGCACCAGCCGATCCGCACGCCGAGCATAGGGCGGATATGTCGGGCATGAGCATGCCGATGTCATCCATGACCAAACCGGCGGCGGCGCCCGCCAAACCGGTGCGTAATAACGCTGCCGATGCCGACTGGGATCGCGTTCTGAACGCGGCGCGTCAGGATGGGCTGAGCGCAGCGAAGCTCGAATTGCGTCAGCCGAAAAGCGCCGACAAAGCGTGGGCGGTGACGGAAATTGACCGCAGCTGGCCAACGCAAGTGGATGCGGTGACGGTGAATCCGCAGGACTTTAGCGTGGTGGATCACGTCTACTTTGCCAATTTCCCGCTGGTGGCGAAGCTGACGCGCTGGGGTGTGGATGCGCACATGGGCGTGCTGTTTGGATTGCCCAATCAGCTGCTGCTGGCGTTCTTTGGCCTTGGTTTATGCAGCATGATTGTGCTCGGTTATCGCATGTGGTGGATTCGCCGGCCAAAAGATGTCGAAGCGAATCCAGCACAAACCCTGACCGAAACCTGGATGGCGTTGCCGCATTACGCCAAAGGTGCGTGGTTAATGTTGGCGCTGGCGTTGGGTTACGCGCTGCCGGTGATGGGCGCGAGTTTGCTGGCGTTCCTGCTGCTGGATATTCTGCGCTGGCGTAAACAGCAACGCGCGCCGCTTGATGAAGCCGCGCTGCTGGCCTCACAGCAATCTCCGCTGGGCATTATTCGCGCACGCTTTGCCGTGAAGCGTAAAGAGATGCGCTATTTCCTGCGCGGTTTGTTCATCCTGGCGCTGATTGTCGGCACGGTGATGAGCAATGCGATTATCGGCGGCGTTATCGATCAATATGGCATTCCGTTCAGCCACTGGTCGCTGACCATGTACATCACGCAGGGCTTTATGATTGCGTTGTACACCACGGTGTTTACCGCACTGACGTCAATCCCGCTGTGGTATTTCTTCCTCGGCGAAAAGGATGACCGAGGCTAATTTCGTAGGGTCGCCATCCATGGCGACCTTTTTTACCACCTGCACCGCCCTTAAAAATCCGCTTTCAACACCACGCGATAGTTCGCTTTCCCGGCACGCAGATGTTCCAGCGCTTCATTCACCTGCGACATCGGGAACGCTTCAACCTGCGGCGCGATGTCAGTACGCGATGCCAATTTCAGCAACGCCCGCAATTGGCCCGGTGAACCGGTTGACGATCCGGTTAACGCACGGTCACCAACAATCAAACTGAACGCCGGCACTTCAAACGGCTTCATCACCGCGCCCACAGTATGGAACGCGCCACGGCGCGCCAGCGCCTGATAGTACGGCTTCCAGTCCAGATCCACCGCCACGGTGCTGATAATCAGATCAAACTGCCCGGCCAGCGCGCTCAACGCCTGCGGATCACGGCTGTTCACTACCCGATCGGCGCCCATCGCTTTAATCGAATCGTTTTTCGCGGCAGAGGAACTGAACGCCGTAACGTGCGCACCCATCGCCCGCAGCAGTTTGATCGCCATATGCCCCAGACCGCCAATGCCGATCACGCCGACGCGGCTGGTGGCGGAGATGTTGTGCATTAACAGCGGTTTAAACACGGTAATACCGCCGCAGAGTAACGGCCCAGCGGTGGCGATATCCAGCGCGTCCGGCAGTGGGATCACCCATTGCCAGTTAGCGCGCAGATGACTGGCAAAGCCGCCGTGATTATTGATGGTAGAGGTTTTACCGTTTTCGCAGTTCACCTGATCGCCTTCGATACAGGCATCGCAGTGCTGGCAGCTTTTCGCTGTCCAGCCAATGCCCACGCGCTGGCCGATGTGCAGCCCTTTGTTTTGCGCCGCATCACCCAAAGCCACCACACGACCAATCACTTCGTGACCCGCAATCAGCGGATAGCGCGAGCCGCCCCATTCGTTATCGATCATTGACAAATCAGAGTGGCAGACGCCGCAATAATCTACCGCAACCTGCACATCCTCAGCGGCCAGTGGACCGGCATCGTATTCGTAAGGCACCAACGCCTCACCCGCTTGCAGAGCGGCATAGCTGGAAATTTTCATTGCTGTCCTCGAGTTGAGTTGGGTGACAGCAGTTTATCAAAGCGATGCGTCATTATATGCCGAACAATCAGGGGATTAAGGCTGAGGATGCTGTTTGGGAGGGAGGTGCGATAGGTAAATCGGTGCGCAGTAATGCGCACCGTTTGACGTATTAAAAATCGGCTTTCAACACTACGCGGTAATTGGCTTTACCCGCGCGTACGTGATCCAACGCTTCGTTGATTTTGGACATCGGGAACTCTTCCACCTGTGGCGCGATATCCGCACGCGATGCCAGTTTCATCAGTGAACGCAGCTGGCCTGGTGAACCGGTAGAAGAACCGGTCACCGCGCGATCGCCCATAATCAGGCTGAACGCCGGCACTTCAAACGGCTTCATTACTGCGCCGACGGTGTGGAATTTACCGTGCGGTGCCAGCGCCTGGAAGTACGGTGCCCAATCGAGATCGACGGCTACCGTGCTGATGATCAAATCAAATTGCCCAGCCAGCGCGTTCAGCGCCTGTGGGTCGCGGCTGTTAACCACGCGGTCCGCGCCCATCGCTTTGATCGACTCGGTTTTGCTGGCGTTGGAGCTGAATGCCGTCACTTCTGCACCCATCGCACGCAGCAATTTAATCGCCATGTGGCCCAGGCCGCCAATGCCGATCACGCCAACGCGGCTGGTTGCGGTGACATGATGCATCAACAGCGGTTTAAATACGGTGATGCCGCCACACAGCAGTGGACCCGCCGAAGTGTAATCCATCGCTTCCGGCAGCGGGATCACCCATTGCCAGTCGGCACGCAGATGGCTGGCAAAACCGCCTTTATTCATGATGGTTGGCACCGAACCGTTTTCACAGTTGACGTGCTCGCCATTGATACAGGCATTACAGTGCTGACAGCTTTTCGCTGTCCAGCCGATGCCCACGCGCTGGCCCACTTTCAAACCTTTGTTTTGCGCCGCGTCGCCTAAGGCGCTGATGCGACCAATCACTTCATGGCCGGCAATCACCGGGAACGAGGAGATGCCCCACTCGTTATCGATCATCGACAAATCTGAGTGACAAACACCGCAGTAATCGACCTCAACCTGCACCTCTTCAGCAGCCAGTTCACCAGCTTCGTACTCGTGAGGCACCAGCGCTTCACCCGCGTTCAAGGCGGCATAACTTTTGATTTTCATTACTGTCCTCTGTATCCAGGTTTTTGACAGGGCAAGTCTAGCAGAGCGTGTTTCCCGCTCTTGACCATAAATCCGTCACTTAGCCGCTTTAACGCGTTAAAACCGCTGAAAAGCATCAAGGGTTAAAGCGGATCATGATAAATCGGCGTGCGATAGGCGACGCGCGCCTCTTCAATCAGTTGGCTGGCGGTTACCGTCGGCGGCAAGCGCGTTAGCACTCTGCTCGCTTGCCAGTAACACAACACCATTAATTCATCGGATTCGCTCTCCGCCATCTCCAGCAGCCGCTCACGCAGAGTGGGAACGTCCAGCGTTTCATGTTCGTCCATTAACTCAACAATGGTTTCGTTGAGAACCTGATGAATGATTTTCCAGGAGAGATTGGCAAACACATTGAACCTCGATGCTCTTAACGTTTGGCTCCAGGCAAATGAACTAAAAATGCTACAAGTAAGAAGATTGAAACAGGATTAACTATAGCCGCTTATTTTCTGTGCAAAGCCGGTGCGGGCCGAGTTTCTTGTAGCTCGCGGATCTATAAAACGATTTTTCTTTCGTCACATTTGCAGCCCGCGAATGGCTTTGTAACAAAAAAGCATAAGCCCGCGCTGGCTGTCTGCGCAGCGCTTTGCCAAAGTAAGGCAACTTTTATCGTTGCAAAAGGGAATTACCATGAGCCAATCCACCGCATTACACGCCGATCCGCTGGTTTGGGGCCACGGCCCGAAAGTGTTTGAAGTCTTTCTGGAACCGACCTGCCCGTTCTCCGTGCGCGCATTCAACAAGCTCGACGCGCTGCTGCAATTAGTGGGCGAAGAGAAGATGACGTTAAAAATCCGTTTGCAATCACAGCCCTGGCATATGTATTCGGGTGTGATTGTGCGCTACATCCTTGCCGCCTCAACCTTGCCGGAAGGCAAAGCGGCAGCCAAAAAGGTGCTGCAAGCGGTGGCCGATCATCGTGAAGAGTTCGAGTTTATCGATCACAGCCACGGCCCGAATATGGACGCGACGCCGAATCAGATTCTCGATCGTCTTGAGCAGTACAGCGGCGTTAACGCACGCGAACCGTTCCTGCGTGCCGGACTGCAAAATGAGATCAAATGGCACAGCAAATATTCGCGGCAAAATGGCATCCACGTTTCACCAACCTTCATCACCAATGGGTTAGTGCAGCTGGATATCGGCAGCGGCGACGAGATTGAATCCTGGGCCAAACGCATTCTCGCCTAAGCGCGTCGGCCCGTTGCGGCGGGCCTTTGGTATGATTTCGCAATAGATTTTCGCTTGCACTGCTTGCCTCAATTCCGATAATCGCTATCTACCTAATTATATAGCGATAAACGAAATGCGATTTACTCACCTCACCGCGCTGCTGCTCACAGCGGGCGCGGGCTTTAGTCTGCATGCACAAACGAACACCGATATCCGCGTGACCTACGCCGGTTCGATGGGCAAAGTGATGGACCAATCATTAGGTCCGGCCTTTGCTAAGCAAAATAACGGCACGTACGAAGGTCAGGGCCAGGGCGCCTATGGCATGGCACGTTTGCTGGCGAGCAAAAAAATCACCGCCGATGTGTTTGTTTCCATCACACCAGGGCCGATGCAGATCCTGAAAGATGCTGGATTGATTGATGATGCGGTCCCAGTGGCGAGCACCAGTATGGTGGTGGCGTATAGCCCGAAAGGAAAATACGCGCAGCAGTTCGCGCAGGCCAAAGGCAGCAACACCAGCTGGCTGAAGGTGCTGGCAACGCCAGGCATTAAGTTTGGCCGCACCGATCCGATCAACGACCCTAAAGGTCAGAACATCATCTTTACCCTGCTGCTAGCTGAGAAGTATTACCATCAGCCGGGCATCGCCGATAAAATTATGGGCGGCTATCAAAATCCGGCACAAACCCATCTGGAAGGCGGCCTGCTAACACGGCTGGAAAGCGGCCAGGTTGATGCCGCCGCCGGTTACGAGAGCGAAGTGATCTCCGCGCATCTGCCCTATGTGGCACTGCCCGACGAGATTAATCTGAGTAATCCGGCAATGGCGAAGCAGTGGTACAACACGGTGAGTTTCAGCGTGAAAGACGGCGCGGGCAAAGACAAAGTGCTACACACGCAGCCGCTGGTTTACTACGCCGCCGTGTTGAAGAACGCCCCGCACGGCGCTGCCGCCGGCAAAGCCTTTGTCGATTTTATGCTGAGTCAGCCGGGACAGGCGCTGTTTAAACAGAATGGCTATGCCGCGCCGAAAGGCAGTTCGATCTACCCTTGATGAAAACCCGTCACGCCACCGCGCTATGGCTGTCACTGCCCGCACTGCTGTTGCTGGCGGTGCCTTTTCTCACGCTGATTGGCGTCACCAACTGGCAGCATCTGCAGCTGGCGTGGGGCGATGGCAATGCTATCGCTACGTCGCTGGGTTTGGGTGTGATCGCGCTATTGCTGATTTTTGTCAGTGGATTGCCGCTGGCATGGTGGCTGTCGCAGGCGCGCGGTCGGATGCGGTTAATCGTCGAACTGCTGGTGATGATCCCGCTGCTGACGCCGCCGCTGGCGATGGGGATTTTGTTGGTAAGCGCTTACGGGCCGTATAGTTTGCCGGGTGAACTGTTGGAGAAGTTTGGCTGGACGCTGGTGAATAATCCGGCCGCGTTTATTCTGGCGCAATGGTACGGCGCGTTGCCCTACTTCGTCACCACCGCACGTTCGGCGTTTGCCGGTGTGCCAAAGCCGATTCTGGAAGCGGGCCGCACGTTGGGCGCGTCGCCGTGGCAGCGTTTTTGGCGTCTATCGATCCCGCTTGCCGCGCCGGGGCTGGCAACCGCCAGCGCACTGGCGTGGGCGCGTGCTATGGGCGAGTTTGGCATCGTGATGATCTTTGCCTGGTTCCCGCAGGGCATGCCGGTTCAGCTGTATAACAACCTGCAAAATAATGGCATCGACGCGGTGTATGTGCTGCTGTGGTTGCTGCTGCTGTTTACGTTGCCGATGCCGCTGATCTGTTTTGCGCTGTCACGCCGCATGTGACCATGTCGCCATGAATGGCGACCCTAGACTTTGTTTATAACGCTTTCAGTGCATCCATCGCGCAGGCTTCATCCAGATTGCCGCCCGGTGCGCCGCCGATGCCGATTGCGCCAATCACCTGATCGCCGCTTTTCACCGGCACACCACCCGCCAACAGCAGGAAGCCAGGAATATCACGCATATTCTGCGCACCGGCATTATTCTGCGCCGCTTCCATCACCTTGCCGCTTGGATTTTTGGTGCTGAGCGCGGTGTAGGCTTTCATCTGGCTGGCTTCCACGGTGTGCGGACCGGCATTATCCATGCGCTGCACCGCTTTTACCACACCGGCACGATCAACCACGGTCACGGCTACGTTGTAGTTTTTCGCCGCGCACGACTGAATCGCGGCGCTTGCCAGCTTCTGTGCGTCAGCCAGTGAAAGGTTGGATTCAGTTAATGCCGCATGGCTGCCAAAGGAAACAAAGGCCGCCGCAGCGGCAATCAGAGAAAGGCGGATGTTCATGTGTCACTCCTGTTTAATAGTGAGTGGCACTTTAAAGCGCGGCAGAGAAAAGCAATATTCGGGCGATTACCCGTTCATCCTGGTAGTTATACCTGGTTCAGCTGCTGGCAGGCGTGAATCAATTGCGCGAGATTATTGAGTTCCAGCTTGGCGAACACTGCCGCGCGGTGCGCTTCCACGGTACGCGGCGACAGCAATAAATCACGCGCGATCTCTTTGCTGGTTTGCCCGGCAATCATCATTTGCATTACTTCAGTTTCACGCGCCGATAATAGCGCAAATCGCGCCTGCAAACCCTGCTGCGACTGCCAGCGCCCGGCACGTTGTTCACTCTCATTGAATGCCAGATGGATAGTTTCCAGCAGCGGTTCTATATCCAGCGGCTTGGTGTAAAACTCAAACGCGCCCTGACGAAATGCACGACGGCAGGCATCAATGGTACCGTGACCGGTCATGATGATCACCGGCAGCAGCGGATGGCGATCGCCCTGTTCCGCCAGCCAGCTCAGGCCGCTAATGCCCGGCATGCGCACATCCAGCAGCAAACAGCCACGCAGCGGTTCCTGCGCTTGCGTGGCCGCTTCAAATGCGGCCAGATCGGCAAAATCGGCCACGTCATATTCCAGCGTTTTAAGTAAAAAACCGAGCGATTCACGCACAGACAAATCATCATCCACTAACCAAACCTTTGCGACCATTCCGTTACTCCGCCAGTTGGAAAATTAAGGTAATCTCCGCGCCGCCTGCAGCGCGATTTGCCAGCCGCAGCTGGCCGTTCATGCGTAACATCAAGTTCTCGACCAACGTCATGCCTAATCCCATGCTATTGGCGCGCGTGCTGTAAAACGGCATGCAAGCCTGCGCTAATCCTTCCGCAGAGAAGCCGGGACCGTTATCACTGATGATGATTTTGATGCCCTGTGAAACATGCTCCGATGCAATGTTCACCCATGCATCGGGACGTCCGTGCTGCATGTGAATGGCGTTTTGCAACAGGTTGTGGAACACCTGTTCCAGCCACTGTGGATCGCTTAGCACTCTCGCCTGACCGTGCTGGAACTGCTGACGCAGCGCGACATCGCCATCATCCAGTTCCTGTTGCAACAGCACTGTTACGCGCCGCCAAACCGCTTCCGGATTCACAGCGCTCATCGCTACCGGGCGTTCGCTCACGATGTCGCGAAAACGCTGCAGCAACGCCGCGAGGCGTTCGGTTTGCAAACTCATCGCGTTGAGCGCCTGTGGCAGATTTTCGTGTTTACCCTGCCTCAACAGTAACTGACTGCTATGCAACCAGGTGTTGATGGCGGTCAGCGGCTGATTGATTTCATGAATGATGCCCGCAGTGAACTCGCCCAGCGCTTCACGCCGCGTACGCTGGAAATAGTCCGCACGCAGGCGCATCTCCACATGCTGACGCCATTGACGCAACAGCCACCAGCCCAAGCCGCCAATCACCAGCCACAACAGCAGCGCCAGCGTAAATGGCAGCATATGCAGCGAACGCCAGTCGGGATTGGCGCTGCCTTTCAGCAAGAACGGCTGATAGTGATTGATGAACGGCCGCTGCCATTGCCAACGCGCCGAGTCCGAATAGTTCGCTGTCTGCATCGCAGGCGGAGCGTGGATATGAAACGCCAACGCCAGCGCTACATCTGAGGTTTGCAGGGCAAAGTGCAAATCGATCAGCATGCGAATCTGGCGGTAAGGATTGTAGAGCCAATAGCGTCCACCGCTCACTTCTTCAAAACGTGGCGCGGTTAACGGACGATTTACGGTGTGTTCCAGCAGGACAAGCTGCGGAAATTTGCTCTGCAAAGCAGCGAGATCCTCATCGCCATCAAGCAGCGGCAATAGCGTTTCATTCTGCGTTTGATAGGCGGCAAGGCGGTTAAATTGCTGATTAAATTGCGCCTCGCCCACACGCTGCTGCTGCAAAATTTGATCGGCAAATAACGCTATCAAGGTGATCAGCGTTAACAGTAGCCAGACCAGCCAATACCTTTTCATCCATGGTCGGTAAGTGTGCGGCATAGAATTCCGTGGTTATGCAGTAAAGAAGTACTCCAGCAAAGGAGGCCTGACTAAAGTCAAACGTTGTAACCCGCGCCGTATTGGGATTCAACGACTTTTCCCGGTCGGCTCGTGTTTTCAGAAGTGTGCCTGACGCGCGGTCGCTGCGATTCGGACCACCAAATACGACAGCACTGGCTTTGATTACGAGGAAATTAATGGAAACCATGAGGTGCACCAGCTCGCTCATGGAGCTGGTGCAAACAGAAAGGAAGCTGTTATTAACTATTCCGATTTAAGTGACTACTCACAAATGCGCGACAGCGTGCTGAAAGCGGATCGCTGAAAACTTGCTGTGGCGAACCGGCTTCTTCAATCTTGCCCTGATGCAGAAACACCGCTTTGTTCGAGACATCGCGCGCGAAGCCCATTTCATGCGTAACGATGATCATGGTGCGTCCCTCTTCTGCCAGACTGCGAATCACGCGTAACACTTCGCCCACCAGCTCGGGGTCAAGCGCTGACGTCGGCTCATCAAACAGAATCGCCTTCGGCTGCTGCGCCAGCGCACGGGCAATCGCCACGCGCTGTTGCTGACCACCCGAAAGCTGCGAAGGCCACGCGTTACGCTTCTCGTACAGACCCACTTTTTGCAGCAGCGCTTCGGCCTCTTCAATCGCCTCTTTGCTACTGCGTTTCTGCACATGAATCGGCGCTTCGATGATGTTCTGCAATACGGTTTTATGCGGCCACAGATTGAAGCTCTGGAAGACAAAACCGAGCTGCATGCGCATCAGCTTGATGCGGTGCTGCTGCTCACGGCTGAGCTTCTCGTCGGGATTATCGATAGTTACCACTTCGTCACCCACCGCAATTTCCCCGCCCTGCGGCACTTCTAAAAACGGAATGCAGCGCAACAAGGTACTTTTGCCGGAGCCGCTGGCACCGATCAGCGAAATCACGTCGCCATCCTGCGCCGTCAGGCTGATATCGTGCAGCACTTCGTGCCCGCTATAACTTTTTCTGAGATGACTCAGGGCGATAGTGGGTTTACTCATGGACGTGCTCCAACGTGATAAGGGGACAAACGGCGCTCCAGCAGCGCCACCGCTTTACTCACCAGCACGGTCAGTAGCAGATAGATAATCGCCGCGCTGATAAACACCTCCAGCGCGCGGAAAGTTTCAGAGACAATGGAATCAGCAATACCGGTCATCTCCATCAAGCTGATGGTGCTGACCAGCGAGGTCGATTTGATCATCGAGATAATTTCATTGCTGTAAGCCGGCAATGCCTGGCGCACCGCCAGCGGCAGCGTGATGCGACGCAGCGTGGTGAAGCGCGACATGCCGCTCACTTTGGCCGCTTCCAGCGACTGCACGCTCACCGCGTTGAGCCCGCCGCGCAGAATCTCCGAGGTGTAAGCCGCATCGTTAAGAATTAATGCAATCAAACCGCACCAGTAAGGATCGCGCAGCAGCGGCCACAGCACGCTTTCGCGCACCGCTGGTAAGCTGCCGAGGCCGTAATAGATCATGAAGATCTGAATCAGCAACGGCGTGCCGCGAAATACCCAGACGTAGAAACGGGTAACGTAGCTGCCGAAGCGATTTTGGCGCAGCAGATTGAGCAGCAGCGCCAGCACGCCGCCACCCAACAGCGACAGCAGCGCCAGATTGAGCGTGAGCGGCAGGCCGCGCAGCAACGCAGCTAAGGTGTGCTGCAGGAAAGTGACATCCATCGTGGCTCCTTACAACCGCGCGCGTTGTTGCCCGCGCATGGCCACTTTTTCCACATAGCGGAAAACAAAATCGGAACAGGTGGTGATGATCAGGTAGATCACCGCGCCAACGCTGTAGAAGAAGAACGGCATTTGCGTCGAGTTCGAGGCGGTGGAGATCTGGTTCATGGTTTCCACTAAGCCAGTAACCGAAACCAGCGCCGACTCTTTGATCACCGATTGCCACTGATTGCCCATGCCCGGCAGCGCAGTTTTCAGCGCCTGCGGCACAATCATGCGGCGGAACAGCATCAAACGGCCCATGCCGGTTACCGTTGCGGCTTCCAGCGTGCCTTTTGGGATCGCATAGAACGCACCGCGGAACACGCTGCTTTGATAAGCGCCGGAGATCAGGCCGATGGCAATCGCACCGGCGACAAAGCCGTTCACATCAAACGGTCCTTGTAGGCCAAGACTTTCCCCAACAAACGACACCACCTGACGCCCACCAAAATAGAACAGGTAGATCACCAGCAGCTCCGGCACACCACGAAACAGCGTGATGTAACCGTTGGCGAGGCGCTGCTGCCAGCGCCCACCACCAATCTGCATCCAACACAACAGGCTGCCGAGAATTGCGCCCAGCAGCCATGCACATAATGAAACGGTGACGGTCACCGTGGCAGCGTTAAGCAACACGCCGCCCCAACCTTCGTCACCAAAACCTAAGATTTGCCAATCAATAGCCATAAGCGCCTGGAATTACTCTTTAGGTGCGACGTTTTCGCCGAACCATTTTTCAGACAGCTGCTTCAGCGTGCCATCTTTGATCATTGAATTTAACGCGTTATCCAGCGCCGCCTTCAGCTCAGGATTGTTTTTCTGAATCGCGATAGCGGAACCCTGGCCCAACACGCCGCCCGAGAAACCGTAACCGGTGCTATTAACAGTATCCGCATGCTTTTTCACATAGGCATTCAGGTTGGTGCGTGACGCCATTACCGCATCAACACGGCCGTTCAGCAGATCGGCGAAGGTTTCCGGGCCAGCCTGATAGGTGCGAATCGTTGCCACATCCGCCAGATATTTGTTGAGGAAATCCGCCTGAATGGTGGCAACCTGCACCGCAATGGTTTTGCCTTTGAATTTGGCTTTCAAAGCATCGATAGATTTGGTCATAGCCGCTTCGTCATCCGCCAGCACCACTTCGCCATTGCCTGGCAAGGTATCAACTGCGCTGCCTTTCAGAGTCACGAATCCTGAAACACTCACGGTGTACTGGCGAGAGAAATCCACCACTTCTTCACGCTTCGGCGTGACGGTCACGGCATCGATCACCGCGTCATATTTGCCATCGACTAAACCCGGAATCATACCGGACCATTTCTGCGCCACGATTTCGTATTTGAAACCAGCACGTTTAGCGATTTCAGCCACCATATCCGGCTCATAACCGACGATTTTGCCGTTCGGCGTGGATTGGTTAAATGGCGGATAAGCAGCTTCAGTGGCGAATTTCAGCGTGCCAAAATCTTTTGCCTGCACCAGAGCGGAAGAGGCAAGCAGCAGCATGCCCATAGAAGCGGTAAACAGTCCTTTACGCATCATCAGAAAACCTCGAAGTTCGTTATTTTAAGAGAGTAAATCAATGGCTAAACGGGCTAATGCCTGCGTGCCGGCATGGATACTGCGCTCGTCGGGTTGGTAATCCGAATTGTGCAGATGGTCGTCGCGCCCCGGCGCGCCGGATCCGATGTGGATCTGGCAGCCTGGCGCGCGCTCGGTAAACAGCGAGAAATCTTCAGCACCAAAACTGGCGCTCGGTTTGGCGACAATCACCTTACTAAACTGATGCGATAAAATCGGTTCCAGCGCATCAATCAGCGCATCGTCGTTCATCAACGGCGGTACGCCGCGCTGATAATTGACCTCAACGCGCACATTCAGCGACAGCGCGACGCCCGCGCAGATACGTTTGAACGCCTCTTCGATATGCACACGCGCCGCCGGTGATTTGGCGCGCACCGTGCCCTGAATCAGGCAGCTATCGGAAATGATGTTGTGCGTACTGCCGCCATGAATGTGCCCGATGGTCAGCACTGCCGAGTTGGCGGGATCGAGCTCGCGCGAAATAATGGTTTGCAGCTGGCTGACCAGGTTCACGGCGGCTATGATCGGATCGGTTCCCATGTGCGGACGGGCGGCATGCGTTGATTTACCGTGCACCACCACATCAAACTCGTCGCTGGAGGCGGTGCTGGCACCGCGCGTTAAGCCAATTTCCCCGGCGGACAGTTCCGGTTTATTGTGCAGCGTAATGGCAAGATCGACGCCGTCTGCCGCGCCATCGGCGATCATCGCTTCGGCACCGCTATCAGGCGTCTCTTCCGCTGGCTGAAAAATCAAACGCAAGGTGCCATGCAATTGCGCGCGATAGTGCGGCACAATCGCCGCCACGCCGAGCATCGTCGCGGTGTGAATATCGTGGCCGCAGGCGTGCATTTTGCCGGGATATTGGCTGCTGAAAGATAAACCGGTTTGTTCATGGATTGGCAATGCATCCATGTCCGCGCGTAACAGCACGGTTTTACCGGGATGCGCGCCGACAATCTCAACCATCACGCCGGTTCTGCCGACGCCGGTTTTCGGCGTCAAACCCAGGCGCAGCAGCTCCTGCTCAACGATGTGCGCAGTGCGAATGGTGTCGAAACCTAGTTCCGGATGCGCGTGAATGTCACGGCGGATGGCGATGAGATGCGCCTGCATGCTTTCACTTTTGGCGCTGATGTCCCTGGCTAAAACATCTTTATGGTCGGTCATAGGCAATGATCTTTTTCAGGCGCGAGCCTGGCCTTTATGGCATTTTTATTAAAATTGACTCCGTATTTATTCACAGCACCCGACAGAATGCAACGCGCAATCAGTTGCTTTACTTGCTGAATTTTCGCAATATTTTGCTAATTCACTGCCTTAGCAGGATAAAACCCCACATCTGCATCATTAAGCAGTTATAACATTCATGATCCCGTGCGTATCATCAGTTTTACTGATTTCGTTATTGAACAATAATCAGCTGCTAACCTGCGCTAAAAGCCAATCGCGCACCGCCATCACTGGCGCTTGCTCGCGCGGACGGCGCGGCCACACCAGATACCAACCGGCATCCATGGTCATTTGCTGCGGAAACGCAGGCACCAAACGTCCGCTGGCCAGATCGTTCTGCACGAAATGCGGGCTGGTGAGCGCAATGCCCTGCCCGCTGATCGCCGCTTCCAATGCCAGCGCGGTTTGATTGAAACGCAGGTGATGCTGATGATGTAGCGATACTTGCGGGAAGTTAAACGCGAGAAACGCAGGCCAAAGATGATGACCATCGTGCAGCAAGGCGTAGCGCAGACAGTTGTCGCTGTCGGCCGGATTTCCCAGCTCGGCAAGCAGCGCCGGACTCACTACCGCTAATACCGTTTGGCTAAACAGTAAAGTGGCATCCAGACCCGCGCCAAATGGCGGCCTGCCGTAGCGCACCGCTAAATCGACGCCTTCATGATGAAACTGCACCAGCCGCTCAGACGCCAACACGCGCAGATCGATATCCGGCCACGCGGCGGTAAAACCCGGTAAGCGTGGCAGCATCCAGCGGCTGGCAAAGGTGGGCGTTACGCTTAACGTTAAGCGATTCGGTTCCGGACGCAGCGTGCGCGTGGCTTCATCGATCAGTTCAAACGCTTGGCGGATGCTCACCGCATAACCTGCACCTGCGCCGGTCAGCGCCAGCGTGCGCGGCAATCGATCGAATAATTTCAGCCCAAGGCTGGATTCCAGACCGCGAATTTGCTGCGCCACCGCGCCCTGCGTCACGCCTAACTCTTCCGCCGCCAGGCGAAAATTAAGATGCCGCGTCACGGCTTCAAACACTTTCAATGCATTGAGCGACGGCAACTCGTTAAATCCCTGGCTCATCCTGTAGTTTTCCTATCGTCAATTGGCAAACAGACTGACTCTCTGCTGCTGAAATTACCTTTTATACTGGATTTAATCGATTTTTAATTAACAGGAAGATCAATGATGACAGTAGAAAAAGTCGCAGTAATCGTCGCAGGCGGCAGCGGCATGGGTGCAGCAGCAGCGGAGAAACTGGCAAGTGACGGCTTTAAAGTGGCGATCCTCTCTTCATCCGGTAAAGGTGAAGCGCTGGCGGAGCGGCTGGGCGGTTTAGGCGTGACCGGTTCTAATCAGTCGATTGCAGATCTGCAGAAGCTGGTGGATCAAACGCTGGCGCGTTGGGGCCGCATTGATGTGCTGGTGAACAGCGCCGGTCATGGTCCGCGTGCGCCGATTCTGGAATTAACCGACGAGCAGTGGCAGCTCGGCATGGAAACCTACTTTTTGAATGTGGTGCGCGCCACGCGCCTGGTCACGCCAACCATGCAGAAACAGGGCGGCGGCAGCATTATCAATATCTCCTCGGCGTGGACGTTTGAGCCAACCGATATGTTCCCGACCTCAGCGGTGTTCCGTGCCGGGCTGGCATCCTTCACCAAAATCTTCGCCGATACTTACGCGGCCGATAACATTCGCATCAACAATGTGCTGCCTGGCTGGATCGATAGCTTGCCGAAAACCAATGAACGTCGCGACAGCGTGCCATTACAACGCTACGGCACGTCTGCAGAAGTGGCAGCAACCATCGCCTTCCTGGCATCGCCTGGTGCGGCCTATATTACCGCCCAGAATATTCGCGTTGACGGCGGCGTGACGCGCAACGTGTAATGAGAAAAATATCTGGATGTCGCCGTGAATAGCCTCCTGACTTTCACGGCTTTTTATTTTATTACCGATTATTTATCAAGCAAAAAACAAGACTGGTCTTGTCGATTTTACCCCTCAAAAAAAGTCAGAATATTCTTATTCGCTGACAGAATTTTCCTGCTTCAGCTCGCTTACTTACTTTTATGAACATTTTGATTTGAGGTCGCTATGCAATCGGTTCTACGTGCTCGTATGTCTACTCTTTTCACCGCACAACGCCATCAGGTTTGGCAACTGATGTTTACCGGCTGTGCTGCCTTCTGGATTTTATTAGTGGTTGCCATCATGAGCATTTGCTAAGTTAATGCGCCTGCAATCGGCCGGACAGCTGCTCCGGCGGTAACAACTCAAACGCCCGCTTCATCTCCCGCGCTTCTTCTGCCGGACTGCGACCAAACATCCGTTTGAACTCACGATTAAACTGCGAATCACTCTCATAGCCGACACGCGCTGCTGCGCCAGCGGCGGTGAGATTGTCGCGGATCATCATTAAACGCGCCTGATGCAAGCGCAGCGATTTTAGATATTGAATCGGCGAGGTCTGCGTCACCGTTTTAAAATGCAGATGGAAACGCGGCACGCTCATGCCGGCTTCATTCGCCAGATGCGGCACATCCAGCGGCTGACGCCAGTCGGCATGAATGCGCTGCAAAGCTCGCGCGATACGACCAAAATGGCCTTGATAGGTTAACGCCGCACGCACCGCGCCGCCCTGCTCGCCCATCAATACGCGAAAACAGATCTCTTCGACGCGCGCCGGTCCCAACACTTTGGCTTCAAGGGGATCGCTCAACGTTTCCAGTAAACGTAGCGTGCTCTCCGCCAGCGTTTCGTTGATGGGTGTGGAGATGATGCCCGCCGGTGCAGCGGTTACCGTTGTATCACTGCTGGCCAGTTGTGCCACCAGCCGCGCCACCATGGCAACATCCAGACGAATAGCGATGCCTAGCAGCGGCTCTTCTGATGTGGCTTCCGTCTCAGCAGAAAATGGCAGCGGCACCGACAACACCAGATAATGTTGCGCGTCGTAGCGATACATTTTGTCGGCGAGGAAAGCGCGTTTCGATCCCTGGCAAATAATAATGATGCTCGGCTCATACAAAACCGGCGTGCGCGCCCACTGCCGATCGGCGCGCATAAAGCGCACACTATCGAGCAGCGATTTGGTATAGCCTTCCTGGCGCGCCAGCTGGCTGAGTAAAGCGCAGGTGCGCTGTTGCACGGTGTGCGGCATGAATAATTTCCTCAGAGAGATTCAGGCAAAGCATAGCGGTGTAAATCGTGATTGCACAATGTGCACGAGAGAATCAGGCAAAGATGCGCCACAATTCGGTCTGTTGCGCACTGCGTGATTTATCAACAATAGCCTCGTCAACCCAACGAGGAATGCATCATGAATTCAGTTAAGAAAGTGATTATTTTGACGGGTGCCAGCAGCGGCATTGGCGAAAGCATTGCACGTCATCTGGCGCAACAAGGTCATCAGCTGGTGCTCGGCGCACGCCGTACCGGTCGTCTGCAGGCGTTATGTGATGAATTGCGTTTTGGCGGGGCGAGCGTGGATTACCTCGCCACCGACGTCACCCAGCGCGCCGACACACAGCAGCTGGCCGATTTTGCACTGGAGAAATATGGCCGTATTGATGTGATGATCAACAATGCGGGCGTGATGCCACTGTCACCGATGAGCTCAATGAAAGTCGATGAATGGGATTTGATGCTCGACGTCAACATTCGCGGCGTGCTGTATGGCATTGCGGCGGTGCTGCCGACTATGCAAGCGCAGCAGGTTGGTCACATTATCAATATCGCCTCAATTGGTGCACTGACTGTTTCGCCAACCGCCGCCGTGTATTGCGCCACCAAGTTTGCCGTCCGCGCGATTTCCGATGGCCTGCGTCAGGAGTCGCAGCATCTGCGGGTTACGGTGATCAATCCTGGCGTGGTGGAATCTGAACTGGCGGATATCATCAGCGATAACACCGCGCGTGACGCGATGAAGAGCTATCGCCAGATTGCGCTCAAGCCGGAAGCGATTGCCAAAGCGGTGGGTTGGGCCATCGATCAGCCTGGCGAGGTGGATACCAGTGAAATCACCGTGCGCCCTACTGCCAGCGCACATTAAGCGGTAAAACTTGTGGCGATTTCAGGCTGAAATCGCCAGTTTTTCTCAGTCACGCTTGAGCCGTGCTGCGGCACTTTCGGTCGCTACACGTCGACGAGCAATAAAATCCTGCATCTGGATTTTTGCCTCGGCCAACCGTTCCGGCGATGCGCTGCGTGGTGAACCGGAATGGAATGGCGGCGCCGGATCGTACTCCATCTGCAACTGGATATTTTCCGCTGTCTCACGTCCAAGCAGCTCTTCCGCCACGGTTAAAGCGAAATCAATGCCCGAGGTGACGCCCGCGCCAGTGATGCGGTTGCGATCGCGCACCACACGTTCCGCTACCGGCGTGGCACCGAGCAAGCTGAGTTGATCAAGCGAACCCCAATGTGACGTCGCGCGATATCCCTGCAATAAACCCGCTGCACCTAACACCAGCGAACCGGTACATACCGAAGTCACCCACTTGGCGTTTTCCGCCATGTGACGCACGAAATCCAGCGTTTCGTCATCCTCCATCAGCGCAATTTGTCCCGGACCGCCGGGGATGCAGATCAGATCGAGTTGAGGGCAATCGTCAAAGGTCACCGTTGGTACGATTGCCAGACCGCGATCTGACATCACCGGCTGGCGATCTTTCCAAATCAGATAGTTGTTAACGTTGGGCATGCGGGCAAACACTTCCCACGGACCGGTGAGATCAAGTTGCGTGAGATTGGGGAACAGCAGCAGACCAATAGTAAAGGACATCTTTCACTCCGGGTTGCAGGAAGTTGTGCAAAAAATGCAGGCATTAAACGTTTATAGCCAACCAGCCTTTTTCAGTCGCCACCACATCACACAGCAGATAACGATGGTTACGCCCACCACTGCAGGATAACCAAAGTGGGTATGCAGCTCCGGCATATCGGGGAAGTTCATGCCGTACATGCTGAAAATGATGGTCGGCACAATCAGGATCGCACCCCAACCAGCGAGCTTTTTATTCACTTCGCTTTGCTGCACTGATACCAGCGCCAGATTGACCTGCATCGCGCTGGTGAGCATTTCACGCATATCTTCCGCATCGATCATCACGTGATGCGCGTGATCCTGCACGTCACGCAGATAGGCACGCAGATTTTTAGGAATGATATCTTCGTGGAAGCGCACCAGCTGCTGGCAGATTTCGGTCACCGGCAGCGCCGCGTTACGCAGCGCCAGCAGTTCACGACGCAGATGATAAACGTTCTGCAGCGCATCGCTGTCGAAACGTGTGGTGAACATGCCCTGTTCCAACCCACTAATGCGATCGTTGAGGGATTCGGTGATTTTACTGTAGTTATCAACGATGAAATCAAGGATGCAGTAGAGCGCATAACCCGGTCCTTCACACAGTAGCGCGTGGTTCTTTTCGGCTTTGGTGCGGATGTCTGCATAGCCTTCCGAAGAACCGTGACGCACAGTGATCAGGAAGTTTTTGCCGAGGAAGAAGTGGGTTTCTCCGAAAGTGATGCGCTGCTGCTCATCCATGTGGGCGGTTTTCACCACGATAAACACCGAATCGCCGTACTGCTCGATCTTCGGTCGCTGATGCGCCACCAGCGCATCCTCAATCGCCAGTTCATGCAGGCTGAATTCCTGCTGCAGCGTCTGCATAAAAGCCGGTTCGGGTTGGTACAAACCCATCCAGACGAAGGATTTCTCTTCTTTTAATACTTCACTGATATCGGCGATATCGACATGTTCTTCGCGCTCGCCGTGGCGATAGGCTACGCAGTTAATTACCATATTCGCGCGGTCCATGTTGTTTGCACTGTTTGTCATTTTAGCCTTAAAGTTCGCGAATCATTTCGACGCAGGGAAGATCGGCTTGCGCCAGCGCCGAGGGATAAAGCGCCTCTCGCACTACACGAAAACCGTGGCGCTGATAGAAGCTACTGGCGTTGGGGGTGGCGGCGAGCGTCAGCTGATTAAAACCACGCTGACGCGCTTCATCGATAATTGCCTGCATTATCGCGCTGGCATACCCTTTGCCATTGCAGGTGGGCAACGTAAAGATCGCTTCAACGCTGCCGCTGTGCAAATCGAGAAAACCGGTCGCGGCGACGCCATATTCAGCGTCGTCGACCACATAAAAGGGATTGCTTTTTACCGCCTCGAAATAACCGTGCGGCAACGCATCGGGCGTCCATGCGCTGATCACATCTGCTGGATAAGCGTCCTGGCAACCGTGGCGAATGGCAAGGTTGCGAATACGCCACAGCGTGGCCGTTTCATCACAGCGGGCTAAACGCGGTTTCATACGTTTTCCTCTATGCTAGTAATCCGTGGAGTATCACAGTAACAAAACTCATCAGGAAGATAACGCCGATTCCGGCTACAAAAGGTTACGACAATGCAGCTCACTTCATCACGTTTGTTTCTTCGTCCGGTTGAACCCACCGATGTTCAGCGCCTGTTTGCCATCTATGGCGATCCGGATACCAATATGTTCAATCCGGCGGGTCCGTTTCCCGATGTAGCCTTTGCAGAGGAGGTAATAACTCGCTGGCTGGCGCACTGGCAATCCTTTCCCTTCGGTAACTGGGCGATTTGCCTGCGGGAACAGCCGGATGAGGTTATAGGATTTGGTGGTTTATCGGTGCGCGAGTTTGCTGGCAAGCCGGTCAATAATCTTGGCTATCGTCTGGCGAAAGAGGCGTGGGGAAAAGGTTTCGCCACCGAGTTTGCACGAAGGGTTGTCGCTTATGGCTTCGATGAATGCCAGCTTCCGGTGATTGATGCGGCGGTGCGTCAGGATCATATTGCATCACAGCAGGTACTGGAAAAGGCGGGACTGCGCTGTTACGGCCAGGTTCACGATGTTCCGGGCGCGCCCGCCAGTTTGGTATATGAATTACGCGCGCAAACCTGGCGCGATCAGGGCACGCCGAAGTAGCGTAGCAACGCGGTCATTAGCGCAGCACCGATAATTACCAGAATCAACGGTGTGCGCCGCCAGGCCAAAAATACTGCAAACAGCACGCCAGCGATGCGCGCTACGCCAGCGAAGTGCGTGCCTTCAAACAGCGCGGTGGTTACGGCTACCGCTAGCAACAAAACGGTGGCGGCATCAGACAGCATGTTGCGCGCGCGATCCGACATCTGCATACGGCTGCCAAGGCGATAACCGGCGAAGCGGATCGCATAAGTGCCTACCGCCAGCAGCGCGATACCGCCAATGATCAGATTATTTTGCATTTTTACGCTCCCGCCAGCTCAGTAATCCCAGCAATGAAAACAGCACCGGCATGCCCGCTGGCACAAACGGCGTCGCCAGCACAGAGAGCGCTGTGCCAAGCGTAGCGGGGATCAGCGTGCGACGCTGACGCAGCGCCGGGAAAATCAGGGCAATCAGGATCGCCGGGAACACCGCATCTAAACCAATGGCCGAGACATCGGGAATAAAGCGGCCGATCACCGCACCGCCAATCACCGACAGCGGCCAGATGGTAAAAATGCCCAAACCGCAAATCCAGTACGCGGCGCGACGCTGCGCCAGTTTTGGCTGAGAAATACCAAACACCACGCTTTCATCATTCATGATGTGGCACCCCAACAGACTGCGGCTGCCTTTGCCCACCAGATCTTTCACCGCAATACCAAACGGCAAATGCCGCGCGTTAACCAACAACCCAGCCGCTGCTGCGGTCAATGGACTGCCGCCGCCCGCCACAATGCCGATAAACAGAAATTCCGACGCACCGGCCAGCACCAGGGTTGAGAGTGCAATGGGCACCCACAGCGGAAAACCTTCGGCCGCCGCCAGCGAACCGTAAGAAAGCCCGACAATACCGTCGGCCAGACAAACCAGGAATATGGCTTTTATTACTCCGCGATCAAGCGGCACTGCACCCAGACGCATCACAATTTGATCTCATATCGAACAGGAAAGCCGTTATAATGAACGCAGCAGAATTGTTTTACAAGACGAACAAATCGTTCGATATAAAGAACAGGAGAGGGTTTGACCACGCCAATTGATATTATTGCTGTCGGATTACTGCGCGAACGCCAGCGCGCAGGGCTTTCACTGACAGAAGTGGCGCGTCGCGCCGGGATCGCTAAATCTACGCTGTCGCAGCTCGAAGCGGGCAACGGCAATCCCAGCCTTGAAACGTTGTGGGCGCTGTGTGTGGCGTTGAATATTCCTTTCGCGCGTTTGATGGAGCCGGAAGTGAAGCGATTGCAGGTAATTCGCCGTGGCGAAGGCATGATCGTTTCAGCGGAGATGGCGGATTATCAGGCGGCCTTGCTGGCAAGTTGCCCGCCCGGCGGACGCCGCGATCTTTATCTGGTCACCAGCCAACCTGGCGCACCGCGCGACTCAAAACCGCATCCGCCGGGATCGGTGGAGCATGTGATCATCGCGCGTGGCCGTGCGCTGGTAGGGCCGCGCGATGCACCGGTCGAACTGCATCCAGGCGACTACATTTGTTATCCCGCCGACGAACCTCATGTGTTCGAGGCTTTGGAGGCGGATACCATGGCGGTGCAGTTGTCGGAGCAGAATTGAGTTGTGGTTGTTCAGGTCGCCATCAATGGCGACTCTACGGTACAGAAGGTTAGCCATCAGAATTTCCTATTGTTAAATCCGATGATTCGCGTGCGGCGCGGTGGCATGCTGTGGTTTTCTCCGCTAAGAATCAGGAACATATGGACATTATTCCCGCCCGACCTCACCACGCCGCTGCCATTCAGAAAATCTACGCCTGGCATGTGCTACACGGCACCGCGACTTTTGAAACCGAACCGCCTTCGACCAGCGAAATGCAGAATCGCGTGCAGGATGTGCAGCAGCGCGGCGGTTTTTGGCTGGTGGCGCAGGAGGATGATCAGGTGCTGGGCTACTGCTATCTGGCGCCGTATCGCCCGCGTTATGCCTATCGCTTTACGCTGGAGGATTCGATTTACCTCGATCAGCAGCAAACCGGCAGAGGCATTGGTCGCGCGCTGTTGCAAAAAGCCATTGCGCTAGCGGAAGCGGCGGGATTTCGCCAAATCATCGCGATTATTGGCGATAGCGAGAATACAGGATCGCTTGGCCTACACCGGGCGCTCGGGTTTGAGCACACCGGTGTCATGAAATCGGTGGGATTCAAACATGGCCGCTGGCTCGACACCGTGGTGATGCAGCGTTCACTCGGCCACGGTGATAGCCAGCCGCCAGAGCGTTAAGCGACGTCTTCCATCGCGATCACCCGATGCGTGCCCTTTTCCAGCAGATCGCGATCGTGGCTTACCAGCAATACCGCGCACTGTTGCTCACGCGCCAGCGAGGTGATGAGCTGGATGGTTTGCTGCTGCACCAGTGGATCAAGACGCGATGTGGGTTCATCGGCAAACAGAAATACCGGATCGAGCAGCATCACGCGTAACAGCGAGAAGCGCTGCAGTTCGCCGCCCGATAGCGAATCGGGCCGACGCGTCAGCAGTTCCGGCGCCAGCGCCAATTGCTCCATTAGCGCATCCCGTCGCGTGGAGGCAATGCGATGACGGCGCAACACATCGTCGAGGCTTTGTGCCAGCGTGCGGGTCGGTGGAAACAGCGCTGACGGATCCTGATAAATCTTCTGGTATTTCAGCGCATCGACCGCCGCATGGCGCGTAACATTACCTTGCTGCGGCGTCAGCAGACCGAGCAGCACATCTCCAAAGCTACTTTTTCCGCTGCCGCTGGCACCGTGTAATCCCACGATTTCCCCGGCGTGCAGCGTGAAGTTTTGCGGCACGCCGAGCGGTTTGCCGCCGCGCTGTATGCGAATGCCCTCAGCACTCACCACCACTTTGCTGCCAACAATAGTTTGTTGCCGTGCAGGCCAGGCGGCGGGATCGGCGGCAAGTAATTCACGCGAGTACCGCTGCTGCGGCGCATGTAGCACCTGTTCCGCCCTGCCCTGCTCGATCACCTTGCCTTTATGCATCACGATAACCTCACCGCCCAACTGACGGGCCAGCGCGATGTCGTGGGTGATGGTGAGCAGTGTACCGCCGTCGGCCACTTCGCGGCGCAGCAAAGCCGCGACCTCATCGCGACGCGCCACATCCAGCCCTTTAGTTGGCTCATCGGCAATCAGTATCTCCGCGCCGCCTGCACGTGCGGCGGCAAACGCGGCACGTTGCGCCATCCCGCCGGAGAGTTGCCAAGGAAAACGCGGCGCCGCGTCCTGTAAACCAAGCTGCTGTAGATCGCGGCGCGCGGCAATTAAGCTGAGAGCATTCGCTTGTCCACGTACATAGCGATAGCCTTCGGCGACTTGCTGCTGCACTGACATGGTGGGATCCAGCGATAGCCACGGCTCCTGCGGCAGCGACGCTAACGTGCGGCCCCATAATTCGCGCAGCAATCCGGCATCCTGCGGCAAGGTAAAATGTTGTTCATTGATGATCAGCGTGCCGCTGGCCTGCAAATCGTCGGGCAAAATCCCCATGATCGCTTGCGCCAGCAGGCTTTTTCCTGAACCGGTTTCACCTAGCAAGGTCAGCGGCTGGCCGGGCTGCAAGGTGAAATCAACCGGTTCCACCAGCGTGGCGCTGGCGGTTGTGACGCTGATGCCAATAACCTGTAATCCTTTCATTTGCTCTCCTTTTTCATCAACAGATTCAGGCTGATCAACAGCAGAAACAGCGCGATTACCGGCTGCATTAACAGCCACGGGGCTTCCCAGGCGAACGGCAGCAGTTCGGTCATCATCAATCCCAGTTCTGGCGTAGGCGGACGAACACCGACGCTGATAAACCCGAGCGCCGATACCGCCATGATGGCGCTGCTGAACGCGAACAGTGTCAACGTAGTTAATACCGGCGCTAACGCGGGCCACAGATGACGTCGAAAACGGTAGAGTGCCGAGAAACCGAGCAGCGTTGAGGCCTGCATGCCGGGCGCATGCACAATCGGGCGCAGAGTTGCACGCGTGACGCGGAAGAACTCCACCCACAGCACCAGCGAAATCCCCAGCCATAACATGCCGGGAGAATCCGGCGCAATCGCCGCTAACAGCAACACCAGCAGCAATCCCGGCAATGCCAGACACATGTCGCCGAGCATGCTGAGCAGACGATCAAGCCAGCCGCCATACAGCGCGCTGCATACGCCGGCCAGCACGCCCGCGAGCAGCGCGCTCATCACACATAATGCAGCGAGGCCAAGCGAAAGACGCAACGCGGCACTGAGGCGCGTCAGCATGTCGCGGCCCAGATGATCAAATCCGAGAAGATTGCCGCCGCTCGGCGCGTGCAGCATCTGCAGCAGATCCTGTTCCAGCGGATCGCCGTGATGAATCAGGGGCAGCAGGAAGGCGAAGCCAAGCAGCACGCACAACAACAGCAGGCCAATAAGACGCGGGAAGGAAATGGTCATGCGCGTGCTCCTCGGGGATCAAGCAGATAACAACCCGCATCCACCAGCATATTCAGCAGCACGAACAGCAGTCCGAGCGTCATGGCGCTGGCCTGAATCACCGGCACATCGCGGGCAAAGATGGCATGCACCAGCGCGTGACCAATGCCGGGCCAGGCAAACAGCGTTTCCACCACCACCACGCCTTCCACCAGCCAGACAAACTGCATACCAAACCAGGTCAACACCGGCGATGCCAGATTACGCATGCCGTGACGACGCATTAGCGTTGCTGGCGCTAACCCCTTCTGCGCGCCCCAGCGGTAATAGCCTGACGTGACAACTTGATAAGTCGCTTCACGCACTACGCGCACGCCCACTGCGGTGAGCGACAATGCCAGCGTTAACGATGGCAACAGAAAATGACGCAGCTCGCCGTGCCCGGCGCTAGGCAGCCAGTCGAGTTGCAGCGCCAGTAACACAATTAGCAGCATGCCAAGCGCAAAATGCGGCACCGATTTCAGCAGCGCACTCAGCCAGAACAACGCGCGATCGAGCTTGCCATTGGCGTGACATCCCGCCCAAATGCCCAGCGGCAAAGTGAAGATAATCGTCAGTAACAGTGATGTTCCTGCCAGCGCCAGCGTTTGACTCAGCTGCCAGCGCAGTTCATCCATCACCGGTTCGCCGGACACCAGTGAACGACCAAAGTTGAACTGCAGCAGATCGAATAGCCAGTGCAGCAACGCGCTGCCCTGATGCAACGAGCCGCTCAGTTCCTGCTGCACCAGCGCCACCGCGTTGGCATCCACACGATCATATCCATAACGCCCGCTGGCAATGCGCCACGCCATGTCGCCGGGCAAGGCCTGCACCAGAAACCAGGTGAGTAAACCTACTGCCAGCACCACGAAAGCTGCCTGCGCTAAGCGCCAGCCTAAAAGCTTTATCATCATTGCTCCCACTGCATTTGACGCAGACCAAAGTGGCGTTCAAACGGATCGAGCGTGACGTTTTTCAACTTGCTGTTGATCGCGGCTGATTGCTGATACCAGGCAATGGGGATCACCGGTAAATCCTGCTGTAAGGAGGCGGTGATCAGGTTACGCGCCTGCGCACGTTCGGCGGTATCGGTGGATTGCGTTAAGGTGTGCAACGCCGCGCTAAAACCGGCCGGATGCCAGTTCATCGCGCCCCAGTCGCCGCCCTTTTCCGCGTAATCCTGCAATAACGTGCCGGTTGGGTCAGGCGTGAGCGCAAAGTTGCGGGAAAACAGCGCCAGTTGCAGACGATTGCTGTGATGCTGTGCAGGAATTTCGCTGGCGTTGGTGGAGTTGATCTTCACTTCAATGCCGACTTTACGCAGCTGCTGCTGAATAACCATCGCCATCAGCGGCAGTTCGGGACGATCGGGGAACGTCAGCAGCGTCACGCTGAAGCGCTGGCCGTTGCGCGTTAACACGCCGTCCGCGCCCAGTGTCCAGCCCGTCGCTTGCAGCTGTTGTGCCGCCAGCTGCGGATTAAATTGCAGCGGTTGCAGTGCGCTGTTGTGCCATTCGCCCATATTCGGCGGGAATAACTGGCTGGCCGCGCCCGGATAACGCAGCACCGCCATCGCCAGCGCGTTACGGTCAATCGCCATGCTGATTGCTGCACGCACCGGCTGTTCGGCTAACAGCGGATCGCCCGCATTGAGTTTCAGCATCAGCGTGCGCGGCACCGGGATAGCAGGCAATTGCAGCGCTGGCTTGCGTGCTAAACGCTGACGGCTGGCAGCATCCAGGTTAAATACGTAATCCGCGTCGCCGCTTTCCGCCAGCAAGGCGCGGGTTTCGGCGCGTCCGGAAGAGAGATAGCTGGCGGCCGCAATCGCCGGCTTTTCGCCCCAGTAATCGTCAAAACGTTTTACTGCCAGCGATTGCGGCGGCTGGAACGATGTCAGCATAAACGGGCCGCTGCCGATGATGCGGGTGATGTTGTCCTGCGCATCCCAGCTAGCCAACGCCAGAATCTGGGAACGGCTCTCTGCTAACACCGAAAGCAGCGGCGTAAATGGTTCGCTCAAGGTGATGGTGACGCGCTGCCCTTCCCCCCTGATAGCGGCAATCGGCGTTTTATCCAGCAGACCCGCTTTGCTGCGCGCGGTGTTGAGAGATTTTACCACTGCGGCTGCATCCAGTGGCGATCCATCATGAAAACGCACGTTGGGACGCAAATTCAATTGCCATTGCAAACCATCTGCCGATACCTGCCAGCTTTGCGCCAGCGCCGGAATGGGCTCGGCCCTTTCGTTCACTTCCACCAGCGTTTCCACCACATCCATACGCAACAAAATGTCGCCGGAGAGCGCCGGATCGGTGCCTTTAATTTCAAACGGTGCCGCAATGCGCACCGGTTTATCCTGATGTTCAGCCGCCATTGAGGCGTAAGAAGCCAGGCCTAACGCCGAAGCGATAAGCAAATTTTTCATTGATTTCATTATGATTTCCGACTGAATCCGCTACATATTAAAAGGGTTAATTACGTTATAACATAACAATACACATTTCAACACAGATTGCCGGCAAACATAGGTGATTGACGCTGCACGCAGGGCGTTGGCTGCGGTATGCTGAAAACTTACGTTTACTTTCAGGAGCAGCAAAGATGCCAGAAATTGTTGTGTATGCAGCGGAAGGTCGCACGGTTGAGCAGAAGAAAAAGTTGTTGAGAGCCGTCACCGCAGCGGTGGCCGATTCGTTTGAGATCGACGCTAATTCGGTGACAGTTTCCATTATCGAAACGCCAAAACATCATAAGTCGAAAGGCGGCGTGCCGTTTGATGAGCGCTGAGTCGGGTATATGCATAAAAGCCCCAATGGGGCTTTTATTGTTTAGAGGATAAAGACGGCCGGCCCTTTATCTTCAATCGTGTTGAGAATGCGTAATGCCGCTTTATTTGGCTTGCTTTCGTTGCGCTCCCATTTGGATACGCTTTCCACAGACATTCCGGTGGTTAACGCCAGGGCAGCTTGCGACATATTCCAGCGCAGTCGCACCGCTTTAATTTCTATGCCACTCATCGTACGCACTGGAGGAATGTTACGTGCTTCTATGGCAGCATTAATTTCGGCAACTGTTTCATCTTGCACTGCGCCAAGCTGGTTATAGCGTTGCGCCATGCTCTGAATTTTTTTTAAACGTCCAGTCATTACAGGTTACCTCAATTAACTCTTTTGCTTTAATTAACGCCTCGATTAGCTCGTCTGGCATAGCAATAAAATCTCGCGCGATGCTGCAATATGCATCAATTTCATCGTCTTCTAACTCTTTATCTTTCTTCTTCGAAAGCTGGCTTTTTAAATACATATCAAAGAAGTAAAGATTTTTCCCATCATTGAAAAATACTATGCAGCGCGCACCATCAGAAGCACCGACGCCTGGTAAACCGACTCGCTTCTTATAAGTAAATCGGCCCAGGCAATCACCATGAAGTCCCGCGAAAATGGACATCGCTGCCTTGCACAAAATTTTATCGCTGATGCGTGCTCTTAAACGCTCTTCCTGAAATTCTGGCGTAAGATAAATCCCCCATGGTCGCTTCCTTGCCTCTTTTTAACCCGTAAGCATTACTATAGTCTTGCTTACGGGCTAGGTCAATTTTCATGCATTTGCTGGCGTATCCCAATAGCCTAAAACTCAGTATCATAGACGTTCTGCCGCTTACCAGAATGAGTGAACCCGCCCGCTATGACCGATCAAACTGCACTATTTTCGCGGCTGACTTCTACCCTTGCCGATGAAAGCCGCACGCCGCTGTACAAACGCTTTGCCACTGCCATTAAAGATGCGGTGCGCGATGGCGTGTTAGTGCATGAAGAGATCCTGCCAAGTGAGCGTGACTTCAGCCAGTCACTGAGCATTTCGCGTATCACCGTGCGTAAAGCCATGGATGCGCTGGAAAAAGAGGGCGTGGTGTTGCGTTCTCGTGGCTACGGCACGCAGATCTGCAGCCAGTTTGAGTATTCGCTTAAAGAACCGAAAGGCTTGTCGCAACAAGCGGTATTGCGCGGTAAAAAGCCCGACACCGTGTGGATTAACAAAAGCAAAATCCATTGCGACGCAGAAATCGCCGAAAAGCTCGGGTTGAGTAAAGGCAGCGAGGTTTATTTACTGAAGCGTATTCGCTATGTCGATCAGCAAGCGGTGTCGGTGGAAGAATCCTGGGTGCCGGCGTGCTATATCCCCGATGCAGATCAGATTGGGATTTCGCTTTACGACTATTTCCATCAGCAGCAAATTCTGCCGGTTAAGTCACAAAGCAGAGTAAGTGCTCGCATGCCAGATGAGGCGCTCCAGCTGCAGATCGCCCTACCCGACAACGTGCCTGTTTTGGTGATCAAGCAGCTGGCGTTAGATGCGCAGGGCAATCCGCTGGAATACAGCATTAGCTACTGTCGTAGCGATATGTATGTGTTTATTGCGGAGTAAGGCGCTGCTGCCAATAAGCCGTTAATGTGGCGCGATCGGGCGCGCAATCCCCGCCGCGCTGTGACACCACATAAGACGCCACCGCATTGCCCAGCGCAACGCTTTCACCCAGCAACCAACCCGACGCCAATCCCGCCAATAATCCGCCCGCGTGGCTGTCGCCTGCGCCGATGGTATCGACCACTTTTGTCGGCAATGCCGGTATCCAACCTTGCGTATTCGCGTCAACGAAGCCGGCACCTTCGCTATCGAGTCGCACTACCATCGCGCCACCAAAGCGCTGCTGCCAGCGCGACATTAACTGATGTGCATCAAAGGGTTCTGTTTGATTCAAACGTTCATGCCACAGCAGTTCGGCTTCCTGTCTGTTCACTGTAATCAGTGGACGGCGCGCCATAATGCGTTCAAACTGCGCATCGCCGATATCCGCCAGACGTGGACCGAAATCCACTAACAATTGATACGGCTGGCTTTGCTGCTCCAGCCAGTCGATCATCACATCACCGCTTTTGCTGGTGAGCTGATAGCCGGAAAGGTAGATCCAGCGATTAGCCGGCTGCGGCAGCGTATCGAGCAGTGCTGCATCCCACTGATTTTCAACGCCGCTCACTGACAGAAATGTGCGCTCGCCATCGGGTTCCACCAACGCTAAACACCAGCCGTTATCGCCCTTCGCGGTTTCCAGCACGCTGTGAATGCCATATTCCGTCAACTTCTGCCGCACAATGCTCGCCCAGGTGCCGTTACCGAGCGGTAGCGCGTTGATGGACGGGATGCCAAGCCGGTGCAGCGCAATCGCCACGTTCAGCGCACAGCCGCCCACGTTGACACCCTGCTGGTGGAGCTCAACATCGCTGCCACGATGTGGCAACGAGTAAGCATCAGCAATCACATCCACCACCGCCGCACCAATCACGCACACCGGCAGACGGCCTTCGAGTCTCTGCAGATCATCAGGCGTCAGCATAAGCGGCCTCGCGCTGCTGGCGGAAACGCGTAAATGCGGCGCTGTAGCGGGTGAAATCCAGCGCGTTAGCGGCATCCAGCTCGGCTTTCAGGGCAACATCAATACTGTCGATGCCATGCAGCGCACCGCAAATCGCCACCGCCATCGCGCCGATGGTATCGGTATCGCCGCCGAGGTTAGCGCAAAGGATCGCGCAGCGATTCGGATCGGTTTCAGCTAATTGCACCATCGCAATCGCCGCCGGTACCGATTCAATGGTGCTGGTGCCGGTGCCAACCAGATCGTAAATCTGCTGCATCGTAGATTCCACGCCCCTGCCCTGCGCGACAACGCTCAACGCCAGTTCGAGGCGTGCCGCCATTGATGCGCTAAAGGTGGTAACACGCATCTCCTGCGCCGCGCGTGCAATCGTAGGCAGTTCATCGCGGATCGTTGTCCAGCTGGCACCATCAATAGCACGCGAAACCGCCCACGCAATCACCGTCGCGCCGGAAATCGCGACATCCGATTTGTGCGTTGGGCTCGACGCCAGTGCGACGGCATCAATGAAAGCGGATAAATCGCGTGCTGGCAGTAGACAGCCGAGCGGGGACACGCGCATTGCTGCGCCGTTGGTCATGCCGTTATTTTCCAGCTGCGACACCGGCGTCCCTGCTTTCATCGCGTTGAGCGCGATTTTTGAAGTCGGTCCAAGTACGTTCTTGTTAAAGGCATCAAACGACTCGGCCCAGTGCAAAATATTTGCGCCGATGGTTTCCGCGTTGATCTCACCATCGTGAGAGACGATCGCATCAGCCAATGCCAGCGCCATGGACGTGTCATCGGTAAAGGCCGCCCGGCCAAAGTAGCAGGCGGCATTGTTTTCAGCCGGACCAGGCAGGAAGCGATCGATCCAGCCGAAGTGCTGCTTCACGCGCGATCGTGGCCACAATTCCGATGGCATGCCCATCGCATCGCCCAGCGCCTGGCCGTAAAACGCGCCTAAAATCCGTTTTTCTTGCGTTGTCATCGTCATGGTGAAATCCCTTATTTATGGCTGTCAGCGGTTGCTGAATTATCGAAAGCGGTAAGCTCATCGCTGCGTTTTTTACCGTCGCGGAACAGGACGATAAAGGCGATGGTGATCATTACGATCATCACGCTGCCAAACATCCACATGCCGGCCCAGTTGAAAGTCTGGCCGTTGCGGGGTTGGTCGTAGGCAAACATTTCCTGCATCAGATAGCCGCCCAGGCGGTAACCGAGCAGGCTACCGATGCCCTGACAGGCAAGTGTGATCAGCCCTTGCGCGGCGTTACGCATTGCCACTGGCGCTTTCTTATCAACGTAAATGTAAGCAGTGATGAAGTAGAAATCGTAGCTGACGCCGTGCAGCAGAATGCCCATGAACAGCAAGCCGTACGTCAGCATGTTTTGATCGCCGCCGAACACAAAGAACACGTAGCGTAACGCGGCGGTAGTCAATCCCAGCAGCAGCACTTTACCGATGCCAAAGCGTTTAATGAAGAACGGCAGCGCCAGCAGGAAGAAGATTTCTGAAACCTGACCGAGCGTCATCCAGCCGGTGGCATGCGGCAAGCCGACTTCCGTCAGATAGCCTTCGGCAAAGATGTAGTAAAACGCCAGCGGCATGCTGAACAGGAAGGAGCAGACGAAGAAGACGAGGAAGCTGCGATCCTTCAGCAGATGCAGCGCATCCAGGCCAAGCGCGACGCGAAGGCTGAATTTGCCGGTGCTTTTCGGCTCAGTTGCGGGTAACGTCAGGGCAAAAATGCCGAGCAACAGCGAACTTGCCGCAGTGATCAATAACGGCACGTTGCTGGCTGAAATATCGCCATAGCCCAGCAGCGGCGGCAGGAAACCACAAACGATGCCGGAGGCAATCCAGCCAAGGGTCCCCATAACGCGAATGCGTGGGTAATCACGCTCCACATCCGCAACGTGCGAAAACGCGATGCTATTGGTTAAGGCAATGGTTGGCATGTAAGTGAGCGCATACAGCAACAACAGCGGGAAGAAGCCGCCGAAGTGGATTTGCTGAGCTGCAAAGAACATCAGGATCGAGCCGATGATGGTGAGCAGTGACAACACTTTTTGCGCCTGAAAGAAGCGATCGGCCAGCGATCCGACAAGGATCGGCGACAGGATGGCGGCTATCGAGGTACAGGCGTAGCACCACGCGATCTCAACTGGCGAGAAGCCGTTTTTGCTGAGAAATGCCCAGAGCGGTACAAACCATGCGCCCCAGATAAACCACTCAAGAAACATCATGAACGACAGTTTTGGGATTGTTGTTTTCATTTAAAAGGATTCCCCGGTGTAGGTGGAGGCAAATCTAACACCAGTAATAATACCTTTATAATACCAGTAGTGGTTTTTTTGAACTCGTCCACAACATTTTAACCGATGTGCAACGGTCTGAGGCGGGAGGTGATGGCATGAGGGATGGGAATGAGGGCGCGAATAATGCGCCCGATAATATTTAGCGGCGGTTTTTCCATACCGTCTGAATGTTGCAGAATTCGTGGACACCAAAGCTCGACAGTTCACGACCATAGCCGCTCTTCTTCACGCCACCAATCGCAACACGCGGATCTGACGCGCCATTGCCGTTGATAAACACCGCGCCGGTCTCCAGTTTTTCCGCCAGTTCGTTGGTCAGTGCTTCATTACCGCTCCACACTGTTGCACTCAGGCCGAACTCGCTGTCGTTAGCCAGATCAAGGGCATGTTGTGCATCACGAGCAACGGTAATCGCAGCGACCGGGCCAAAGATCTCCTGCTGGAAAGCAGTCATGGCTGGTGTGACATCTGCGAGGATCGTTGGGGCGTAATAGTTGCCTGGGCCGTCGATCTTATGGCCGCCTAATACCAGACGGGCGCCCTCCTTAATGGTCTGCTGCACCTGATTATCCAGCTCATCACGCAGATCGTAACGCGCCATGGGGCCGATATAGGTTTCTTCTGCCAAAGGATCGCCGATCTTCAATGCCCGTACCGCTGCGCTGAAACGCGTCTCAAACGCTTCTGCGACGCTTTCTTCAATGATGAAGCGCTTGGCTGCCATGCAGACCTGTCCGGTGTTCTGGTAGCGTCCTGTGACCGCTGAGGCCACTGCAGCATCAAGGTCTGCATCTGCCAGCACAATGAAAGGATCCGCGCCGCCCAGTTCCAGCACGGTTTTTTTCAATACTGCACCGGCTTGCGCTGCAATAGCTCCGCCTGCACGCACGCTGCCGGTTACCGCTACAGCGGCAATACGCGGATCTTTGATCGCGGCCGAAACGCCATCATTATCGACATTGATCACAGTGAAGCCGCCTTTAGGCAGATCGGTGGCATCAAACAGTGACGTCATCAGATTGGCGGATCCCATTACGCTTGGTGCATGTTTCAGCACATAGGTATTACCCGCCAGTAACATGCTGACTGCGCCGCGCAGAACCTGCCAATAAGGGAAGTTCCATGGCATTACTGCAAGGATGACGCCGAGCGGGCGAAACGACTGCCACGCTTGTTGGTTTTCCACCAGCGTGGGTTTGTCGGCAAGGATCGCCGGGCCGTGTTCGGCATACCAGTCACAGAGATTGGCGCATTTCAGTACTTCAGCACGTGCCTGAGCGATTGGCTTACCCATTTCCAGCGTCGCCATGGTTGCCAACTCATCTTGTCGTTGGCGAATCTGTTCTGCCAGTTGACGCAGTACTTTGACTCGCTGCGGCATTGCCGTATAGCGCCACTCTGCGAAGGCATCAGCACTTTGCTGCAATGCGGCTTCCAGTTCAGCTGCGCTTTGCAGCGGATAGGTTGCGATGATTTCGCCGGTAGTTGGGTTGCGGGAGATAACGTTGTCAGTCATGAAAGATGTCCTCGTCATAAGTGATGTGATGTTCAATGGTGCTCACCTTACGCCGTGTAAAGGTTTCTTAAAAATGAATAATAATGAGGAAGTTGTTCATTTAAGGAGAATTATCAGGATCTTGATCGCATAGAACTGATGATTTGGTGGGATCGAATAGGATGTTATCGCGATGCGGTTATTTTAAACGTTTTGCGTGTCGAAAGCCGCTTCAGTCTTGGCGTTATTAAGTTATACAGTGAATAGATCTTAAAGAAAGATCATATAGAGATCTTAAAGAGATCCTAAGAGATCCCCGATCGTCGCAGACCGCACCCCACAAGGGCTCAGAAGGTGATCGTGTTCACTATAATGAGTAAAGTGTTCACTGGAGTCAGTAGTTTATTCACTATAGAGAGTAGAATGTTCACTATAAACAGTGTTAATGTTCACTGTAATCAGAAAACGACCCTTTTCATCCACAGAATGAAGATCTCAGGCTATGGCAGATAAAGAGAGTGAAAACAAGGCGTTACTCGAGCCTTTTCTGTCGGTGACAAAAAACAGCGGTGAAGTTATTCAACTCCACCCCAATAAAAATAACACCGTACAACCGGTCGCTTTAATGCGCCTGGGTCTGTTTGTTCCTACATTGAAATCCACCGCACGCGGTAAGTCAGGCGCGATGGCATCGACCGATGCAACGAAAGAGCTGAAGAACCTTTCTTTAGTGAAATCGGAAGGTTATGAAAAGATTACCATTACCGGCGCGAGGCTGGATATGGATAATGATTTCAAAACCTGGGCCGGAATTATTCAGTCTTTCTCGCGTTATCCCTCAAAGGGCGACACCGTGACGCTGCCGTTTATCGATTTCGTTAAGATGTGCGGGATCCCCTCGGCAAACTCCTCGGCCGCGTTACGTAAGCGCTTAGATGCCTCTTTGCGACGCATTGCCACCAATACATTGTCCTTTGAAGGTAATGGCAAAGCCTATCACACTCACCTTGTGCAATCGGCGTATTACGATCGTGAAAAGGATCTGGTGCGTATTCAGGCCGATCCTAAGTTGTTCGAGCTTTATAACTTCGACCACAAAGTGTTACTGCAACTGCGAGCCATTTCGCGCTTGAAGCGTAAAGAATCGGCTCAGGCGTTGTATACCTATCTCGAAAGTTTGCCGACCAATCCGGCGCCAATTTCTCTGGCGCGTTTGCGTATGCGTTTAAACCTGGGCTCGAAAACCACCACGCAAAATCATGTGGTTCGACGTGCGATGGAGCAGCTTAAAGAGATCGGCTATCTCGACTATTCGGAAGTGAAACGTGGCCGCTCAGTGTTCTTCATCATTCACAGCAGGACGCCAAAACTCGATGGCATCAGCAACCTCGAAAGTATCGATTCGCTGGAAGATATCGAATTCGAAGAGTGATTTTATCCGTTCACTGTAGTCAGCAAATCCCCTCAAGCAGTGTCACTTTTTGAGCAAAAGTGACACATGCTCTTCTCATACCATTCACTGTAATCAGATGTCATCACGCCATTCACTGTAATCGGCAACGTTCACTGTAATCAGAAAGCTTCGGGACTATGCGTGTCTTCCGCTGCGGGTTGCATCTCATTGTGGCTGTTATAGGGGACTTATAATGATAGTGAGTACTTACAAGGGCGGTAATCTTGCACCTGAACGCCCTTTTCACTGCGTTTCTACTGATCACAGTGAACGTTGGGTTTTACTGAATACAGTGAATGCTAATAGCAGGGCGTGCACTGACTATAGTGAATGATTGTGTTTAAGTTAATGATATATATATATTAAGTATGAAATAGCGCAACGGATTCACTGTAATCAGTAGTTTGACTGTTAATACAGCCAGTAAAAGTGACAGGGTTGGTAACAATACTGATTATAGTGAACGTTTGCCGTGTCTTCTCAATAAAGTGAACGTAAGCGAGGAGCATTTGAATTGCCGCTCATACGTCGACTTAACAGTTCGTCACGCTGTCACTGATTACAGTGAATGTTGCCCTGCCCCGCCGGTTTTGTAGCATGACAATTAACAGCTCAACGCGTCGCTTTTACTGAATACAGTGAACGTTGAGCGTCCAGGTTGCTGCTGATTACAGTGAACATAAGCATCACTCCGCTATCATCAAGGAAGCCATTTAACGTGATGCGTTTACTGATTACAGTGAATGTTGTATAGGACGCTTTAAGGATTTTGCTGGATCGCTTATGGCGATTTCAGCTCCATCCATTTAGAGGAAAATATGGGTTTACTGATTACAGTGAACGCTCGTCTCAAAGTACTAAACAGGCTTTGCTGATTACAGTGAACGTACTTCTTAGCATCATAACTTTTACTGATTACAGTGAATGTTCTGTCGAATTAGCCGATTTGACTTACTGATTACAGTGAACGCTTGATCGAAACGCGATGAGCATCTACTGATTACAGTGAATCTTTGTCGATGATGAGCACAAGGCTTTTACTGATTACAGTGAACGTTAGTAGTTGAGAAAGAAAGGTCATCGAGATTTACTGATTACAGTGAACATCCCAACAGTGTGAACTTCGTCGTTGCTCGCTGGCCTGCTCCTTTTGTTCACCTTCCACTGCTGATTACAGTGAATCTTTCCCCGCGATTTGCTGATTACAGTGAACCTTTTACTGATTGCAGTGAACATCATGTCTCTTCGGCTTGCTGACTACAGTGAACGTTCCAGCAATTTCAGCCGCAAGCGTCCTTCTCCTTTCTCTATTTGAAAGCCACCCAAGGAAAAACCGCTGCTGATTACAGTGAATCTTTGCGTTAAACTGCTCTTAATCAAGGTGTTTCCATTTAACTGATTCTTCCTGTGCATAAGAGATATATTTGCCTCGTGTGCTGGATTTATGTATAAAGTCATAAATCCTACATGTGTGGAGCAAGTATGGCTAACGATGAGAAGCAAGTTCTGAAGGTTGCACAACGTTCAGAAAGAATGCTGATGAGCCTGACAGAACAGATTCAGGCGCAGAAAGAAGAGTTGCGGGAAAACACGTTCTATCAGGTTTACGCTAAAGCGGCGTTAGCCAAACTGCCAAAATTGACGCGTGCAAGCGTGGATTACGCTGTAAATGAGATGGAAGAGAACGGTTATCCGTTCGATAAGCGTGCAGCGGGCAGCTCAACCAAGTATGCGATGTCGATTCAGAACATCATTGATATCTACCATCATCGCGGCGTGCCTAAATATCGCGACCGCCACCATGAAGCCTTCAGCATCTTTGTCGGCAACCTTAAAGGCGGCGTGTCGAAAACGGTCTCTACCGTTTCGCTGGCGCATGCATTGCGCGCCCATCCGCATCTGCTCTTTGAAGATTTACGTATTCTGGTCATCGATCTGGACCCGCAATCCTCCGCCACCATGTTCCTGAACCACCAACGTTCAGTAGGATTAGTGGAAGCTACCGCTGCGCAGGCGATGCTGCAGAACGTCAGCCGCGAAGAGTTGCTCAACGAATTTATCGTTTCATCGATTATTCCGGGCGTTGATGTGCTGCCGGCGTCAATTGATGACGCCTTTATTGCCTCGCGTTGGGAAGAGCTGTGCGCCGCTCACCTGACCGATCAAAACATCCACGCGGTGCTGTATGACAATGTCGTGGCCAAGCTGAAGAAAGATTACGACTTTATCTTTATCGATAGCGGCCCGCATCTTGATGCCTTCCTGAAGAACGCCATTGCCGCTTCGGACTTGCTGATGACACCGGTACCTCCCGCGCAGGTGGATTTCCACTCCACGTTGAAGTACTTAACGCGTTTACCGGAGTTGATTGGCATCATTGAAGAATCGGGTGCAGCCTGCCGTTTGCAGGGCAACATTGGCTTTATGTCTAAACTGTCGAATAAAGCGGACCACAAGCTGTGTCACAGCCTGGCGAAAGAGATTTTTGGTGGCGATATGCTCGATGCTGCCTTGCCACGCCTGGATGGCTTTGAGCGCTGCGGAGAGTCGTTTGACACGGTTATCTCGGCCAATCCATCAACCTACGTGGGCAGCACCGAAGCCTTAAAGAATGCGCGTTCAGCGGCGGAAGATTTCGCGAAAGCCGTATTTGACCGTATTGAATTCATTCGCCTGAACTGAGGTTACTATGAGCGCAAAAAGAATCACCATTGGCCGAACCTTCAGCCAGACACCATTGCAGACTGAGGAAAGCGCCGATGGCCATTCTCAGACCTTTATCCTGGCGACGGGCAAACGCGCCCTGTTCACGCTGGAACACATCCCTGCGAAAGAAATCGAAGAGAAAACTTTCGTTAAGATGGAAACCAATGGCCGCGATCAGTCTGGCCTGACGCCAGAATCGCTGCGTGACATCATTCGCACCATCAAATTGCAGCAATTTTTCCCGGCGATTGGTGTAAAGCGTGACGACCGCATTGAGATTCTCGATGGTTCACGCCGTCGTGCTGCGGCTCTTCACTGCAAAACCGGGCTGGATGTGCTGGTTACCGAAGTGGCTATCTCTGCGGAAGAAGCGCGTCGTTTAGCGCAGGATATTCAGACCGCGCGTGAGCACAATCTGCGTGAAGTGGGCATGCGCTTGCTGGCACTGAAAGATGGCGGATTATCGCAAAAGGAAATTGCGCAAAGCGAAGGACTTTCTCAGGCCAAAGTCACGCGTGCATTGCAAGCCGCAAGCGTGCCGCTTGAGCTGGTGACGCTGTTCCCGAATCATTCTGAGCTGACTTATCCAGACTATAAATCGCTGCTGCAGGCGTACGAGAAGCTGCAGGAAACCGGACAAACGGTTGATGCACTTATCGATACCATCGGCATGGATGTTGATACCGTATGCGCACGCGATGGTTTAGCGGAAGATGAAGTGAAGAATGGCATCTTGCGTTTAGTGCGTAACGGCAGCCAGACGCTGATTCAGTCACCGGCCAAAGACAAAACCGTGGCAACACCTTTGTGGAGCTTTGCCGATAAAGATCGTTTTGCGCGTAAGAAAACACGCGGACGCATGTTCAGCTACGAGTTTAATCGCCAGTCCAAAGAGTTGCAGGAAGAGTTGGATAAGGTGATTAACGAGACGCTCAACAAGTATCTAAATCAGTAGCGAAATGCCGCCTTCGGGCGGTTTTTTTATGCCCTTCTCAATGCCTCGCCAGCGCAATTTCAGCGCTAACTGTATGAAATATCGATTGTCGCTGCGGAAATTTCAGGCTGAAATCGCCATCATTTCAACCAGCAGCTAAAAGGCATACGGTTCTAACTCACCAATACCGATAAACTAACTGCAGCCAATTTAACCAGCTGCGCGCTAAACCGGCAGTCGCCAGTGAAGCCTTATAAGCCGAGCAGCAACCGAATGAGATTTCATCCATTCGCCCAAGCGATTTCATCTCTATTTGCATGAAAAATATAGCTTTTTTAATAAAATTTCAGGCTGAAATCGCCAATTAAGATTGTAATTTCAGCCATCAACTCAAGACCCAAAGCGAGATTAGCCAGATGATATTCAACGATTTATCCACAGAAAACGTGGATAACTTTCAAGACTAACCTTACTCAATCAACGCCAGCGCTGATGAAAATTGCCAGACTGCATCGCGCACCCGCACCGGTTTATTAATTAGTCCCAACGCATAAAAACGATCGGCTATTGTCTGCTGCTCTTTAATCACTTCGAAGGCCATCGCGCGCGTTTTGTGGCTGCGACGTGTCAATGCGCGTTCTACTGACGCAACTTCTAATCCCAGCTCCTGAGCCAGTAACATCGACGCTTCGTGGCGATGGCTATCAATGAACAAGCCTGTTTGCTGCAAACTTTCCACCAGCTGTCTGAGGATGTCATCGTTCTGTTCAACGTAATCACGTCGCGCCAGATAGAACTGATGATTACGTACGCGCCCTTCACCATTAACCAAAATCCTCAGCTCGGGATTGCTCTCCGCAGCGCTGAGCAACGGATCCCACATCATCCACGCATCAACCGAGAGATAATCACTGGCGGTCAGTGGATACTTGGGCGGCGTATACACCACTTTCAGTTCATCCAGACCAATGCCTGCTTCTTCCAGTAACTGTAGCAGTAGCCAGTGAACGTTCGAGCCTCTATTAACCGATACGCGCTTACTGCGCAGATCGTTGATGGTGCGAATATCGCTGTCATGCGGCACCACAATGCCAACACTGCTTGGCGCCGGGGGCTCCCACGCAATATAAGTCACAGCATTGCCGCTCGCCTGGGCAAAGATTGGCGGTACTTCGCCGGTGGTCCCAAAGTCGATTTCGTTGTTCTGCAACGCATACAGCAACTGTGGCCCGGCGGGAAACTCACTCCACAGCACGCTAACGCCTTGCTGAGCGAAACAGTGTTCGAGGCTTTGACGAGCTTTCAACACGCCGAGATTGCCAAACTTCTGATAGCCAATACGCAGCTCGCGTTCCTGCGTTACATGCGCACTGGACGAGGATGGAGAAACAAGTGCTTTGCGGCGTCCTTTAATTATTCCCTGATTCGCCAGATGCGTGCGTAAGGTGTGGCGGCTGATACCCAATAGCGCGGCGGCCTGGGTTTGATTCTGATCTGTCATCAAAAGCGCATTGCTGATCAGGCCGCTGATAACGCGATCAAACAGTTGCTGCGGCTGGCTGATCAACTGCTGCTGAAGAAAACTATCGAGCGTTGAATCGTTTGACTCGCTAAAACCCTGTTCACTGTAACCAGCAAGTCGCAGCTGTGCGGGCGTTAGTGTTTCTTCGCGGCTCAACAACACAGCGTTGTGCAGCGTGTTCTCTAGTTCACGGATATTGCCGGGCCAGCTGTATTCGCGCAGCGCCTCAAGTGCATCAGGTGACAGACGACGTGCCGGACGGCCTAAGCTTCGTGCGTAGAGAGCGAGGAAATGTTGCGCCAGCAGAGGAATGTCTTCACGACGCTGACGCAGCGGCGGCAGCGGAACCACCGCAATATTCAGGCGATAGAACAGATCTTCGCGGAAGCGTCGCTCGCGGATCGCCTGCGCCAAATCCACATGCGTAGCCGCGATAACCCGCACATCCACCTTGATCGCTTTGCGCGAGCCCACTCGCGTAATCTCGCGCTCCTGCAACACGCGCAGCAATTTAACCTGCAGTGAAGGGCTAAGCTCACCAATCTCATCCAGCAGCAAGGTACCGCCTTGCGCGGATTCAAACCAGCCGGGATGAGACTGCGTCGCGCCGGTAAAAGCGCCTTTCTCATGGCCGAACAACTCAGCTTCAGCCAGACTTTCTGTCAGTGCGCCGCAGTTAACCGCCAGGAAAGGGCCGTGACGCCGCTGGCTATGATGATGCAGATAGCGCGCCACCACTTCTTTCCCTGTGCCGGTTTCGCCGACAATCAGCACGGTGGCATCCGTGGGGGCGAATTTATCCAGCAGCGATTGAAACGCCAGAGAAGCGGGATCGACTAAGCGCGGTGAATCAGTGTGATTATTAAAGTTGGTTAGCATGGCATTGAGTCCGGTAACGAGCATATCGCTACGCTAAATGCTCACGCCGACTATTAACACCATGTAAAAAGCATAAGCAGTTGCATATGCAGCAATAGCTGTTGCGTCAGAGTTGCAATTGCAACTCGATATGAAGAAAGCAACAACGCTAACCCTCTGAAATACGGCACTACACGCTAATCAACAACCTGGCACGCTTTCTGCTAACAGCTATATAACCAAATAAGCAATTCAAAATGATCATTTTTTAATAAAGTTATATAGGAAAAGCATAATGGCCGATTCCGCGAACGATAAAATTAATGTCTTCTGGTTTTTACCGACGCACGGTGATGGACGCTACCTCGGCACAACGCAAGGCGGACGCCCGGTCGATTTACCCTACTTACAGCAAGTGGCACTTGCCGCCGACAATCTTGGCTTCTATGGCGTATTAATTCCCACTGGCAAAAGCTGCGAAGATTCCTGGCTGGTTGCCTCGGCGTTAGCGCCCATCACCAAACGTCTGCGCTATTTAGTGGCGGTACGTCCTGGCCTGCAGCCGCCAACGCTGGCAGCACGCATGGCGACCACGCTTGATCGTCTGTCTGAAGGACGTTTATTGATTAACGTGGTGACCGGTGGCGATCCTGTCGAGAACAAAGGCGACGGCATTTTCCTCAACCACAGTGAACGTTATGATGTCACCAAAGAATTCCTCGATGTCTACAGCCGCCTGATGCGCGGTGAGAAAGTGGATTACGAAGGCAAACATATCCACGTCGAAGGTGCGGAAGTGCTGTTCCCGCCGGTGCAGGAGAATGGTCCGCCGCTCTATTTTGGTGGTTCATCAGAGGCGGCGATTGATGTGGCTGCGGAACAGATCGATACCTATCTCACCTGGGGCGAGCCGCCAGCGCAGGTTGCCGAGAAGCTGGAAGTGGTGAGCGCGCGTGCGCAACAGCGCGGACGTAAACTGGAATACGGCATTCGTTTGCACGTTATTGTGCGCGAGACCGAAGAAGAAGCCAAAGCGGCGGCAGATAAGTTGATTGGCCATCTTGATGAAGAGACTATTGCGCAGGCGCAGAAAATCTTTGCGCGTATGGATTCTGCCGGTCAGGCGCGGATGAGCGCATTGCACCAAGGTTCGCGCGACAATCTTTATATCTCGCCGAATCTCTGGGCTGGCGTTGGTCTGGTACGCGGTGGCGCGGGCACTGCGCTGGTCGGCAGCCCTGAGCAAGTGGCTGAACGTATCCGTGAATATCAGGCGTTGGGCGTCACCAATTTTATTCTGTCTGGATATCCGCATCTTGAAGAAGCGCATCGCGTGGCCGAATTGTTGTTGCCGCTGCTGCCACTGGCGAATGCGCAACAGCAGCGTGAACGCACCATTAATACCGGGCCGTTTGGTGAAACCATTGGTGGCGATAAGCGACCTTCGAAACAGACGAGCGCCAGCTAATGCAGGAGAAGGCAATGGCAACGACACAGGTAATCATTGTTGGCGGTGGCTTTAGTGGCACAGCGTTGGCAATTCATCTCGCACGAACCTCATCGAGCAGATTACTGATTACAGTGGTCGAACCGCGCGCCAGTCTCGGCGGCGGCGTTGCCTATTCCACGCAGGAGCCCGCGCACCGCATCAACGTGCCCGCTTCGCGCATGCAGTTAAGCGGTGAAGAGCAGGGCGCGTTTGACCGCTGGTATCGCCAACAGCCGGAATGTTCACTGGACTCAGTAGCGCACTGTGAAGACGGCGCAGTTTATCCGCAGCGCAGCCTGTTCGGTCGCTATCTGGCAGACCAGTTTGCGCAAGCTGCGCAGGCGTATCCGCACGTCACGCTGCGCCATGTTCAGGCCAGCGCCATAGGTTGGGAAGGCGAGCAGCTGTTGCTCAGCAACGGCGAAACGTTGCGGGGTGATGTACTGGCGTTAGCGATCAGTCATCCACCACCATCGTTGCCGCGTGCGCTGCAACCGTTCTCGGCGCATCCGGCGCTGATTGCCAATCCGTGGCAGCACGGCGTATTAGACGCCATCGATCCTCAATCCTCGGTGGCGATTATCGGTACCGGCTTGAGCATGGCGGACGTGGTGGCTTCATTGGGCACCAGACAGCATCGTGGCCCGTTAATCGCCTTCTCGCGCCGTGGGCAGCTCTCACGCGACAATCTGAGCGGTGAATGGCCTGAATGGACGTTAGCCCCGGAGGATGCGTCCAGCGCGCGTCTGTGGCTACGACATATTCGCGCCGAGGTCGCGCGTGCCGCTGAACAGGATTTGCCGTGGCAGCGCGTGCTTGATCAGGTGCGAGTGCAAGGTCAGGATATCTGGCAATCGCTACCTTTGCGCGAGCAGCAGCGCTTTGTCCGTCATTTGCGCTCGTGGTGGGACGTACATCGCTATCGCATCGCGCCGCAGGTGTCTGCGGTGATCAACGCACGTCGTCAACAGGGCAGTCTGAAGGTGCTGGCCGCGCGCCTTTGCGAAATCTCCGATCTCGGCAAACAACTGCAAATCACGCTACGCACGCGCGTTGGCGCCAGCGAAACCCATCGCCTCGATCATCTGATTGTCACCACCGGTCCCGGCCATGAAGCCTTAACCGCCAGCCAGCCATTGTTGCAATCGCTGAGTCAGCAAGGGTTAATTCGCGCAGACCTGCTCGGTTTTGGTATTGATGTCGACAGCCAGTCGCGCACGCTCAATCTCACCGGCCAACCCAACGCGCGACTGTTTGTCGTCGGTCCCGCTGCGCGAGCGCGCTTCGGTGAACTGATGGGATTGCCGCAGGTCGCCGATCACGCCGCCGCTGTGGCGAGGCATATTTTACAAGAACTGCAAATCGCTCATGCCGAGCGATGTCCCCCTTCAGCGCTTTAATCTCTCAACATCCTAAAAATTAACTGACGAACGCCGGGTCGTAACACGATCACGGCCTCGCTATGGAGATTGCTATGCCATCGCAACGTGAAATTCGCTTGAACGCATTTGATATGAACTGTGTCGGACACCAGTCGCCGGGTTTGTGGGCGCATCCGCGTGACCGTTCCTGGCAATATAAAGATCTGGAGTATTGGGTCGATTTGGCGCGCCTGCTGGAACGCGGCAAGTTTGACGGCCTGTTTATCGCCGACGTGCTCGGCGTTTACGACGTACTGAACGGCAACGGCGATGCGGCAATCCGCCAGGCGACGCAGGTGCCGGTCAACGATCCGCTGGCGTTGATTACGCCGATGGCGCTGGTCACCGAACATCTCGGGTTTGGTCTCACCGCGTCGCTGTCGTTTGAACATCCCTATCCGTTTGCGCGCCGCTTATCGACGCTCGATCACCTGACCAAAGGCCGCATCGGCTGGAACATCGTTACTTCGTATCTGGAGAGCGGGGCGCGCAACATTGGGCATAAAACTCAGACCGATCACGACAGCCGCTACGATTACGCCGACGAGTATCTGCAAGTGGTGTACAAACTGCTGGAAGGCAGCTGGGAGCAAGATGCGGTATTGCGTGACCGTGAACGCCGCATCTTCAGCGACCCGCGCAAAATCCACCCCATCAATCATCAGGGCACTTTCTTCAACGTACCGGGGATTCACCTGTGCGAACCGTCACCACAGCGCACGCCGGTGCTGTATCAGGCGGGCGCATCGAGTCGCGGCAAACAGTTTGCGGCAGAACATGCCGAATGCGTGTTTGTTGCTGCGCCGTCAAAAGTGCTGCTGAAGAAAACTGTCGCCGATATTCGCCGCCGTGCGGCGGAAGCGGGGCGCGATCCTTACAGCATCAAAATCTTCAATCTGCAAACCGTGATTGTCGGCGAAACCGATCTGGCGGCGCAGGCGAAGTGGAAAGAGTACACCAGCTGGGTCAGTTATGAAGGCGCGCTGGCGCTGGTGTCGGGTTGGACCGGCATCGACTTCGGCCAGTATCAGCCGGATCAGGTGCTGAAATATATCCACACCAACGCCATTCAATCAGCGGTCGAAACCTTCTCCACCGCCGATCCCGATCGTCAGTGGACGGTAAAAGCGCTAGCGGATTGGGTCGGTATCGGCGGCTTTGGTCCGCTGATTGTCGGCAGCGCGGAAACTGTCGCGGATGAGTTGCAAAGCTGGGTCGAAGAGACCGACGTCGATGGCTTCAACTTCGCCTACGCACTGACGCATGAAACCTTTGAAGATGTGGTGGAGCTGCTGATCCCGCAACTGCAAAAACGCGGCGTCTACAAAAAAGAGTATGCGCAGGGCACGCTGCGCGAGAAGTTATTCGCCGCCGGGCCGCAGCTGCAGGCACCGCATCCGGGCGCGGGTTATCGCGTTAAAGCCTCCACGCTGCAGGAGGTCTCATGATCGAAATAGATAACCTCAGCAAACACTATCGCGCGCCCGACGGCCGCATCACCGAGGTGCTGAAATCCATCAGCCTGCAGGTGCCGCAAGCCAACATTACCGCCGTTGTTGGGCCGAGCGGCGCGGGTAAATCGACGCTGGCGAAATGCATCAGCCTGCTGGAACAACCGAGCGCCGGCAGCATCCGCGTTAACGGCAGCGATCTCTCGCGGCTGGATGGCGAAGCGCTGCGTCAGGCGCGTCGCTCAATTGGTACCGTGTTCCAGTCTTCCGCGCTGCTGCAACGCAAAACCGCGTGGGAGAACATCGCCTTGCCGCTGCACTATCTCGGCGTGGTGGAGCGCGATATCGCCGCACGTGTGGGCGAATTGCTGGACAGCGTTGGCCTCAGCCACAAAGCTAAAGCCTATCCCGGCCAGCTTTCCGGTGGTCAGCGGCAGCGTATAGGCATCGCGCGGGCGCTGGCGTTGCGCCCTTCGGTGTTGCTGGCGGATGAGGCCACCTCAGGGCTCGATCCCGAAGCCACCATCACCGTACTCGACCTGCTGAAAAAACTGCGAGATGACTACAAGCTGGCGATTGTGCTGATCACCCATGAAATGGATGCGGTGCGTCAGGCGGCTGATGCGGTAGCGGAAATTCGCGACGGCCAAATCGTGCAGTACGGCGTGGTGAAAGAGTTGCTGGCGCAGCCGGATTCTCTATTGGGACAGCGCCTGTTCCCGCTGGCGGCGCAGGCGGGCGATGCCGAACTGGTGTTGCAGCTCAGCTATCGCACCGATGTCCCGGTCGCCAGCGACTGGATATCGCGCCTCAGCCAGCAGTTTGGTTTGCGTATTGATCTGCTCGGTGCGCATGTTGAGCTGGTAAACGGTCTGCAAGCCGGCCGCCTCAAGGTGGGCATTCACTTTCAGCATGAGCGCGTGCCGCTGGCACGCTTGCTGTCGCAGCTGGAACAACTGGGCTTAGTTGCCAGCGTTTCCGGCAGCGTGTTGCCATTGCGGGAGGCGGTATGAGCGTATCAGTGATAAGTCAGGATACGCCGTGGCCAGAAATCCCGGCGTTGATGCTGCCCGCTCTGGGCGAAACCGCATTGATGGTGGTGATCGTGATGCTGTTTGTGGTCACCTTCGGCGGCATCGTCGGTGTGGTGCTGTTTAACACCTCGATGCGCGGCCTGTTTCCGCATCGCGGTATTAACCGGGTGCTGAGTTGGATTGTGAACATGGGGCGTTCGCTGCCGTTTCTGGTACTGATGGCGGCCATCATTCCGTTCACCTTCTGGCTCACCGGCACCACCATCGGCATTCCCGCTGCCGTTGTGCCGATGATCGCCGCCGGCATTCCGTTCTTTGGCCGTCTGGTGGACAACGCGCTGCGTGAGCTGCCCGGCGAAGTCACGGCGGTAGGTTTGGTATGTGGCGGTTCGCGCTGGCAAATCATCCGCTCGGCACAACTCAGTGAAGCGCTACCGGCGATTGTTGCGGCGGTGACACTCAACCTGATCTCAATGATTGAGTACTCCGCCATTGCCGGCACCATCGGCGCGGGCGGGATCGGTTATCTGGCGGTGGTGTACGGCTATCAGCGCTTCGACAACCACATCATGATCGCCACCATCGTGGTGCTAATCGCCCTCATTCAAACCATCCAATTTCTCGGCGACCGTTTGGTCACCGCATTACGCCATCCTCAGGGGACATCGTTATGACAACACAAGATTTCGAACTGCGTAAAACCCGCCGCTGGCCGTGGCTGCTACTGATTATAGTGGTCGTTGTACTCGCAGCAGGCGGCTGGTTCTGGCGCGGCCAACAGGCGCAGGCGGTGGTATTTGGTACCACGCTGAAGGTGCATTTTGAACCGGCGATGGCCGGCGAGCAGAAGCTGATCGAATACGTTGGTGAGCACATCGCGCCGGATTACGGCCTGACGCTGGAAGCGGTGGGCGTGCAGGATCCGGTGCAAGCCGACCGCGCGGTAGCGGAAGGGCAGTATGCTGCGACGATATATCAGCACCAATGGTGGCTGAAGCAAGTGGTGGATGCCAACGGCTTTGCGCTGACTTCAACGCTGCCGCTGTTCCAGTGGGCGTTTGGTATTTATTCCGATCGCTACACATCGGTGGCGGATCTGCCGCAGGGCGCGACCATCGTGGTGCCGGATGACGGCGCCAATCAGGGCCAGGCATTATGGTTGCTGGCGCGTCAGGGTTTAATCACGCTCGATCCCAACGTTGAGCCGCGCACGGCCAAACTGAAGAACATTGTTGGCAATCCGCACGGCTTCGTATTTAAAGAACTCGATCTGCTGACCATGCCGCGTGCACTCAACTCGGTGGATGCGGCAATTGGTTACGTCTCGCAATTCGACGCCGGTAAAGTGCCGCGCGAAAAAGGCATTCTCTTCCCACCTGCACCGCGTACTTTCGCCTCACAGCTGGTGATTGGCACGCCTTACCTGGACCAGGAAAATATTGAGAAGCTGAAAAAAGCCTTCTCCGATCCGCGCGTCCAGCAGTGGTTGAAGACCACCGACGATCCGCTGGTAAAAGGGGTGTTGGTGCCGGTCTCAGCCGAGTAAGTTTTTGCTGATTGCATACCCGGACGCGTCAGGCGTGTCCGGGTTTTTGTGTTGGCGAAAATTCAATTATCTAATTGATTTTAATGTAAATTAATATCAAGAATTGTTGTTTTGGTACCGCTAAAAAAACGCTTATAACAACCTCACCTGCACTACAAAACAACAACGTGAGGCGTTATGAGTTCTCTTCCTTTAGAAAACACCATTCCGGTTTCTGAACCGGTACGTTCGGTCAGTGACGTGGCAAGACTGATCAACACTCGCACCAAAAATGACAACTACGCGCGTATGATTGTGTTCCTCGCGCTCGGCGGCGTGTTTCTCGACGCCTACGATCTCACCACGCTGTCGTACGGCATCGATGATGTGGTGCGCGAGTTTCAACTTTCGCCGCTGCTCACCGGCTTAGTCACATCCTCAATTATGGTTGGCACCATTGTTGGCAATCTGGTGGGCGGCTGGCTGACCGATAAATATGGCCGCTATTCAGTGTTTATGGCCGACATGCTGTTCTTTGTGGTTTCAGCGATTGCGGCGGGCTTGGCGCCGAATGTTTGGGTGCTGATTGGCGCGCGTTTCCTGATGGGCGTTGGCGTTGGGATCGATCTGCCGGTGGCGATGTCGTATCTGGCGGAGTTCTCCAAATTCGCCGGGAAAGGCAACAAAGCCGCGCGACTCGCAGCCTGGTGCCCGATGTGGTACGCCGCGTCAACGCTGTGCTTCCTGTTGATCTTCGCGCTCTACTTCCTGCTGCCAAAAGAGCATCTTGACTGGCTGTGGCGCGCGTCGCTGCTGTTCGGTGCGGTACCGGCGCTGCTGATCATCGCTGTGCGCAGCAAATTCATGAACGAATCGCCCCTGTGGGCGGCGAATCAGGGCGATCTGAAATCGGCGGTGCGCATCCTGCGTGATTCCTACGGTATCCACGCACACGAAGCGGAACACGAAGCGCCACCGGCTGCTGCGGCACCGAAAGTGAGTTTCCGCGTGCTGTTTGAGAAACCGTGGCGCGAACGCACCATCGTTGCGGGCGTGATGAACATCTGTATCTCGTTTGAATACACCGCCATTGCTTTCTTCCTGCCGTCGATTCTGGCGCAGTTCCTCGGCGCGGGTGTGTTTGAAACCATCTCGGCCTCGCTGGGACTCAACGCGCTGTTCGCCTTCACCGGCGGTCTGCTCGGCATGCGTCTGGCATGGAAATATCCGTCGCGCCACGTCGCCATCGCTGGCTTTGCGCTGCAATTCTTTGCGCTGATCGCGCTGGCGTTGATTGGTCATCCAGAAGCCATCGCTGGAATTGTCTTTGCGGTATTGATGCTCGGTTTGTGGCTGTTTGCTGAAGGCTTCGGGCCGGGCGCGCAGCTGATGGTCTATCCGGCACTTTCTTATCCAACCTCGATTCGCGCCACTGGCGTGGGCTTCAGCCGCGCACTTTCCGGCATTGGCAGTGCGTTAGCGCTGTTCATCCTGCCGATTCTGCAGGCCGCGCTCGGCACCAACATGTTCTGGGTGGTTTCGCTAGCGGCGATCATCCCAATCTTCTTCCTGCTGGCGGTGCGCCACGAGCCCACGCTGCATGACATCGACGATCTTTCACATCAGGAGTTACCATGAGTTTACTGGCAACAGGTACCGATTATGCGGCGCTGGCAGCGCACTTCCGACCCATCTTCGCGCGCATCGCTGAAGGAACGGTGGCGCGTGAGCGCGAACGTATTTTGCCGCATCAGCCGATTTACTGGCTGAAAGAGGCGGGATTCGGCACGGTGCGCATTCCAAAAGAGAAGGGCGGTTGGGGCGCATCGCTGCCGCAGCTGTTCCAGCTGTTAACTGAACTGGCAGAAGCCGACTCGAATCTGCCTCAGGCGCTGCGCGCCCATTTTGCCTTTGTTGAAGACCGGCTGAACCAGCCGGACAGCGCGGAACGCGATCGCTGGTTTGGCCGTTTTATTGATGGCGAGCTGGTGGGCAGCGGCTGGACGGAAATTGGCGCGGTAAAACTCGGCGATGTCATCACGCGCATCACGTCTGCCGAAAACGGCTGGACGCTCAGCGGCGAGAAGTTTTACAGCACCGGCGCACTGTTCGCCGACTGGATTGACGTCTATGCGCGCCGCAACGATAACCAGGGCGATGTCATCGCTCTGGTGAACACCCACCAACCCGGCGTAACGCGTGAAGACGATTGGGACGGATTTGGCCAGCGCTTAACCGGCAGCGGCACCACGCGTTTTGACAGTGCCCATGTTGAGCAGGAACACGTCTACGATTTCGCTACGCGATTCCGTTATCAAACCGCCTTCTACCAGCATGTGTTACTGGCAACGCTGGCGGGAATTGGTCGTGCGGTGGCGCGCGATGGTGCGCAAGCGGTGGCGGCGCGAAATCGGGTTTACAGCCACGGCAACGGCGGCGTTGTGCGTCAGGATGCGCAGATTCTGCAGGTGATCGGGGAAATCACCAGCCTGGCGTTTGCGGTAGAAGCCACGGTGATCCGCGCGACACATTCACTGCAATCAGCATACGTTGCCCACTTGAGCAGCGATGAAGCGCAAGTTGCCGCAGCGAATGTGCTGGCCGAAGCCGAAGCGGGCCAGGCGCAGGTGATCGCCAGCGAACTGGTAACACGCGCTGCTACCGAACTGTTCAACGCGTTGGGCGCATCCGATACGCGCGTCAGCAAAGCGCTGGATCGTCACTGGCGTAACGCGCGAACCGTATCGTCACATAATCCGGTGGTGTACAAAGCGCGCGATATCGGCGATTGGAAAGTGAATGGCGCCGCCCCGACGGGGATTTGGCAGATTGGCAGAGGCGAGGGCTGATAAAAACCGGTGCGCATGAATCGGCACCGGGCATGTAGGGTCGCCATTCATGGCGACCTTGTTGTTGGTAATGATTTACTTCTTATCCAGCGACCAGGTCGCGCTGCGCACATCCACTTTCACTGGCAACAGACCCACGCGCGTAAAGGTATCCGCTAACGCCTGCTGCTCATCAAACACCTGCGGGGTCATGCGCGACGCGCCGTAAGGCAGACGTTTAATGGTGGTTTGCCAGATGGCTTTATCCAGGCCGGTAGATTTCGACAGAATCGCGGCCGCGTCATCCGGGTTCTTGTTGGCCCAATCGCTGAGTTTGCTCAGCTCATCAACCACCTGTTTCGCGGTATCAGGATGGCCTTCCGCAAACGGGCGGCTGGCGAGATAGAAAGTGTAATGCGGCACTAATCCTTCCGCGTTACGGATTTCACGCGCACCGGCGTTGGCTTCCACTTCTGCCAGGTATGGATCCCAAATCACCCACGCATCAATCGCGCCTTTCTGGAACGCCGCGCGCGCATCGGCGGGTGGCAGATACACCGGCGTCACGTCTTTGTAGTTCAGCCCCGCATCTTCCAGCGCTTTCACCAGCAGATAGTTAACGTCAGAGCCTTTGTTCAGACCGACGCGTTTGCCTTTCAGATCCGCCACGCTTTTAATTGCAGAGTCTTTCGGCACCACGATGGCTTCCGTTTTCGGGTTAGCCGGAGAGTGACCGAGATAGATCAAATCGGCTTTCGCGGCCTGCGCGAAGGCGGGCGGCGCATCGCCGGTAGCGGCCAAATCAATGCTGCCGACGTTTAAGCCCTCTAGCATCTGCGGACCCGCCGGGAATTCGACCCAGCGGATAGCGATGCCTTCCTTTTTAAAGGTTTCGTCCAGCGTGCCGCGATATTTTAGCAGAGCAAAGATATTGGCTTTCTGATAGCCGATGGTGACGGTTTCTGGGTTAGCGGCAAAGGCGTGTGTGGAGAGCAGGTTAACGCTGAGAGCTAAAACGCTCAGGACTGAAATTTTTGCTTTCATGGTGGTTCTCGTGTGGTTTTTTTGCCACCTTAGCAAAGCTGTTATATAACCAATAAATAATTAATTTTGATCGCTTATAACCATTATTTATGTGATCTGGATCATTCACTGTAATCAGCAAACAAGGTTCGGATTTCCATAGATGCCCACATAATTAGCACGGTAATAATTTGTATAACAAATCAAAATGCCATTGCTAAATGCTTCTGTCAGGATAAGTCATTCCGCTGCCTGCATAAGGTTTTACCCGTTCTATGAAGTGGTTTTCACGAAGCGCAGTGCTGTTTTCTGCCAAAACCTGTCTTGCTGCCTTTCTGGCTTTTTACATTGCTTTGGAACTCAATCTCGACAAACCGGCCTGGTCACTGACTACAGTGTACGTTGCCTCGCAGCTCTATTCGGGATCGACGGTATCGAAATCGGTTTTTCGTTTCTTCGGTACTCTGCTGGGCGGTTTTTTTACGCTGCTGATCTATCCCGCCACGGTGCAGGATCCGCTGCTGTTCAGCCTGTGCATCTCGCTGTGGGTAGCGGTTTGCCTCTATCTTTCGCTGCACGACCGCACGCCAAAGAGCTACGTGTTTATGCTGGCGGGTTACAGCGCGGCGATCATGGGTTTTCCCGACGTGGTTTCGCCCTCGGCCATCACCTACACGGTGATTTCCCGCGTTGAGGAGATCACCGTGGCGATTGTTTGCAGCAGCCTGGTGCATCGCCTGCTGTGGCCGGTCTCGATGCGTAATCTGTTAGAGCAGAGCGTTAACCTGTGGTATCAGAACGCGCGCAAACTGTGCAGCGATCTGGTCACGGCGATGCCCGCTGAGAAGTCGGTCGAGCGCGAAGATATCCTGATTCAGATGGCCAACTATCCGCTTAACGTCGAAACGCTCATCACGCATTGTGTGTACGAAGGCGATGCCGCGCGGCGTCTGGTGCGCTTAGTCAGCGTGCAATATCAGCATCTCTCCTATTTCATCCCCACGCTGACGGCCATCGAATCACGCCTCAATCTACTGGCGCAGCAGCAAATCCGTTTTCCCGACTACATCGCTGAAGTCTTCCAGCAATTCTTGCTGTGGCTAAACGGGGAAGATCAGCTGCCGGTGCGCGACAAGCTCAGCCACGCGCAAGAGCAGCTGAAACGGGCGTGGCAAGAGGGCAGGCTCAACAGCGAAGAGAGCATTCTGCTGATGGGATTGCTCGAGCGCCTACTCAACTTTGTACGCATCGTCGATGCCTACCAAAGCGTTAGCGAGCGTGTGAGTGAGTGGACACCTGCGGTGAAAGCCGGAAAGATGGCGCGTGCGCATAAACACGTCGATAAAGGTTTGTTGCTGCTGTCGTCGTTTACCGCCTTTATCGCCACCTTCGTCACCTGCGTGTTTTGGATCGGCAGCGGCTGGGTGGATGGTGCCACCGCGCCGATGATGGCGGCGGTGCTGTGTTCCTTCTTCGCCGGCATGGACAGCCCAATTGCACCGATGAAGCTGTTCCTGAAAGGGGTGCTGATCTCCGTAATGATCAGCCTGCTGTATATCACCTTGCTGATTCCGCAGGCGGTGACCTTCGAAGCGCTGGTGATCTGCCTTGCGCCGGGCTTGCTGGCGCTGGGATTGGTTATCGCCAATCCGTCGACCAACCTGATTGGCCTGATTGTTGCCACGCAGATTCCTGGCTTGATTGGCATGAGCCACAACTTCAAGCCCGATTTACAGCTTATAGTGAACGCTATCCTTTCGACGCTGGTGGGCATTACCTTCGCGGTGGTAATTACGGCGCTGATCCGCAACAAGCGCCCGTCATGGACCGCCAAACGTGCGGTACGCAAAGGTATCCGCGAGCTGCTGCATTTTATCGCCACGGTGCGGCTCAACAGCGTCACGCTGACGGCGCGTCAGCAGTTTGTTTCGCGCACGCTGGATAAGGTCAACATTATTCTGCCGCGTAAGCGTGTTGATCCGGTGCCGGAGTTGGTCTCCGGCGGCAATCTGATTGCTGAAGCCTGGCTGGGCGCAAACTGTTACGACTATTACACGCGTCATCGTGAGCTGCTGCTGGCGCATCACATCGAAAGCGCGGCGATGTTCCATGAGCTAAGCCAGTTTCTTAAGCGCCGGTTGAAGTCGCTGCAAACCACGCCGCAGCCGGAATTGCTGGCGGAACTGAACACGCTGTTGCTACGGTTGGAAGCGGCGGCGCTGCGGGAGAACACGCTGTTTGCGCCGATGTTCCACCTGTTCAATATTCGTTTATCGCTGTTTCCTGCGGCGCGCTGGCCGGAAATCTCGTACAGTGCTGAACAGCATGTTTAAAACGGAGTTAAGCAGATGAAAATGATTGGTTTGATTGGCGGGATGAGCTGGGAATCCACCGCGCTCTATTACCGTATTATCAATGAGCAGGTGAAGCAGCAGCTGGGCGGATTGCACTCCGCGCGCAGCCTGATGTACAGCGTCGATTTCCATGAAATTGAAAAACTGCAGGCCGCAGGCGAGTGGCAACAAGCGGGTGAGATTCTGGCAGAAGCGGCTGTTAGCCTGGAAAAAGGCGGCGCAGATTTCATCGTGCTCTGTACCAACACCATGCACAAAGTCGCGCAGCAGATCACCGATGCGGTGAGCATTCCGCTGCTGCATATCGCCGATGCCACCGCACAGCGCATTCGTCAGGCGGGCGTTAAAAAAGTCGGTTTGCTGGCGACAGCGTTCACCATGGAGCAGGAATTTTACAAAGGTCGGCTTAATCAGTCGGAAATTGAGGTGCTGGTGCCCGATGCAGCAGGCCGCAAAGTGGTGCACGACATCATCTATCAGGAACTCTGTCTTGGCGTGATCCGCGATGAATCACGCGCGCAATACCGCAAGATTATTGCCGAGCTGGTGGAGCAGGGCGTAGAGGCGATCATTCTTGGTTGCACCGAAATCACCTTACTGGTGAAAGCTGAGGACGCCAGCGTTCCGCTGTTCGATACCACCTTGATCCACGCCGAAGACGCCGTAAAACTCGCGCTCTCGTAGGGTCGCCATTTATGGCGACCGATTGACAAGCATTACGAAATTCATGGCGGCCAGGCGCACCTCACCTATTTATGAGGTGCGCTTCAACTTGCGTGCCAGAACCTGCAACTGCTGCGCAATCTCCGCCACATCCACTTCATCCTGCAGCGGTGCTGCCGTAGTTTCCCGCAACACTAACTCGGTTTCCAGCGTCTTCTCTGTCACATCGCCGCCTTCCAGCTGAGCCAGCAAGCGATCAACGCTCACCACGCCCAACTGCTGCAGATCCTGACGCACGGTAGTTAACGGCGGCTGATACCACGCGCTTTCCGCTGTATCGTCATAACCAATCAGCGAAATCTCCGCTGGGATCCTCACGCCATGCTGATGCAGCGCGCGCATCGCGCCGAGCGCCATCTGATCGTTAGCCACCAGCAGCGCCTGCGGCAGACGGTCAGGTAACTGCGCCAGCAGCGCCTGATAGCCCGATGCCGCGCTCCAGTCACCGCTCAGCACGCAGAATGGCGTGAGTTGATGCGCGGCCAGCGCTTGCTGCCACGCAGCGAAACGCGCGCGCGCCGATGCAGAACTTGCCGGGCCATTTAACACGCCAATCTGACGATGGCCGAGCGCCACCAGATGATCAACCGCCTGCTGCGCACCGGATTCGCTTTGATACTGGCATTGCGCCACTTCAGCGCTGCGCTCCACGTCGAGAAACAGCACCGGTTTGTTGTCGCACTGTTGTTGAATCTGCGCGGCCTGCGCGGCATCCAGCGGCAGGTTGATCAGCAGCGCATCGACGCGCTGCGCCAGCAGTTCATTCACGGTGTCCTGCGGCGCGCTGTCGGGATTCGCCATGGCGATCACCAGATGATAACCCTGCGCTGCCGCACGTTGCTGAATCGCCGAAGCGATCTGGGCGGGCGCCATTAAGGCTAAATCACTGGTGGCAAGTCCCAGCGTGCGGGTGTTTTTCCCTGCTAACTGTTGCGCCACACGATTCGGCACATAGTTGAGCTGCTGCATTGCGGCTTCTACTTTGGCGCGGGTGCGCGGCGAAACCTGCTCGGAATGGTTGAGGACGCGGGAAACGGTTTGATAAGAAACCCCAGCCAGATGAGCAACATCGTCGAGGGTTACGGAGCGCGCAGTCATGAATCTCTCCTGAAGATTAAGCTGCGAGTGTAGCAAATTTTTCCCTGCCGACACGCACTTAAGCCGCTACACTGCCAAAGGTATAAAGAGGAGAACCGGATGCAACTCAATAACCATCAGATTCAGGATATCAATACCTTGGCGGCCTGGCTGGCGCTGGATCAGATGCCACAAGATGGCACGCTCGACATCGATTTAGCCATTCTCGCTGGTCACGCGGTGTTGCCGAACGTGGAAGCGGTGATTGCCGTGGCGAAAAAGTATCAGCTGCCGTTATTGATCAGCGGCGGCATTGGCCACTCAACGCCGCTGCTGGTGGAGATGCTCGCGGCGCATCCGCTGTATCGCCAAATTGATAGTAAAGACAAAAGCGAAGCCGAGTTGCTGGGCGATGTCGCCCGCGTATTTGCCGCGCTGCCGGACGATCTACTGCTGCTGGAAACCGCCTCATGCAACTGCGGGGAAAACGCCGCCTTCAGCCAAAAGCTGCTGGATGAGCACAGCTGGCAGCCGCAGCGCGTGCTGCTGGTGCAGGATCCGCTGATGCAGCGTCGCACCTGGGAAACCTTCCGCTATCAATGGCGCGATCGTGCGGATGCACCGGAATTTATCAGCTGGCCGGTATTTGTGCCGCAGGTGATGATGGACGCGGGCATGCTGCGCATCATCGGTGCGCCGCCGCAGGGATTGTGGTCGATGGAGCGTTTTCTGTCGCTGCTGATGGGTGAAATCCAGCGCTTGCGTGACGATGAAAATGGCTACGGCCCGCGCGGCAAAGGTTTCCTCGGCCACGTCGAGGTGCCAGAAGCGGTGGAAGCTGGCTGGCAACGCCTGAAGCAGTTGCCAGGCGTGCAGTCACGGTTATGAGATTTTGGTCGCCATCCCTGGCGACCCGTTTTTTATCGACCCTGCACATACACCTGCAAATTGACATACACCGCGTTCAGCAACGGCGTCACCACGCCGCTGCGTGCGCCGCGCACCAGCAGATCGCCAATCACCTGATCGGCCTCAATCTCAAAGCCCTGAGTTAAATCGCGATACATTGACGAGGTCATCGCTGCTTGGGGATTGTTTAGCGTCTCATAAATCTTCGCCGTCACCGCCGGGCGCTGCTGATAACCTTCCGCGCTCAGCACCGCCAACACTTCACCAAAAACAGTTTGCAGCAGCGCTTCGCCGCCTTGTGACGTCAGCACCTGTTGCGTATTACCGCGCGCGAGACAACACACCGCACCCAAGGTGCTGAGCAGCAACCATTTTTCCCACAGCTCGCTGATGATGTTATCGGCAAACACCGTATCAAACTGCGCCGCACGCAGCGCTTCATCCACGCGCTGCAAACGCGCATCGTTGTGACCGTCCAGCGCGCCGTAATAGAGGATATGCAGTGGCGTCATCTGCAGCACTTCGCCGTTTTCACCCAGCGTGGCGTTGATTTTGCACAAGCCGCCAATCACCTTGTCGCCAAAGCGCGCGCGCAGCGTATCGATATGTCGCATACCGTTGAGGATCGGCATGATCAGCGTGTCCGGACCGACAGCGGGCGCGATGTCGGTCATCGCCTGATCCAGCGCGAAGCTTTTCACCGTCAAAATAATCAGGTCAAAATGCCCCGAAAGCGAGCCGGCCTGCGCCAGCTGCGGCTGAATCACTTCGCTGCCGGTGGGCGTTTTCAGCACCAAACCGGTTTGCTGCAACTGCTGAAAGCGGCGCTCGCGCACCAGAAAAGTCACATCACGTCCTGCTTGCGCCAGACGCGCACCGAAATAGCCGCCGGTGGCGCCGGCGCCGACTACCAGAATACGCATGGTCAATTTTCCCGTTGAGAGTGAAAGCCTTACCTTAAAGTGACCGGCGACGGCTTTCCAGCCCGTTAATGCTGAATCAGATACAAGATTTTAACGATGTTTAAAAAAGGCTCAAACTGTTCGTATTTACTCGTACAATAGGTTTAGGCTGTTGCGCAGCGGTGGGCAATGGTGCGCGCCGCAGAACGAGTCGAATGACTAAGGACGCATCATGCCCCGAACCCTCCCCATCGAACGTTATCGCAACATCGGCATCTCCGCGCACATCGATGCCGGTAAAACCACCACCACTGAGCGCATCCTGTTTTACACCGGAATGAGCCACAAGTTAGGTGAAGTGCACGATGGCGCGGCAACCACCGACTGGATGGCGCAGGAGCAGGAGCGTGGTATCACCATTACCTCGGCAGCGGTGAGCTGCTTCTGGCCGGGCATGGACGGCAGCTTCACGCCGCACCGCATCAATATCATTGATACGCCCGGACACGTCGATTTCACCATAGAAGTTGAACGTTCAATGCGCGTGCTTGATGGCGCGGTGATGGTGTATGACGCCGTCGGCGGCGTGCAGCCCCAGTCTGAAACCGTGTGGCGCCAGGCTAACAAATATCATGTGCCGCGCATCGCCTTCGTCAACAAAATGGACCGTCAGGGCGCGGACTTCTTCCGCGTGGTGCAGATGATGAAAGACCGTCTGCACGCCAATCCGGTGCCGATCGTCATTCCTATTGGTGCGGAAGAGCACTTCAGCGGCGTGGTCGATCTCAACAAAATGCGCGCCATTTACTGGGACGACGCCAGCCAGGGCATGAGCTTCAGCTA